>CAXTLC010000013.1:62737-70685 GCA_964245075.1 uncultured Acetobacteraceae bacterium
CCTGAAAACAGGCGGTTGATCCATCCCCCGTCTCCGTGCCGGCTTGGGGCGCAACTATCCGGCCGCGATGCCGGCCACGCGTTTCGTTCGGAAGACGGCTTTGCCGCCGCGTTCTCGGTATCCGTCCGATCATCTGCTACCCTCGCCTTCATATTGTTTCATCTGAGACGATACAATAGGAATCGTCATGCTCGATCCCAAACCTCGGACATCCCCGTCAGAACCACTCCTGCTCGGCGCATTCCTGCCTTACCGCCTGTCGATCCTCGGCGAGCGGATCAGCCGCGCGTTCGCCAAGCGCTACGGCGCCATGTTCGGGCTCGGCATTCCGGAGTGGCGCGTCATGGCGGTGCTGGGCGAGCCCGGGCCATGGCAAACGCGGCAGGTGATCGGTCGAACGGAAATGGACCGCGTCAAGGTCAGCCGCGCCGTGACGCGGCTGGTGGATACGGGACTGGTTTCGCAAACGGCGCAAACGACCGATCAGCGCGCCCACCTGTTGGAACTGACGGAACACGGGCTCGCCGTGTATCGCCAGATCGTGCCGATCGCACGGGCGTTGGAGGCTGAGTTCGTCGCTGTGCTCGACCCGGCTGAACGGCAAGCGCTCGAGGTGATCCTGACCAAGTTGCACGCTAGCGCTGGGCGCCTGTGGCAGCAGGGGGAGCAGACGCCGACCTATCGCCCGCGAGCCGCCCCGGATGGGTGAACACCTCGAACCCATCGGACCGCGCCACGGCCACCAGGGTGATCCCGGCCTGCTCCGCCACGCGGATGGCCAGCGCCGTTGGCACCGACACGGCCGCCAGCGTGCCGATCCCCGCGCCGGCAGCCTTCTGCACCAGTTCCACCGAGATCCGGCTGGTGAGCAGCAAGATGCCGTCCGCCGGGTTCTCCCCGGCGCGCAGCAGGGCTCCTGTCAGCTTATCCAGGGCGTTGTGCCGCCCGACGTCTTCCCGCACCGCAACCAACCCGTCGCGCCAGAAGCCTGCGGCGTGCACGGCCCGGGTGCGGTGGTTGAGCAACTGCGCCGGCGGCAGGCTTGCGACCGCGGCGGCGACCTCCGGCACGGCCCAGCCCCGTCCGGGCGGCACACGCGGCGGAGGCCGCATCGCGTCCGCCAGGCTGTCCATCCCGCACAGCCCGCACCCGGTGGCGCCCGCGATCTGCCGCCGCCGCCGTTCCAACCGCTCCATCCGGTGCGCCGCGATCCACATCCGCAGCTCGATCCCGTCCGGGGCGGGCACCACGTCCAGTTCCTCGATGTCTCCCGGGGTGTCGATGATGCCCTCGGCGCGGCTGAACCCGGCCGCGAAATCCTCCAGGTCGGACGGGGTCGCCATCATCACCGCGTGGGTCGTGCGGTTGTAGGTCAGCGCGACCGCGACCTCCTCCGGCACGCAGCGCTCGCCGGGAACGGCGCCGTTGCGCCAATTCGGCACCGAGACCGCGGGCGGAGCGATCCCCGCGCGTTCCGCTCCGTCAGGCCCGATGTCCATGCGAACGCTCCTGTTCAGGCGGAGGCGGCCAGGGATGCGTCACCCTGTTGGCCTTTCCTGCCCGTATGATAGTGCTGCCGGCATGTCCGACCGAGTCCGCTGCCAGTGAGCGCGCCTGCCCCATGAGTTGCGCGATCGCCGTCATGGCCAAGGCGCCCCGTGCCGGGCACTCCAAGACCCGCCTGTCCCCGCCACTGCTCCCGGACGAAGCGCGCGCGATGAGCGCGGCCTTCCTGAGCGACGTCACCGAGAACATCCGGCTCGCCGCGCAGCAGGCCGATATCGCGGGGTATGCCGCCTACGCTCCCCAGGGGACGGAAGCCCTGTTCGACGGGCTCCTGGCGCCCGGGACGCAGCTCCTGCTGGCGGACGGCGCCGGGGACATGCCGCCGGAGGTGCGGGGTTTCGGCCGGTCGCTGCTGCATGCCACGCGGGCGCTGTTCCAGCGCGGGCACACCGCCGTGTGCGTGCTGAATTCGGACAGCCCCACCCTGCCGACCGCCAGCCTGGTCGCGGCGGCGCGGGCCTTGTCCGCCGGAACGGACCGGGTGGTGCTGGGTGCGGCGGAGGACGGCGGCTACTACCTGCTGGGCATGGCGGCCCCGCACGAGCGGCTCTACGCCGACATCGCCTGGAGCACGGAGCATGTCGCCAGGCAGACCCGGGGCGCCGCGGCGCGCATCGGCCTGCCGGTGACCGAGCTGCCGGGATGGTATGACGTCGATGACCGTGCCGCCCTGCATCGCCTGCTGGCCGACCTCGACGGGAAGGTAGGGTACGCCGCCCCGGCAACCGCTGCCTGCGTGGCGCGGCTGGACCTGCGGACGCGGCTGGCCGCTTGACGGAGCAGCGGCGCGGGCTGGCCCTGGCCGGGTGCGGCCTGGTGCTGCTGCTGCTCGTGGTGGCGGAGCTGCTGTGCCACGAGCCCGGATCGGCATCGACGATCGGCAGCGATGCCCGGCTGCAAGCGTTCGTGGCGATCGAGTGCGTGGCCGGGCTGGTGTATTTCGGCGCTGCCTGGCTGGTCCGGTCCGGCCCGGTGCCGCGGCGCGCGACGCTGACCGTGCTGCTGTTTGCGGCGGCGATGCGGGTGTTCCCGCTGGCATGGCCGCCGTTCCTGTCTTCCGACCTGTTCCGCTACGTTTGGGACGGCCGGGTGCAGGCGCAGGGGATCAATCCCTACCTCTACCTGCCCGCCGCCCCGCAACTCGGCTTCCTGCGTGACGAGGAGATCTACCCCAACACCAACCGATCGGAAGAAGCGCTCACCATCTATCCGCCGATGGCGCAGGTGATCTTCGCGGCGATCGGCCAGGTCTGGTCGTCGCTGGCCATGGTGAAGATCACGATGGCGGCCTTCGAGGCGGTCGCGATCGGCGCCGTCACGGTCCTGCTGCGCCGGGCCGGGCTGCCCGGCGCCGGGGTGCTGGTTTATGCCTGGTGCCCGCTGCCGATCTGGGAATATGCCGGCAACGGCCACATCGACGGCGCCAGCCTGGGCTTCATGGCGGTGGCCCTGCTGGCCGCCAGCACGCCCCGGCGCGGCCTGGCCGGAACGGCGCTAGGCCTCGCCGTGCTGTGCAAGCTGCTTCCAGCGGCGATCTTCCCCGCGTTCTGGCGCAGGTGGGACTGGTGGACGCTCGGGGCTGCCGTCGCCGTGATCGTGGCGCTCTACGGGGCTTACACCGTGGGGGCGGGGTGGCGGGTGCTGGGCTACCTGCCCGGCTACGCGGACGAGGAAGGCTTGCGGGATGGCGGCGGCTTCTTCGCGCTGCGGGCGCTGGCGCTGCTCGGACCGTTGCCGCACTGGGCCGCAGCCTGCTACACCGTGATCGCCGGGCTGGCGCTGCTCGGCTTGGCCGCCTGGTACATGCTCGGCCCGAGATTACCGGCCGACCCTGCGCAGCGCATCCTCGTGATCGGGAGGGGCGCCGCGGTGTTGGCCACGGCAACCACGGTCGTCATTTCGCCGCATTATCCGTGGTATCTAGGCTGGCTGCCGTTGTTCGCGTGCTTCGCGCCCTACCGCAGCGTGGTCTATCTGTCTGCCAGCGGCGTTTTGCTTTATTTAGACCCGTTCCACCGCGAAGGGATTTATCCCTGGCTGATCTATGGACCCTGTCTTGCGTTAGCGGTGGTTGACGCAGCGAAAGCGTTCGGCGCCCGCCGCGCCGCTTGAAGGAGAGTCGTGCATGTCGGCTGCGACGTTGAAGGACCCACGCCGCTATTTCGAGGCGGTCGAGGCGCGCGATCTCATGGCGGCGCCTCCGGTCTGCCTTTACCTAGAGACCACCAACCGCTGCAACCTGCTGTGCGAGACCTGTCCACGCACGTTCGAGACGTTGGAACCGCCCCAGGACATGACCTGGGAGGTATTCACCTCCATCGTGGACCAGTATGACAGCATCGCCCGCGTCGTGCTGCACGGCGTGGGGGAGCCGATGCTGGTCAAGCAACTGCCGCGGATGATCCGCTACCTCAAGGACCGCGGCATCTACGTGCTGTTCAACACCAATGGCACCTTGCTGAATCCAAGGAAATTTCAGGAGCTGATCGACACCGGGCTGGACGAGTTGCGCGTGTCCGTGGACGCGGCGGACCGCAAAACCTACCTCGCGGTGCGCGGCAAGGATTTCTTCGACCGCATCGTGCGTGACGTCGGCAAGTTCACCGCGTTCCAGGCCAAGGTCGGCAGCGCTACGCCCAGGGTGTCGATCTGGCTGACCGGATTGAAGGAAACGGTGCAGCAGCTTCCCGAATTCGTCCGCATGGCCGCGACCATGGGCGTCCGCGAGGTGCACCTGCAACGCCTGGTGTTCGACGATGCCGGGTTCGGCATGGCGCGGGCGGAGAACAGCCTGTTCGAGCAGACCCAGGTCGAGGAGGAGCAGGCGATTGCCGCTGCCCAGGCGATCGGCGCACAGGTGGGGGTCACGCTGGACGCGTCCGGCGCGACCGAGCCCGGCGTCAGCCTCAAGAACTCGTCCGGGGACACGCCCTGGGCAACCTGCCGGCGTCCGTGGTCGCTGATGTACTTCACCGCGCACGGGCGCGCCCTGCCCTGCTGCATCGCCCCGTTCTCGGCCCGTGGCTACAGCAACTACACCCTGGGGGACGCCACCCAGCAGAGCCTGCGGGAGATCTGGAACGGGTCGCTCTACCAGGAATTCCGCCGCTCCCTGCTCAGCGACACCCCGCCCAAGCCATGCGAGAACTGCGGGCTGAGGTGGTCGCTGTAGCCATCCCGCGCGCCACGGTCGTCATCCCGACCCTCAACGAGCGGGATGCGATCGAAGCCGTCGTGCGTGAAATCCCCCGAAACATCGCCGCCGAGATCATCGTGGCCGACAGCGGCAGCACGGACGGCACCCAGGCCGCCGCCCGCCAAGCCGGCGCCATCGTGCTGGACGTGGGGCAGCGCGGCTATGGGCTGGCCTGCGCCCGCGCGGCGGCAGCCGCCGACCCGGCGAGCGAGGTGATCGTCTTCCTGGACGGCGACGGCGCTGACCGGGCGGACCTCATGCACTTGCTGGTGGACCCGATCGCGGCAGGCACGCATGATTTCGTGATCGCGTCCCGCACCCGTGGCCAGCGTGACCCAGGCTCCATGAGTTGGCACCAAGTGCTGGCCGGCCAGGCAGCAGGGGTCGGCATGCGCGCGTTGTATGGCATACGCTACACGGATATGTGCGCCTTCCGTGCCATCCGGCGGTCGAGCCTGGCCGGATTGCACCTGCGGGAGATGACCTATGGCTGGAACATCGAGATGCAGATGCAAGCGGCCCGTGCCCGGCTGCGCATCCTCGAGGTGCCGGTGCCCTACCGTTGCCGGGCCGGTGGGGAAAGCAAGGTCGCGGGGTCCCTGCGCGGGACGGTGCGGGCCGGGTGGCGGATCGTGACGACGTTCGCCCGGGTCGCCGCTTCCCCCCGGCCCCCTTCGCGGCCGGCCGGATGACCCGGGCCGTATTGCTCACCGGCTTGGCGCTTTGCACGGCCGGGGCAGCGCACGCCGCCGACCCGCGCGCCGTGCTGGGCAACTGGTGGACGCAGGATCGGGACGGAATCATACAGATCTACACCTGCCCGACGGGGCTGTGCGGCAAGGTCGCCGGCGTCGTCAACTTCCGGCCCGACGGGTCCGCGCCGGTGGACCTGCACGGCCGGTCACGCTGCCGCCTGCAGATCATACCGGATGGCAAGGTGGACGAGGACGGCGTGTGGAACGGCCACATCACCAACCCTGACGACGGGAAGACCTACACGATCACCCTGCGGGTGGATGCTGACGGCCGGCTTCGCATGCGCGGCTACATCGGCCTGCCCTTGTTTGGCAGGACCGTGTTCTGGACCCGGTACGCCGGCAGACTGACGCAGGATTGCCACCTGCGGGACTGACCTAACCGCGGGACCTGGGAAGACCGTTACAATTCGGTTAGGTCGGGCCAAGCATCGTCCAGCTTCACGGAACAAGCATTTGCCGTTCGACACCGTCCCACGGATCAGCGTCCTGATTGGCGCGGAAAGCCTGGCAAGTCATAGGTCCGGAGTGGGCCGGATGACACTCGAGATCGCGCGGGCCGCGGAAGCGTCGGCCGACATCGAGTACACCGGCCTCCTGCTGCCGTATGGGCTGGAAACGGCGGATGTGGTGAGCACGCTGAGCGATCCGATCGCATACCCACGCCCACGCGTTCTCGTCCCCGTGCCCTGGAAGGTGGCGGTCGGCCGCGTGCCGGGTGTGCAACTGCTGCGCAAGGTCAAGCATGGCGGGCTCAACCGGCAGGTCCGGCGCCTGAGCCGCGAACTCGGCAACCGGCTCGTCTATCACGAGCCGAACATGATCGCCCGCCCGATCACCCTGCCGACCGTGGTGACGATCAACGATTTGTCCTGGCATCATGAAGCCTCGTGGCACCCGGCGGAACGGCTGAGCTGGATCGCGTCCAACCTCCCGTCCACGCTGCGCCGCGCGGAGCGGTTCGTCGCCATCTCGCAGTTCACCAAGGATGCCGTGGTGCGCGACCTGGGCTTGGCGCCGGAGCGCGTGGACGTGGTTCCGCTGGCGCCGGCAGAGACCTTCAAGCCCATGTCGGCCGCAGACGGCGCCGCATCGCTCGCGCGGTTCGAACTCACCGACCGCTCCTACGTGTTCTCCATCTCCACGCTGGAGCCGCGGAAGAACTTCGACCGCTTGTTGAGTGCCCATTTGCGCCTGCCCGCCGCGTTGCGCCGCCGGGCGCCGCTCGTGATCGCCGGCGGGAGGGGGTGGGGCGAGGTGCTGGCCCGGCCCGAAGCGGATGCGGCGATCCGGGACGGGACGGTCCGGCTGCTCGGGCACATCGGGGACGGCGACTTGGTGGCGTTGACCGCTCGCGCCGCCGTGTTCGCCTATGTGAGCTTGTACGAGGGGTTCGGGCTTCCCGTCGTAGAAGCGATGGCTGCCGGAACCCCGGTTCTCGCGTCCAGCACCACCGCCGTGGGCGAGCTCGCACTCGGCGCCTCCCGTTTGATAGATCCGCTGGATGTGGATGCGATCTCCGCTGGGCTGCATGAGCTGCTGGAAGACCCGGCCGCAGCGGATCATCTGCGAGAGGCTGGCCTGGCCCGCGCCGCGGAGTTCACGTGGGAACGGACCATCCAGGCGCTCTTGGCGAGCTGGCGCAAGGCCCTGCGTTAGTCGGTGCCTGCCCGGGTGAACCCCGGCGGTTCTCAGGCGTAGCATGGCGGACGCGGCTCGCACGGCCAGGCGCCTGCCCGACATGGAGAACGATATCGTGACCAAGGCCGTCATCTTCGACGTGGATGGGACGTTGGTGGACAGCGTGGATGTGCACGCCCAAGCCTGGGTGGACGCGTTCCGCGATTTCGGCCACGACGTCAAGTTTGCCGACGTCCGCGGACAGATTGGCAAGGGAGGCGACCAACTGCTTCCGGTCTTCCTGTCGGAAGCCGAGATTGCCGACAAGGGCGAGGCGTTGGAGAAGCATCGCGGCGAGATCCTGCATGCGACCTACTTGTCCCGCATCACTGCTTTTCCCGAAGTGCGGGCGCTGTTCGACCGGTTGCTGGCGGATGGCAAGCAGATCGCCCTGGCTTCCTCGGCCAAGAAGGATGAGCTGGGCTTTTACACCCAGCTTGCCGGAATCGAGGGGCTGGCAGCCGTCGAGACCTCGTCTGCCGACGCGGAAAGGACCAAGCCCCATCCCGATATCTTTGATGCCGCCTTGTCCAAGCTCGGCCCGGCGATAGCGGCAAGCGATGCGGTGGTGGTGGGTGACACGCCATACGATGCGGAGGCAGCCTGCAAGGCGGGCATCCGGCCGATCGGGGTGCTGTGCGGCGGTTGGACCGAGGAAGAATTGCGCAGCGCTGGCTGTATCGCCGTGTACCAAGACCCGGCCGACTTGCTGCGAAACTACGACAGCTCGCCCCTGTCCTGACAAGCTAGG
>CAXTLC010000014.1:0-60063 GCA_964245075.1 uncultured Acetobacteraceae bacterium
GACGCCGGGCTCACAACACAAAACATCGTGCAAACCGCAACAAACGCGCTGGGGAGCCCCCTCTCCCAGAGGGAGACGTAGAACCCCCTCCTTCTGGGAGAGGACAAGGTGAGGGACCAGCGCGCGCCAAGCAACGCGCCGACCAGCTTCTTCTCGACCGCGGCCTCGTCGAGTCCCGCGCCCGCGCCCAAGCCCTCATCCTGGCCGGCAAGGTGTTCACCGGCACGCGGCGGATCGAGAAGGCTGGCACTCCGCTGCCATCCGACGCACCGCTGGAGGTCAAGGGCCAGGATCATCCCTGGGTGTCCCGTGGCGGCCTCAAGCTCGCCCACGCCTTGCCCCACTTCAGCCTGTCCCCCGCCGGCCTTGCCTGCCTCGACGTGGGCGCCTCCACCGGCGGGTTCACCGACGTGTTGCTGGCGGGCGGCGCTGCCCGGGTGCATGCCGTGGACGTGGGGCATGGCCAGCTCGCCTGGAAACTGCGCAGCGATCCTCGCGTGATCGTGCACGAGCGCACCAACGCCCGTCACCTCACCCTTCCCGAGCCGGTCGGCGCGCTGGTGTGCGACGCCAGCTTCATCGGCTTGCGCACCCTGCTGCCCGCGCCGCTCGCCTGCTGCACGCCGGGCGCCTGGGCGGTGGCGTTGGTCAAGCCGCAGTTCGAGGCCGGACCTGGCCAAGTCGGCAAGAACGGCGTCGTGCGTGACCCGGCGGTGCACGACGCGGTCTGCGCCGCGATCCGCGAGTGGTGGTCCGCCCTGCCAGGCTGGACGGTGCTGGGGATTGAGCCGAGCCCGATCACCGGGCCGGAGGGCAATCGCGAGTTCCTGTTGGCAGCGCGTCTGGCTCCTTAGACGGCTTTTTGGCTGACCGTGAACGGTCAACGCGGCCTAACTCTTTGTTTGGCCTTGGCAATTGACGCCCTGACTGTTTCCAGCCGGGGCGATTGCAGGCTAGGGCGCGTGCGCCTATCTGCGCGGAAACCCGCATGAGGCTCTGCCATGCCGCTCTCGGACAGCGTCCGCCCGTCCACCGCCCACGCCGCCTTGGGCGACGCGTTCTTCGACCCGGTGGACCCGGCGGACTTCCCCCAGGCCGTCCTGCGCCACCGCGACAGCCGATGGGCCGCCCGGATCGGGCTGGACACGCTGACCGACGCCGAATGGGTCGCTCGCATGGCGCAGTTCCAGCCGTTGCCGGGCAGCCATCCCCGGCCGCTGGCGCTGCGCTACCACGGGCACCAGTTCCGCAGCTACAACCCCGACCTCGGCGACGGGCGCGGCTTCCTCTACGCCCAGCTCCATGACCTGGTGGACGGGCGGCTGCTGGACCTCGGCACCAAGGGCAGCGGCACCACCCCCTGGTCCCGCAAGGGCGATGGACGGCTGACCCTGAAGGGCGGCGTGCGCGAGGTGCTCGCCACCGAGATGCTGGAAGCCCAGGGCGTGTACACCTCCAAGTCTCTGAGCCTGGTGGAAACCGGCGAGAATCTCGTGCGCTACGACGAGCCTTCTCCGACCCGCGGGGCGGTGCTGGTGCGGCTGAGCCATGGGCATATCCGCATCGGCTCGTTCCAACGCCAGGCGGCGCTGGGTGACGAGGCGGCGCTCGCCCGGCTGCTGGACTATTCGGTCGAGACGTACGTTCCCGAAGCGCGGCGGGAGGTCCAGGCGGAGCGGGCCGTGGCGTTCCTGCACGCGGTGTGCGCCCGGGTGGCGCGGCTGGGCGCGCAGTGGATGGCGGCCGGGTTCGTCCACGGCGTGCTGAACACCGATAACATCAACATCACCGGCGAGAGCTTCGACTACGGTCCCTGGCGCTGGCTGCCCACCTACGACCCGGCGTTCACCGCCGCCTACTTCGACGAGAACGGGCTGTACGCCTACGGCCGGCAGCCGGAAACGCTGCAATGGAACCTGACCCGGCTGGCCGAGTGCCTGCTGACCTTCGCGGACAAGGATGCGCTGATCGGTGCCTTGGAGAGCTTCGCCCCGGCGTTCCGGGCGGAGCACGACGGGGCCACGCTGCGCCGCCTAGGCATCGCGCCGCGCGGGGCGGAGGAGGACGCCGCCCTGGCCCGAACCTGGTGGCGCACCCTGGCCGAAACGCAGGCGCCGTTCGAGTGGGCGCTCTTTCACGCCTTCGGCGGCGAACTGGGCAGCGAGTTGGGGACGCCGTTCGATGCCGTCCGCACGGCGCTCGACGGGTATGATCGTCCTGGCCGGCCGGACCACGCGTATTTCCGCCAGTCCGGCCCCTGCACGATGCTGATCGACGAGGTGGAGGCGATCTGGGCGCCGATCGCGGCCGATGACGATTGGTCCCGCTTCCACGCGAAGGTCGCCGCGATCCGGTCGATGGGGGACGGGCTCGGCCTGGGCATGACGCCGGGCTGACGCCGTGCAAGACTTCGCCCATGGCACGCCACAGCTTCTTCTGCATTGACGCCCACACCTGCGGCAATCCGGTCCGCGTCGTGGCGGGCGGCGGCCCGTTGCTGCCGAACGTGCCGATGGCGGAGAAGCGGCAGATCTTCATGCGCGAGCACGACTGGGTGCGCCGCGCGCTGATGTTCGAGCCGCGGGGCCACGACGTGATGTCGGGCTCCATCCTGTACCCGTCCAGCCGCGAGGATTGCGAGTTGGGCGTGCTGTACATCGAGGTCACGGGCTGCCTGCCGATGTGCGGCCACGGCACGATCGGCACCGTGACCGTCGCCATTGAGGAGGGCCTGGTGCAGCCGCGCACCCCCGGCCGTTTCGCCATCGAGGCGCCAGCCGGCCGGGTGGAGGTGGAATACGTGCAGGACGGCGCCTTCGTGGAGCAGGTGCGCCTGCACAACGTCCCCGCCTACCTCCACGCCGCCGACGTGCGGGTGCACGTGCCTTGCCTGGGCGAGTTGGTGGTCGACGTCGCGTATGGCGGCAACTTCTACGCCATTATCGAGCCGCAGCCCGGCTGGCCCGGACTGGACGCGGCCAGCACGCTGGACCTGATCCGCTGGAGCCCGGCCGTGCGCCAGGCCGTGCAGGCGGCGGTGGCGCCGGTGCATCCGGAAGACCCGCGCATCGGTGGCGTCACCCACGTCCAATGGTGCGGCGCGCCGCGGAATGGCCGGGCGCACGCCCGCAACGCGGTGTTCTACGGCGAGGCCGCGATCGACCGCTCGCCATGCGGCACCGGCTCCTCGGCGCGCATGGCGCAGCTCGCGGCCAAGGGGCGGCTGGCGGTGGGCGACACGTTCATCCACGAGAGCATCATCGGCAGCCTGTTCGACTGCCGGGTGGAGGCGGCCGCCTCCGTCGGCAAGCATCCCGGCATCCGGCCGAGCGTCGCGGGCTGGGCGCGCATCACCGGGCACAACACCATCTTCGTGGACGACCGAGACCCGTTCGCGCACGGTTTCCAGGTTTAGCGAGCCGAACTCTTCTCCTTCTCTTTTTGGGAGAGGGCCGGGGCGAGGGCCAGCTAGGCCAAGTATCGCGCCGTCAGGTGCGCCTCGAAATCCGCAGGATCGAGCGGCTTCCCCGTCGCGGCACGCAGCAGTTCATTGAACGGCAGCCGGCTGCCTTGCGCGTGCACATGAACCCGCAGCCAGGCCAGCAAGGGCGCGTGCTCGCCGCGGGCCAGCGCCGCGTCCAAGTCCGGCACCGCCCGGCGCGCGGCGGCCATCAGCTGCGCCGCCGCCATAGCGCCCAGCGTGTAGGACGGGAAGTAGCCGAACCCGCCATCATACCAATGGATGTCCTGCAGGCAGCCTCGCGCATCGTCCGGCGGCGTGATGCCCAGCAGTTCGCCCATGCCCTCGTTCCAGGCGCCGGGCAGGTCCGCCACGCGCAGGTCGCCGCCCATCAGGGCCTGCTCCAGCCGGAAGCGCAGGATCACGTGCGCCGGATAGGTCAGCTCGTCGGCGTCCACGCGGATGAAGCCCGGCTGCACCCGGCGCCAAAGACGGGCCAGGTTAGCGGTCCCGTATGGCGCCGGGTCACCGCCGAATGCCGCGTGCAGCTCGGGGCCGAGCCAGGACAGGTACGCGTCCGACCGGCAGGCCTGCATCTCCACGATCAGTGACTGGCTCTCGTGCGCGGCCATTCCGGCGGCCTCGCCCACGGGCTGCCTGGCGTGCGCGGCGGGCAGCCCGCGCTCGTAAAGGGCGTGCCCCGTCTCGTGCAGCACGCCCATGACGGCGCCCGCCGGGTCGGCCTCGTCGTAGCGGGTGGTGATCCGCACGTCCGTCGGCGTGCCGCCGCAGAACGGGTGGGTGGAGCGGTCGAGCCGGGCGTGGGTGAATTCCAGCCCGGCGCGTTGCGACAAGCGGCGGCACAACGCCTCCTGCGTGTCGGCCGGGAACGGGCCGGGAAGCGGGAGCGGGGCGGGGGCGGCGTCCTGCCGGGCCTGCGCGCGGGGCAGCGCGTCCTTCAGGAAAGCCTGGTAGCGGCTGAACACCGGTGCCACGTCGGCTGCGCCGATGCCGGGCTGGTAGCCGTCCATCAGCGCGTCATACGGCGAAAGGCCCAGGGCGGGGGCAATGGCGTCGGCAGCCTGCCGGGTCAGCCGCACCACTTCCGCCAGGTGGGGGGCGACGGCGGCGAAATCGGCGTTGCGCCGCGCTTGCCGCCAGACCGTCTCGCAGGCGGCGTTGGCGCGCGTCGAGGCTTCCACCAGGTCGGCGGGAACCGCGGTGGCGCGGGTGTGGGCATGGCGCATGAGGTGAAGGTTGGCGTCCTGCCACGGCTCGGCCGGCGCCTCCGCTTCCGCCAGGTCGTCGGCGACAGACGGGTCCGTGAGCAGCCCATGCGCCAGTCCGGCCAGCACCGCCAGTTGCTCGCCGCGCGCGGCGGCGCCGCCCGGCGGCATGACGGCGGCGGCATCCCAGCCAAGCATGGCAGCAGCTTCGTTCAGCGTGGCGACACGGGTGAATCGGTCGTGCAATCGCCGGTAGGCGATGTCAGCGGCGGCGTTCATTCGGCTTCCCCGGAGCGGACCGTCTTGCGGCAATAGGCGGTGAACACGACTAGCAAGGCGAATGCCAGTCCGAACCAGGTCAGCGCGTAGTTCAGGTGGTCATTGGAGGGGCGGGGCAGCGCGGTCGCGGGCTCGGGCAGGCTGCCGGGCGGACCCATGGCGACCAGGATGAACGGCGCGACCTGCGTCAAGCCGAGCGCGCCGCCGATCTTCGCCGGGTCCAGGGTGTAGAAACGCCTCGCAGCCATGTCATCGGTCGCGCTGAACAGGCCCGGCGCGTCCGGCGCGCGAACGTAGCCCACCACGTCCCCACTGCCCGGCGCACCGGCCTGGCCGTCCGGCGCCCAGCCGAGGTCCACCAGCACGGGGGATTGCCCAGGACGCTCCAGCGGCTCGATCAGTTGCTCGCCCATGACCGGACCCGTCGGCGTGTCCCGCACGTCCGCCCCGTAGCGCGCGCGCAGGTCGGTCCGCAGCCGGCCGCGCACCGCTACCTTGGTGAACGGCAGCGGGTTGGCTGGCAACGGGATGGCGGGGGACAGCTCCGCGTGGTCGATCTCGGCCAGGATGCCCAGCTTCCACTGCCGCCGCTGCAACTGCCACGCGCCCAAGCCCAGCAGGATGGCCAGCATGACGGCGGTAGCCAGCGCCGGGACGAGCAAGGGATGCCGGGCGGTCCGCAGTGCCCCAGAGGCGCTCATCCGGCGCCCATTTCCCCGGGCCGGTTGCGGAACTGCTGGGCGATCAGGAACGCCTTGAACGGCCGCATCATCCCCACCGTGATCGGGATCGCCAGGGCCGGCCACAGGATCACGTGTACCCAGAGCGGCGGGTTGAAGCGGAACTCCACCCAGAACGCGAGCGACACCAGGAACGCGCTCTCGATCAGGATGATGAAAGCGGCGGCGCCGTCCCCCGTGTCGGCCGCCGCCAGGTCCAGGTCACACACCGTGCAGCGGTCCCGGACGGTCAGGATGCCCTGGAACAGCTTGCCCTGCCCACAACGGGGGCAGCGGCAGAGCAGGGAAGCCGCGAGCAGGCTCGGCGGGGTGGGTGCCACGCTACTCCGCGACCGTGACGCCGGCGCCCCAGAGGTACACGGCGACGAACAGGAACAGCCAGACCACGTCCACGAAATGCCAGTACCAGGCCGCCGCCTCGAACCCGAAGTGCCGCTGCGGGGTGAACTGGCCGGCGCGGGAGCGGAACCAGCACACTGTCAGGAAGCAGGTGCCGACGATCACGTGGAAGCCGTGGAAGCCGGTGGCCAGGAAGAACACGGCCGGGTAAACGCCGCCGCCGTCGAACTTGAACGGCGCTTCGGAGTACTCCATCGCCTGGAAGCCGGTGAAGGACATGCCGAGCAGCAGGGTCAGCCCGAGCGCCATGATCAAGTGGCGGCGGTCGCCCTCCAGCAGCGCGTGATGCGCCCAGGTGACGGTGCAGCCGGACAGCAGCAGGATCATCGTGTTCAGCAGCGGCAGGCTGAACGGGTCAAAGGTGTGGATGCCCGCGGGTGGCCAGACAGCCGGACCGACCGCGTCCAGCACGTGCTCGGGGAACAGGGCGAAGTGGAAGAAAGCCCAGAAGAAGCCGACGAAGAACATGACCTCGCTGGTGATGAACAGCGTCATGCCGTAGCGCAGGCCCAGGCGCACGACCGGGGAATGCAGCCCCGGCGTCCGGCTCTCCTTCAGCACGTCCAGCCACCAGAACGCCATGGTCGCGAGCACCACGAACAGCCCGGCGCCAAGCCAGAAGTACGACCCGTAATGCGCCGCGTGGATGATGCCCACCACCGTCACCCCAGCCCCCAGCGAGCCGGCCAGCGGCCAGGGGCTCGGGTTCACCAGATGGTAGGGCTGCTTCATCCCGGACGAGATCTCGGAGGCGGTGGTGACGTGGGTGTCCATGATGACCCTACAAAATACTCTGAGACATTTTCGCCACAATAGGCGAGTGCGGGACGGACGTCACCCCCCGGCGCTTCCCGGTTCCAGCACGCGCGGCGCAGCCGTGTTGCCGGTATGCGGCCCGGCCTTGGCCAGCGCGCCGGACCGGGCGGCTTCTTCCAGCGAGGGGAAGAACGTGTAGGACAGCGTGATCGTGTGGATATCCCGGGTTTCCGGGTCCTGCAGGATGGCCGGGTCCACCCAGAAGGAGACGGGGAACTGCACCTTCTCGCCCGGCGACAGCGTTTGTGAGGTGAAGCAGAAGCATTCCGTCTTATGGAAATACCGGCCGGCGACGTCCGGGGTGACGTTGTAAAGCGCGTGGCCGGTGATCGTATGGTCGGACAGGTTCTTGCCATCGAAGAACGCCAGTTGCTCCTCGCCGAGCTGCATCGTGACGTGCTTCAGTTCGGGGGCGAACGCCCAGGGCAGTTGCGGGCTGGTGTCCGCGTTCATGGCGACGGTGACGGAGCGGGACACCGCGCCGGGAGCCGCCTGCGGGCCGATCTGCGGCGTGCCGTCATAGCCGGTCGCGGCGCAGAACATGCGGTACAACGGGACGGACGCGAATGCCACGCCCACCATGCCTGCCACCACGACGGCCAGCCCGGCACCGATCGCCGCGTTGCGCCTCATGACCCCCGCAGCTTCACGATGGCGATCGCGTAGAACAGCGCCGCCACCGAGACGAGCGCCACCAGCAGGGCGATGTTGCGGCCACGCTGGCGGCGGCGCAGTTCCACTGCCTGCGCCGGGGTGAGCGGCGGCGGGAAGCCGTCATCCAACGTAGTGGTCGACCGCGACGGCGGCGAACAGCAGCGCCAGGTAGGCGAGCGAGTAGCGGAACGCGGCGCGCGCAGGGGCGTCCTTGGTGAGGCTGACGCCAGCCGCATCCTGCTTGTCGCGCCAGACCAGGACAGCGCTGAACACGAACCCGGCGCCGAGTGCGGCAGCGGTCAGCCCATAGACCGGGCCAGCCATCCCGAGCGCCCAGGGCAGCATGGAGAACGGCGCCAGGACCAGGGTGTAGAGCAGGATCTGCAACCGCGTGTGCCGTGCGCCCGCCACCACCGGCAGCATGGGAACGCCGGCACGCCCGTAATCCTTGCAGGCGTAGAGCGCCAGCGACCAGAAATGCGGCGGCGTCCACAGGAACACGATGCCGAACAGCACCAGCGGCATGGCCGAGACGTGCCCGGTCACCGCCGCCCAGCCGATCACCGGCGGGAACGCGCCAGCAGCGCCGCCGATGACGATGTTCTGCGGCGTCCGGCGCTTCAGCCACATCGTGTAGATGAAAACGTAGAACGCGATGGACAGCGCCAGCCACCCTGCCGCGACGACGTTGGTGGCAAGCGCCATCACCACCACGGACGCCACCGAGAGCACCACGCCGAAGGCTAGCGCCTCGCCGGGATCGACCCGGCCGGCAGGAATCGGACGCCGCATGGTGCGGTTCATCACCGCGTCGATGTCGCGGTCATACCACATGTTGATCGCGCCGGCCGCGCCGGCCGCCACCGCGATGCACATCACCGCGGTGAAGAACAGCACCGGATGCAGGTGCCCCGGCGCCACCATCATGCCGACGATCCCTGTCAGCACCACGAGGGTCACGACCCGCGGCTTGAGCAGGTTCACCCAGTCCCGCCACTCCGCCCCCAACGGGGCGGCAGCGGCGGCTGAGGCGGCGGGGATCGCGGCTGCCTCGCTCATCGAACGCGCGGCAGCTCTTCGAAAGTGTGGAACGGGGGCGGGGAGCTGACCGTCCACTCCAGGGTGGTCGCGCCTTCACCCCAGTAGTTCGCCGGCACCGGCACCTTGGACCGGAACGTCTTGAACAGGACGAAGAAGAATACCAGCACCGACGCGCCCGCGATGTAGGCGCCCATGGAGGCGACGTGGTTCCAGCCGGCAAAGGCGTCCGGGTAGTCCGGGTAGCGCCGCGGCATGCCGGCCAGGCCCAGGAAGTGCATCGGGAAGAACGTCAGGTTCACGCCGATGAACGTCACCCAGAAATGCACCTTGCCCCAGAACTCCGGGTACTGGTGGCCGCTCATCTTGCCGATCCAGTAGTAGAAGCCGGCGAAGATGGAGAACACTGCGCCGAGCGACAGCACGTAGTGGAAATGCGCCACCACGTAGTAGCTGTTGTGCAGGATCTGGTCGATGCCGGCGTTGGACAGTACCACGCCGGTCACGCCGCCGACGGTGAACAGGAAGATGAAGCCCACGGCCCACAGCATCGGCACGTTCATCTCGATCGATCCGCCCCACATGGTCGCGATCCACGAGAATATCTTGATGCCGGTCGGCACCGCGATGATCATCGTCGCCGCCATGAAGTAGGCCCGCGTGTCCACGCTGATGCCGGAAACGAACATGTGGTGCGCCCACACGACGAACCCGACCACGCCGATGGCCACCATCGCGTAGGCCATGCCCAGGTAGCCGAACACCGGCTTCTTGCTGAAGGTCGAGATGATGTGGCTGATCATGCCGAAGCCCGGCAGGATCATGATGTAAACCTCGGGGTGGCCGAAGAACCAGAACAGGTGCTGGAACAGGACCGGGTCGCCGCCGCCCTTGGGGTCGAAGAACGAGGTGCCGAAGTTGCGGTCGGTGATCAGCATGGTGATGGCGCCGGCCAGCACCGGAATGGCCAGCAGCAGCAGGAACGCCGTCACCAACATAGACCAGACGAACAGCGGCATCTTGTGCAGCGTCATGCCCGGCGTGCGCATGTTGAGGATCGTCGTGATGAAGTTGATCGCGCCGAGCAGGGAGGAGATGCCCGCCAGGTGCAGCGCGAACAAGGTGTAGTCCATCGCGATGTCCTGCTGCGCAGACAGCGGGGTGTAGAGCGTCCAGCCGGAACCGGCGCCTTGGCCGCTTAGCAGCCCGGCCATCACCAGCAGGAAGGCCGGCACCAGCAGCCAGAACGAGATGTTGTTCAGCCGCGGGAACGCCATGTCCGGCGCGCCGATCATCAGCGGCACGAACCAGTTGCCGAAGCCGCCGATCATCGCCGGCATGACGGTGAAGAAGATCATGATCAGGCCGTGCGCCGTGACCAGCGTGTTCCAGGCCTGCCCGCTTTCCACCAGGTGGTTGCCTGGGGACGCGAGCTGCGCCCGCATGATCATGGACAGGACGCCGCCGACCGTTCCCGCGATGATCGCGAAGATCAGGTAAAGGGTGCCGATGTCCTTGTGGTTGGTGGAAAACAGCCAGCGCTGCACGAAACCCGGAGCGTGGCCGTGCCCGGCTTCGCCGTGATCCGCGTGGACATCACTGGGCGTGCTGTCGAAATTGGTGACCGACATCGTCCAAACTCTCCTGCGCCCTGTCGCGGGCAGACATAAGGCCTATGTGGGCCGGTGTTACGGGGCGGCAACCGCCGCGAAATGCTGCGTCCCCGGCCCCATGTCGCTGGCGAACTTGGTCTTCGCCTGCTCCAGCCAGGTCTGGTATTCCGGCTCGGTCACGGCGTGCACGTGGATCGGCATGGCACTGTGATTGGTGCCGCAGATCTGGTTGCACTCGCCGTAGTAGTCGCCGGGCTTGTCGATCTTCATCCAGGTCTCGATCGTGCGGCCGGGAATGGCGTAGCGCTGCACGCCCAGGGACGGGATGAAGAAGCTGTGGATCACGTCCGCGCCCGTGGTCAGGATGCGGATAGATTTGCCGGCAGGCACGACGAGCGGGTTGTCCACCGACAACCGGCGGAACTGGCCCGGCCCGATATCGGCGTCGGCCACCATGGTGCTCATGAAGTCGATGTTGTTGCTGTCCGGGTAGGTGTATTCCCAATACCACTGGTGCCCGGTGACCTTGAGCGTCAGGTCGGCATCCCGTGCGCGGTCCTCGAAATACACCAGGCGGAAGGACGGGATCGCGATGATCACCAGGATCAGCACCGGCACCACCGTCCAGGCGACCTCCAGGATCGTGTTGTGGCTGATCCGGCTGGCGACCGGGTGGCGCTTGGCGCTGAACCGCCAGATGACGTAGCCCAGCAAGGCGGCCACGAACACCACCACGGCCGCCATCAGCCATTGAACCAGGCCGTTGAGATCCTGGATGTTGTTCTCGACCGGGCTGTGCGCGGCCTGCATGCCGAGTTCCCACGGCTTGGGCATTTGAGCGAGAGCGGGTGTCGCCAGCGCGAGCAGGGAAGCGGTCAGCGCGGCGGCGCGCCGGAAATGGGTCATCGAACTCTTTGTCCTCAATCGCGCTTGGATGGAACCGGACCTATCCGACCCCCCGGCGCATATCAAGCGCGCGCCGGTTCTGCTGCGCTAATTGGGGAGGCAGATCAGGGTGAAAAGGCCGACCGGCGGCACCGGCACGCTGGACGCGCGCGCCTGGTCCTCCGGCGGCAGCAACGCTTCCGTCTTGAAGTCCGGATGCCACCCGAGCGCACGCCCGGCCGGCGCCATGGCCCGCTCCAGCGCCAGCCGCGGCCCGCTGGTGGCGGCGAAGTGGTTGACGAACAGCAGCGTCCCGCCCGGCCGCACCACGCGCCGCATCTCGGCGAGCAGGCGGCGCGGGTTCGGCACGACGGAAGCGACGAACATGGCCACCGCGACGTCGAATTGCGCGTCGGCGAAGCCGGTGGCTTCCGCGTCCTGCTCCTGCAAGGCCACCACGTTGGCGAGGCACTCGCGCTCCACCCGGGTCCGCGCACGGGCCAGCATGTCATCGGACAGGTCGATGCCGGTGACCCGCTTGCTTGTCAGGTAATGCGGCAACGCGAGGCCGGTGCCGACGCCGACTTCCAGCACGTCGCGTCCGGGCAAGGCGTTGACCGCTTCCACCGCGCGCCGTCGGCCCGGCCCCGACACCCCGCCGAACACCGCGTCATAGACCGAGGCCCAGCGCCGGTAGGCGGAGCGAACCGCGTCGGCATCAAGCGTGGCAGGCCGGCGGCGCGGGGCCGCCAGAATTGGGCTGGTCATCCGGCCTTGCTACAAGGCGCAAGCCGGCGCTTCAAGGTCCCGGCGCGCTATTCTGCAAGACCGGTCCTGCGGCGGCACGGCCGTCCTGCTGCTGCTCCACCTCAGAACGCAGTTTCTGCCCCCCGCCGAAGTGGCGAGCGCCGGCACGCCGGGCAGCGCTGGTGTGCACGAGGACGTCCTCGCTGCCTGTTTCCGACTCAGTAAAGCCGTAGCCCTTGGTTGGGCTGAAACAGCCGACGGTGCCGGACGCCATCGCGAACCCCTCCTTGAGGGAAGGGCAACCCCGCGCCCGGTCCTGGGGTGAACCCCAGGGCGAAACCCCAATGTGAACAAGGATGCGGACGAAACGTGAACGAAACGCTCGGGCGTAACGCGTGAGGTCAGGCGGCGTCCTCCCGCCGGTCCCGCACCTTCACGTAGGCCAGGGCCGCATGCGTCGCGCAATACGGCTTGCCCGGCAGCGACTCACCGTCGCAGAAGCGGAAGCTGCGCGTGCCGGGCTCGCCGGTCGGCCAGCAGCATGTGACCAGCCGCCCACCGGGTGCGCGGCTTCCGCCGGGCAGGCGGCTGATGGCGCGCAAGGCGGGAGCCGGAACGGGCGCGGGAGGCGCCGTTTCCGGCAACTCGGGCGGCGCCGGCGGGGTCGGAACCGGCGGCTCGGACCACGGAGGCGTCACCATGGTGGGCAGGGTCGGTCCCGTGACACGCCGGATGCTCGGCCGGCGTGCCGGCTCGCCGGGAAGGCCGCGGCGGATCGGCGAAGGCCGGGCGTCCAAGCCGAGGCGGTGTGCCTTGCCCACCACGGCATTCTTGGAGATGCCGATGCGGCGGCCGATCTCGGCCGTAGGATGGCCTTCCGCCCAGAGTGCCTTCAGCCGGTGGATGATCTCGTCCGTCCACGCCATCGCTTGTGCTCCTTCGCGCGGTAACCGCAAGATACGGTAACGCAAAGGAACTCGAATCAGCTAGGGGCGAAGGCCAGTTTCTTGTGGGTAACTTCTGCTTGTCCACAATATATTGGCATTCGCGTTTTGGCAGGTCAGAACAGCAGTCCCTTTCGCAGCATGCCGTGCACGCCTTTCTCGCCGTTCACCGTCTGCGTCACGCGGAAATCCACGGCCAAGGAGCAGAACGCGTAGGCTTGCTCCCGCGACAGGTTGGTGCGCCCGCAGATGAAGTCGATCATCTGCCGCAACGCCTGCTTCATGGCGAGATCCAGGTCCTCGTTGAGGCCCATGCTGATGTAGTGGGTCGGCGTCTCGCCACGCGGGTAGCGCAAGGCCTCGGGCGTTCCCGCCTTGTGCAGGACAAGGGTGAACGTGCCGGTCAGGCAGGTTTCCAGCGCATTGATGCAGACCTCGCCATCGCCCTGCACGCCGTGCCCGTCCCCGGCGGAGAAGTTGCCGCCTGCCACCCAGACGGGCAGAAACAAGGTGGCCCCGGCGCCCAGTTCCTTGTTGTCGAGGTTGCCGCCGTGTTCGCGCGGCTCCTTGGTGGAGATCGCGCCGTAGTTCGGCGGCGGCGCGGTGCCCATCACGCCGAAGAAGGGCGACAAGGCCAGCTCCGTCCCCCAGGGCAGCGTGCCCACCCGGCGGGCGCGGTCCACGGCGATGTGGCTGACCCAACGCTCCGGAAAGTCCTCCGGCAAGGTGCCTGCAAGCGGGCGGAAGCCGCAATAACCCCAATCCGCGCCGAGTTCGATGGCATCGATGCGGACTTCCAGCGTATCCCCGGGCTCGGCGCCCTCGACGGCGACCGGCCCGGTCAGGATGTGACCGGCCATGCGCGGCGGGTTGGCTCGGTGGATCGCCGTCAGCGCGGGCGGAACGGTGAAGCCGAGGCTCGCCGGGGGGAGCATGTCCGGAGTTCCGGACAAGCATTGAAGCACGACGGTGTCCCCCGAGGCGACCGTCAGGAGCGGCGGAAAGGCCGCGTCGAAGATGCCCCAGCGCACGGTGGCGGGAGACGCGTCAATGCGATGTGTTGCCAACGGTCGGATCTCCGGACAGGTCCGGCAATCCTCCACCTGATGCGGAGAGGGTCAAGACCGCTTTGTGTCCACGGTTCCCCAAAGCAGGACGCGGGGCGCTTCCTGCCAAGGCATCGGCCCGTGGCCCCGCCCCGGCCCCTTCCCAGGGGAAGGGGCGTGAGGGAATGTCAGGTCCGGTTGGTGACCGTCTCGCGCGGCGGGGCTGCCGCCGTCGTGGTGGTGGTGTGCGGGGCTGCGATCGTTCCGCTCGGGCGGTCGGCGGTGGCCTCCATGGACTCGTCGTCCGCCATGTTCTTCTTGAACGACTTGATGCCCTTGGCGAAGTCGCCCATCAGATTGCTGACCTTGCCGCTGCCGAACAGCAGCAGGACGACGACCAGCACGATCATCCAGTGCCAGATGCTTAAACCACCCATGGAAAACCTCCAGGCCGGGACCAGTTTGTCCCGCGCGTTCGCCGGGCCGCACACTAGGCCCGCCAGCGTCAGATGCAATCTGCCGCCGTTGGCTAAGATGGCGAACCCCGGACCGCGTTCAACTGCCCAACGCCTGCCGCGCCTCGTTCGCATCGGCCGCGATCTGCCGCCGCAGATCGTCGATGCTGGCGAAGCGCTGTTCCGCGCGCAGGAACGCGTGCAGCGACACATCCAGCTCCCGCCCGTAAAGATCCCCGTCGTAGTCGAACAGGTGCGCCTCCAGCCGGCTGATGGCACCCTCCGCCACGGTGGGACGCCGGCCGATGTTGGCCACGCCAGGCACGGTGCGCCCGTCCACGGCCGCCGTCACGGCGTAAACGCCCCGCGCCGGCTCCAGCTGCCGGCCGAGCGCGATGTTCGCTGTGGGGAAGCCGATGGTGCGGCCCAGCGCGTCCCCATGCGCCACCGTGCCGCGGATGCTCCAAGGGCGGCCCAGGTCCGCGGTCGCCCGCTCGGGGTAGCCGTCCTGCAACGCGCGGCGGATGCGGGTGGAACTGATCGGGCCGTGCCCGTCGGCCAGCGGCGGCACGGCGGTCAGGCCCATGCCGACCGCCTCCGCCCGCTGCGCCAACATCGGCACGTCGCCGCCGCGGCGGTGGCCGAACGCGAAATCCGGGCCGCACGCCAGGTGCACCGCCCCGAGCCCGTCTTGCAGCACCTCCGAAACGAACTGCTCGGCCGTGAGCTGGCTGAATTCCCGGTCGAAGGGCACCTCCACCACGTGCTGCACCCCCAGCGCGCCTAGCGCTTCCGCCCGGGCGGAAGGCAGCGACAGGCGGAACGGCGGGTCGTCGGGGCGGAACAGCTCGCGCGGATGCGGCTCGAAGGTCAGCGCTACGAGGGGGGCATCGGGCCGCGCGGCATGCGCGCTGCCCAGCAGGTGGGCGTGGCCGCGGTGCACGCCGTCGAAGTTGCCCAGTGCCACGGTCCCGCCCCGCGCCTCGGCCGGCAGCGCCCGCCAATCCTCGTGCCGCTGCATGCGCCCGCCACTCTCTCCTGCC
Source organism: uncultured Acetobacteraceae bacterium (assembly GCA_964245075.1). GTDB lineage: Bacteria > Pseudomonadota > Alphaproteobacteria > Acetobacterales > Acetobacteraceae > LMUY01. The sequence continues at coordinate 15,346 of CAXTLC010000014.1, forward strand.
CGCACCCAACGTTCTCGCGGCGGCTGCGGCGGTTGGCAAGTGGCGGCACGGGTGCTTAATCCTCCCCACGGAACGGGGATGATCCGCATGGACCGACACGCCGACACGGCCGCGCTGCTGCTGAGCGCTTGGCGGGACCCGACACAGAAGCTGCGCGCCCTTCCCAGCGTGCTCGCCCCGGTGGACGAGGCGATGGCGTACGCGGTGCAGCGCCGGGTGGTGGCGGGGCTGGGCGCCATCGGCGGCTGGAAGGTGGGCGCGTCCGGGCCGGCGGCGGCGCCGAACTGCGCGCCGATGCCGGCCGCCGGAGTGCATCCCGCCCCCGCCCGCATCGCCGCCGGGCCGCATGCGCTGCGCGGCGTGGAGGCGGAGATCGCCTTCCGCCTGGGCGCCGACCTGCCGCCGCGGGAGCAGCCATACGGCCGCGCGGAGGTGATCGCCGCCATCGCCTGTTGCCTGCCCGCGATCGAGGTTCTCGATTCCCGCTTCACCGACCCCGACGCGCAAGGCAAGCTGGCCCTGCTGGCCGACAGCTCCAGCCACGGCGGCTTCGTGTACGGCGCGCCGGCGGCGGACTGGCAAGGCATCGACTTCGCCCGGGAAGCGGTGCGCCTGCTGGTGGACGGGGAGGAGGTCAAGGCCGGCACCGCCAACCCGGCCGGCGACATGATCCGCCTGATCCAATGGCTGGCCGACGAGGGCGCGCATTGGGCGGGCGGGCTGCGCGCCGGGCAGTACGTGACCTGCGGCTCCTGGACCGGCAAGGAGTTCGTAGGCCCGGCGGCGCAGGTGCAGGTTGAGTTCGCCCATGCCGGCTCGGCCGCGCTGGAGTTCACGCGGTGAGCGCCCTCATCGTCGGCGCCGGGCCAGGCTTGTCCGCGTCCTTCGCCCGGCTGCTCGCCCGGCGCGGCCACCCGGTCGCCCTGGCCGCCCGGGACACGGGCAAGCTGGCGGCGCTGGCCGCCGAGACCGGGGCCACCCTGCACCGCTGCGACGCGTCCGACCCGGCGGCGGTGGCGGCGCTGTTCGACGCCGTCGGCTCTCCCGGGATCGTGCTCTACAACGCCAGCCAGCGCGCCCGCGGCCCCCTGGTGGAACTGGACCCCCAAGCGGTGCGGCGCAGCCTGGAGGTGACCGCGTTCGGCGCCTTCCTGGTGGCGCAGCAGGCGGCGCGGCGCATGCTGGCGGCCAAAGGGGAGGGGGGAAGCGGCTGCATCATGCTCACCGGCGCGTCCGCCGGGGTGAAGGGTTTTCCGCAGTCCGCGCCCTTCGCGATGGGCAAGTTCGCCCTGCGCGGCCTGGCGCAGTCCATGGCGCGGGAGTTGCACCCGCAGGGCATCCACGTCCTGCACGTCGTGGTGGACGGCGCCATCCGAGCCGCGGCGCGCGCGGAAGCCACGCCGGAAAGCCACCTGGACCCGGACGCCATCGCCGCAACCATGGGAGCGGTGCTTGACCAGCCGCGGTCCTGCTGGACGGACGAGATCGCCGTCCGGCCGTGGGTCGAGCGATTCTGAGCATGGGCATGCGGCTCGGAGACCTCCCCACGCCATGCCTGGTGCTGGACCTCGGGATTCTCCGGCGCAACCTCGCCGGCATGGAACGGGCGGTGGCGCGGCACGGGGTCGCGCTGCGCCCCCACATGAAGACGGCCAAGTCGATCGACGTGGCCCGGCTGGCGCTGGCGGGGCAGCCGGGCGGCATCACCGTCTCCACCCTGGCGGAGGCGGCATACTTCGCCGGGCACGGAGTGCGGGACCAGATCTACGCCGTGGGGATCACGCCGGCCAAGCTGGCGCAGGTCGCCGCGCTGAACGCGGCGGGCGCCGACATCGCCGTCATCACCGATGACGAGGCGGTGGCCGCCGCCATCGCCGGCAGCCCGGCGCCGGTGCGCGCGCTGATCGAGGTGGACACCGGCGAGAACCGCGGCGGCGTCACCCCGGACAGCCCGGCGCTCCAGCGCCTGGGCGGGCTGCTGGGCGGCAGGCTCGCCGGGGTGCTGACCCATGCCGGCCAGAGCTACGCGTGCCGGTCGGAGGCCGAGCTGGCGGCCGTGGCGGAAGCGGAGCGTGCCGGGATCGTCCGGGCGGCAACGCGCCTGCGGCAGGCCGGCCACGCGGCCGGCATCGTTTCCTGCGGCAGCACGCCGACGGCGGTCAGCGCCGGCCGGCTTGATGGCGTCACGGAGGTGCGGGCCGGCGTGTACATGTTCGGCGACCTGTTCCAGATGCAGATCGGCGGCTACGGGCCGGAGGCGATCGCGCTGACGGTGCTGACCAGCGTGATCGGCCGCCGCCCGGCGGAGCGGCGCCTGCTGGTGGATGCCGGCGGGCTGGCGCTGTCGAAGGACCAGAGCACGGCGGCTGCGGCGGCCGATTACGGCTTCGGACTGGTGCTGGATGCGTCCGGCGCTCCTTCGCTGGGCAACGCGGTGGTGCGGCGCGCGTATCAGGAGCACGGGGTGGTGGAGCTGGACCCGTCCGGCCCGCATCCCGACTTCCCGGTGGGCGCCAAGCTGCGGATCGCGCCGAACCACGCCTGCATGACCGCCGCCGCGCATGACCGCTACTACGTGGTGGACGGCACGGATGAGGTGGCCGCAGTCTGGAGCCGGGTGAACTTCTGGTAGCGCCTGCGGGCGCTGGCTATGCTCCGCGGAGATGACGCCGGGCCTACCGGCGCTGGGGGAAGAAACGATGCAGGGCTCCATGCAGACGCGTCCGTTGATGATCTCGTCCATCATCCAGCATGCCGCGCGCAACCATGCGGCAACGGAGATCGTGTCCAGAACGGTCGAGAACACCATCCACCGCACGACCTACGGACAGATCGAGCGGCGCATGCGCCGCCTGGTCCGCGTGCTGCACCGCCTGGGCGTGGGGCCGGGCGACCGCGTCGGCACCCTGGCCTGGAACGGCTTCCGCCACCTGGAATTGTACTACGCGGCGCCTGGTATGGAAGCGATGTACCATACGATCAACCCGCGGCTTGGCGTGGAAGACATCGCCTACATCATCGAGGATGCCGGCGACGCGGTGCTGTTCGCCGAGACCAGCTTCGTCCCGCTGCTCGAAGCGCTGGCGCCGCGGATCGCCGCACGCGCCATCGTGCTGATGACGGACGCGGAGCACATGCCGGAGGTCAAGCTGGCGCCCGGCATGGCGCTGCACTGCTACGAGACGCTGATGGCGGAGGCGGACGAGGACTACGAATGGCCGGAGTTCGACGAACTGACCGCGAGCGGGCTGTGCTATACCTCCGGCACCACCGGGCGGCCGAAGGGAGTGCTCTACAGCCACCGCTCCACCGTGCTGCACTGCTACGCGGTCAACGGGGCCGACGTGTTCGGGCTGCGCGCGCGGGACCGGGTGATGCCGGTGGTGCCGATGTTCCACGTCAACGCCTGGGGAGCGCCGTTCGCGGCGCCGGCTGCCGGCTCCGCGTTGATCATGCCGGGCCGTCACCTGGATGGCGCCAGCATCGCCGGGCTGATGAACGAGGAACGGGTCACGGTGTCGGCCGGGGTGCCGACGATCTGGCTCGGCCTGTTGCAGCACCTGCGCGCGACGGGAACACGGCTCGAAACGGTGCAGACGCTGGTGATCGGCGGCTCCGCCTGCCCGCCGATGCTGATCGACGCGTTCGCCCGCGAGTACGGCGTGCGGGTGGACCACGCCTGGGGCATGACGGAGACGAGCCCGCTCGGCACGTTCAACATGCCAAAAGCGGGCGAAGAGACCATGCCGGCCGAGGCGGTCGCCAAGCGGCGGCTGAACCAGGGCCGCGGCATCTACGGCATCGAGATGAAGATCGTGGACGCCGCCGGCGCGCCGCTGCCCTGGGACGGGCTGGCGTTCGGCAACCTCATGGTCCGCGGCCATTGGGTCTGCCAGCGGTACTACGGCGCGAACGCGGCGGGCGGCGCGGACGCCGACGGCTGGTTCGCCACCGGGGACGTTTCCACGATCGATCCGGACGGGTTCATGGAGATCACCGACCGGTCGAAGGACGTGATCAAGTCCGGCGGGGAGTGGATCAGCTCCATCACCCTGGAAAACATCGCGGTAGCCTATCCGGATGTGCTGGAAGCGGCGATCATCGCCGCGTTCCACCCGAAATGGGACGAGCGCCCGCTGCTGCTGGTGGTGCCCAAGGAAGGCCGGACGGTTGATGCGACCGCTTTGCTGGCGAGCTATGACGGCCAGGTGCCGAAATGGTGGCTGCCGGACGCGGTGCTGGTGGTCGCCGAGCTTCCGCACACGGCCACCGGCAAGCTCAACAAGCTGGCGTTGCGGCAGATCTATGGCCAGCACCTGCTGCAAAGCGCGGCAGAATAGGGCGGCATCCGTCACCGTCGGTCCGGTGCGCGCATGCGAAGGTTTGCCGCCCGGGCCCCGTTCCGCTACTGAGGCTGAAGTCGGGGTTCCGCCCCAAATCCAGGAGATAGAATTGAAACTGATCCTTGCCCTCGCAGCGACGGCAGCCCTTGCCGCCGGTTCATTGCCGCACGCGGCGCAGGCTGCCGGCTGCATTTCCGGCGGCGCGGTTGGCGCGGCAGCCGGCCACGTCGCTGGCCATCATGGCGTGCTCGGCGCAGCCGCGGGCTGTGCCGTTGGTCACCACAGCGCGACCAAGCAGAAGAATGCGGCCGCCCAAGCCAGCCAGCCGGCCGCGCAGCCACAATAATGCCATGCGGCTGACGGCTAATGGAACGCAAGGGCGGTCCTAGCGTTCCACCGGCCGTCACTGTTGCACTCGGAAACAAACATCATGAAGTCAGTCCTTGCCCTTGCGCTGCTCGTGACTGCGGCGGGCGCAGCCCTGCCGCAGGACGCGAAGGCAATTGGTTGCCTGTCCGGCGCCGCCGTCGGCGGCGTCGCGGGCCATTATGCCCACCATGGCATCCTGGGCGCAGCTGCCGGCTGCGCCGTGGGCCACCACGCTGCCGTGGTGCGCCGCCGCAATGCCCAGGCAGCCGCGGCGCAGCAGAATGGCTACCAGGGGGGTGGCGCCTATCCCCAGGGCGGCGCCTACCCGCAAGGCGGCGGCGCCTACCCCCAAGGCGGCGCCTATCCCCAGCAGAACGGGGCTTACCAGCCGCAGTAAGCGGTGGGCTGGGGGCGGCTCAAGCCGCCTCCAGCACTCCCCCGGCTTCGGCCAACTGCGTCAGGTGGCTGTCGGCGTCGCCGAACATGATTTCGATCATCGACATGCGCTTGAAGTAGTGCCCGACCATATACTCCATGGTCACGCCGATGCCGCCGTGAAGCTGCACCGCTTCCTGGCCTAGCTTGCGGCCGGACCGTCCAATCTGGACCTTCGCTGCGGATACCGTCTTGCGCCGCTCGGACGCATTGTCCTCGCCGGACATCATCGTCGCCAACAGCGCCATCGACCGCGCCAGCTCCAGCAGCACGTACATGTCCACCGCACGATGCTGCAACGCCTGGAACTCGCTGATCGCACGGCCGAATTGCTTGCGTTGCTTCATGTAATCGACGGTCGACCCGTGCATTGCGGCCATGATCCCGACCGCTTCCGCCGTCAGGAACGCGACCGCCTCGTCCACCACGCGCTCGATCGCCGGCAAGGCGCCAGCCGGATCGCCCAAGGGCACCCCGGCTGCGCCTGCCAGGGAGATCTCGGCGGCGCGCAACCCGTCCTGCGTGGGGTAGCCGCGGACAGACACGCCCTCGCTCGGCACGTCCACCAGGAACAGGCCGACGCCGGACCGGTCCCGCGTGCCGCCGGACGTGCGCGCGGTGACCAGCAGCTTGTTGGCGGTGTCGCCATGCAGCACGACGCCTTTGTCGCCCTCCAAGCGCCAGCGCGCGCCATCGGGACGGGCGATGGTGGACACGTTGTGCAGCTCGTAGCGGGAATGGCGCTCCACATGGGCGAACGCGAGCAGCAACTCTCCCGCCGCGATCTGCGGCAGCAACTCTGCCTGCATCTGGGGATCGGCAGCGCGGCGGATCAGGCCGCCGCCGAGCACCACAGTCGCGAAGTAGGGTTCGACCACCAGGCCGCGGCCAAACGCCTCGGCCACGATCATGGCCTCGACCGGGCCGCCGCCGAAGCCACCATGCTCCTCGGCAAGCAGCAGCCCGAGCAGGCCGAGCTCGGCAAACTGCGCCCACACGGCGCGGCTCCAGCCACCAGGCTCCGCCATGTAGGAACGGCGCTGGTCGAAGCCGTACTTGTCGGCAATCAGGCGATCAACGCTGTCCTTGAGCAGGCGTTGATCGTCATTCAAGTCAAAGTCCATATCGCACTCGCCTTGCTGCTGAAGCCTTCTGCCTCTGGAAAAAGGGAAGGGTTGTCAGAATCCCAGGATCGCCTTGGCCACGATGTTGCGCTGGATCTCGTTGGACCCGCCATAGATCGAGATCTTGCGCCAGTTGAAGTAGGTCGGCGCCGCCTCGGCCGCGTAGTCCGGACCGATGGACATCGGGTCGTTGTCGCCTTCCGCCTCCTCGTCCGAACGGTACGGCATCGCGTAGGGCCCCACCATCTCCATCAGCAGCTCGGTCGTCGCCTGCTGGATCTCCGACCCCTTGATCTTGAGGATGGAGCTGGCCGGGTTGGGCTTGCCCTTCGCGTGGTCGCGCTCGGCGGCCACCACGCGCAGTTGCGTCATCTCCAGCGCGCGCAGGTCGATCTCCACTGCGGTCAGCTTCTCGCTGAAGGCGCGGTTCTCGATCATCGGCCTGTCGCCGATGCGCTCCAGCTTGGCGAGTTGCCGCAGCCGCATCAGCCGCGCCTTGGACACGCCCACGCGGGCGATGCCCGTCCGCTCGTTGCCCAGCAGGAACTTGGCGTAGTCCCAGCCGCGGTTCTCCTCGCCGACCAGGTTCTCGGCCGGGACGCGCACGTCATCGAACCAGACCTCGTTCACCTCGTGCCCGCCATCCAGCGTCTGGATCGGGCGCACCGTGATGCCCGGCGTCCCCATGTCGATCAGGATGAAGGAGATGCCCTCCTGCTTCTTCGCCGCATTCGGGTTCGTGCGAACCAGGCAGAAGATCCAGTCGGCATGCTGCGCCAGCGTGGTCCAGGTTTTCTGGCCGTTGACGACGTAGGTGTCGCCCTCGCGCTTGGCGGTGGTGCGCAGCCCGGCCAGGTCGGAGCCGGCGCCCGGCTCGGAGAAGCCCTGGCACCACCAGGTGTCCAGGTTGGCGGTGGCCGGCAGGAAGCGCTGCTTCTGCGCCTCGGAGCCGAACTGCGCGATGACCGGGCCGACCATGGAGGTGTTGAAGGCGAGCGGCGCCGGGACGGAAGCGGTCTGCATCTCGTCCAGCCAGATGTAGGACTGCACCGACGTCCAATCCTTGCCGCCGTACGCCACCGGCCAATGCGGCACGGCGAGGCCGGCCGCGTTCATGGCGCGCTGGGTGGTTTGCAGGTCCGCCTTGGACACGTGCTCGCCACGGCCACCCTTCTCGCGGATCTCGGCGGGGATCTTCGTGCGGAAGAAGTCCCGCATCTCCTGGCGGAAGGCGCGTTCCTCGGGAGTGAAGCTCAGGTCCATGATACCTACTTTCGTTGCCGCGCCGGTCCCTCACCCCACCCTCTCCCTTTGGGAAGGGCCGGGGTGGAGGGTCCGCGCATCCTAGTTCACGATCTCGAACAGTCCGGCAGCGCCCTGGCCGCCTCCGATGCACATGGTGACCACGGCGTGTTTGGCACCCCGCCGCCGGCCCTCGATCAAGGCGTGGCCGGCCATCCGGGCGCCGCTCATGCCATACGGGTGGCCGATCGAGATGGAGCCGCCATCCACGTTCAGCCGGTCGTTCGGGATGCCGAGCTTGTCACGGCAGTACAGCACCTGGCTGGCGAACGCCTCGTTCAGCTCCCAAAGGTCGATGTCCTCGATCTTCAGCCCCTTGCGCTCCAGCAGGCGGGGAATGGCATAAACCGGGCCGATGCCCATCTCGTCCGGATCGCACCCGGCGGTCGCGTAGCCGCGGAAGATGCCGAGCGGCGTCAGGCCCAGGCGCCGCGCCTCCTCCATGGACATCATCACGCAAGCGGAAGCGCCGTCGCTCAACTGGCTGGCGTTGCCGGCGGTGACGAACTGGTCTTCCCCGCGCACCGGCTTCAGCTTGGCCAGGCCTTCCAGCGTCGTGTCCGGGCGGTTGCACTCGTCGGAGGTAAGCGTCACCTGCTCCTGGCTGACCGCCTTGGTGGCCTTGTCCACCACCTCCTTGGTGACCGTCATCGGCACGATCTCCGCCGCCATGCGGCCGGCCTGCTGGGCGGCGGCGGTGCGGCGCTGGCTCTCCAGCGAGTACTCGTCCTGCGCCTCGCGGCTGATGCCGTAGCGCTTGGCCACCACGTCGGCGGTCTCGATCATCGGCATGTAAACGTCCGGCTTGTTCTCCAACAGCCATTCGTCGCGGTAGTGGAACTGGTTCATGTGGAGCTGCACCAAGCTGATCGACTCCAGCCCGCCCGCGACCGCCACCGGCGCGCCGTCATTGATGATGCGCCCGGCCGCCAGCGCCATCGCCTGCAAGCCGGAGGAGCAGAACCGGTTCACCGTCATGGCGGATGCGGTGGACGGGATGCCGGCCCGCAGCGCCGCCTGCCGGGCGATGTTGCCGCCGGTGGCGCCTTCGGGGTTGGCGCAGCCCATCACGACGTCCTCCACGCTCGCCGGGTCGATGCCGGCGCGGTCCATGGCGGCGCGGATGACGTGGCCGCCGAGGTCGGCGCCGTGGGTGAGGTTGAACGCCCCGCGCTGCGCCTTGCCGATCGGCGTGCGGGCGGTGGAGACGATTACGGCTTCGGTCATTGTGCGGACACCTCTGCGATCTGGGATGCGGGCTCGGAGGCGCGCTGCTTCTCCTCGTCAGCCAACTCCTTGCGGGACAGCTTGCCCACCGCCGTGCGCGGCAGGCTTTCGCGGAACTCGACGGCGGCCGGCATCTCGTGGCGCCCAAGCTTGTCGGCGAGGAAGCCCCGCAGCTCCTCGGCCGTGAACGGCTCGGCGCCGCCGCGCAGCTTCACGAACGCCTTGGCCGCCTGGCCGCGGTACGCGTCCGGGATGCCGACCACCGTGCATTCCTCCACCGCTTCATGCTCGTAGATCGCGTCCTCGATCAATCGCGGATACACGTTGAAGCCGCCGGAGATGATCATGTCCTTCTTGCGGTCCACGATATAGAAGTTGCCCGCCTCGTCCATGCGGCCGATGTCGCCGGTCAGCAGGAAGCCGTCGGCGAAGGCGGAAGCGGCCTCTTCCGGCCGGTTCCAGTAGCCGTCGGTGATGTTCGGGCCGCGCAGCCGGATCTCGCCGGTTTCGCCGATGGGAAGCACGCGGTGCGGATCGTCCAGCGCCACGATCTCCATCTCGACGCCGGGCAGCGGCACGCCGATCAGCCCGGGGCGCATGTCCGCCCCGGGCAGGATGTTGCTCCCGGCGGAGCAGGTCTCCGTCATGCCCCAGCCCCCGCCCACCCGCTGCCCGGTCAGCGCCCGGAACCGCTCCGCCACTTCGACCGGCAAGGGGGCGCCGCCGCTGCTGGCGGTGCGCAAGGAGGACAGGTCCCGCTTGTCCAGGCCTGGCTGGGCGGCCATGGCGATGTACATGGTCGGCACGCCGGGGAAAATGGTGGCGCGCCCGTGCTCGATGTCGTCCAGCGTTTGTGCCGCGTCGAAGCGCAGCCGCAGCAGCATCTCCGTCCCGCTCTTCAGGTTCCGCAGCATGACGGTGACCATCATGTAGATGTGGAACAACGGCAGCACGCCCACCACCCGGTCATCCGGCTGGTACGAGCGGCCATGGCCCTCCGACCACACCTCGTAGATGGAGGTGGCCGCCGTCAGGTTCGCGTGGGTCAGCATGGCGGCGCGGGGCAGGCCGGTGGTGCCGCCGGTGTATTGCAGCACGGCCAGGTCGCCGGGGTCGGCCGCTGGCCAGTTGCCGCCGGGAGCCCCCTCGCCCAATCCGGCGAAACGCAGGACGCGGCTGTCTTCCGGGATGCCCTGCGTGGGCGGCCCTGCGCCCCAGGCGGCGTCCTCGCCCACGATCAAGCTGTCCAGCAGCCCGTCCGCCAGCAGCGCGAGCGCATGCGGCAGCATGGCCGCGAAATCCGGCGCCACCATCACCCGCGCGCCGCTGTCCGCGAGCTTGCGCGCCAGCGAGCGCGGCGGGTCGAGCGGGCTGAGATGCACGACGCGGCCCCCCGCCCGCAGCACGCCGAAGAAGCTGACCGGATGGTAGGGCGTGTTCGGCAGGTAAAGCGCCACCGCGACGCCCGGCCCCACCCCCAGCGCGCGGAACCCGGCAGCCGCCCGGTCCACCCGCCCGCCGAACTCGCGGAAGCCGATGCGCCGGCCGCGGAACTCGATGTATGGCTTGTCGCCGTAGGCGGCGACCGCCGTGTCCATCATCTGCGGCAACGTCGTGACCGTGAGCGGCACGTCCCACCGCAGGCCCGGCGGGTAGGAGCGCTCCCACGCGAACGGACGCGCCATCAGGCGGCGGCTTTGGCCTGGGCCGCGAAGCCCTGCCCAGCGTCGGCCAGCCGGCGCAGCAGGGCTGCCGGGCGCAGCGTCTCGTCCCCGCTGCCCTCGGCGTAGGCTTCCAGCCGGTCGGCGATACGCTTCAACCCCACGGTGTCCGCGTAGTGCATCGGGCCGCCGGTCCAGGCCGGCCAGCCGTAGCCGTTCATCCAGATCACGTCGATGTCGGACGGGCGGGACGCGATGCCCTCCTCCAGGATGCGGGCGCCCTCGTTGATCATCGGGTAGAACATGCGCTCGAAGATCTCGTCGTCGCCGATGGTGCGCGGGTTGATGCCGACCTTGCGCTGCTGCTCGGCGATGATGCGCTCCACCTCCGGGTCCGGCGTGGGGGTGCGGCCCTCGTACTTATAGTATCCGGCGCCGGTCTTCTGGCCGAACCGCCCGGCCTCGCACAGGGCGTCGCTGACCGGCGCGGTGGCGCCACGGCCCTGGCGGATGCGCCAGCCGACGTCCAGCCCAGCCAGGTCGCCCATGGCGTAGGGACCCATGGGGAAGCCGAACTTCGTCACCACGGCGTCCACCTGCTCCGGCTTCGCCCCTTCCAGCAGCAGCTTCTCCGCCTGCGCGGACCGCTTGTGCAGCATGCGGTTGCCGACGAAGCCGTCGCACACGCCGACCACCGCGGACACCTTGCCGATGGCGCGGCCGATCGCCAGCGCCCGGGCGAGCGACTCGTGGCTGGTCTGCTTGCCGCGGACGATCTCCAGCAGCTTCATCACGTTGGCCGGGGAGAAGAAGTGCATGCCCAGCACGTCCGCCGGGCGCTTGGTGAACGACGCAATCTGGTCCACGTCCAGGGTGGAGGTGTTGGACGCCAGCAGCGCCCCCGGCTTGGCCAGCGCGTCCAGCTTGGCGAACACCTCCCGCTTGACCTCCATGGTCTCGAACACCGCCTCGATCACCACGTCCGCGCCGGCGATCGCGGCGAAATCCGTGGTCGGCGTGAACAGCGCCATGCGCTTGGCAACGTCCCCCTCCGCCATGGAGCCGCGGCTGACGGCGGTGCGGTAGTTCTTCTCCACCACGGCCATGCCGCGGTCCAGCGCGTCCGCCTTCACCTCCACCACCGTCACCGGGATGCCGGCGTTGGCGAAGCACATGGCGATGCCGCCGCCCATGGTGCCGGCGCCGATGATGGCGGCGCGGGCCACCGGGGCCGGCTTCAGCCCGGCGGGCATGCCGGGCACCTTCTGCGCCTCGCGCTCGGCGAAGAAGGCGTGGCGCATGGCCCGGCTTTCCGCGCTGCCGACCAGCTCGACGAACAGCTTTCGCTCCAGGGCCAGGCCCTCGTCCATCGGCAGGGTGACGGCGGCGCGCACCGCCTCGATGCAGGCGGCCGGCGCACGCTGGCCGCGGGCGCGCTTGAGCAGCGGGGCAGCCGCCTCGTCCAGCAGGCCCGGGTTGGCACGCGCTTGCGCGAGCTTGTCGTCACGGTCCCGCACCCGGGTCAGCGGCTTGCCGATGACGGAGCGGGCGAACGCCACGGCCTCCTCCCGCGTGGCGCACATCGCGTCCGCCAGGCCCGGCGCCGTTTCCACCGGCATGTGGCTGCCCGACACGATGGCCTTCATGGCCGCGGCCGGGCCGATGATGCGGGGCAGCCGCTGCGTGCCGCCGGCGCCGGGCAGGAGGCCGAGCTTGACCTCGGGCAACCCGACCTTGGCACCCGGCGCCGCGACCCGGTAATGGCAGCCGAGCGCCAGTTCCAGCCCACCGCCCAGGGCGATACCGGTGATGAAGGCCACCACCGGCCGGTCGAACTCCTCGATGGCCGCGATCACGTCCGACAAGCCGGGCTGCTTCGGCACTTGGCTGAACTCGGTGATGTCGGCGCCGCCGGAGAACGCGCGCGGCGTGCCGTGCAGCAGCACCGCCTTCGCGTCCGGCCCGGCCTTCGCCAGCGCCTGCACCAGCCCATCCCGCAGCACGTGGCCCAGCGCGTTGACCGGCGGGTTATCCATGGCGATGACGGCCACGCCGTCCTCCATCGTCATGTTGACCGCTGCGTTCACGTTGCCCATGGCTCAAACCTCCAACCATTCGCGGCGCACGCCCGCGTCCGCGGCGAGCCCGGCGGGCGTGCCCTCGAACACCACCCTGCCGTGCCCCATCACATATAGCCGGCGGGCGATGGCCAGCGCGATGGCCAGCTTCTGCTCCACCAGCAAGATCGTCGTGCCACGTGCGGCGACCGCCAGCAACAGATCCCGCACCCGGTCCACCATCATGGGGGCCAAGCCTTCCGTGGGCTCGTCCACCATCAGCAGCGCCGGGCAGCCCATCAGGGTGCGGCAGATCGCCAGCATCTGCTGCTCGCCGCCCGAGAGCGCGCCGGCGGGCGCCGCGGCCCGTTCCCCCAGCCGGGGGAACAGGGCGTAGGCGTCGGCCAGCTTGAACGGTCCGCCGGGGCCTGGCTTCTCGCCCAGCAGCAGGTTCTGCAACGTGGTCAGGTCCGGAAAGATCGCCCGGTCCTCCGGCACGTAGCCCAGGCCGAGCCGGGCGATGGCGTGCGGCGGCATCCGGCCGATATCCGCGCCGTTGAACACCACCCGCCCGGCGCGGACCACGCCGCCCATGATGGCCTTCAGCGCGGTGGAGCGCCCGGCGCCGTTGCGGCCGAGGATGGCGACGATCTCGCCGCGGCCAACTTGCAGGTCCACGCCGCGCAGCACCTGGCTCTTGCCGTACCAGGCGTCCAGGCCCTGGACGTCCAGCATGGGGGAGGGGGTCAGCATCGCCCGGCCGTCATGCCAACGCATCCGCAGCCGTGCCCAGGTAGGCCGCGCGCACGGCCGCGTTGCCGCGCACCTCGGACGGCGGGCCGCTGGCGATCACCTGGCCGTCCGCCAGCACCGTGATGCGGTCCGCCAGGCCGAACACCACGCCCAGGTCGTGCTCGATCATCACCAGCGTCTTGCCCTCCGTCACGCGGCGGATCAGCGCGGTGGCGGACTCGGTTTCCGCGTGGCTCATGCCGGCCGTGGGCTCGTCCAGCAGGATCGTGTTGGCGCCTCCCGCCACGGCGATGCCGATCTCCAGCGCGCGCTGGTCGGCATAGGCCAGCGCGCCCGCGAGCACGGCGCGCCGCGGCGTCAGGCCGGTCAGCTCCAGCACCTCCTCCGCCCGGCGTGCGAGCACGCGGTAGCCGCTCGCCGGGCGCCAGAAGTTGTGCCCGGCGCCCGCCGACCGCATCGCCGCGTTGCGGAGGTTCTCGAACACCGTCATGCGCGGGAACAGGGATGTCACCTGGAACGAGCGGGACAGCCCGCGCCGGCTGATCACGAAGGAAGGCAGGCCGGTGATGTCCTCGCCGTGCAGCAGCACCTGGCCGGCATCGGGCGCGTAGCGGCCGCTGACCAGGTGAAAGAACGTGCTCTTGCCCGCGCCGTTCGGGCCGATCACGGCGTGGCGTTCGCCGGCGGCGATGTCCAGCGTCACGCCCTTGATGATCGCCGTGGCGCCGAAGCTCTTGCGCAGGCCCCGGATGGACAGCGCCGCGGTCACAGGGACGCCACGGCCCCGGCCTGCCACGCCGCCCGCGCCGCCGGCCAGGTGCGCCGCAGCAGGGCCGCGCCGGCCGCGAACAGCGCCATCCCCACGGCCCACTGCCACAATCCGGTCGGCTCCGCCGGCAAGCCAAGCACCTGCCCGGCCGCGGCGCCGTTGCGCACGGCTTGCAGGCGGAACGCCAGCTCGGCCAAGGCGGCCACGCCGGCCAGCGCCAGCGCGAGGCCGGGCAGTTGCGCGCCGTAGGAGGGCAGCAACGCTGTGGCGCGGCCGGAACGGACCAGGGGCGCGTGCGCCAGGATGATGCCCGACAGCCCGCCCGGCGCCCACACCACCGCCGCGATGAACAGCAGGCCGTCGTACAACTGCCAGGCGTCCGTCATCGTGGACAGCGCCACTTGCAGGTAGGTCACCAGGATGGCCCCCAGCACCGGCCCCCAGAACGTGCCGACGCCGCCCACGAAGGTCATCAGCAGCACCGCGCCCGACGCTTCGGAGGAGATGCTGCCAGACGTGACGATCTCGTCGTTCAACGCTTGCAGCCCGCCCGCCACGCCCGCGAACAAGCCGGACAGCGCGAACACCAGGAACCGCACGCGCGCCGGGTCATAGCCGATGAAGCCGACCCGCTCCGCGTTGTCCCGCACGGCGTTGGCCAGCCGGCCGAGCGGGGTGCCGGTGTAGCGCCACATCAGGAAGGCGCAGAGGAACGCCCAGACGGCGATCAGGCCGTACACGTGCAGCTGGCTGCCGAAGTCGAAGCCGAACAGCGCCGGGCCGTCCGAGCGGTCGCCGTTCAGCCCTTCCTCGCCGCCGAACACGGAGGGGAACATCAGCACGGCGGCGCCGAACAGCTCGGCGAGGCCGAGCGTGATCATGGCGAACGCCGTCTCCCCCCGCCGTGTGGCGACCAGGCCGGCGAGCACGGCCGCCGCCAGGCCCCCAGCCGCGCCGGCGAGCGGGACGAACGGCATGGGCACCCACCAGCCCAGCCCGGCCGCACGCATGGCGTGCATGGCGGCGAACCCGCCGAAGCCGGCGAACACCGCATGGCCGAAATCCAGCATGCCGCCCTGGCCGAGCAGCATGTTGAACGACAGCGCGAAGACGATGGCGATGCCCATGCGGCACAGCAGCGAGAGGCCGAAGCCGCTGGACAGCAGGTAAGGGGCAGCGACCGCCACCATCGCCGCGAGCAACCAGGGCAAGGCCGATCGCAGGCCGGTGCGCGGGCGGCTCAGCGGGATGGCGCGGGCCGTGACGCTCATGGTGGCAAGCCCCCACCCAACCCGCTCCCGCAAGCGGGAACCGGCTCTCCTTCTCCCGCTCGCGGGAGAGGGCCGGGGTGAGGACAGCGCATCACGCCGTCCTCGACCCGGCCAGGCCCTTGGGCCGGAACGCCAAGGTCAGCACCAGCAGCAGGTAGGGCACAATCGGCGCCGCCCGCGCCACCGTCAGGTTCCACAGGTCGGTCAGGCGGCCGGCCGGGTCCACTGCCAAGCCCATCGCGGCCAGCGCTCTCCACAGCGGCAGGTCCAGGCTGATCGACACGGTCTGGATCAGCCCGATCAGCACGGACGCCGCCAACGCGCCCCAGATCGAGCCCAGCCCGCCCATCACCACTACCGCGAACACGATGGCGCCGAGCGAGGCGGCCATGCCCGGCTGGGTGGTGAACGCGTTGCCTGCGATCACCCCCGCCAGCCCGGCGAGCGCGCAGCCGGCGCCGAACACCAGCGTGAACACCCGCGGCACGTCGTGGCCCAGCATGGACACCATGTCCGGATGGGTCAGCGCCGCGCGCACCACCAGGCCCAGCCGGGTCCGCGCCAGCGCCGCGTAGAGCGCCACGAACATCAGCAGGGAGACCGCCATCATGAACACCCGGTACGCCGGGTAGGCGGTGTCACCCACGTGGAACAGCGGGAAATCCAACGCCGGCGGCACCACGTAGGGGACCGGGTTGCGTCCCCAGACCAGCGGCACGACCTCGCCGATCACGAAGGCCAGGCCGAAGGTGAACAGCAGTTCCGCCATGTGGCCGTGGCGGTGCACCGCGCGCAGGCCGTAGCGTTCCAGCAACGCGCCGAGCACGCCGACCAGCAGCGGCGCGATGACCAGGCCGGGCCAGAACCCGGCGTAAAGGCTCACCGTGTAGGCGAAGTAGGCGCCCAGCATGTAGAAGCTGGCATGGGCCAGGTTCAGCACGCCCATCATGCCGAAGATCAGCGTCAGCCCGCTGGACAGCATGAACAGCAGCAGGCCGTACACCAGGCCGTTCAGCAGCAGGAGCGTGACGGATGGACTCATCCAGTCGGCTTGTCCTTGTAGGAGCAGGTGGTCGGCATCCGGGTCGCGTCCGCCTCGATCCGGCTGATGGTCTTGAAGCCCAGCCTGGTTTCCGGAAACACGTGCGGCAGGTCCGGCGCCAGCTCGGAGATGAACAGCGGCTGGATCAACTGGTGGTTGTCCGCCCGCATGTCCGAGACGCCGAGGGGCGTTTGCCGCCGCATCCCGCTCATGGCGGCGGCAACGCGGGTCGGGTCGGACGAGTCCGCCTGCTTCATGGCTGCGGCCAGCGTCTCGATCTCGTTCTCGATGTGCCAGTAGTAGAAGGTGCGGCCGAACCGCTTCTCGAAGGCATCCTGGATGTCGTCGACGCCGGGCACGTTGCCGGCCCAGGTGCTGACCTGCGCGTCACCCCGCGCGCCCGGCCCGGCGGCGGCCACCAGCACCTGGTCGCCGATGTAGTAGGTGAAGAAGCGGCCCTTGTAGCCGCTGTCCGCCGCCGCCTTGACCAGCAGCTCCAGATCGGCCCCCCAGTTGCCGGTGACCACCGCATCCGCGCCGGACGCCTGGATCTTGGCGATGTAGGGCGCGAAATCCTTCACCTTGCCCAGCGGCACCCGCTCCGCGCCGACGATCTGCAAGTCCGGGCGGCGGTCCGTCAGCATCGCCTCCGCCGCCTTCTGCACCGACACGCCGAACGAGTAGTCCGGGTTGAACACGTACACCTTGTGCACGTCCTTCTGGCTGACGAGGTAGTCCGCCAGCGCTCGCATCTTCATGTCGCTGTCCGCGTCGAAGCGGAACTGCCACCACGAGCATTTCTCGTTGGTCATTCCCGGGTCGACGGCGGCGTAGTTCAGGTACAGCACGGTCTTGGCCGGGTCGCGCCGGTTGTTCTTGCCGACCGCGTCCTCCAGCGCGAAGCCGACCGACGAGCCGTTGCCCTGGGTCACGTAGTGGATGCCGTCGTCCACCGCCTTGCGCAGCAGGGTCAGCGACTTCTCCGGGCTGACCTCGTTGTCCATCGGCACGATCTCGAACCGGCGGCCCGGCCCGGCGGCGTTCGCGGCGTTCACCCGGTCCGCGGCGAAGCGGAAATGCTGCTCGCCCAGTTGCCCGGTCTGGGCCAAGGGGCCGCTCAACGGGTCGATGTAGGCGATGCGGACCGTCTCGTCCGCCCGTGCCGAGGGAACGGGGACAAGGGCGGTGGATGCCAGCAAACCCAGTAGTGCCGCGCCGATGTGCAGCCGCATGGCTCCGTCTCCTCCGGTCGATGCTTGTCAACGGGCACTTGCCGGCCCGCGCGCATTCCTGTTTCGTGATCCTAGGCCGCTGCTGTCTGCCGTCAATGCCGATCGGCGCAGGCGGCGGCCGTGCCAACCAGGACATGGCCCATGCCCGTTCCCGCCATCTTCGACCGGCTCCGCCTGCCCGTGATCGCCTCGCCGCTGTTCATCATGTCCACCCCGGATCTGGTGATCGCGCAGTGCCGCGCCGGCGTCGTCGGCTCGTTCCCCGCGTTGAATGCCCGCCCGGCGCCCGTGCTGGAGGAGTGGTTCCGCCGCTTGGACGGGGAACTGGGCGCGGCGGACGCGCCCTACGCGGTCAACCAGATCGTGCACCGGTCCAACGACCGGCTGATGCACGACGTCGAGCTCTGCGTGAAGTACAAGGCGCCCATCGTCATCACCTCCCTCGGCGCGCGGGAGGAGGTGTTCGAGGCGGTGCATTCCTACGGCGGCATCGTGCTGCATGACGTCATCAACGACGCGTTTGCCCGCAAGGCGATCGCCAAGGGAGCGGACGGGCTGATCGCGGTGGCGGCTGGCGCCGGCGGCCACGCCGGGACGATCTCGCCGTTCGCGCTGGTCGGCGAGATCCGGAGCTGGTTCGACGGGCCGCTCGCCCTGTCCGGCGCCATCGCCACCGGGGACGCGGTGCTGGCGGCGCAGGCGATGGGGGCGGATTTCGGCTATATCGGCTCCGCCTTCATCGCCACGGCGGAGGCCAATGCGGACCCGGCCTACAAGCAAATGCTGGTGGAGTCCGCCGCGGGCGACATCGTTTACACCAACCTGATCACCGGCGTGCACGGCAACTACCTCAAGGGCAGCCTCGTGCGCGCCGGGCTGGACCCGGACAACCTGCCGGTGAGCGACCCCACCGCCATGAACTTCGGCAGCGGCCGGGCCAAGGCCTGGAAGGACATCTGGGGCAGCGGCCAGGGCATCGGCGCCGTCCGGTCCGTGCTGCCCGCCGCCGAGCTGGTCGAGAAGCTGTCCCGCGAGTACGCCGCCGCCCGCGCGCGGATGGGCCTGGCGCCGATGGCGGCCCGCGCGGCGTGACGGACCCCATCCTTACCCGGGCGCTGCTGGAAGCGGGCGGGATCGACGCCATGGTCGCCCGCGCCCACCCCGAGCTGCGGCTGCTGACGGGGGCGGAACGGGCGGAATCTCTGGGCAGAACATTGGCCGAGCGGCCCCCCGGGGGTGCGGCGTGGCTGTTCGGCTACGGCTCGCTGATCTGGAACCCGACCGTGCTGTTCGAGGAGCGCCGGGTCGCGACGGTGCATGGCTGGCACCGCGCGTTCTGCCTGTCCACCCGGGCCGGCCGCGGCACGGCGGACAATCCCGGCCTGGTGCTGGGCCTGGACGAGGGCGGCGCCTGCACGGGGGTGGCGTTCCGCATCGCGGAGGATCTGCTGGAGCAGGAACTGGCCCTGCTGTGGCGCCGCGAGATGCTGGCCGGCAGCTACGTGCCCCGCTGGCTGGCGCTGGAAGACCCGACGGGCGAGCCATTCGGCCACGCGGTGGCGTTCACCATCAACCCGGACGCCGAGCAGTATGCCGGCGCGCTGGCGAAGGAAACGGTGATCCGCACCCTGGCCACCGCCGCCGGCGAGCTTGGCAGTTGCGCCAGCTACCTGTTCCAGACCAGCGAGGGATTGCGGGCGGCCGGGATCGTGGACGCGGAGCTGGACCAGTTGGCTACGGCGGTGCGGGCGGCGCAGGCGGTTCAGTGAGGGGCGTGCAGATGGTCCGACCCATGCGCGCAGGGAAATTCAGTAACCACTTCCGATAACGCTCGCAATTGCGCGGAAATCCAACTTGGAGTTGAAAGCCGACGCAACACAGTTTTCCATCCAACTGCGTCGCGCCGACCCGCCCGCCCTACTTCGCGAGCACGGCCCGCCCCCCCATCCGGCGCACCATGCGGCGGACGCCGAGCGGCATGCCGGCGCGCAGCGCCCACCGCGCCACCACCAGCGGGTAGAGCCGCAAGGGCGCCAGCCGCAGCGCCGCCGCCCCCTTGCCTTCGGCCAGCAGACGCGCGGCCGTGCCCGACAGCATCCGGGTGCACACGGCGCGGCTGGACGCCGTCATCTCCGGCAGCGCGCGCACCAGCGTGTCCCGGATGTAGCCGCAATCCTCCATGTCGAGCTCGTATGGCCGGTGGCTCGACAGCTCCAGCAGCTTGGCGCAAACCGCCGGGGCCAGCAGCGCCGCCTCCGCCGGGTCCAGCCCGCGGCTGCCCACGCGCACGATGCCCTCCAGCGAGCGCGCCCCCAGGCACTCGGCCAGCGCCGAGCGGGGGAACGCCAGGTCTTCCCGCCCAGCCCGGCGGCGCAGCGCCGAGATCCCCGCCAACTGCGAGTTGAGCGCCGACACGCGGCCGTTCAGCACGGACATCCCGGTGATGCTCCGCCCGTGGATGCGGAACTCGCCCAGCACGTCCGGCATGTTCGCGAGCGTGCCCACTTCCTGCAAGCGCCAGTACAGGTCGGTATCCTCGGAATGGAAGACATAGCGGTAGCCGCCCACGGCCTCCACGGCGGCGCGCCGCACCATCAGGAACGGGTGGATGAGGTATGGCTCCCGCTGCGGGCACTCGCGCGGGTCAGCGAGGTCCGGCGAGGGCAGGTGCAAAGGCGGCCCAAGCACGCGCCCGGCGTCGTCGATGTGGCGGATCGCGCCGGACACGGCGCTGCAACCGGGGTGCGCGTGCAGAAAGGCGAGCTGCTTCTCGAACCGGTCCGGGCTGGCCAGGTCGTCGGCGTCATGCCGGGCGACCATGGAGGCGGTGCAGGTTGCCAGGCCCGCGTTCAGCGCGTCCACGATGCCGCCGTTCGGCCGGTCCAGCAGCACGACCCGGCTGTCCGCGTCGGCCAAGCGCCGCACGATCTCCCGCGTTCCATCGGTCGAGCCGTCGTTGACGACGATGATCCGGATGTCGCGGACGGTCTGCGCCTGGATGCTGGCCACCGCGCTCTCGATCGTCTTGGCGCCGTTGTAGGCGGGGATCACCACGTCCACGAGCGGCGGGGCGGCGTCATCCGAACTCATGGTGGACTCCTGCGCAACATGGAGCGCCGGCAGTTTCTACCTGATCACGGCTTGCGGCACATCATAAGCTTGCAGCTCCCGCCAATGCCGCTCCAGGTCGCCCGTGAACAGCCCGCGGGTCAGCCCGGACACCAGCTTGGGCACCGCCGTGGTCATCGCGTTGATGGAGGAGCCGGACGGGCCGAAGCTCATCGTGGACGCGATGCTGAACAGGTGCACGTCGCGGATCCACTCCGCCTGGCCCGGCACGCGCGGCACCAAGCTGAAATCAGGCGCCAGGTACGGGAAGCGGCCCAGCCGGTCATCCCGCTCGGCCGGCGGCGGCTGGTAGCGGTCGGACCAGCGGGCGATGTCCCCGGCCATGCGGCGCAGCTCCGGGCGGCGGGTGAAGTCCATTTCCACCCCCGTGCCGCAGATCACGAAATCCGCCTCGAACGTGCCGCGTGGGGTGTCGAACGCCACCGTGTTCCCCACGGCGCGGGCAGCCGTCCAGGGCGCGCCGGTCACCAGGCGGAACGCGGCGTGCCGGGCGCAGCGGTCGAAGGTCGGTTGCGGAAAGCCTTCGCGCATGCCCCCGATGCGGCTCATGAACCGCCAGCGCCACGCGTCGTCGAGGTCCGACAGGTGGCGGAGGAAGCCGGCGAAGGTCAGCCAGCGGTACGGCTGCACCACCTGCGGCTCCGCCCGGCGGCAATACAGCGCCACGTCGGCCGCGCCCGCCTCCAGCGCGGCGGCGGCGTTGTCGAACGCGGACGCGCCGGCGCCCAGCACCGCCACCCGGCGCCCGCGCAGGGCGGCGAAGTCGATCGGGTCCGCGGCGTGGGCGCGCAAGGCGGCGGGCAGGGCGGCCAGCACCGGTGGCATCCACCATTCCCCCATGCCGTCCTGCCCGGTCGCCAGCACCACCTTGCGGGCGTAGCGCGTCCCGCCATCCGCGAACGTGGCGGCCAGCAGCCCGCCCCCGGCCGGGGCGATGTCCGTGACCGCCGTGCTGTTCCGCACCGGGACGCCGACCGTGTCGCGCACCCAGCCGAGATAGGCGGCCCAGTCCTCCCGCGCGATCAGACCCAGGGATCGCCAGTGCGCCGGGCCGTGCCGCGCCTCGTGCCAGGATTGGTAGCACAGGCTGGGCAGGTCCAGGTCCGGCCCGGTGTAGTCCTTGGGCGAGCGCAGGGTGTGCATGCGGGCGTAGCTCAGCCAGGGCCCTTCCGCGTCCCGGGCGGCGCGGTCCACCACCAGGATGTTGTCCACCTGCGCCCGCAGCAACCCCACCGCGATCCCGAGGCCGGACTGGCCGCCGCCCACCACCAGCACGTCCAGCGCCGGCTCGCCATCCGGCCCGATGCGCGGTTGCAGCCACTTGGCGCGCGGGTGGGCGACGCGGTCGAGGTCGTCGCGCACCCGGGCGGCCAGCGCCGCCAGCGCGTCCAGCGGCCCGTGGTTATCCGGCAAGCCAGCCTCCGTCCACGGCCAGCTCGGTTCCGGTGGTGAAGCTGGACGCGTCGCTGGCGAGGTACAACGCCGCTTCCGCCACTTCCTCCGCACGGCCGAAGCGGGCCATGGGGTGGCGGGCGAGCGAGGCGGCGCGCGGCTGCGCCGGGTCGGCGGCGCGGGCGAAGGAGCGGTGGAGCAGGGGCGTGTCGATGGCGCCCGGCAGGATGGCGTTCGCCCGCACGCCGTCGGGCGCGTGGTCCAGCGCCACCGTGCGCGTCATGCTCAGGATGGCTCCCTTGGCGGCGATGTAGGCGATGTTGTTGCGCCCGCCGGCGCGTGCCAGTTGCGAGCCGACGGTGACGATGCTGCCGCCGCGTTGCGCTTGCATGGCCGGCAGCACGGCGCGGACCCATAGCCAGGTTCCCCACACGTGGACGCGCATCGTGGCCTCGAAATCCGCCGGGGTGACCGTCACCGCGGTGCCGCCGCGGGAGAAGCCGGCTGCGGTCACCAGTATGTCGATGCGGCCCCACTGGGCGAGCACGGCCGACGCGTCCGCTTCGGCGCGGCCGGGTTCGGCCACGTCGCCCGTGCGCCGGAGCGCGCCGGGAAGGTCGGCGACGTCCCGGTCGACGATGCAGACCCGCGCGCCTTCGCGGAGGAACAGCCGGGCGGTGGCCAGGCCGATGCCGGAAGCGCCGCCGGTGACGACCGCGACCTTGCCAGCGAGGCGGGTCATGCGGACGTCCCCATCTTTCTCCTTTCGGGAGAGGGCTCGACGCAACGGCGATCCGCCGGGTTTGCGCCAGGCCCCACCCAGCCCTTTCCCTGGGGGAAGAGGGCTCTCTGCGACAGGGCTGGGACGTTCACGCCATCACCTCCGCCCGCCGGGCGGGCTCGAAATGCGGCACGGCGTCCAGCAGTGCCCGGGTGTAGTCAGCCTGCGGGTCGGCGAACACGCGGGCGCTTGGCCCGGCCTCCACGACCCGGCCGTTCTGCAGCACCACCAGATCCTGGCACAGCATGCGCACCACGTTCAGGTCGTGGCTGACGAACAGCAGGGCGATGCCGTCCTCCCGCCGCAACTGGTCCAGCAACTGCAAGACGGCCGCCTGGATCGACACGTCCAGCGCCGCCGTCGGCTCGTCCAGCACCAGCAGGCGGGGGCGCGGAGCGATGGCGCGGGCGATGCCCACCCGCGCTTTCTGCCCGCCCGAGAGCTGGTGCGGGAAGCGGCCCATCAGCTCCCGCGGCAACCCGGCGCGCCCGGCGGCCTCGCCGACCCGCGCGTGGAGGGCGGCGCCGCCGCGCATCCCTTCCAGCCGGCGCAGCGGGTGGGCGATGCTGTCGAACGCGGTCCAGCGCGGGTTGAGGCTGTCATGCGGGTCCTGGAACACGATCTGCACCGCGCGGCGCAGGGGCGAGCGGTGGAACTCCCGCGCCGGGAGGGTGTCGATGCGCTCGCCCGCGAGGACGATCTCGCCGGCGTCCGGGTCGATCAGGCGGCAGATCAGCCGGGACAGCGTGCTCTTGCCCGATCCGGACTCGCCCACCAGGCCCAGGCTGCCGCCGGGCGGCAGGCTGAACGAAACGTCGGCCACCGCGTGCACCGGGCCGGGAAAGGTCTTCACCAGGCGTCGGACATCGAGCAGCGCGCCTTCTTGCCGCTGCTCCATTTGGGAAAGGGCCGGGGTGGGGGGGCTTCCCACGGTGGGGACGGGCGCGAGATCCGCCAGCGTCGAGCGCCGCGTGGGCGAGGCCGCGATCAGCCGCTGCGTGTAGGGATGGCGCGGCCCGGCGAACAGCCCGGCAGTCGCCCCCGCTTCCACGACCCGGCCGTGCTCCATCACCGCGATCGCGCCGCAATAACGGGCCGCCAGGCCGAGGTCGTGGGTGATCAGCAGCATGGCCATGCCCCGGTCCGCCACCAGGCCCGCCAGCAGGTCCATCACCGTCTTCTGCGTGGTCACGTCCAGCCCCGTCGTCGGCTCGTCCGCGATCAGCAGCGCGGGCTCGCAGGCCATCGCCATGGCGATCATCACCCGCTGGCACATGCCGCCGGACAGTTCCGCCGGGTAGGCGCGCAGGCGGCGCTCCGGGTCCCGGATCCGCACGGCGCGCAGCAGGTCCAGCGCGGCGCCGCGCGCGTCGGCGGCGGACACCGGGCGGTGCGCGCGCAGCACGTCGGCGATCTGGCCCTCCACCGTGCGGATCGGGTTCAGCGCGGCGCGCGGGTTCTGGAAGATCATGGACATCGCGGCCCCCCGCAGCCGCCGCAGGCCGGCCGGTGCGGCGCGCGTGATGTCCTGCCCGCGGAACAGCACCCGGCCCGCGGCGATGCGCCCCGCGCGGTCCAGCAGCCGCATCGCCGCCAAGGCGGTGACCGACTTGCCGGACCCGCTCTCCCCTACCACGCCCAGCGTCTGCCCGGGCGGGAGGCTGAGGCTGACGCCGCGCACCGCCTCCACCGTGCCGCCGCGCGTGGCGAACGACACGCGCAGGTCCTGGATCTCCAGCAGGGTCATGTCCGCATCCGGGGGTCCAGCATGTCCCGCAGCCCGTCGCCCAGCAGGTTGAAGCACAGCACGCTCAGCATCAGCGCCAGGCCCGGGAACGCCACCAGCCACCACTTGCCGCTGGTGATGAAACGCGCGCCTTCCGCGACCATGATGCCCCATTCCGGCGTCGGCGCCTGCACGCCCAGGCCGATGAAGCTGAGCCCGGCGGCATTCAGGATCGCCCAGCCGAGGTTGAGCGAGATCTGCACCGCCATCGCCGGCAGCACGTTGGGCAGCAAGGAGCGCAGCACCACGGAAAGGTGGCCGTCCCCGCAGGCCCGCGCCGCCTCCACCCACCCGGCGTTGCGGCGCACGTTCACCTCCGCCCGGGCGAAGCGGATGTAGAACGGCAGGTTGATCACCGCGGTGGCGATGATGATGTTCTCCATCCGGTTGCCGAGGGCGGCCACCAGCGCCATCGCCAGCACGAACAGCGGGAACGCCATCAGCACGTCGGTGACCCGCCCCACCCAGCGGTCCAGCCATCCGCCACGGTAGCCGCAGAACCCCCCCAGGGCGGCGCCCGCGGCGAAGGAAACGCCGACCGCGACGAAGGCGATGAACAGGTCCAGCCGCGCCGCGACCAGGATGCGGGAAAGGATGTCCCGCCCGAGCTGGTCCGTGCCCGCCCAGTGCGCGGCCCCCGGCGGCAGCAGGGCGTGCGGCACGTCGGAGGCGACCGGGTCGTACGGCGCCAGCCAGGGCGCCGCCAGCGCCAGCAGCGCCAGCACGGTCATGCCGCAAGCCGCGACGGCGGTGACCGGGTTGGACCGCAGCACGAAGGCGGCGTGCGCGCCGAACGCCGGACGGCCGGCCGCGAGGCTCACGACACGGACACCCGCGGGTCGGCCAGGCCGTACAGCACGTCGATCAGGATGTTCACCGCCACGAAGATCAGCGCCATCAGCAGCACGAAGGCCTGCACCGGCGCGTAATCCGAGGCGAGCAGCGCGTCCAACGCGTAGGAGGCCACGCCGGGCCAGGAGAACACCTTCTCCACCAGCACGTTGGCGCCGAGCATGGTGGAGAACACGATCCCGGTGATGGTCAGCACCGGCAGCAGCGCGTTGCGCAGCGCGTAGCCCACGACGATGCGTCGCCGCCGCAGCCCCATGGCCTGAGCGGTGCGGATGAACTCGCTGCCCAGCACGGCCAGCATGGACGCGCGCGTCATCCTGGCCAGCGGCGCCAGCACGAACAGCGCCATGGTGCAGGCCGGCAGCATCAACTGGGTGAGGGCGGCCCACCAGCCGTCCCAGTCCCCGGTGAGCGCGAAGTCCACCAGGTAGAAGCCGGTGATGTCCGGCGGAGCGCTGGCGAAGATGTCGATGCGCGCCGTCGGGTCCGGCGCCCAGCCCAGCAGGTAGTAGAACAGGTAGATCAGCAGCAGGCCGGACACGAAGGTCGGCACGCAGACGCCGAGCGTGCACACCGTCCGCACCGCGTGGTCCACCACCGAGCCCGGCCGCAGCGCCGCCGCGATGCCGAGCGGGATGGAAAGGAGCAGGGCGATGAGCAGCGCGGTGACCGTCAACTCCAGCGAGGCGGGCAGGCGGCGGCCCATGTCGGCCGTGACCGGCTGCCCCGTGGTGAGCGAGCGGCCGAGGTTGCCGGTCGCCACATCCGCCAGGTAGCGGGCGAGCTGCACCGGGAGCGGCCGGTCCAGGCCCATCTGGTGCCGCAGGTCCGCGATCTCCTGCTGCCCGGCGCTGGGGCCGGAAGCGAAGAACACCGCCGGGTCGCCCGGCAGCACGCGCATCAGGATGAAGGTCACGACGACCACCCCGAGCAGCGCGGGGACGGAGGACAGCAGGCGCGCGCCGACGCGCCGGGCGATGGCGTTCGCCGTGGCGGCAGCCCTCATCCAACCCTCTCCCAGGGGAGGGTCGGATGAGGGTCCGGCGCGCACCCTGCTAAACCCGCACCAACGGCCGGAAATCCGCCTGGCGGTAGAACTGGTAGGTGTAGCCGTCCACCGACTTCGCCATCACGGCGTCCTGGTTCGGCTGCCACAGCATGATCAACGGCTCCTGCGCCACGAACAGCTCGATCATCTTCGTGCATTCCGCCTCATAGGCCGCCGGATCGGTCTGGTAGCGCGCTTGGAGCGTCAATTGCTCCATCTCCGGACTTTTCCAGCCGGCGAAGTTCCAGCGCTGATCACGGGTGAAGTACAGGTAGAAGTAGTAGTACGTGTACGGCAGCCAGGCGGTGGCGCCGTCCGTGTAGAACGGCAGCTTCTTCTCCGCCTCCAGCGTGTTGAACTCGGCGTCCGGCTTCTTCTGGATGTCCACCTGAATACCGACCTTGCCCAGCGCTTCCTTCACCAGCGCGGCCACCGGCTCGGCGGTGCCGGACTGCCCGGCGCTGAAGGCGAAGGAGGTGGCGAATCCTTCCGCCATCCCCGCCTCCGCCAGGAGCTGCTTGGCGCGCGCCGGATCGGTCCGCACCGGCATCGGCTGCGGGAAGCTGGTATCGGGCGGGGTGCCGCTCCAACCCGCGCCGTACAGCTTGGCGCCGCGGCCGAAGATCGCCGCCTGGAACATGTCCTCGTACGGCAGCGCCGCCGCGACCGCCTGCCGCACCTTCGGGTTGTCGAACGGCGCCATCTGCGTGTTGAGCGTGATGTGGGTGAAGCCGTTGGTTTGCGGGATGGAGGCGACCTTCACCCGGGCGGATTTCTCCATGGTTTGGATGTCGCTCGCCGCGAGGTCGATGGACAGGTCGGCGTCGCCGCGCTCGACCAGGTTGGCGCGGGTCGCCGGCTCCGGCACCGTCTGCACGATGACCCGGCGGAAGAACGGCAGGGGGCCGCCGCGCCAGGCCTCGTTGCGGCGCAGGATGGTGCTCTCGCCAGGCTTGTGGCTCTCGACCGTGTAGGCGCCAGACGCGGCGGTGCTGGTCTTCAGCCACTCCTGCGCCCACGGGTCCGCCTCCGTCGCATGGGCGCGCGCCAGCTTGCTGTTCACCATGATCGCGTAGGGAGTGCACAGGTTGGCCAGCGCCAGCCGGTCCGGCTTGTCCAGGCTCACCGTGAGGGTGCGCGCGTCCACGATCTTGAACTGGCCCGGGCTGGCGAGGGACCCGGTGGAAAGCTGCGGCGGCGCCAGGGACTTCGCGGACACCGCGCGGTCCAGCGACCACTTGACGTCTTCCGCGGTGACCGGGCTGCCGTCATGCCAGGTGGCGTCCGGGCGCAGGGTGATGGTGATGAGCTTCTTGTCGTCGCTGATCGCGTAGGACTGCGCCAGCTCGCCCTGGATGGCGTCCGGGTCGAAAACCCAGTTGCCGCCGAGCTTCTTGCGGCCGAACGCGAACAGCCGATCATACACGCACATGCCGATGCCGAAGGATTCGCGGGTGGTGCCCGGCATGGTGGGGTCCAGCGTGTTGACGGTGGCGCCGGTGACGTAGCGCAGCGTCTGCGCGCGCGACGGAGCGGCCGATTGGGCGGCCGCGTCCTGCGGCACGCCCGCCAGCAACGCGGCCCCGGCCGAGCCTGCCAGGACCGACCTGCGATGGATGTTCATGGTCTCACCACCTGTTGTTTGCGCAAAATCCTAGGTGGCGCTTCATCCCGGTCCGGTTTTGCCGGTACGCTAAGCCGGGCGGCGGCGGCGCGCAACTCGCGGCTGCCCGGCCAATCGGCATTGGGTCTCGCTCGCCTCGGCCATGGTGGTCGCTCGTGTCGAACCTGTTGGACCCCGTTGCGGGACGTGGTTAACTCGATGAACCATCGTGCGCCACGCCGATCCTTGGCGCTCACGCCAGCCTGACGCCTGCTGCGGGCTGAAAGGCGGCACCACGCCGGAGGACTGATCATCACACGAGCGCTCGTCGGCAAAGTAGCGTTGGTGACCGGCGGCTTGTCTGGGATTGGGGCTGCAATCGTGGCCAGGTTCGCGGCGGAAGGGGCCCAAGTCATCGCGGCCGACGTGACGGCCGACGCCAGGACCATCGGCGATGGCGGCGTTTCGCCGGTCTGGCTCGACGTCGCCGACCCCGAGTCTTGTGCCGGCCTGTTGCAGGCCATCAAGCAGCGTCATGGCCGCCTTGATGTCCTGGTGAACTCGGCCGGCATTGGGGCCGACTTCTCGTTTCTCGACACGCCGGTGGATGTGTTCGACCGAGTGCAGGCCGTCAATCTGAGGGGCACCTTCTTGATAGGGCAGGCGGCGGCGAGGCTGATGTGCGAGGCGGCGGCGGGCAGCATCGTCAACATGTCCAGCGTATCGGGAATGCGGGGGAACCTTGGCCGCGCCGCCTACGGTGCCTCAAAGGCCGGCGTCATCGTCCTGAGCCAGGTCATGGCCGTTGAGTTGGCGTCCAAGGGCATCCGGGTGAACGTGATCTCGCCTGGGCCGATCGAGACGCCCCTGGCCGCGGCGGTGCACGATCAGGCCATCCGGGACGCTTGGGGCCGTTTCGTGCCGATGGGGCGATACGGCCGGCCGGACGAGATCGCGTCGGCCGCTTTGTTCCTGTCTTCCGACGCCGCCAGCTACGTGACCGGGCAGGTGCTTGCCGTCGATGGCGGGTTCATCGGCGGCGGGTTGGTCACCAAGCGATAGCCATCGCCGCGTCCTGCTCCAAAACTATTGTCCAGCCAATTGTCTTGGATTGCTCGGGCCACCAGTCTAGGATGGTTCACTTCCTTTAGTAAATGGGGTTGTCCATGAGCCAGGCAAGCGAAGTCCAACGGCGCCAGGCGAACATCGTCGGATGGGCGCACACGCCGTTTGGGAAGCTTGACGCACCGGACGTGGAAGCGCTGATGGCGCAGGTCAGCCGGGCGGCGCTCGACCATGCCGGGGTGGCGCCCGGCGATGTCGAGGCGGTTGCGGTCGGCGTTTACAACAATGGCTTTTCCCGGCAGGGCTTCGAAGGCGCGCTGGCGGCATTGGGCGAGCCTGCGCTGACCTACGTGCCCGCAGTGCATGTGGAGAACGCCTGCGCCACCGGGTCGGCCGCCATCCAGTCGGCGGCCAACGCCATCGAGAGCGGGCAGGCGCGCATCGCCCTGGTGATCGGGGCGGAGAAGATGACGGCGCTGCCGACCGCCGTAGTGGGCGAGAACCTGCTGACCGGCTGCTACCGCAAGGAGGAGGACCAGGTCGAAGGCGGCTTCGCCGGCATCTTCGGCCGCCTGGCCGAGCTCTACTTCCAGCGCTACGGCGACCACAGCGCGGACCTGGCGCGCATCGCCGCGAAGAACCACCGCAATGGCGTATCTAACCCGTGGGCGCAGATGCGCCGTGACCTGGGATTCGAGTTCTGCAACACGGTCTCGCCCAAGAACCCCTACGTGGCCGGGCCGCTGCGCCGCACCGATTGCTCGCTGGTGTCCGACGGGGCTGCCGCCATCGTGCTGGCCGACGACGAGACGGCGGCCACGCTGCAACGCGCCATACGCTTCCGCGCCCGCCGGCAGGTCAACGACATCCTGCCCTTGTCGCGCCGCGACCCGGTAGCGTTCGAGGGCGCACGCCGCGCCTGGGCCAAGGCGCGGGAGGATGCCGGCGTCACGCTGGACGACCTGTCGCTGGTGGAGACGCATGACTGCTTCACCATGGCCGAACTGCTGGAATACGAGGCGATGGGGCTGGCCGAGCCCGGCCAGGGCTACCGCGTGGTCCGCGAAGGCATCGCCGAGAAGACGGGGCGGCTGCCCATCAACCCATCCGGCGGGCTGAAATCGAAGGGCCACCCCATCGGCGCGACGGGCGTGTCCATGCACGTCATGGCGTCCCTACAACTGATGAACGAGGCTGGCGAGATGCAGATACCAGGTGCCACGATGGCCGGCGTGTTCAACATGGGCGGCGCTGCCGTGGCCAACTACGTGTCCATCCTGGAACGCGTGCGCTGATGCCTGCCAGCCCCGGCCTGCCCGTGTCGCGCCGGGCGATGAACCTGGCGCATTTCGTCACCCAGTCGGCCCGGCGGTTTCCCGACCGGCCGGCGCTGATCTGGGGCGAGCGGCGCTGGAACTGGGCCGAGTTCGCCGCTCGCGTCTCCGCCCTCGCGGCCGTGCTGTCCGAACGCGGCGTCGGCTACGGCGACCGGGTCGTCGTGCAGTCGAAGAACAGCAACCTGATGCTGGAATCGATGTACGCGTGCTTCCGGATCGGCGCCGTTTGGGTGCCGACCAACTTCCGCCTGCTTCCCGACGACGTCGCCTACCTCGCGGAAGCGTCCGGCGCCCGCGCGCTGCTGTGCGGCGGCGAGTTCCCCGACCATGCGGCCGCCGTGCTGGCGGCGGTGCCTGACATGGCCTTCGTCGCACGCATGGGGCCGGGTCCCCTGGACGCGCCCGATCTGGACGCGCTGGTGGCGGACCGCCTCGGTGTGGACACCCCGGCCGCGCCCGTCGAGTACGACCACCCCTGCTGGTTCATCTCCACCTCCGGCACGACGGGCCGGCCGAAGCTTGCCGTCCTGACCCACGGCCACATGGCGTTCATCATCACCAATCACCTGGCCGACCTTGTGCCGGGCACGACGGAGGAGGATTGCTGCCTGGTGGTGGCGCCGCTGTCGCACGGCGCCGGCAACCACGGGCTGACCCAGGTCGCGCGGGGCGCCACGACGGTCTTGCTGCCGACCGAGCGGTTCGACCCTGCGGAGGTGTGGCGCCTGGTGGCCGCGCACCGTGTCACCAACATGTTCACCGTGCCGACCATCATCAAGCTGCTGACGGAACATCCCGCCGTCGACGAGCACGACCATAGCTCCTTGCGGCACGTGGTGTATGCTGGTGCGCCCATGTACCGGGCCGACCAGAAGCGGGCGCTGGCGAAGCTGGGGCCGGTGCTGGTGCAGTATTTCGGCCTCAGCGAGGTCACGGGCTGCATCACCGTCCTGCCGCCGGCCTTGCATGTCATGGGAGACGTGCCGGACCCCCGCGCCGGCACGTGCGGCATCGCCCGGACCGGAATCGACATCCAGATCCAGGACACGGAAACCGGGACCGCTCTGGCGCCCGGCGTGACGGGCGAGATTTGCGCCTGCGGCCCGGCCGTGTTCGCCGGCTACTACAACAATCCGGAGGCCAATGCGAAGGCGTTCCGCGATGGCTGGTTCCGCACCGGCGACCTCGGCCATCTGGACGCCGAAGGCTTCCTGTTCATCACGGGCCGGGCGTCGGACATGTATATCTCGGGCGGGTCCAACGTTTACCCGCGCGAGATTGAGGAAGAACTGCTCACCCACCCTGACATTCTGGAAATCGCAGTTCTCGGCATGCCTGACCCGGTATGGGGCGAGATCGGCGTCGCCGTCGTGGTTCTGCGCCGCGAGGGAACGCTGAACGAGCCCAGCCTGCTGAAATGGATGGATGGCCGGATCGCGCGGTACAAGCAGCCCCGCCGGGCGTTCTTCTGGCAGGAGCTGCCTAAGTCCGGCTACGGCAAGGTGACGAAGAAGACGATCAAGGAGGAACTGGTCACCCGCGGATGCATGGTGGCCCAGGCGGCGGACACGTCCGGTTGAGGACAGCGTCCCAGCCTGCACTCGGCCGTGTCCTGAAGGCACCTTGAAGAATCACAGTGCGTCCCGCAGGCTCGCCAAGCTCAGCAGCGCAGACCGAAGCTGCTCATGCGCCTCGTCGCCCAGGCGAGTGGCCAAGCGCTGCTCGATGGTGAGCAGCGTCCTTTGAATATGCTGCATGAGCCTCAACCCTTTTGGGGAAAACCTGACGACCCGCTCACGGCCGTCCCCACGGTTCTGTTCCACGGTAACCAGGTCAAGGTCCTTGCAGGCTCGCACCAGGCTGGTGATGGCGGGTTTCGTGAAGTTCGAGCGGCCTGCCAAGTCCGTCATGCGGGTCCCGTTGGCATCCAGGTGGCGCAGCAGGTTCAGGTGCGTGTTGCGTATGCCCAGGAACTCACTTCGATTGAGCGATTTCAGCAACGCGGCGTTGTATAGCTCGAATCCTTCATACAGAAGGCGACCAGTGTTTAGTTTACGCCAATCCTGTTTGAAGTTCAGATGATCGCCTCGAACCTTCACCACGGCTGGTTTGCTTGCTCGATCACGATCGTCAGTCTCCAGGGTTTCGTCCCGCAGCATCCGCCATCAAGCGGGACGTCCTCCGCTCAAGCCGTCGTTGACCAGTCCGGAACCGGAAGCATCGGCGGCCGGCAACCATCGCGAAAGCACGGCGTCGGCTCCCCGTCACTCAGGGCGCGGTGCCTTCGCCTTGCCGCCCGTCACTTGCCGGCTGCGACCCCATCATGCCGGAGTTGGTCGATGAACGCCTGGACAGCCATGCCCACGCGACCGCCCCGTGCCCGCGCTGTTTCGTTGACGTGGGACATCATGCCGTCTTGGTAGCACGACCGCGCGTCACCAATCCTGGCGCTGGCAGCCGCGACCGTGGCGCCCACAACGCCTGTGTCATCCAGCGACGGGAGCCGGCTGTATCCCGAGCCGTCCTTGGCGCCGCCGGCATCATGGAAGAAGGCGGCGAACACGCCGGCCGGCACCACCTTGTCCGGCTTGCCGCCCACCAGCGCGCCATGCGAGGCCGTGACGACGATCCGTTCGGCGTCCTCCGCCCGGAACAAAGACGCGGAGTCGATGCCGATCACGATCCGGCACCCGCTCTCCTGGCTGATGACGAAGCGGGACTCCTGCAAGGCCGGCACAGGTTTGGCCGGCATCGCGGCGGACCGCATCCGTTCAGCGCACTCCTGCACTGTTTGGCCCGGCGCGCAGCCCAACGCTGCCGCGACCTCGTTGACGTGGCTGATGACGCCGCCGGCAAGCATGTCGGACGCGTCGGAGATGCGGCATGACAGCGAGTCGGCAGTGGCGGCGGCGAGCCCGATGCCAGCCAGGAATGGCAGGGAGCCGATGCCGGCCTCGTCCTTGCCGACGCCCGCATCGTTCAGGATCACGGCGCGCGCGCCGCCTTTTGCAGCGCACCATCCGGCGTAAACCCCGCCATGCGACCCGGCAACGATCACCTGCCCCTGATGGGCTGGGAGCATCTTCGTGATGGTGTCCGCGGCGAATACCTGAACCCCGCGGGAACTCTCGGCGGCGGCTGGTTGTGGGCTCCCGCGTCCTGCGCCGTTGACCAAGGTGCCCTCCATCGCCGTGCCTCGGGGAGACTTCGTAGAGCGGCTTGGGCGTGTCAAGGATTATGCGTGCATCGATCCCGTCCCGCGCGCGCGCCCTGCATGGCGCGCCGGCTCGCCCGGGATGCGCTTAGGTTGTTCAATATCGAGCCTTGCGGATGCGATTGAGGCTGGCGGCATCGGGCACCGGCCTGTAGTACCATCCGTGCGGAGATGGTTGCGGTGGAGCAAGTAAATGAGCGATGCTGGACTGCCTGGAACGAGGCTGACGGGTTCTGGGCCGCGAAGCATTCGCCAGCCAGGACCTGTCTCGGTTGAACGCTGTGCCGCCATTCCCGTGGCCAGCATGCCGATCGAGGCAACGCTGCCGGCCGGGTCGCTGCTCCTTGACGCGCTCCACGCGCTCTTGGCCGATGAGTTCGACTCTGCGTGCCTGACGTTGTCCGGCGGCAGCTTGGGGCCGTTCGCGTACGTCATCCCCGCGTGTTCTCCCGACGCCGACCACGCTGCCTTCTACAGCGCAACGTTCCGGCCGCCCGGACAGACCCGGTTTGAGACTGGCACCGTCACCGTGGGCTTTCGCGAGGGGCAGCCATTCTTCCATTGCCACGGCTTGTGGACCGAAGCCGATGGCCGCCGCGGCTGCGGCCACGTCTTGCCCGACGAGACCGTGATCGCTTCACCGATCCGGGTTCGTGGGGCCGGGATCATCGGCGCCCGGTTCGAGGTGCATCCGGACAAGGAAACGGGCTACAGCCTGCTGACACCCAGGGCCACGAGCAGCCCGCGCCCGGAAGGCGCATGTCCGGCGATCGCCCTGCGGCTCGCGCCGAACCAGGACATCATCACGGCGCTCGAACAAGCGGGTGCCCACGCCGGGTTTGACCGGGCGGTGATCGTGGGGGGCGTCGGCAGCACGATCGGCGCACATTTCACCGCCGCCCCGCCGATCACGGGGTATGCAACCGAGCTTCTCGTCCGCAAGGGCGCGGTTCGATGCAATGGGCAGGGCGCACCGACGGAACTCGACGTCGTCATCGTGGACCTGGATGGCAGCATTGGCGAAGGTCGCCTGGTCGCGTTCGACAATCCCGTGCTGATCACCTTCGAGGGGGTGTTGCAGGCGGCGCGTGATTGACGTCGAGGTCGCCTGAATCCTTCCGCGAACAGACGCGCCGGCCCGGCGACGTCCATAGTTGACAGACTGATTAAGCTGGTGAACCATCTTCACCAACAAGACGCGGGAAGGTGAACGTGGAAGCGATTTGTGGTTACGTTCCGGGCTGCCACGCGGCACCTGTCTCGATGGACAGGCGCCCGGCCGGCGTTGGCGTCCGGATGCTTGCCGGTCTTTCCGCGGCAACGGCGGGGTCACCTTGATGCCGCGCCGGGTCGCGGTCGTGACAGGGGGCGGCAGCGGGATCGGGGCTGCGATATGCGACCGGTTCGCGAGCGACGGCATGGCGGTCGTGGTCGCGGATCGGGACACTGCGAACGCGCAGCGCATCGCGGCCGACATCGTGACACAGGGCGGCGATGCCGCTGCCGTGAGCATGGACGTGGCCGACCCGGCCAGCGTGGAGCAGGCCATGGCCTTCGCGGAGGAGCGGTTCGGCTCGCTCGACGTGATGGTGGCGTCCGCCGGCATCGGCATCCAGAAATCGATGCTGGAGACCTCCGTGGAGGAGTGGAGCGCGATCATCGCGGTCAACCTGACGGGCGTCTTCCTCTGCGGGAAGGCGGCGGCGATGCGCATGGCGCCGCGCAAGTTCGGCCGCATCATAAACATCTCGTCTGTCGCGGGGATGCGCGGCATTCCAGGGCGCAGCGCCTACGGGGCGTCGAAAGGCGGCGTCAACAGCCTGACCCAGGTCATGGCCGTGGAGTTCGGCCCCCTGGGCATCACCGTCAACAGCATCGCGCCCGGCCCGATCAACACCCCGCTCACCGACCGCATGCATACCGATGCGA
Source organism: uncultured Acetobacteraceae bacterium (assembly GCA_964245075.1). Taxonomy (GTDB): domain Bacteria; phylum Pseudomonadota; class Alphaproteobacteria; order Acetobacterales; family Acetobacteraceae; genus LMUY01. The sequence goes on from CAXTLC010000014.1 coordinate 51,067, forward strand.
CGCGCCGGGCCTACACGGACGCGATGCCGCTGCAACGCTACGGCACGCTCGCCGAGGCAGCCGGCGTCGCGTCGTTCCTTGCATCGGACGACGCGGCCTTCGTGACCGGCCACATCCTGCCCGTGGATGGCGGCATGGCCGCAGCCGGCCCGTCGTTCCGGGTCTGAGACCCGCCGCCTCGTCATGACACGGACGCAACCTGCATGGCGCCGCCGTATGTTGCAGCTCAGGAAGGGGCACGACGTTGCTTGAACAATCCAAGCCCGCCCGGATCGGTCCTGGCGTCACCGCTCTCATCACCGGCGCAAGCAGCGGCATTGGCCAGGTCATCGCCACGGAGCTTGCCGGGCAAGGCTGCAAGGTCGTGCTGGCAGCCCGGCGGAAGGACAGGCTCGACGAAATGGCCGCCGCGATCGGGCCGGACGCCCTGGCTTGGCCCATCGACCTGCGGGACGCCGCCGCGATCGACCGGTTGCCCGACGAGTTGCCGGAGCAGTTCCGGACCATCGACGTGCTGATCAACAACGCCGGCAGCGACGTTGGGGGGCGCCTGCCGTTCGTCGACCGCCTGGCATCCGACTGGGATGGGATGATCGATACCAACTTGCGCGCCGTGTTCAGGGTCACGCGAGCGGTGCTGCCGGGCATGCTGCAACGCGGCCGGGGCGACATCGTCAACCTGGGATCCATCTCGGGCGTACGGTCTTACCCCAACGTGACCGCCTATGGAGCCACCAAGGCGGCGATCCACATGTTCAGCGAGAACCTGCGCTCGGAACTCGCCGGGTCGGGAGTGCGCCTGTTCGAGGTGCTGCCCGGCCCCGTTCGAACCGAGTTCATGGATGTGCGGTTCGGCGGCGACCAGGACCGGATCGAGCGCTATTGGAAGGAACTGAGCGAGAGCGCGCCGCTGGAGGCCGAGGATGTCGCCCGGTGCGTGTTGTTCGCCTTGGCGCAGCCGCCCCATGTCACGCTCTCGCAGATCGTCATGATGCCCTCCGCCCGGTGCTGACGGCCTTGCTGCCCGGCTCCAGCGGCAAAGCCCAAGGGCATGGTTGCCTAAGATAGCCACGAGACGTCCAAGAGAGTTCGAAAGAAAACACAATGATCAAGATCGCTCGCCGTGGCATGGTCGCAGGCGTTGGCGCCGCGTTGGCAATGCCCGCCATCTCCACCCGGGCACGCGCTGCGGAGATCACGCTCAAATACGCCAACAACGCGAGCCTCGATCATCCGGTCAACATCCGTGCCAGCCAGATCGCGGAGCGCATCAAGGCCGACACCGACGGGCGTGTCGAGATGCAGATCTTCGCAAACAGCCAGCTCGGGGCCGACACCGACATGCTGAGCCAGCTTCGCTCAGGCGGCGTCGAGATGATGACGCTTTCCGGCTTGATCCTCAGCATCCTTGTTCCCGCGGCCTCGATCAACGGCGTAGGCTTCGCCTTTCCGGATTATGCAACGGTCTGGAAGGCGATGGACGGAAGCCTTGGCGAGTACATCCGCGGCCAGATCGCCAAGTCGGGCCTGATCGCGATGGATCGCATCTGGGACAACGGCTTCCGGCAGGTCACGGCGAGCAGCAAGCCGATCAAGACGCAGCAGGATTTGGAAGGCTTCAAGATAAGGGTCCCGGTCAGCCCCCTTTGGACGTCCTTGTTCAAGTCGCTTGGCGCTGCGCCAACCGGAATAAACTTTTCCGAAACGTACTCGGCGTTGCAGACCCACATCGTGGACGGGCAGGAGCAGCCGCTCGTCGTCATCGACACCTCGAAGCTTTACGAGGTGCAGAAGTTCTGCTCCCTGACCAACCACATGTGGGACGGCTACTGGTGGCTGGTAAACCGGCGTGCATGGGCCGCGATCCCGGAAGCTCTGCGCACGGTCGTCGCCAAGCACATAAACCAGGGGGCGCTGGACGAGCGGGCGGACGTCGCATCCCTTAATTCGAGCCTGCAAACAACGCTCGAACAGAAGAAACTGGTATTCAACACGGTTGAGACGGCGTCGTTCGTCGCAGCCCTCCGCAAGAACGGCTTCTATGCGGAATGGAAGGGAAAGTACGGCGACGAAGCCTGGGCACTCCTGGAGCAAGCCTGCGGCAAGTTGACGTGACGTCTGCGGACACCGCTGTTCTGGCAACTTCCGCTCCGCGGCAGTGGCTGTCGCGGGCGGAGTCCATCCTGGGAACCACGCTGGATGCGGCGGCGGCCGCGCTGGTCGTCACGGAAATCGTGGTGCTGCTGGCCGGCGTGTTCGCCAGGTTCGCGCTCCGCTCGCCGCTGGTGTGGAGCGATGAACTCGCCTCCGCCCTGTTCCTGTGGCTCGCGATGCTGGGCGCGGTCATCGCGAGCCGCCGTTCGGTCCACATGCGGATGAGCGCGCTGACCAGCAGGCTCCCGCCGCCATGGCGGGCGTTCTTCGAGGCGGTCGCGACGGCTGCCGCCGGCGCTTTCCTCTTGCTGCTGATCGTTCCCGGCGTCGATTACGCGACCGACCAGAACATCATCACGTCTCCCGCCCTTGAGATCCCGGATTCCTGGCGGGCTGCCGCGCTGCCCGTCGGACTTGGCCTTATGCTGCTGGCCTACCTGCTGCGCTTGTTGGTGAGCGCGCGGCCGCTGGTCGTGTTGGCGGCCTTGCTGAGCGTGGCGGCCATCGCGGCGGCACTCTGGCTCGCTTCCCCGGTGCTGATGCCGCTCGGCAAGATCAACCTGCTGATATTCTTCGTTGGCGGCGTGAGCGTCATGGTGTTTGCGGGCGTGCCGATCGCGTTCTGCTTCGGGTTGAGCACGGTGGCGTTCCTGGCCGTCACCACTCACCTGCCGCTGACGATCGTGATCGGCCGCATGGATGGCGGCATGTCGCAGCTCATCCTGCTCGCCGTCCCCTTGTTCGTGTTCCTCGGCGCGTTGCTCGAGATGACGGGCATGGCAGAGGTCATGGTGCGCTTCCTGTCCAGCTTGCTCGGCCACGTGAAAGGCGGGCTGAGCTACGTCCTGATCGGGGCGATGTACCTGGTCAGCGGGGTGTCGGGTGCCAAGGCGGCCGACATGGCGGCGGTCGCGCCGGTGCTGTTCCCCGAGATGCAGCGGCGCGGCGCCCGCCCGGGTGACCTGGTCGCGCTCCTGGCGGCGACGGGCGCGCAGACGGAAACCGTGCCGCCGAGCTTGGTGCTCATCACGGTCGGTTCGGTCACCGGCGTCTCGATCGGCGCGTTGTTCACCGCGGGCCTGCTTCCCAGCGCGCTCCTTGCTGCCGCGCTCTGCGCCATCGTCTGGTCACGCCACCGCGGTGACGCGGTGCCCGCCGTGGACCGCGCGGGCTGGCGGCAGGTGACCCGCTTCCTCCTCGTCGCGGTGCCCGCGCTGGTTCTGCCGTTCGTGGTTCGATTTGCCGTCATCGAGGGCATCGCGACGGCGACCGAGGTTTCGACCATCGGCATTGCCTACTGCGCCATCATCGGGCCGCTGGCTTACCGGGGACTCCGGTTGCAGCGGCTCTACGCGGCCCTGGTCGACACCGCGGCGCTGTCAGGCGCCATCCTGCTGATCATCGGCACGGCGACGGCCATGGCTTGGGCGCTGACCCAGTCCGGTTTCTCGCGCCAGCTTGCCCTCGCCATGGGCAACCTCCCCGGCGGGGCGGCCATGTTCCTGGCCGTTTCGATCGTCGCCTTCGCCGTCCTGGGCAGCGTGCTGGAGGGTATTCCAGCCATCGTGCTCTTCGGTCCGTTGCTGTTCCCCATCGCGCGCCAAGTCGGCGTGAACGAGGTCCATTACGCGATCGTGGTCGTCCTCGCCATGGGGCTCGGGCTTTTCGCGCCGCCGTTCGGCGTCGGCTACTACGCGGCGTGCGCGATATCGCAGGTTGACCCGAACGAGGGCATGCGGCCGATCTGGGGCTACCTGCTTGCCCTGCTGATAGGCTTGATCATCGTCGCCGCCGTGCCGTGGCTGTCGATCGGCTTCCTGTGATGCGGCGTCGTTCTGCGTCCCGTCAGGGAAGTGAGGCGGCCATGCCGTCCCGTTGCGGGTCGGCGCCGCCGTCCAGGATGCCGTCGAACAGGCTGATGCCGTGCACCCCGGCGAAGGCGTAGGACAGCGGTGACCGCCTGACGGTGTAGCCCATCGCCTCCACCGCACGCTGCACCCCGGCCGGGATGCGGTTGCTGACGTCGATGGCGTCGCCCGTGGCGACGAAGCGCGGGGCGCTCACCGCTTCCTGCATGCCCATGCCCCAATCCAGCACGTTGAGCACGACTTGCAGCACGCCCAGCGTGATCCACGTCCCGCCGGGGGCGCCCAGCGTCAGGACGGGCACCCCATCCCTGGTGACGATCGAGGGGCACATGGACGCGAACCGGCGCTTGCCCGGCGCGATCGACCCGGCCCGCCCGGGACGGGGGTCGAACACGCTCATGCAGCCGTTCAGGATGAAGCCGGTGCCCGGCGGGATCACCCCGGACGGGATGCCGAGCGAGTGGGTGAGCGACACCACCAGCCCGTCGGCGTCCACGCACGACACGTGCGTCGTTTCCTTCGCGTCGCCCGCCGGGCCTCCCAGCCGCGGCACGGACGCCTTCTCGCCCCGCCTTATGCCGGCGGCGCAGGCGTCGGCGTAGTCGTCCGACAGCAAGCGGCGGGTCGGAGGCGTCACGAAGCGCGGATCGCTGATGTGGGCATCCTTGTCCCTGGTGGCGATCTTCATCGCTTCCGCCACCACGCGGATGTAGCCGGGGCTGTTATGGCCCAGCGACACCAGGTCGAAGCGTTCCAGGATGCGGAGCATCTCGGCCACCATGATGCCCCCGCCCGGCGGCTGGTTGGTCGCGAACTCGTAGCCGCGGTAGCTGATCCGGATCGGCTCCTGCGCTTCGGGCACGAAACTGGCCAGGTCGGCCTCCGTCAGCAAGCCGCCGTGGGCCGCCATGTCGTCCGCGATGCGCCGCGCCAGCGGGCCGGTGTAGAACGCGGCGGCGCCATCGCAGGCGACCAGCCGCAGCGTGCCCGCCAGGTCCGGGTTGCGGATCACCTGGCCGATCTTGGCGTAGCTGCCGTCCGGTTGCAGGTAGATGCGCCGCCCGTCCGCGCTGACGCCGAGCTTCTCGCCGTAGTTCATGCGCCCGTACTTGCGCTCGTCCTGCGTGAACACCGTGTAGCTGTGCGGCCGGACCAGCCAGCCGGATTCGGCCAAGGCGATCGCGGGGCCGAACAGGCTGGCCCAGGGCGCGCGGCCCAACTGGGCATGGGCTTGCGCCAGCACGGCCAGGATTCCCGGCACCGTGACGGCCGCGTGGCCGCACTCGTTGACGAAGTCCCGCAGGATGAAGCCGAAGCCGTCCGGCGTTTCCCCCAGCACGCGGTCGGCCCACATGGCGGGGGTGCATGCCGCCGGGCAGCCGCCCTGGCCATCCAGCAGCAAGGTCGTGCCGCTCCGCGGGTCCAGCGCATGGAGCACGCCGTAGCCGCCCAGGCCGGACATCAGCGGGTCCACCACGCCCTGCGCCAGCGCGGCTGCGACCGCGGCGTCGATCGCGTTGCCGCCGGCTTCCAAGGTGGTCAGCCCGGCGTCCGCGGCCTCCGGTTGCGCCGCGACGACCATCGCGCGCGCGGGGGGCACGCGGCGCGGCGGCCTCGGCACGCTCACGTCACGCCCTCGGCGGCCAGGGCGTCGATCTCCTCCTGGCGGTAGCCCGCCTCCTTCAGCAGGGCGGGCGTGTGCTCGCCCACCGCCGGCGCCGGGGAATGGATCGCGCCGGGGGTGGCGGACAGCAGGGGGGAAACGTGGTGCATGGGCAAGCTGCCAAGCTCCGGGTCCGGGAAGCGCAGCAGGATGCCGCGTTCGGTGACGTAGGGGTGCTCCGGGATGTCCGCCGCGTCCAGGATCGGGCCGACCGTCACGTCGGCGGCGGCGAAATGGGCCAGCGCCTGTGCCTGCGTCATCGTGGCGATGAAGGCCGCCACGATCGGGTCCAGCGCGTCGTCGTTGCGCACCCGCGCCTCGTTGGTGGCGAACCGGGGGTCCTCGATCAGCTCCGGCCGCCCGATGGCGCGGAACAGCCGCTCCGCCACGGCCTGCACGGAGGCCGACAGCGAGACGTAGCGGCCGTCGTTGCAGGCATACACGTTGCGGGGGCAGCTCAGGGTGGACCGGCTGCCGGACCTGGGTGCAACCTCGCCGGTGACGGCGTGCTGGGCCGCGCTGGGGCCCAGGGCCGCGAAGATGGGGTCGAACAGCGCCAGGTCGACGACCTGGCCGGCGCCTCCCGGCTGTTCGGCGTGGCGCAGCGCCATCAGGGTGGCCGACGCGCCGGAATAGCCTGCGATCATGTCCGCCAAGGCGAGGGGGGGCAGCACGGGCGGGCGGTCGGCGAAGCCGTTGGCGGCGGCGAACCCGGACATGCCTTCCACCAGCGTCCCAAAGCCCGGCTTGTCGCGGAACGGGCCGGTTTGCCCCCAGCCGGAGATGCGCACCACCACCAGGAGGGGGTTGGCGGCCAGCAGCTCGTCCGGCCCGAGGCCCCAGCGCTCCAGCGTGCCGGGCACGAAGCTTTCCACCAGCACGTGGGCCGAGCGTGCCAGGGTCAGCAGGATATCCCGTCCCTTCGGGCGCCGGAGGTCCAGGGTCAGGCTCTTCTTGTTGCGGGCGTACACCTTCCAGAACAGGCTGAGGTTGCGGACGCGCCATTGGCGCAGGTCGTCGCCCACGCCAGGCCGCTCGACCTTGACGACCTCCGCGCCGAAATCGGCCAGGATGTGCGTCAGCATGTTGCCGGCCACCAGCCGGGACAGGTCCAGCACCCGGACGCCGGTCATCGGGCCGGCAGCCGTCCGGTGGTACTGCCCTTCACGCACCGCATGCCCTCCTCTGCGCCATGCCGACCCTCCGCCGGCCGGTTCCGGGCAGCAAATACAGCTTGGCTATGGTAAGCCATAGGATATGCTTATAGCTCCGTCATGACCCTCTCCCAGCTCCGGTACTTCCTCGCGGCGATCCAGGCGGGCAGCATCTCGAAGGCGGCGTTGCAGGTGCGCGTCGCCCAGCCTGCCCTGTCCCAGCAGCTTGCCTCCCTGGAAGCCGAGTTCGGCCAGGCGCTGTTCGTGCGCCATGCCCGCGGCGTCACGCCCACCGAGACGGGCCGGCGCCTGCGGGAACGGGCGATCGAGATCCTGCGGCAGGTGGACCTCACGCATGACGAGCTGGCCGTCGATACCGCGTCGCCCGCCGGCGCGGTGGCGCTGGGCATGGCGACGGCGTTCGACATGGCGTTCTCGGTCGAAGTGCTGACCCGTGCCAAGCAACGCTTCCCGCGCATCCGCCTGCACCTGGTCGAGAGCATGAGCGGCTACCTGCGCGAATGGACGGAGCGTGGCCGCATCGACCTGTCGGTGATCTACGAGACGCCGCCGGGGCCCAACCTCCACATAGAGGTGCTGGGAACGGAGGAGTTGTTCCTCATCGCCCCGCCAGCCATGGCGAAGCGGCTTGGCAGGCCGGTCGGCTTCCGCAGCCTGCCGGACCTGCCGCTGGTGCTGCCGGGCCAGGCGCACGGGTTGCGCGCGCTGCTCGACCGGCGCGCGGCGGAAGCGGGCTTCGCCCTGGCGGTGCCGTTCGAGGTCGACTCGACCTACACCATCAAGGGCCTGGTGGCGGCGGAAGCCGGGTGCAGCATCCTGTCCGCCCACGCGGTCCGGGACGAGGTGAGCGCGGGCACCCTGGCCATCATCCCGATCGGCACGCCGGGGATATCGCGGTCCGTGCAGCTCGCAACCGGGCAGGGACGCCGGACCGATCCGTCCGTTGCCGCCGTGGCCGGGATCATCCGGGAGGTGATCGTCCCCCATTTGTAGCCATATCGTTTTTTCCTATAGATTTGCATTGCAGGGCTTCGTAGCGTGCACGGCGCTGGATCAGTGGAGGCCATGGATGCTGAAGGGGTTCCCCGCGACCGCAGCCTATGACCGTGTCCGGCAGTCCGCAGACCCCCGTGCGGTGGCGTTGTTCGAGGACGCGCTGGTCTGGGACATGACGCTGCCCTGGGGGGCGCCCTGGGCCAACTACGACACGGTGATGGCCCGGTTCGCCGGGGCCGGCATGGGGGCGATCACGCTGACGGTGCAGAACCTGCCCGGCGCCGACATCCGCACCGCAGTCAGCTACGTGGCCAAGGTCCGCGCCGACATCGCGAAGCGCGCCGACGTCATGCGCGTCTGCACCACGGCTGCCGCGATCCGGCAGGCCCGTGCGGACGGCGTGCTGGCGCTGGTGCTGCAACACCAGGACGGCACCCCGCTCGGCGGCATGGTCGAGATGGTGGAGGTGTACCACGCGCTGGGGGTGCGCTGCATGCTGCCGGTGTACAACGGCAAGAACGCGCTCGGCGACGGCTGCGCCGAACGCACGGACGAGGGGCTGACCCGGCTGGGCCAGCAGGCCGTGCGGGAGATGCTGCGGCTGGGCATCATTGTCGATGCGACGCATGTGGGCGTGCGGTCCAGCCTGGACATGGCCGAGCTGTGCGCCGCCGCCAGCAAGCCGCTGATGATCACGCACAGCAACATGCACGCCGTTTATCCGCACTACCGCAACGTCACGGACGAGCAGGTGCGCGCCGCCGCGGAGACCGGCGGCGTGGTCGGCATCAACGGCCTGGGCGAGTTCCTGCCGGACGTGGCCGCGGGCACGGATGCCATGTTCCGGCACCTGGACCACCTCGTCACGCTGGCCGGGCCGCGCCATGCCGGGTTCGGCCTGGACTTCCTGGACGACGCGCCGCGCTTCTGGGCGTCCGTGCGGGCCGAGGCGTTCCGCTGGCCGCCGCTGCCGTTCGGCAAGGAGCGGGTGGAAACGGCGTTCGCCGGGCCGGAACAGGCATTGGAGCTGTGCGACGCCATGGTCCGCCACGGCTGGAGCGACGAGACGGTGCGCGGCGTGCTGGGGGAGAACTTCCTCCGCGCGGCGGAAGCGAGCTGGGGCGCATGAGCGGCGTGACCG
>CAXTLC010000014.1:60163-67805 GCA_964245075.1 uncultured Acetobacteraceae bacterium
GCGAGCTGGGGCGCATGAGCGGCGTGACCGAAACCCGCGCCCGTGCGCTGACACGGGACGCCCTGGTGTGGGACAACACCCTGCCCTGGGGACCGGACTACGCGGACGGCGGGTCGCTGGCCCGCTTCCATGCGGCCGGAGTGGACCTGATCAGCTTGTCCGTGATGGGGCCGGAAGCGATGCTGGACGGAACGATCCGCCAGATCGCCCGCGTGCGCGCCGCCATCCAGGCGCAGCCGGACCGGATGGCCCTGTGCGCCACGGCGGACGACGTTGTCGCCACGAAGGCCGCCGGCAAGCTCGGCCTGGTGTTCAACCTCCAGGAAACCGACATGCTGGAAGGCAAGCTGGAGCTGGTGCAGGCCTTCTACGACCTGGGCGTCCGGCAAATGCTGCTGGCCTACAACGTCCGCAACCACGTGGGCGACGGCTGTGCCGAGCGGACCGATGGCGGGCTGTCCCGCTGGGGGCTCGAGGTCGTGGCCGAGATGAACCGCGTCGGCATGCTGGTGGACGGCACGCACACCGGATACCGCACCACGATGGACGCGATGGCGGCCTGCACGGCGCCGTTCATCTTCTCCCACAGCAACGCCCACGCGGTGCACGGCCACTACCGCAACATCCGGGACGACCAGATCAAGGCCTGCGCCGCGACGGGCGGGGTGGTCGGCGTGAACGGCCTGGGCGAGTTCCTGGACGACGACGCCGCATCCACAGCGGCGCTGTTCCGCCACCTGGACCACATCGTGCAGCTGGTCGGGCCGCAGCATGCCGGGTTAGGCCTGGACTACGTGCGCGACACCGCGCGGTTCTGGGGCTGGGTGCGCCATAACGCCCACATGTGGCCCGCCGGACCCAACAGCCGGACGGGGTCCGCCTTCGCCCAGCCGGAACAGGTCGGGGAACTCACGGAAGCGATGCTGCGCGCGGGATACGGGGAAGACGCGGTGCGCGGCATCCTGGGCAACAACTGGCTGCGCGTGGCGCGGCAGGCCTGGCGGTGATGCGGGCACCGCTGCTCGCCTTGGCGCTGCTGGCGCCGGTTGCGGCCCGCGCCCAGGAGGCCGGCCACCTGAGCGTCGGCGTGCGCGCGCCGATCGTCTCGCTGGACCCGGCGCTGTCCGGGCTCGGCCCCATGCACGGCTATTACGCCAACATCTACGACAGCCTGGTCGGGCTGGACGACCAGTCGCACCTCATCCCGGAGATCGCGCTGAGCTGGCGGCTGGTGGACGATCTGACGTGGGAGTTCAAGCTGCGGCCCGGCGTCAAGTGCCATGACGGCACGGCGCTGGACGCGGCTTCCGTCAAATCCAGCCTGGACCGTCTGCCGACCGTCCCCAACAGCGACAACCTCACCGCCGGCAAGCTGCGCCTGGTGAAGGAGCTGCAGGTCGTCGACCCGCTCACGGTCCGCATGGTCACGTCCCGCCCGTATCCCGCCCTGCTCGCGGCGCTGCCGGACTTCCACCTGGTCTGCGCCAGCGTTCCCGTGACGGCCACCACGGCGGAGTTCGATTCCGGCAAGGACGCCATCGGGTCCGGTCCCTACCGCAACGTGCGCTGGCAACGCGGCACGGGATGGGAGCTGGAGCGGTTCGACGGCTACTGGGGCGCCAAGCCGGCCTACGCCCGCGTCACGGTCCGGGAGATCCCGAACGACGCGGCGCGGATGGCCTCGTTGCAGGCTGGCGACATCCAGCTGGCGGACTACATCCCGCCGCTGGACGTGAAGCGTTTGTCGGGTGCCGCCGGCCTGGGCGTGTTCCAGACCGCGTCCAACCGGTCGATGTTCCTCGGCTTCGACACGCTTCGCGACCAGACTCCCTTCGCCACCGACAAGGCGGGCGCCGCCTTGCCCCGCAACCCGTTCAAGGACGAGCGCGTGCGCCGCGCCTTCGCCCTGGCGATCTCGCAGGAGGTGATCGTGAAGCGGGTGATGGAGGGCCTGGCGCAGCCAACCACCCAAGGCGTGCCGAGCCACATCGCCGGGTACGACGCCGGCCTCCAGCCCACCCCCTACCAGCCGGACGCGGCGAAGAAGCTGCTGGCCGAGGCCGGCTACCCGGACGGCTTCAAGGTCACCCTGCACTGCCCGAACGACCGCTACGTGAACGATGCCGCGACCTGCCAGACGGTCGGCATCCTGCTCGCCCGCATCGGGGTGACGGCCGCGATCGACGCGCAACCGTCCAGCGTTTACTTCCCGCGGCTGCAACGCCTGGAATACTCGTTCTACCTGCTCGCCTGGGGGAGCAACGGGGGCGACGCGACGTCCTTCCTGCGCGACGTGATGGAAACGCGGGACGCCGGCCGGGGAGTCGGCTCCTGGAACATGGGGCTGTCGATGCCGGACGTGGACGGGGCGATCGACGCCGCCACGCTGACCATGGACGAGGCGGCGCGGAACAAGGAGATGGCAGCCGTGATGGGGCTGCTGATCCAGCGCCAGGCCTACATCCCGCTCGACACGCTGCTGACGATCGCGGCGGCCCGCAAGCCGGTGACGTTTCAGCCGCAGGCGACCGAGGAGATGATCCTGTCGGCCGCCGGCCGGGAGTGAGCCGAGCGTGGGCGGCCTGATCCTCCGCCGGGCAGGGCAGGGGCTGCTCGTGGTCCTGGCGCTCTCGGTGATCGTCTTCGTCGGCCTGTACGCGGTCGGCGACCCGACGGCCATTCTGCTGGACCCGCAATCGACCCCGGGGGACATCGCCCGGTTCCGGGCTGCCATGGGGCTGGACCAGCCGCTGTGGCGCCAATACCTGCTGTTCCTGTTCCACCTGCTGCAAGGGAACTGGGGGACGTCGTTCGTGTACCACCAGGATGCGATGGACGTGATCCTTGAGCGGCTGCCGGCGACGCTCGAACTGGCGCTGACGGCCACGGTGCTGGCCGTGCTGGTCGGCGTGCCGCTGGGCGTCCTGTCGGGGGCCACGGCGCCCTCGCGGCTGGACGGGTGGCTGATGACCGGGTCGATCTTCGGGTTCAGCCTGCCGACCTTCTGGGTGGGCCTGGTGCTGATCGTGGTGTTCGCGGTCGACCTGGGCTGGCTGCCCGCATCCGGGCGGGGCGCGACCGTGACCGTGCTGGGGGTCGGCTTGTCCGTGCTGACGGTGGACGGGCTCCGGCACATCCTGCTTCCCGCGCTCAACCTGTCGCTGTTCCCGATGGCGCTGGTGCTGCGGTTGGCCCGCTCGGGGGTGCGCGAGGCGATGGGACAGGATTTCGTGCGCTACGCCCGCGCCAAGGGTTTGTCGTCCGGCCGCATCCTGTTCGTCCACGTGCTGAAGCGGGTGGCGATCCCGATCGTCACGGTTTCGGGCCTCCAGCTCGGCAACGTCATCGCCTTTTCCGTGGTGACGGAAAGCGTGTTCGCCTGGCCGGGGACGGGCAAGCTGGTCATCGACAGCATCAACCAGTTGGACCGCCCCGTGGTGGTCGGCTACCTGGTGATCGTCGCGCTGCTGTTCGTGGCCATCAACCTCCTGGTGGACCTCTGCTACATGGCGCTGGACCCGCGCGCCCGCCTGCGCCCGGCGTGAGCGCCGCGGCCTCCCGCCCCCCCTTCGGCCTCCTTCGCAGCTACGCTCGGGCTCCGCTGGCCGTCGGGGGCCTGGCCGTCTTGCTGGGAATCGCCGCGGCGGCCGTGCTCGCCCCGGCCGTGGCGCCGCAGGACCCGTACGACTTGGCGTCGCTCAGCCTGCTCGACGGCAAGCTGCCGCCCCTCAGCCGCGGGGACGGGGGCGTGCTCTACCTGCTCGGCACCGATGACCAGGCGCGGGACATGCTGTCGGCGATCCTGTACGGCCTGCGGACCAGCCTGCTCGTCGGCTTCGCGGCGACCGGGTTCGCCGCGGTCACCGGCACGGTGCTCGGCCTGATCGCCGCGTGGAAGGGCGGCCGGGTCAACGGGGCGGTCATGCGGTTGGTTGACCTGCAGCTCAGCATCCCCTCCATCCTGGTCGCGCTGACGCTGCTGGCCGTGCTCGGGCGCGGGGTGGACAAGATCATCCTCGCCTTGGCGCTGGTGCAGTGGGCGTACTTCGCCCGCATCGCCCGCGGCAGCGCGCTGGTGGAGCGGCAGCGCGACTACGTGGCCGCCGCGCAATGCCTCGGCATCCCCGCCCGGCGCATCCTGTTCGGTCACGTGCTGCCCAACGCCTTGCCGCCGTTGACCGTCGTCGCGGCGGTCGAGGTGGCCAACGCGATCGGGTTGGAGGCGACGCTGTCCTTCCTGGGGGTCGGCCTGCCGGTCACCCAGCCGTCGCTGGGGCTGCTGATCGCGAACGGCTTCCCCTTCCTGCTGAACGGCGAGTACTGGATCAGCATCTTCCCCGGCGTCGCCCTGCTGGTGCTGGTGTTCGCCATCAACCTGGTCGGCGACCGGCTGCGCGAAGTGCTCGACCCCCGCGGCAACCGGTCATGATCGCGCTGGAGGTGCGGGACCTGACCGTCCGCTTTCCCGCCGCGGCGGGCGACCAGCCGGCGGTGGACGCCGTTTCCTTCACCCTGCGCCGCGGGCAAACGCTGGGCCTGGTGGGGGAGAGCGGGTCCGGCAAGACCATGACCGGCTACGCCATCCTGCGGCTGGTGCCGCCGCCGGGCCGGATCACCGGGGGGCAGGTGCGCTTGAACGGCCAGGACCTGGCCGGGCTGCCCGAGCCGGCGATGCGGCGGATGCGCGGCAACCGGATCGCGCTCATCATGCAGGACCCGATGGCCTGCCTCAACGACGTGCTGCGCGTCGGCACCCAGATGGCGGAAGCGGTGCGCGCCCACCGCCGCGTCCGCCCGGCGGAGGCGCGGGCCATGGCGCGCGACGCGTTGGGCCGCATGGGCATCCCCCGTCCGGAGGAGCGGCTGGACGCCTACCCGCACGAGTTCTCCGGCGGGATGCGGCAGCGCATCGCCATCGCCACCGCCCTGCTCAACAAGCCGGACGTGATCATCGCCGACGAGCCCACCACGGCGCTGGACGTCACCATCCAGGCGCAGATCCTGTCGGAAGTGCAGCGGGTCTGCGCCGCCGACGGCACGGCGATGCTGTGGATCACGCACGACCTGTCCGTGGTGGCCGGGCTGGCGGACGAGATCGCCGTCATGTACGCCGGGCGGATCGTCGAGCGCGGCCCGTCCGACGCCGTCATCGCAAGCCCCCTGCACCCCTACGCGGAAGGGCTGATGGCGTCCGTGCCCGCGCGCAACCTGCCCGGCGCGCGCCTGCGGCAGATTCCCGGGACCATGCCCGGCCTGGGAAGCCTGCCCGGCGGATGCACCTTCCGCCCGCGCTGCGCCCGCGCCGACGCCGCCTGCGAGCAGGTTCCCGCCCTGGCCGAGCTGCGCCCGCAGCACCACGCGCGCTGCTTCCATCCGCTGCGGCCTGCCACGTGACCGCCCTGCTGGAAGCGCACGGCCTGTCCCGCCGCTTCGCCGGGCCGCCCCCCGGGCTCCTTGCGCGGCTGCGCGGCGCCCGGGGGGCGGCGCTGCACGCGGTGGCGGAGGTGCACCTGTCGATCGCCCGAAACGAGGCGCTGGGCCTGGTGGGGGAGAGCGGCTGCGGCAAGAGCACGCTCGGGCGCATGTTGGCGGGAATCCTGCCGCCGTCGGCCGGCGAGGTGCGGTGGGACGGCCATCCCGTCGCCGGGCTGCGCGGCAAGGCGGCGCGGAACTGGACGCTGGGCGTGCAGATGGTGTTCCAGGACCCGCAGGCGTCGCTGAACCCGCGGCGCACGGTGGTGGACCTGGTGGGGGAAGCGCCGGTGCTGCACGGCATGACGGACCGGGGCGGGCGGCGCGGCTACGTCGCCGGGCTGTTGGCCGAAGTCGGGCTGGACGGCGCGGTGCTGGACCGCCTGCCGCACGAGTTCAGCGGCGGGCAGCGGCAGCGGATCGGCATCGCGCGCGCGCTGGCGGTGCGGCCGGCGGCCCTGGTGTGCGACGAGGCCGTCAGCGCGCTCGACGTCTCGGTCCAGGCGCAAGTCATCAACCTGCTGGCCGACCTGCGCGCCCGGCACGGCCTGGCGCTGCTGTTCATCGGGCACGACCTGTCGGTGGTGCGCCACCTGTCGGACCGCGTCGCGGTCATGTACCTGGGCCGGATCGTGGAGGAAGCCCCGGCGGCGCAGTTGTTCCGGACCCCCGCCCACCCCTACACCCAGGCCCTGCTGGCGCAGATGCCGCGGCTCGAGACCGGGCGCAAGCAGTTCGCCGCCCTGTCCGGCGAGTTGCCCTCGCCGCTGCACCCGCCCCCTGGCTGCGCGTTCCACCCGCGCTGCCCGCACAGCTTCGGCCGCTGCCGGGTGGAACGCCCCGTGCTGCGGGACGTGGCGCCGGGGCAGCGCGCCGCCTGCCACCTGCACGATCTTTCCTGAGGGGAACGCCCGCCATGCCCGCGACACGCCGCCAGATGCTCGCCACGGCCGCCGCGCTGCCGCTGCTCGGCCTTCGGGGCGCGCGGGCGGCGGCGCGCGTGCCCGGTCATCTGGTGATGGGGATCTCGGGGTGGCCGTCCACCTTGGCGCAGTGGACCAACGCGGGCACGGTCGCGCAGAACGCCAAGCTGCTGATGTTCCGCGGCCTGCTGGGCTACGGGCCGGACGGCCGGATGCGCGGCGAGCTGGCCGAACGGTGGGAACGCGCCGAGGACGGAGCCTGGGTGTTCCACCTGCGGCAGGCCGTGTTCCACAACGGCGATCCCGTGACGGCCGACGACGTGCGCTACAGCATCGAGCAGATGGCCGCCGACAAGAGCCCCGCCTACCTGAAGGGCGAGATGGCCCGCGTCACGGCCATCGACACGCCAGACCCCCGTACGGTGCGGCTGACGACCAGGGAGCCGTCGGCGGTGCTGCCCGCCCTGTTCGCCAACTATTTCTCGCCGATCGTGGCCAAGGGTTCGCTGGACCGCTCCGGCGTGGGGATCGGCGCTGGGCCGTTCGAGCTGGCGGGGCAGGAGCGTGGCAGCTACATCGACCTGAAGGCATTCGACCGGTTCTACCGCCCCGGCCTGCCGAAGCTGCGGACCGTGCGCCTGGTGTCCTACGCGGACGAGGACGCCCGCGTCACTGCCCTGAAGGCCGGCGACGTGGACCTCATCGAGTACGTGCCCTGGTCGGCCATGGCGGCCCTGCAAGCGGACCCGGCCATCACGCTGCAAACGACCGAGGGGCCGTTCATGTACATGTATTTCAACGCCAAGGCGGGGCCGCTCAGCGACGCGCGGGTGCGGCAAGCGGCGGCGATCGCGATCCGCCGGGAGGAGATCGTGCAGGCCGCCTTCTTCGGCCGCGGCCGTCCGCTGGAAAGCCTGCCGTTCGAGCGCGCCAGCCCGTTCTTCGACGAGGCGCAGTCGCATGGCTGGGCCTATGACCCGAAGCGCGCAAAGGCCCTGCTGGCCGAGGCGGGCGTCGGCTCCGGCTTCCCGTGCAAGCTGCTCGCCACCTCCACCTACGGGATGATCAGGAGCACGGCCGAGGTGATCCAGAGCCACCTGGCCGAGATCGGCATAGCAGCCGAGCTGGTGCTGCCGGACTGGGCCACCCGCATCGCGCTCGGCAACCGCGGCCAGTTCGACATCGCGGTGAACGGCACCACGAACGAGAGCAACGACCCGGACGGGATGAGCAACTTCGTCGCGACC
>CAXTLC010000015.1:0-54019 GCA_964245075.1 uncultured Acetobacteraceae bacterium
CTGGCTCTTCTTGGTCGGGATCGTGGTGTTGCGGTCGATCAGCCGGGTGAACACGCCGCCCAGCGTCTCGATGCCGAGCGACAGCGGGGTCACGTCCAGCAGCAGCACGTCCTTGACGTCGCCTTTCAGCACCGCGCCCTGCACGGCGGCGCCGATGGCGACGACCTCGTCCGGGTTCACGTTGCGCGCCGGCTCCTTGCCGAAGAACTGCTTCACGGCCTCGATGACCTTGGGCATGCGGGTCATGCCGCCGACCAGGATCACGTCGTCGATCTCGTTGGCGCTGACGCCGGCGTCCTTCAGCGCGGCGCGGCACGGGCCAAGCGTCCGCTGTACCAAGTCGTCCACCAGGCTCTCCAGCTTCGCCCGGGTCAGCTTCATGACCATATGCTTCGGGCCGGACGCGTCCGCCGTGATGAACGGCAGGTTGATCTCGGTCTCCTTGGAGGAAGACAGCTCGATCTTGGCCTTTTCCGCCGCTTCCTTGAGCCGTTGCAGCGCCAGCTTGTCGCTGCGCAGGTTGATGCCCTGGTCGCGCTTGAACTCGTCCGCCAGGTAGTCGATCACCCGGCCGTCGAAATCCTCGCCGCCGAGGAAGGTGTCGCCGTTGGTGGACTTCACCTCGAACACGCCGTCGCCGATCTCCAGCACGGAGATGTCGAACGTGCCGCCGCCGAGGTCATACACGGCGATGATGCCGTGGTTCTTCTTGTCCATGCCGTAGGCGAGCGCGGCTGCCGTCGGCTCGTTGATGATGCGCAGCACCTCCAGTCCGGCGATCCGGCCGGCGTCCTTGGTGGCCTGACGCTGGGCGTCGTTGAAGTAGGCCGGAACGGTGATCACGGCCTGGTCCACCTTCTCGCCAAGGTAGCTTTCCGCCGTTTCCTTCATCTTGCCCAGGATGAAGGCGCTGACCTGGCCCGGCGCGTACTTCTCGCCGCGCGCCTCGACCCAGGCGTCCCCGCTGTCTCCCTTGACGATGGAGTACGGCACCATGTCCTTGTCCTTGGACACCATCGGGTCATCAAACCGGCGGCCGATCAGGCGCTTGACGGCGAACAGGGTGTTGGTCGGGTTGGTCACGGCCTGGCGCTTGGCGCTCTGCCCGACGAGGCGCTCGCCGCTGTCGCTGAACGCGACCATGGAGGGGGTGGTGCGGGCACCCTCGCTGTTCTCGATCACGCGGACATCCTTGCCCTCCATGATCGCGACGCACGAGTTGGTCGTGCCCAGGTCGATACCGATGACCTTGCTCATTCACTGCTCCTTGTCAGCGGTCCTGGGCGGCCCGAAGCACCGCGGAGGACCCTAGGGTGTTGTGCAGGCGGATGTATTGAGGCCGGCATGGGGAAGCAAGTGGCGGGGCGGGTTTTTCCCCCAGGCGCCGCGCGTGGCGATCCGCTAGTGTTCCAGGACCCAGCAGGAGGCAGCGATGAGTGCGGCGAAAGGTGAGTTGCCCGGCAAGATCAGCCGGGAGGACTACTACCGCTGGTACGACAGCCAGCCATCGGGACGCTTCGAGCGCGTTGACGGCCAGGTCGTCGCGATGGGAGCGGAACGGGTTGCCCATGTGAAGGCTAAGTCCGCGGTTTTTCTAGCGCTCCGACGTGCGGTGGCGGCGTCTGGCATCAGTTGCGAGGCCCTGGCGGATGGCGTGACGGTGCAGACCGGCGACAGCGACTACGAGCCCGACGCCCTCGTCAACTGCGGTCCCCCGATCGGTGGCGATGAGGTCGCCGCGCCCAACCCCGTCGTGATCGTGGAAGTGCTGTCGCCGGGCACGGCGGGCGTCGATACGGACAGCAAGCTCGCCGGCTACTTCCGCGTGCCGTCAGTGGCGCACTACCTGATCGTGCATCCGACGAAGCCGCTCGTCGTGCACCACCGCCGGGCAGCGGACGCGGTCGACACGCGTATCCTCGCCGGCGGCGAAGTCGCGATGGACCCGCCCGGGATCACGGTCAGGGTCGAGGAGTTCTACCGCCCAGGCTGACGGGACGCCGCCGTCAGCCGGCCGCTTCGGCCCCTTCCGCGGCCTTCGCCACCACCACCATCGCCGGGCGCAGCAGCCGCCCGTTCAGCGTCCAGCCGGCCGTCCATGCCTGCATCACCGTGCCGGGCGCGTGCTCGGCGCTCGGCTGCTCGGCCATCGCCTGGTGCAGGTTGGCGTCAAACGGCTTGCCTACGGCGTCCACCCGGGCGATCCCGTTGCGCTCCAGGAGGGACAGGAACGAGCGCTCCACTCCCTCGAACCCGTCGCGCAGCTTGGCCGCGATCTCAGGTTCGCCGGGCGTGGCGGCGGGAAGCTGGTCCAGGCCGCGGCGCAGGTTGTCGGCCGCTTCCACCACGTCCCGGGCGAACTTCTGCACCGCGAACTGGCGCGCATCGTCCGCGTCGCGCTTGGCCCGGGCGCGCACGTTGGCCATCTCGGCCTCCGAACGCAGCCACTTGTCGCGGAACTCCTGGGCTTCGGCTTCCAGTTCCGTGATGCGGGCGGTGGCGGCAGCCATCAAGTGGTCGGGCATGTCGTCGGCGCGCGGCAACGGGTCCACGCCCTCGGGCGGGGAAGGGGGGATGTCTGTGGTGCTCATGGCCGCAGAGTTAGGACGGCGGCGGAATGGGAACAAGTATGCGCTCAGCCCAGCAGCCGGCCGATTGCCCGCGCCGTGTAGTCCACCACCGGGATGATCCGCCCGTAGTTGATCCGCGTCGGCCCGATCACGCCGATGGCGCCGACGATCCGGTCCGCCTCGTTGCGCGCCGGGGCCACCACCATCGAGAGGCCGGCCGCGCCGAACAGCCCGCTTTCCGTGCCGATGAAGATGCGCACGCCGTCCGATTGCTCCGCCAGCTCCAGCAGGCGCAGCATCGTTTCCTGCGTTTCCAGCCGGTCGAACAGCACGCCGATGGCGCTGATCCGCTCCGACTGGGTGACATCGGACAACAGCCGGCCCTGGCCGCGCACGATCAGGCTGCCGCCGAACCCGCCCCCTTGCCCGCCGGCCCAGGTCGCCATCCCCGCCTGGACAACCTGGGCGGACAGCTCGTCCAATTGGGAGCGGTCGACCGCCATCTCGGTGCCGACGATGGCGCGCAACTCCGCCAAGGTGCGGCCGGACAAGCGGGCGTTGAGGTAGTTCGCGGCGCGGGTCAGCGAGGAAGGCGGCAGCCCGGCCGGCGTCTCGATCACCCGGTTCTCCACTTGGCCATCCGCGCCGACCAGGATGACCAATGCGCGGCCCGGCCCCAGCGGCACGAACTCGATATGGCGCACCGCCCCCTCGCTCTTGGGCGCCAGCACCAGGCCGGCGGCGGCGGATAGTCCGGACAGCATGGACGACGCATCCGCGAGCGTGTCCTGCAAGGAGCGGCCGCGGGTCTCCAGGGAACGGCTGATCTGGTCCCGCTCCTCCTCGCTCAGGTCGCCGAATTGCAGCAGGCCGTCCACGAACAGCCGCAGCCCCCGGTCGGTCGGCAGACGGCCGGCGGAGGTATGGGGGGCGAACAGCAGCCCGGCCTCCGTCAGGTCCGCCATCACGCTGCGGATCGTGGCCGGCGACAGCCGCATGGGAAGCCGGCGTGACAGGGTGCGGCTGCCGACCGGCTCGCCCGTTTCGACGAACTCCTCCACGATCTCGCGCAGCACGGCGGCGCTGCGCGGGTCCAGGCCGGCCGGCAAGTGGGCGCGCGGGGGAAACGGCATGTCCGCCATGATACGCAGGGTAGGTAGCTGCCCGGGCCGGGTCAAATGCCTCGGCATCCGCCCTGGACAGCCATCGGCGGGGGGTGCAGGGCAGGGCCTGCAAACCTTCCTGCAAACCTCGAGGACCATTCTCCATGCGCCCATCCGGCCGCGCCCCCGACGCCTTGCGGGAGGTTTCCTTCACCACCGGCTTCGCCCGCCACGCCGAAGGGTCCTGCGTGATCCGCATGGGCGGCACGGAGGTGCTCTGCGCGGCCAGCGTGGAGGGCCGGGTGCCGCCCTTCCTGCGCGGCAAGGGGGAGGGATGGGTCACCGCCGAGTACGGCATGCTGCCCCGCGCCACCCATACGCGGGGGGACCGGGAAGCAGCGCGCGGCAAGCAATCCGGCCGCACGCAGGAGATCCAGCGGCTGATCGGCCGCTCCCTGCGCGCCGTGGTGGACCGCAAGGCGCTCGGCGAGATGACGGTGACGCTGGATTGCGACGTGCTGAACGCCGATGGCGGCACGCGCTGCGCCGCGATCACCGGCGCGTGGGTCGCGCTGTCGCTGGCGTTGCGGACCCTGCAAGCCAACCGGGTCATCGCCCGCTCCCCGCTGCTGGGCCAGGTCGCCGCCGTGTCCTGCGGGCTGGTGGAAGGCGGGGCCGTGCTCGACCTGGATTACGCGGAAGACTCCGCGGCGGAGGCGGACGCGAACTTCGTGCTGACGGAGGGCGGCATCGTCGAGATCCAGGGCACCGCTGAACGGGCCCCGTTCAGCGACGCCCAGTTTGCCGACCTGATGCGCCTGGCCCGGCTCGGCACCGGCCGGTTGTACGACCTGCAACTGGCGGCGCTCGGTTGATCCGCCGGCTGCGTGCGGGCGACCGGCTGGTGCTGGCCAGCCACAATGCCGGCAAGCTGCGGGAGTTCGCCGCCTCCCTGGCGCCGTCCGGGGTGGCGCTGACCGCCGCCAGCGCCCTGGGATTGCAGGAGCCGGAGGAGACCGAGGCGGATTTCGCCGGCAACGCCCGCCTCAAAGCGGCCGCGGCGGCGGAAGCGAGCGGGCTTCCCGCCCTGGCAGACGATTCCGGCTTCTGCGTGGCGGCCCTGGGCGGAGCGCCCGGCGTGCTGTCGGCGCGGTGGGCGGGCGGGGACTATGCCGGCGCGATGGCAAGGATCCATGCGGAAGCAGGGGGCGGCAGCCGCGCCTGGTTCACCTGCGCGCTCTGCCTTGCCTGGCCGGGAGGCGGAACGGCGACCTATGTCGGCCGGGCAGACGGGGAAACCTGTTGGCCGCCCCGCGGCGAGCACGGCTTCGGCTACGACCCGATGTTCGTCCCGGCCGGCAGCCGGCAGAGCTACGGGGAAATGCCGCCGGACATCAAGCGTGCCGGCAGCCACCGGGCGCGGGCGTTGGCCGCCTGGACGGCCGCTTGCCTCGAACCGGCCGCCGCGCCGCCGCGTTAGCCGGCAGGCGACCTGCGACACCTGGAGGAAGACAGATGAACAGACTTCGAATCCTGTTGGCAGCCGTGGCCCTTACGGGGATCTCCGTCGGCCAGGCGGACGCGCAGTACTACGGCGGCTACGGGTACGGCCCACCCGGTAGCCGTTGCAACGCCTTTCTCCGCACGCCGTACGGCCCGCGCCACGTTGTCTGCCCGATGGGGCGTCCCAAGCCGGTTGGGGCGCATTGTGCCTGCCCGCCGCCCGGCCCCTATGCTCCGACCGCCTTCGGGCGCGTCATCCCGTAAGGTTGGCCGTAAGGCTGGCCGGACCACGCGAGGCTGCGGGACGCCGCCCATGCCGGGCGGCGTCCCGCTCAGTCCGCCGCCGCCGCTTCGGTCGCGCGCACGCCTTCGCTCAGCATCTCCATGTGGCCGGTGATCTGTCCGCCGTCCTCCACCTGCAACCGCCGGCAGCGGGCTGTTCCCAGGACGCGGCCGGTCCCGCGCACAGTCAGGTTGCCGCGCGCGGTCAAGGTCCCGTCGATGGTGCCGGCGACCTCCGCATCCTCGACCTCAACCTCTCCCTTGAACACGCCGCCGGGGGAGATCGCCAGCTCGGTCGCATGGATCATGCTGGCCTCGACCGTGCCTTCCACCACGAGGCGCTCGGCGTCCTGCACGGTGCCCTGGACGCTGATGCCACGGCCAACCACGAGGGTGCGGCGCTCGGCGGCGGGCGCCGCCGCCCGCGCCGGCATGCTGGGCCGGCCCACGCCCGGCGGCATCGAGCCTTGCGCCATCACTGGCGACTGCGGCGAGATCGGGGGCGGCGGCATGGGGCTTGGCGGGGGCGGCGTGAACGGTGCACGGGACATGGCAGGCGCCTCTTTCGGGAGAGCTGGACGAAACGGTGGGACACCAAGCCCTGTGTCATGCCTGGTGGGGGCGGCTGGCAAAGGCGGATCATCGGCGAGAGGGGCCCCGGCACTGGGCTGTTCGCCCGCGACTTCGACCTCAATGCCGTTGGGATTGCGGCGTTTGAACAAGGCAACGCTTCCTGGTTTCGGTGGGCCGGGTTCCCGGCGATGTCGTCACAGCCCTAACATCCGATGCGCAGCCGAACAACCCGCCAAGCGCTCATTCCAACTGCCGGTTGAGTACGTGCACCATCGCCGCCGTGCCCACCAGCGGCACCAGCAGGTTGAGCCCCGGCACCCACGCCGCCAGTGCCAGCAGCAAGCCGGGCAGCAGCACCGCGACCCGGTTGCGGCGATACAGGCGCTGCGCTTGCAGCCGGCCCATGCGGCGCATGGCGACGGCAACGAACAGCCCGCGCCCGATCGCCCAGCCGCTGACCAGCAACGCGAGCGCCAGCCCCAGCCCGGGGAACGGCAGCAGCGCCAGCAGCAGCGCCAAGCCGTTCAGCAAAACGACTTGGATCGCCAATGCGGCGCCTTCCCACAGCTGCGCCGGCAAGGCGGCCGGGCTGGGCGGGGGCAGGAAAGGATAGTGGCGGCGGTCCACCGCGCGGGCGATCCGCTCGATGAACAGGGTTGCGATCACCAGCACGCTGGGCAGGAAGAGCCAGAACGCCAGCGCCGCCACGCCGACCGTGCTGAGCACGGCCGCCACGCCGGGATGGCCGAGCACGGCGGCCAGCCAGCCCGGCCAATGCACGACCGCCAGCAGCGCGTGGATGATCCAGAACCCGCCCCCGAGCAGCAGCACGTAGCTGGCGAGCGCCAGCGCGACGCTGCGGACCAGCACGCCCCCCATTGCCGGGTCGTCAAGCTGGCCGATGGCGAGCAGCAGCGGTCCCACGGCGTTGCCCCTCCGGCGGCACAGTGATAGGCGCGCAGCCATCCCACCTCTTCTACGGATCGGCAACACACACATGGGCGCGCGGCAATACGACATCACCGGCATTGGCAACGCCATCGTGGACGTTGTCTCCCCCGCGCCGGAGGCGTTCCTGTCCACGCATGCGATGCGCAAGGGCGGCATGGCGCTGATCGACGCGGACGCGGCGGACGCCCTGTATGCCGCGATGCCGCCGGGCGCGGAAAGCAGCGGCGGCTCCGCGGCGAACACCTGCGCGGTGGCGGCGTGCCTGGGCGCGCGGGTGGCTTACTTGGGCAAGGTCGCCGACGACGGGCTGGGCGTCGCATTCCGCCGGGACATCGCTGCGTCCGGCGTGCATTTCCCGACCGCGCCGTTGCAGGGCGGGGCGGCGACCGCGCGGTGCCTGATCCTGGTGACGCCGGACGGGCAACGCACCATGAACACCTTCCTGGGCGCCTGCGTGTCGTTCGGCCCCGCGGATCTGGACGAGGCGGTGATCGCCCAATCGTCGGTGCTTTACCTGGAAGGCTACCTGTTCGACCCGCCGGCGGCGCAGGCCGCGTTCCGGCGCGCCGCCGCCATCGCCCACGCGGCCGGGGGACAGGTGGCGTTGTCGTTGTCGGACGCGTTCTGCGTGGACCGGCACCGCGCCGCGTTCCGCGAGCTGGTGGCCCGCGACGTGGACATCCTGTTCGCCAACGAGGCGGAGGTGTGCAGCCTGTACGAACTGGGCGAGTTCGGCGCTGCGGCCGAGGCGGCGCGGGCGGACGTGGCGCTGGCGGCGCTGACGCGCAGCGAACGCGGCAGCCTGCTGCTGCGCGGCGGCGAGCAGGTGGCCGTCGCGGCCGAGCCCGCCTCGGTGGTGGACACCACGGGGGCAGGCGACGCGTACGCCGCCGGCTTCCTGGCTGGCCACGCCGCGGGCCGTCCCTTGGCGGAATGCGGCCGGCTCGGCAGCATCGCCGCCGCGGAGGTGATCGGCCACTACGGGGCGCGGCCGGAAGCGGATCTGGCGGCGCTGGCCGCGCGGAGCCCGGGCCTCGGCCAGTCGTAGCCGGTCGGCAACACCCGCGGGCAAGAGTTCCGAGAAGCAGCCGGGCCGGGCCGCAACCTGATGCCCGCGTGATTATTATGAAGCAGCACGAACCGCACAAGGAGGCTTCAACAATGCGAAAGACCTTGCTTCTGTCTGCAACGCTGGTCGGGTTTGCCGCGACGGCGATGGCGCAGCCCACCGACGCTCCGGGCGGCGCGACCCCCGGAACTGCGCCGCCCGCCCCGTCGAGCGATGCGATCCCGACTCCGGCCGCGCCGCCCCGCACCCAGCCGCATCGCGCAGCGCGACCCGCTGCCGCGCAGGGCAGCGGGATCCGGCCCGGGCACGTGCCGGGGGTGGGCCAGTCGTACCCCCTGTCGTCCAGGGCGAGCAACATCACGCAGGGCGACACCCGCTCGGTGATCGCGCCGACGCTGCCGGCCCCCGCCGGCGGCCCGAACGCGTCCGTGCACCAGTTCCTCTCGGATGCGCAGCAGGCGCTGAACACCAACCAGACCGGCAAGGCGCAGGAAGCGCTGGAGCGGGCCGAGACAGCCATGCTGCAACGCTCGGTGCCGCTCTCGGAAGCGGACACGCCGGACCAGGCGCCGGACGTCCAGCAGGTGAAGGCCGCCCGTGACGCCCTGGCCAACCGGGACGTCGCCGGCGCCAAGCGCGGCGTCGCCGCTGCCATGTCGGCCGGAAGCTGACGCGCCGCCGGGGCCGCCGGAAAGCGCGGCCCCGGCGTTTTCGGCTCGTATTCCGGCGCGCCGCCGCCTATGTGTGCGCCTGCAACAAATGGAACGTGGCGGCCCGCCGGGCACGCCCGGTTTGAGTCACATGGACATTCGCAACATCGCCATCATCGCCCACGTCGACCACGGCAAGACCACGCTGGTTGACCAGTTGCTGCGCCAATCCGGCGCGTTCCGCGAGCACCAGGCCGTTGTCGAGCGCGCGCTGGACCGCAACGACCTCGAGAAGGAGCGCGGCATCACCATCCTGGCCAAGGTCGCCAGCGTGGAATGGAAGGGCACCCGCATCAACATCGTGGACACGCCCGGCCACGCCGATTTCGGCGGCGAGGTGGAGCGCATCCTGAACATGGTGGACGGCGCCATCGTGCTGGTGGACGCGGCGGAGGGCGTGCTGCCGCAGACCAAGTTCGTGGTCGGCAAGGCGCTGGCCCAGGGCATCAAGCCGATCGTCGTCGTCAACAAGGTGGACCGGCAGGACGCCCGCGCCGACGAGGTGCACACCGAGGTGTTCGACCTGTTCGCCGCCCTCGGCGCAACGGACGAGCAGTTGGACTTCCCGATGCTCTACGCGTCCGGCCGCCAAGGCTGGGCGGACGAGGTTCTGGAAGGCGAGCGCCGCGACCTGTCCCCCATGTTCGACCTGGTGCTGCGCCACGTGCCGGCCCCGGCGCTGGACCCGGACGCGCCGTTCGCCATGGTGGCGTCCATCCTGGACTACGACAACTTCCTCGGCCGGGTGCTGACCGGGCGGGTGGAGCAGGGCACCGCCCGGCTCAACATGCCGCTGAAGGTGCTGCGGTCGGACGGTTCGGTGGTGGAAACGGCGCGGCTGACCAAGCTGATGTCCTTCCGCGGCCTGGAACGCATTGCGGTGGACGAGGTGGTGGCCGGCGACATCATCGCGGTCGCCGGGCTGACCCACGCGACGGTGCCCGACACGGTCGGCGCGTCCGACCTCGCCGAGCCGCTGCACGCGACGCCGATCGATCCGCCGACCCTGGCGATGACGTTCCGCGTCAATGACGGGCCGCTGGGCGGGCGCGAGGGCAAGAAGGTCACCTCCCGCCAGATCCGCGACCGGCTGCTGCGCGAGTCGGAAGGCAACGTCGCCATCAAGATCACCGAAAGCAACGAGAGCGAGGCGTTCGAAGTCGCCGGCCGCGGCGAGCTGCAACTCGGGGTGCTGATCGAGACCATGCGCCGGGAAGGTTTCGAGCTCACCATCGGCCGCCCGCGCGTGCTGACCCGCAGCAACCCCGAGACCGGCGCCCGCGAAGAGCCGATGGAGGAGGTGCTGGTGGACGTGGACGAGCCGTTCTCCGGCGTGGTCGTGGAGAAGATGAGCCGCCGCAAGGGCGTGATGCAGGACATGCGGCCGTCCGGCGGCGGTAAGGTGCGGCTGACGTTCCAGATCCCGTCCCGCGGGCTGATCGGCTACCACGGCGAGTTCCTGACCGACACGCGCGGCAGCGGCGTGATGAACCGGCTGTTCGGCGGCTACGGGCCGTGGGCCGGGCCGATGGAGGGCCGCCGCAACGGTTCGCTGATCTCCACGGAGGGTGGCGAGGCGATCCACTACGCGTTGTGGTACCTGCAGGAACGCGGCACGCTGTTCGTCAGTCCGGGCGACAAGGTGTACGAGGGATTGATCCTGGGCGAGCATTCCCGCGACTCCGACCTGGACGTGAACCCAATCAAGGAGAAGAAGCTCACCAACGTGCGCGCCTCGGGCAAGGACGACGCGATGCTGCTGATCCCGCCGCGCAAGATGTCGCTGGAGCAGGCGATCTCCTACATCGAGGACGACGAGTTGGTGGAAGTGACGCCCCTTGCGATCCGGCTCCGCAAGCGGCACCTGGACCCGCACGAGCGCAAGAAGGCAGGCCGCCAGTCCGACTCCGCGGCCGCTTGACGGAACCACCCGGCGTGAATGCCGTTGCACTTTCATATGGCGGACGCAGTCCGCCGCAGTTTCGGAGCGTGTGATGAAGAAGGCGCTGATTGCAGCGGCAGTTGTTCTATTGGCCGGCGTTCCGGCCATGGCGCAGAGCAGTGGAAGTTCGCAGGACAACGCGAGCGCGTTGGGGACCCAGACAGCGCCCGGCAACAGTTCTGGCGATCCGTCAGCCGGCACGCCGCAGGGAGCGATCGCAACCACCCAGGTGGCTCCGGCCGCCGGCGGGGCCGATGCGCAGGGTTCCGCGACGACGCAGGGGGCGCCAGTCTCTCCGAAGTAGCTTGACAGCCGTGACGTGATTAGGGAGGCCCGGGGACGCATCCTCGGGCCTTTCGCATTTGGACCATTCTGCTGACCGCCGTGCTTTCGTCGTGATGGCCGGATTTGGCTTCGTCGCCGGGCTGCCGTTCCCGCTCTCAGGCTTCACCCTGCGGCAGTGGCTCAGCGAGAGCGGCGCATCGCTGCCCGTCATCGGCCTGACGGCGAGCATCGGCATCTCGTACAGCCTGAAGTTCCTGTGGGCGCCGGCCCTCGACCGAGTGCCGGTCCTCCCCGTGCTGCGCGGGTTCGGCCAGCGGCGTGGCTGGCTGCTGATGGTGCAGCCGCTCCTGGTGCTCGCCTGCGCCGCACTGGCTTTGTGCGACCCGGAACACCCTGTCGCCCTTGTCGCCGTCGCGGCCACGGTCGCTTTCCTGTCCGCCAGCCAGGACATCGCCGTGGATGCCTGGCGCATCGAGCTTTTCCCCGAGCGGCAGCAAGGTGCGGCGCTGGCGGCCTATGTCTGGGGCTACCGGGCCGCGCTGCTCGTCGCCGGGTCGGTTGCAATCAGGCTGGCCGGAACCCTCGGCTGGCATGGCGCCTTCCTCGCCATGGCCGGGCTGGTCGCGCTCGGTCCAGCCTTCACGCTGGCGGCGCCCTCTCCCGCTGCCGCCCTGCTGCGGCGGGGTCGGGACGGCATGCTGGCAAGCATCCGCGCCGCCGTCGTGTCGCCGCTTTCGGAGCTGCTGTCCCGGCGCGGGATACTGATGCCGCTCGCCTTCGTGCTCCTGTTCAAACTGGGCGAGGCGATGGCCGGGACCATGGCGCTTTCCTTCTACCGTTCGCTCGGCTACGACCGGGTGCAGGTGTCCAACGCCATCGGCGTCCCATCGCTGGCGGCCAGCCTGGCGGGGGCGGCCTTCGGCGGCTGGCTGGTGGCGCGGCTGGGCGCCAGGCGGGCGCTGGTGCTGACCGGCTTCGTGCAGATGGCATCGATGACGCTGTATTTCCTGCTCGCCGTTTCCGGCGGCGACCCGGTGCTGCTGGTGCTGAAAGTGCTGGGCGAGGGGTTTGCCGAGGCGATGGCGGACGCTGCCTTCATCACCTTCCTGTCCGGCCTGTGCGCCCCGGGCTACACAGCCACGCAATACGCCCTGCTGTCCTCCCTGGCGGCATTGCCCCTGCGCACGTTCGGCACCCTCTCGGGCGTATTGGCGCAGGAGCTCGGCTGGGTGCCGTTCTACGGCGTCACGATCTTCGCGGCGCTGCCTGCGATGGCGGTGATGCTGGTGATGGTGCGCCGGGCTGACCCGCCGGCGGCGCGGCCCGGTGTGGCTGGGCAGGCGGAGTGACCGTGCGGAGCCATGCCGAAGCCTGGGCCGCGCATTGCTCGAACACGCCGAGGTCGTCCCACGGGGAGTTGGCGTCCCTTGCCAGGAGGAACCCACCGCTTTCCTCGATGCCGCAACTGATCATCAAGTTCTCGAACAAGCCGAAATCCTCGATTTCCATGCCGGCGCCGTCCCGCAGCAACGTGCTGCCTGGCAAACTGCGGAGCCGGGTGGCCAGATCCGCGCCGATCGTGGAATAGCCGAATACCCGGCGGCCCAGGGCCCGGCCGAACCCGACCTCGTACACCGTGCCAGGGTCGGCGCCCGGCCCGCGGAACGGCGTCAGGTTGGCCAGGATGGCGTCGCAGCCGCGGATATGCGCTTCGTTGCGCCGGAACATGGCGCCGGCGGCCTCGTGCGGGTCGGACGGCGCCGGCGGCTCGCCCGGCAACGGGTCCAGCGGGCAGACCGCGTGCAGGCCGTGACGGCCGCAAATCCGCTTCATGGCCGCGGCACGTTCCAGCGGCTCGGGCAGGAACACGTCCGGCCCGGCAAGGTAGATTCGCGGAAGCATGGCCAATGGTGTCCGCAATTGCCGCGCCCGCCAAGCGGCGCTTCCGGCGCGGGCAACCTTGCCGAGGCGGAACGCGGGTGCGATGGTCCCACCGCCCGAGAGTCGGACCGTCGTCGCTAAGGATAAAGTATGGCCAAGATCAAGGTGAACACCCCCGTCGTTGAGATGGACGGTGACGAGATGACCCGGATCATCTGGGGGTTCATCAAGGACAAGCTGATCCTGCCCTACCTCGAGATTGACCTGCGCTACTACGACCTCGGCATGGAGCATCGCGACAAGACGGACGACCAGGTGACGGTGGATGCCGCCAACGCCACCAAGCAGTTCGGCGTCGGCGTGAAGTGCGCCACCATCACCCCGGACGAGGCGCGGGTGACCGAGTTCAAGCTGAAGAAGATGTGGCGCAGCCCGAATGGGACCATCCGCAACATCCTGGACGGGACCATCTTCCGCGAGCCGATCATCTGCTCCAACGTGCCGCGGCTGGTGCCGCACTGGTCCAAGCCGATCGTGATCGGCCGCCACGCCTACGGCGACATCTACCGGGCGACCGAGACCAAGATCCCCGGCCCGGGCAAGGTCAGCCTGGTGTACGTCCCGGAAGGCGGCACGCCGGTCGAGATGGAGGTGTTCGACTTCAAGGGCCCGGGCGTGGCCATGGGCATGCACAACACCAACAAGTCGATCGAGGGGTTCGCCCGCGCGTCGTTCAACTACGGGCTGGCGCGCAACTACCCGGTCTATCTCTCGACCAAGAACACGATCCTCAAGGCCTATGACGGGCAGTTCAAGGACATCTTCCAGGACGTCTTCGACCGCGAGTTCAAGACGGAGTACGACAGCCGCAAGCTGACCTACGAGCACCGGCTGATCGACGACATGGTCGCCAGCGCGCTCAAGTGGGAGGGCGGCTACGTCTGGGCCTGCAAGAACTACGACGGCGACGTGCAAAGCGACATCGTGGCCCAGGGCTTCGGCAGCCTGGGCCTGATGACCAGCGTGCTGCTTTCCCCGGACGGCAAGACGGTCGAGAGCGAGGCCGCCCACGGCACCGTCACCCGGCATTACCGCGAGCACCAGAAGGGGCGGGAAACGAGCACCAACCCGATCGCCTCCATCTTCGCCTGGACGCGCGGCCTGGCCTATCGCGGCAAGTTCGATGAAACGCCGGAGGTGACCCGCTTCGCCGATACGCTGGAGCGGGTTTGCATCGAGACGGTCGAGAGCGGCAGCATGACCAAGGACCTGGCGATGCTGATCGGGCGGCAGCAGGCCTTCCTCAACACCCAGGATTTCCTGTCCAAGATCGACAGCAACCTGCAACAAGCGATGGGCTGATGGGCAAGGACATGGACGGGCTGCAGGGATTGCTGACGCCGCCGCTGCCACGGCGCGGCTTCGTGATGACGGGCCTGATCACCGGCTTCACCCTCGCCGTCGAGCGGGTCGAGGCGCAGACGATCCACACGGACACGGACGGCCTGGTGGCCGGCGCAGTGGACATCCCCGTGTCGGACGGCCACCTGCCGGGCTACTTCGCCCGCCCGCAAGGCGCCGGGCCGTTCCCGGCCGTGCTGGTGATCGAGGAGATCTTCGGCGTCCACGAATACGTCAAGGACGTCTGCCGCCGCCTGGCCAAGCTCGGCTACCTGGCCGTGGCGCCGGAACTCTACGCCCGGATCGGCGACCTGTCGGGCATGACGGACGTGGGACAGATCGTCCGCGACGTCATCAGCAAGACGCCCGACGCGACGTTGCTGACCGACCTCGACTCGACCGCCGCCTGGGCTGCCCAGAACGGCGGCGACCCGGCGCGCCTCGGCGTCACCGGCTTCTGCCGCGGCGGCCGGGATGCCTGGCTCTACGCCGAGCACAACCCGCGATTGAAGGCCGCGGTGGCATGGTATGGCCCGGTGAATGACGGCCGCTCTCCCATCCAGCCGCACACCGCGACCGACTTGGCGGCTGACCTGCGCTGCCCGCTGCTGGGGTTGTACGGCGTGAAGGACCCGGGGATCGCCGTGGCCGACGTGCAGGCGGCGGCGGCCAAGGCGCGCGCCGCCGGGGCAGTGGTCGAGATCAAGGCGTATGATGACGCCGGGCACGGCTTCCACGCCGATTACCGCCCGACCTACGTGCCCGACGCGGCTGCCGACGGCTGGAGCCGGATGCTGGCCTGGTTCCGCAAATACGGCGTGGCCTGAGGGCAGGACGACACCGCTTCCGCTCAGCCATCCTGCCCTAGCCTCCTTTGACAGGGCGGTCCTGACATTTGGCGAAGTCGCCAGATGTCACCGCGCCCTGGCAACCGCCCCGATCCTATGCCGTTCTGTGGCGGCAAACTTCGGAGGACCGGCAGATGGCGGACGACAAGCACGAGAAGGCATTGGACCTGACCGAGCAGGCACTGGAGAAGATCAGCGACGGGGACGGTGCCGCGGCTGACAAGCTGATCGAGCAGGCGAAGAAGCTGGACAAGACGGCGCCGGCAGAAGTGCTGAACGACTTGGACGAGGACGCTTCCAAAAAGTAACCGGCAGGCTCAGACCGCCAGCGCCGCTTCCGCCCTGCGCACGGCAGCCAGCGGAACGGCAGCCCGGCCGACCACCTTGCCGCCGATGCAAGCCAGCCAGTCGCCGTCGCCAGGTGGATGCGGCCGAAGCTCGACCACCCGTGCTTCCGTATCCAGCGCCACCGCCTGCCAGACATGCCAGCGGGTGCGCAACGGGCCTTTCAGCCGCACAACCCGGGCGACGGGCGAACCGGCATCATCGCAGCCGATCCACTCCAGCGCCCGGGCGTGACCCTCCGCCTCGTCCCGTCGTCCCCGCGTCCAGTGCAGACGCGCGGCCTGCAACCTAGGCGGACTTCGTCATGATCTCGTCCGCGATGTTGCGCGGCACCGGGTCATAGTGGTGGAACTGCATGGTGAAGGACGCGCGGCCCTTGGTCATGGAGCGCAGGTCCGAGATGTAGCCGAACATCTCCTTCAACGGCACGCCGGCCCGCACGGTGACGGTGGAGCCGGCCGACTCCTGGCTCTGGATCATGCCGCGGCGGCGGTTCAGGTCGCCTACCACGTCACCCACGTGATCCTGCGGCGTGGTCACTTCCACGTCCATGATCGGCTCGAGGATGATCGGGCCGGCCTTCTTCATGCCGTCGCGGAAGCAGGCCTTTGCCGCGATCTCGAACGCCAGCGCGCTCGAGTCGACATCGTGGTACTTGCCGTCCACCAGGGTGTACTTGAAGTCCACCGTCGGGAACCCGGCCATCACGCCCGTGTCCGCCTGCACCCGGATGCCCTTCTCGACCGCCGGGACGTATTCCTTCGGCACGGACCCGCCAACCGTCTTGTTCTCGAACACGACGCCGGCGTTGCGTTCCAGCGGCTCGAACCTGACCTTCACTTCCGCATACTGGCCGGAACCGCCGGTCTGCTTCTTGTGCGTGTAGGTCTCGACGTGCTCCTTGCTGATCGTCTCACGGTAGGCGACCTGCGGCGCGCCGATGTTGGCTTCCACGCCGTACTCGCGCCTCAGCCGGTCGATGATGATCTCGAGGTGCAGCTCGCCCATGCCGGACAGGATGGTCTGCCCGGTTTCCTGGTCGGTCTTCAGCCGCAGGCTCGGGTCCTCGCCGGCCAGCTTCTGCAAGCCGATCGTCATCTTCTCCACGCTGTCCTTGGTCTTGGGCTCGACGGAGATGTCGATCACCGGGACCGGGAACGCCATGCGCTCCAGCACCACCGGGTCGTCGGCGGAGGCCAGCGTGTCGCCGGTGCTGGTGTCTTTCAGGCCCACGAAGGCGGCGATGTCGCCGGCCACCACCTCCTTGATCTCGGCGCGCTTGTCGGCATGCATCTGGAACATGCGGCCGATGCGCTCCTTGCCGTCCTTCGTGGTGTTCAGCACCGTGTCGCCGATCTTCAGCGTCCCGGAGTACACGCGCACGAAGGTCAGCGTGCCGTACTTGTCGTTGATGATCTTGAACGCGAGCCCGGCGAACGGCGCCTTCGGGTCCGCCTTGATGCGGCGGCGGTCACTGTGCTCGCCGTCCTCCTCGCCTTCTTCGGCGGCGACCGAGATGCCCGGCACGTCGATCGGGGAGGGGAGGTAGTCCAGCACCGCGTCAAGCAGCGGCTGCACGCCCTTGTTCTTGAACGCCGTGCCGCACAGCACGGGGCGGAACGCGCCGGAGATGGCGCCTGCCTTGATGCAGCGCTTCAGGGTGGCGACCTCGACGTCGCCCTTGTCGAAGTACTCCTCCATCGCGGCGTCATCGACCGAGAGCGCCGTGTCCAGCAGGGTTTGGCGGTGTTCCTTGGCCTTCTCCAGCATGTCGGCCGGGATCGGCTCGTCGCGGAACTTGGCGCCCAGCTCGCCGCCTTCCCAGATGATCGCCTTCATCTCGACCAGGTCCACCACGCCCTGGAACTGGTCCTCCACGCCGATCGGCAATTGGAGCGGCAGCGCCACGATGTCGAGCTTCTCCTTCAGCGTGTCGAACGCGCGGTAGAAGTCGGCACCCGTGCGGTCCAGCTTGTTGATGAAGATGATGCGCGGCACGTTGTAGCGGTCGGCCAGGCGCCAGTTGGTCTCGGACTGCGGCTGCACGCCCGCCACGCCCTCGATGATGAACACGGCGCCGTCCAGCACGCGCAGCGAGCGGTTGACCTCGATGTTGAAGTCGATGTGGCCGGGCGTGTCGATGATGTTGATGCGGTGCTCCTTCCACTCGCACGTCACCGCGGCGGAGGTGATGGTGATGCCGCGCTCACGCTCCTGCTCCATGTAGTCGGTCGTGGTGTTGCCGTCATGCACCTCGCCGATGCGGTGCGACTGGCCCGTGTAGTAGAGGATGCGCTCGGTCGTGGTGGTCTTGCCCGCGTCGATATGCGCTGTGATGCCGATATTGCGGATTTGGTCGAGCGTGTGGGCCGCCATGGGTGATCCTCCATGCAGGGCGGGCGGCGCCAGGCCCCCTGCCCACGCCGCCCGCCCTGCGCCGGCCGCTGCCGGAGTGATAAATGTGGCGTGCAGATGCGCCAGACAGGGCGGTTTTGCAAGGTGAATGCAGCGCTGGCGGTTTGCTCAGCCTCACCTTCCGTTACGTCCCTGTTACCCTTGCCGTGTTAGCGTCCCCCTTCATGGATGACAGTGCCGCCCAAGCCCTGATCCGCTTCGGCCTCGGCCGCCGCGGGAGCGAGCCGCTGCCGCCGGACCCAGCGTCCTGGCTGCGGGGCCAACTGGCCGGCCCGGACGTGGGACCGCCTGGCCCCTCCGTGGCTGACGGCTTCGCCGCCGTGCTGAAAGACCGGCGGGAGCGTCAGGCGTCCGCGGCCCCTTCCGCCGTCCGCACCCTGTTCAAGGGCGAGTCGGACGCACTGGTGTCCAACGCGCTCACCACCGCCACCCCGTTCCGCGAGCGGCTCGTCCGGTTCTGGGCCAACCACTTCACCATCGGCCTGCGCAACGGCCGCACGGCGGCGTTGGGCGGCGATTTCATCCGGACCGCCATCCGGCCGAACGTCACGGGGCGGTTCGGCGACATGCTGCTGGCCGTCATGCGCCATCCGGCCATGCTGCTCTACCTGGACAACGCCGGCTCCGTCGGCCCCGACAGCGTCGCCGGGCTGAAGACGGGCAGGGGACTGAACGAGAACCTGGCGCGCGAGTGCCTGGAGCTGCACACCCTCAGCCCGGCATCCGGCTACACGCAGGCGGACGTCACCGCCTTCGCCCGGGTGCTGACCGGCTGGTCGGTGGCCAACGGCGAGCAGGACCCGGCAGGCTTCAAGTTCCGCCCGAACCTCCACGAACCGGGCGGGCAGGCCGTGCTGGGCCATGCCGTCCCGGGCGGGGAGGCAGGCGGCGTGGCGGCGCTCGCTTTCCTGGCCGGCCATCCCGCGACGCACCGCCACCTCGCGGCCAAGCTGGTGCAGCACTTCGTGGCTGACGCGCCGCCGCCGGGCGCGGTGGCCCGGATCGAGGGCGTGCTGCGGGACACGGACGGCGATTTGGCAGAGGCGGCCGCGGCTCTCGTGGCGTTGCCCGAGGCATGGCAGAGCCTGACCAAGCTGCGCAGCCCCCAGGACTACGTGCTGGCCGCCCTGCGCGCCGCCGACCTGCCGGAAGACACCCGGCCGGATGGGGCGGCGGTCATGCGCGGCCTGGGCCAGCCGCTGTTCGGCGCGCCGTTTCCCATCGGCTGGCCGGACCGCGCCGCCGACTGGGCCGGGCCGGAGGCGATGATGCGCCGGGTGGACTGGGCGTACGGCTTCTCCGGCCACGCTGCCATGCTGGACCCGGCGGCGCTGGCGGACACGGCGCTCGGCCCGCTGCTCACCTCCGCCACCGCGAACGCGGTCCGCGGCGCCGGGTCCCGCCGCGACGGGCTGACTCTGCTGTTCACCTCACCCGAGTTCCAGAGGCGCTGATGCA
The DNA here is from genome assembly GCA_964245075.1 of uncultured Acetobacteraceae bacterium. Lineage (GTDB taxonomy): Bacteria > Pseudomonadota > Alphaproteobacteria > Acetobacterales > Acetobacteraceae > LMUY01. The sequence continues at coordinate 19,337 of CAXTLC010000015.1, forward strand.
TCCCTCCTTCATCACCCGGCGGTCCGCTCTGCTGGGGCTCGGCGCGGCGTTCAGCCTCGGCCGGGCGTCGGTGGCGCTGGCCGCGGCCCCGACCGAGCGGCGCTTCGTGGTGGTCCTGCTGCGCGGCGCGCTGGACGGCATGGCCGCCGTGGTGCCGTATGGCGACCCGGCCCTGGCCTCGCTGCGCGGCGCGCTGGTCCCGCCCGCGGTGGGCGCCGAGGGCGGCATGGCCGACCTTGGCGGCTTCTGGGGGCTGCACCCCGCCATGCCGTCCATGGCCGCGATGTTTCGCGCGGGCGAGCTGCTGCCGATCCACGCGGTGGCCGGGCATTACCGCAGCCGCAGCCATTTCGAGGCGCAGGACTGCATGGAAAGCGGCGCCGACCAGCGTATGACCAGCGGCTGGCTGAACCGCGCGGTGCTGGCGCTGCTCCAAGCGCCCGGCGCCGCGCCGCCGGGCCAGGAAACCGCGCTGGCCGTCGGCACCGTCACGCCGCTGCTGATGCGCGGACCGGCCGCCGTCGCGGCGTGGGCTCCTGCCAGCTATGGCACGCCGGACCCTGACCTTTACGCCCGCATCTCGGCACTCCACGCGTCCGACCCGGTGACCGGCCCGGCAATCGCCGAGGGCCTGCGGGACCGCGGCTTCTCCGGCCCCGTGCTGGCCGCGGTGGACAGGCCGGCCAATGCTTATGCCTTTCCCGCCCTGGCCGGTATGGCGGCCAGGCTGCTCGCGGCGCCGTCCGGCCCTCGCGTGGCGGCGCTGGAACTGGGCGGATGGGACACCCATGCCGACCAGATGCGGCGGCTGGCCGGCCCGCTCGGCGAACTGGATGCCGGGCTGGCGGCTCTGAAAGCCGGGCTGGGCGACGCTTGGGCGAGCACGACGGTGCTGGTCATCACCGAGTTCGGCCGCACGGCGCGCGCGAACGGCACGGGGGGAACGGACCACGGCACCGGCACCGTCGCCTTCGTGGCGGGCGGCGGCGTGGCGGGCGGCCGGGTGCTGGCGAACTGGCCCGGCTTGTCCTCCGGCAACCTGCTGGACGACCGGGACCTGCAACCGACCGCCGACCTTCGTTCCGTGGCCAAGGGCCTGCTCGCGGCCCAGTTGGGATTATCGGCGGACGCGCTGGCCGCCGTTTTCCCCGACAGCGCCGGAGCGCCGGCATCGCCGGGATTGCTCCGGGCCTAGCGCGGTGCTGCTCACGGCAGCGTGAAAGCCTCGGCGCAGTTGGTGCGTCCGGAAAGCAGGCAGTCCTCGACCGTGGATTGCCGATGCAGCACCCGCACCAGGGCCAGGCACACCACCACCAGGAAAAGCATCGCCGCCAACGCGGCCAGGCTGTTGGTTTGGCGGTCGGCGCCGGCTTGGTCATCTTCGGGGTTGGCGGAACGGACGTAGCGCATTGCGTTCACCGGCGGCTCGTCCGGTTCGAACAGCGCCGACCTCCCTTGTTTTGTCCGGACGCTTGAAATATCCGCCGCGATGGCGCCCAAGGCAAGTTGTATGCAGCGGACCCAGGTTTCGTGATGAGTCGGCGGAGTGACCCGGCCGCACCGGCGCGGCACCTGGCCGCGGCCGACCCCGATATGGCGGCGCTGGTCGAGCGCATCGGCCCGTGCGGGCTGGCCGTGCTGCCGCGGGAGCCATACGAGGCGCTGGTCCGCGCCATCAGCCACCAGCAGCTTCACGGCCGGGCGGCGGAGATGATCCTGGGCCGGTTCATCGCGCTTCATCCCGGCGTGCCGTTTCCCACCCCCGAGCAGGTGCTGGCCACCGACGTGGACGCGATGCGCGGCTGCGGCTTGTCCGGCAGCAAGGCTGCCGCCATCCGCGACATCGCCGCCCACGCCCTGAGCGGCACGGTGCCCACCGCCGCAGCCGCCGCCGCCATCCCGGACGCGGCGCTGATCGAGCGGCTGGTGGTGATCCGCGGCGTGGGCCGCTGGACGGTGGAGATGCTGCTGATCTTCAGCCTTGGCCGCCCCGACATCCTGCCGGTGGACGATTTCGGCGTGCGCGAGGGCTGGCGGCGGATCAAGGGCCTCGCGGCGCAACCCCGCCCGCGGGAACTCGCCGCCATCGGTGAAGCCTGGGCGCCCCACCGTTCGACGGCGGCGTGGTACCTCTGGCGCGCCGCCGACGAAGGCAAGAGGATCAAGCAGCCGGCCTGACGGCGGGGTCCGCTTGCCCGCTTGGGACAGGATCGGCAACATTGCCGCGAAACGTCGAAGGAACGACGCGTGCGACATATCGGTGCCGCTTGCCTTGCGGCGGGCTTGACTTGCGCCACGCCGGCCCTTGCCGCGGACCCTCCGCTGGTGAGCCTCGGCGCCGGCGGGACGGACATCCTCAACCAGCAGGCCAAGTCCGCCGCCGATGTCCGGGTCGAGTACCGCTCGGGCCTGTCGTTGCTGCCGTTCTTCGAGCAGTACCTCAAGGTCAAGCCCTGGGCCGGCGTCGAGACCACGTCGCGGCAGGCGATCTTCGGCCTCGGCGGCATCTTGATCGAGATCCCGCTCGGCCGGCACTGGGTGCTGACGCCGAACGTCGGCATCGGCGCGTACGGGCGCAGCAACGGCAAGAACCTGGGCTCGGTGTTCGAGATCCGCTCCACGTTCGAGGGCGGCTACGTGTTCGATGACGGCACCCGCCTGGTCGCCGCCTTCGGCCATACCTCCAATGCCGGCATCACCCGGCGCAACTCGGGAACGGAAGCCTTCGTGATCAGCTACCAGGTCCCGCTGAGCCTGCTGATCGGGAGCCATTGAGGCCATGGTGCAGCCGCCGCCAGCGCAACCCGGCATGCGGGTGGACGAGGTGGACACGCCCGCCCTGCTGATCGACCTGCCGGCGTTCGAGGCCAATCTCCTCGCCATGGAAGCGGCGCTGGACGGCACCGGCGTGAAGCTGCGCGCCCACGCCAAGACGCACAAATCCCCGGTGATCGCCCACTTGCAGATGGCGCGCGGCGCGGTCGGGCAATGCGTGCAGAAGGTGGCGGAAGCGGAAGCGCTGGCCTGGGGCGGCGTGCCCGACATCATCGTCACCAACCAGGTGGTCGGCCCCGCCAAGCTCGCCCGGCTCGCGGCACTCGCCCGCATCACCCGGATCGCCGTCTGCGCCGATGACGCCCGCCAGGTCGCGAGCCTCGATGCGGCGGCGGCGGCGGCGGGGGTGCGGCTCCCCGTGCTGGTCGAGGTCGACGTCGGCATGGGCCGCTGCGGCATTGCCGCCGGCCCGGAAGCGGTGGCGCTGGCCGGGCGCATCGCCGCTTCCCGTCATCTCGAGTTCCGCGGCTTGCAGGCCTACCACGGGGGCGCCCAGCACATGCGCGCGCCCGGCGAGCGCGAGGCCGCGGTGCGGGAAGCCGCCGAGCGTGCCCGGCGCACGGTGGAGCAGTTGCGCCAGCAGGGCCTGGGCTGCCCGGTGGTGGGCGGCGCCGGCACCGGCACCTTCGCGCTGGAAGCGGCGAGCGGGGTGTACACGGAGGTGCAATGCGGCTCCTACTGCTTCATGGACGCCGACTACGCCCGCAACGACGCCGCGCCTGCTTTCACGCAGGCCCTGTTCGTGCTGGCGACCGTGATGAGCACGGCGCTGGCCGGCATGGCGGTGGTGGACGCCGGGCTGAAGGCGCTGTCCACCGACAGCGGCATGCCGCTGGTGTGGGGGCGCCCGGGCCTGCGCTACGCCGGCGCCTCGGACGAGCACGGCACGCTGCTGTGCGAGCCTGGCGCCGCGCCCGGATTGGGCGAGAAGCTGATGCTGGTGCCGGGCCACTGCGACCCGACGGTGGACCGCTATGACTGGTACGTCGGCGTGCGCGGCGGCCGGGTGGAGTGCCTGTGGCCGGTGGCCGCGCGGGGTGCGATGGGGTGAGCGCACGGCTCCCTGTCGCGTCCACACTGAGTAACGTGGGCTGCATCGTTCCAGGTTAGCCTCGAAACGGTCCCCTTGGGGCATGTATAAGCTCTGCGAATTTCAGCGAGCCTGGAATATCTTGGGAAAATCCAAGAACGACAACAGCATGGATGGTTTGGCCGCGGCCGCGGCTTCGCACTTCTAGAGCTTTTTCCGATCGAAGTGGATCGGAAGAAAGCTCTACCTTGTTGTTTTCACGAGCATCTTTATCCGACGCCTAACCGCAGGCGGTCGGATGATGCTCTAGGCACGTCTGACCCGCCTGGCCGCGCTGAGTTGCGGGCGCGGACGTTCGCTGCATTTGAGTTCGCGATGGAACGGTTAGGAGGCGAGCGGGGCGGGACGTGGCTTCCCCGACGGGATACGCGGGAGGCTTTCTGTGAGCTGGTCCCACGCTGGGCAGATGACGCCACAGATCCGCCCAACACCTTTCGCCAGCATTGGTTCGGCCATGATGCCGATCCGGTGGACGCCTGGGGCATGCAGCGGGCCGTGCTGGACATAAGGACAGCAGATACGCATGCCAAACTGAAGCAAGCCGGGACAGAGCTTGCTGAAGCGATGAGGACGGTCGGCTTATCCAAGGTATCGGGTTTCTTGCGGGCCGCGCGAAAGCAAGCCTTGCTCAACGGATCGGACGGCGCCCTCCGTATTCAGAGGATAGCTGCCGAAGAGCCTGGCAAAGAAAGGGAGGAGGAAGAAAACGCTGAGAGGGGCATCCCGCAGCCACCTTTGGCTGGTTCCCACGTTCCAGGTGTTGAGGAGCCAATCAGCCATGGACGTTCGCTGCCCAAGATCGGCGGCGCGGCTGGACCTGGCAAGGAAGCAAGCACAGCCGCCGGAAAGCCAGGCGTTCCAACGCGTGGACAGCAAGCCGAGCGGTATTATGGCAAGAACCTAGGAGATGACTATCCGAGCCAGCGGAGCTACCTCAAGGGCAAGGAGGTCAAGTATGGCACGCCCGGCAGCGTTCGACCGGATTTCGTTTCTCCGGACGGAAAGACAGCAAGCTTCGAGGTGAAAAGCTACAATCTTACTACCAATGCTCCGAGCAAATTAGTGAGCGTGGTTGCAGCGCAGGCAGTCGCTCGGGCGGGCAATCTGCCAGTGGGAATGACACAAAAACAGCCATTGACATCACTGGCCAGATTGTTTCAGAGGCGCAGCAAGTTTGGCGGCTTGGATCGTGAGAATAGGCGACCGCTTGAGGAGTACGACACTCTCGACGGCCCGCCCTTCTGGCTTGCCGGAGCTTAAACTCCGTTCGAGATGCTCATGGACGGGCGGCGTGCCGCAGCCTGCACGGTGCCAGTGGGATCCTGCTCTTCCCTCAGATGGAAGGGGTCGCTTTCCAAGAAGCCAGATCAGCCCGGCAGCCGCATCCAGCCAGGAACATGCACCTCCAACGGTCCCCCGCACGTCAGCGCCGCCCCGATCGCGTCCAGCCGCAGCAGCGCCAGCCCGAGCGGGCCGTTGGCGGAGCGCAGGCTGCCCACCTCCACCCCGTCCCGCAGCACGGCCGTGCCCGGCGGCGGCAGGTCCGCGGCGGCTGACACCGGAACCAGCCGGCGCTTCAGCAGCCCGCGGTACTTGGTTCGCGCGGTCAGCTCCTGTCCCATAAAGCACCCCTTGGTCCAGGACACGCCGCCCAGCTCGTCGAACCCGGCTTCCAGCAGCACGCTCTTCTCCGCGTCCATGTCCCGGCTGCCGTCGGGCAGGCCCAGGCGGAGGCGATGGGCGTCATACCCGGCCGCGTCCGCCGTGGCCGGCAGCTCGCCCGCCAGCACCCGCCACCCGGCCTCCGGCAGCCGCGGGTCCGGGGCGGCCAGGCCGGCGGGCGGCGGCCCGTCCCACGCGGCGTACACCCGAAGCGGGTCCGGCGTGACGGAAACGCGGGCGCGCAGGCGGAACCGGGTCAGGCGTCGCGCCAGGTCCTCGGCCTGGGCGGCCTCGGCGTCCAGCAGCAGCCGGTCCGGCTCGGCGAAGATGAAGAAGTCGGCCAGCCACTTGCCTTGCGGCGTCAGCAGCGCCGCCCAGACGGCGCGGCCCGCCGCCGCCGCCGCCACGTCATTGGACAGGAGGCCTTGCAGGTAGGACACCCGGTCCTCCCCCGACACGGACAGCACGGAACGGTGGGCAAGATGGGCCAGCTTGGTCATTCCCCAGACCTGGGCGCCGCACGCCGCCGCCGCAAGCGGGCGGTTTCCCCGGCGGCGGCAGGCTGTTACAGCGTTTCCCCGTGAGGATCCTGTTCATCACTGCAACCCGGATCGGCGACGCGGTCCTGTCCACCGGGTTGATCGACCACCTGCTGCGGACGCATCCGGACGCGCGCTTCACCGTCGCCTGCGGGCCGGTCGCGGAAGGCGTGTTCGCCCGCATGCCGAATCGCGACCGCACCTTGGTGATGGACAAGCGACGCTTCGACCGCCACTGGCTCACCCTGTGGCGGCAGACGGTCACCACGGTCTGGGACCTGGCGGTGGACCTGCGCGGCTCGGCGCTGACCCTGCTGCTCCCCGCGCGGCGCCGGGCGATCATGCGCGGCGGGCGCCGGGCGGGCCACCGGCTGACCCACCTGGCGGGGGCGCTCGGCTTGCAGCAGCCGCCCCTGCCCGTCGCGTGGTCCGCGCCCGAGGACCGCGCCCGCGCCGCCGCCCTGCTGCCGGAAGGCGGGCCGTGGATCGGGCTGGGGCCGACGGCGAACTGGGCGGGCAAGACCTGGCCGGCGGAGCGCTTCGTCAGCGTGTTCCAGGATCTCCAACGCATCCTGCCCGGCGCCCGTCCCGCCGTCTTCGCTGGCCCCGGCGAAGCGGAGCGGGCGATGGCGGCCCCCGTGCTCGCCGCCTTGCCCGGCGCGTTGGACCTCGCCGGCAGGCTGACCCTGCCGGAAGCCGCCGCCTGCCTGGCCCGGCTGCGCTTGTTCGTCGGCAACGACTCCGGCCTGATGCATCTGGCCGCCGCCGCGGGCGCGCCGACCTTGGGACTGTTCGGCCCCACCCCCGCCAGCGAGTACGCCCCCGCCGGCCGCCGCGCCGCCGCCGTGCTCGCCCCCGGCCCGGCGGGACGCTCGCCGATGGCGGCGCTCTCGGTCGAGGCGGTGCTGGCCCGGGCGGCGGAGCTGCTGTGAGGGTCGCCCACATCATGGCCGGCGCCCCCCATGGCGGGGCGGAGCTGTTCTTCGAGCGGCTGGTCCTGGCCCAGCACGGCGCCGGGGACGCCGTGCTGCCGCTGATCCGCGCGGACGCCGCCCGCGCCGCCCGCCTGGCCGAGGCCGGCGCCGTTCCGCTCGCGTTCGGCGGCGCGCTGGACCTGCTCACCCGGCCGCGCTTGCGCGCCTGCCTGCGCCGCTTCGCCCCCCGCGTGGCGGTCGCGTGGATGAACCGCGCCGCCCGCTTCGCCCCCCGCGGCGACTGGGTGCTGGCCGGCCGGCTCGGCGGCTACTACGACCTGCGGTACTACCGCCGGTGCGACCACCTGATCGGCAACACGCGCGCCCTGGTGCGGTGGATCGTGGCGCAGGGCTGGCCCGCCGCCCGGGCCCATCACCTGCCGAACTTCGCCCCGGACATCGCCGGCGCCTTTCCCGAGCGGCTGGGCGTTCCGGCAGACCAGAAATTGGTGCTGGCGCTCGGCCGGCTGCACCGCAACAAGGCGTTCGACGTGCTGGTCCGCGCCTTGCCGAAGCTGCCGGGCGCCCACGCGGTGATCGCCGGGGAGGGGCCGGAACGCGAGGCGCTGGCGGCGCTCGCCCGGGCGGAAGGCGTGGCGGACCGCGTCCACCTGCCGGGCTGGCGGATGGACACGGCCGCCCTGCTCGCCGGGTGCGACGTGCTGGCCTGCCCGTCCCGGCATGAGCCGCTGGGCAACGTGGTGGTGGAAGCGTTCGCCGCCGCCCGTCCCGTGGTCGCCGCCGCCGCCGCCGGGCCGCGCGAGCTGATCCAGCCCGGCGAGGACGGCCTGCTGGTGCCGCCGGACGACCCGGACGCGCTGGCGACGTCCCTGGGCCTCGTGCTGGGCCAGCCCGCCTTCGCCGCCCGCCTCGCGCAGGCCGGCCGCGCCCGGTTCGAGCGCGAGTTCGCCGCCGCACCCGTGCTGGAACAATGGCGGGGCTTCCTGCAACGCGTGGAGAAGGCCTGATGTGCGGCATCGCCGGGCTCTCGCTGGAACCCGCCGCCGCTCCGCCATCGCCCGAAACCGTCTCGGCGCTGGCCGCCGCGCTGGCGCATCGCGGGCCGGACGGGGAGGGGCACAGCACGGTGGGCCGCACCGCGCTGGTGCAGACCCGGCTGGCGATCATCGACCTGCTGACCGGCGACCAGCCGCTGCATGCCGGGCCGGCCACGCTGGTGGCCAACGGGGAGGTGTACAACTACCGCGAGCTGTCCCCCGGCCTGCCGCTCGCCACCGGCAGCGATTGCGAGCCGCCGCTGCACCTGTGGCGCCGTTCCGGCACGGCCTACGCCGAGGCGCTGTGCGGCATGTACGCCATCGCCATCCATGACCGTGTCACCCGCAGCCTGACGCTGACGCGCGACCGGTTCGGCATCAAGCCGCTGTACACCGCGGCCATCCGCGGCGGGCTGGCCTTTGCGTCCGAGCCGCAGGCGCTGCTCGCCGCCGGGCTGGTGGAGCGCGCCGTGCGCCCGGCCGCCCGGGACGAACTGCTGCAAATCCAGTTCACCACGGGCGCAGAGACGATCTTCCCCGGCATCCAGCGCGTGCTGCCGGGCGAGACGGTGCGCGTGGTGGACGGCCACGTGGTGGACCGCCAGCACCTCCCCGCCCTGCCTGCCGGTCCGCCGGAGGAGATCGGCGAGGACGCTGCCCTGCTCCGGCTGGACGCGGCGCTGGAGCGGTCGGTGGACCTGCACCAGCGCAGCGACGTCCCCTACGGCCTGTTCCTGTCCGGCGGGGTGGACAGCGCCGCCGTGCTGGCCCTGATGGCGCGGCTGAACGCGGAGCCGGTGCTGGCCTTCACCGCCGGCTTCGACATGCCGGGCGCCGCCGACGAGCGCGCCCCGGCCGCCGCCCTCGCACGCGCGGTCGGCGCGCGGCACGAGACGGTGACGGTGACGGAAGCGATGGCCTGGTCGGCGCTGCCCCGCATCGTCGCCGCCATGGACGACCCGGCGGCCGACTACGCCATCATCCCGTCCTGGTTCCTGGCGCAGCGGGCGCGGCAGGACGTGAAGGTCGTGCTGTCCGGCGAAGGCGGCGACGAGATGTTCGCCGGCTACGGCCGCTACCGCAGCGCCATGCGTCCCTGGTGGCGCGGCGGCCGGGCGATGCGCTCGCGCGGCATGTTCGACGGGCTCGGCGTGCTCCGCGCCGCGCCGCCCGGCTGGCGGGACGGCATCGCGGCGGCGGAGGCGGGGGCCGGGAACGGCGGGCGCAGCCGGCTGCAAGTCGCGCAAGCGACGGACGTGGCCGACTGGCTGCCGCACGACCTGCTGCTGAAGCTGGACCGCTGCCTGATGGCGCACGGGGTGGAGGGCCGCACCCCGTTCCTGGACGCGGGCGTGGCCGAGGCTGCGTTCCGCCTGCCGGACGGCCTGAAGGTCGCGGGGGGGCGCGGCAAGTGGCTGCTGCGCAAGTGGCTCGCGCGCCACCTGCCGGCGGCGGACCCGTTCGCGCCCAAGCAGGGGTTCACCGTGCCGGTCGGCGCGTGGATCGCCGGGCAGGGCGCACGGCTCGGCCCGCTGGTCGCGGCCCAGTCCGGCGTGGCCGCGATCGCCGAGCCGGACCGGGTTGCGGCGCTGTTCCGCAACGCGGGCGGCCGGCGGGAAGGCCGTGCCGCCTGGACGCTGCTGTTCTACGCGCTGTGGCACCGCGCGCACATCGAGGCGCTGCCGATGGACGGCGACGTGTGGGAAGCCCTTGGGGGCTGACCGGCTTGGTTGATCCACCACCGCGAATGGGAAGACGGACCATGCGAAGCGTCCTCGCCTGCGCGGCGGCGCTGCTGCTCGGCGTGCCGGCCCGCGCCGCCACGCCCGTGGAAGCGGATTGGACCGCCCACGATTTCCGCTTCCACACCGGCGAGGTCATGCCGGAGCTGCGGCTGCACTACGTGACGCTCGGCGACCCCGGCGGCATGCCGGTGCTGATCCTGCACGGCACCGCCGGCCGGGGCGACAACGCGTTGCAGCCGGGCTTCGGCGGCGCGCTGTTCGGGCCAGGGCAGCCGCTGGACGCCGCCCGCTACTTCATCATCATGCCGGACGCGGTCGGCGCCGGCGGGTCCGCCAAGCCGTCCGACGGGTTGCACGCGCGCTTCCCGCGTTACGACTACGACGACATGGTGCTGGCGCAGTACCGGCTGGTGCTGGAGGGCCTGGGCCTGCACCACCTGCGGCTGGTGCTGGGCAACTCGATGGGCGGGATGCAGGCGTGGCTGTGGGCCGAGGCCCACCCCGGCTTCGCGGACGCCTTCGTGCCCATGGCGTCGCAGCCGACTGCGATGGCGAGCCGCAACTGGATGATGCGGCGCATGCTGGTCGAGTCGATCCGGCAGGACCCGGCCTACCGGGGCGGCGAGTACGCGGCGCAGCCGCCGTCGCTGCGGCTGGCGGGGGCGATGTTCGGCATCGCCACCAGTGGCGGCACGCTGGGGTACCAGGCGCAAGCGCCCACGACGGCGAAGGCGGACGGGCTGGTGGACCGCCTGCTCGCGGCGGCGCCGCCGGCAGACGCGAACGACTTCATCTACCAATGGGACGCCTCGCACGACTATGACGCTTCGCCGGGCCTCGGCCGCGTCACGGCGCCGCTGCTGGCCATCAACTCGGCCGATGACGAGCGCAACCCGCCAGAAACGGGCATCATGGATGGGGTGATGGCCCGGCTGCGTGGCGCGCAGTACGACTTGATCCCCGCCAGCGCGGAAACGCGCGGGCATGGCACCACCGCGCTGGCCCGGTTCTGGGCGGAGCGGCTGCGGGCGTTCCTGGCGGGCGTGCCGGCAGGGGGCTGACTGCGCAGAACGTCCGGGCCGAAACCCCTCGTCAGGTTCCCGCGATGCCGGCATGATCCGACGGTTCGAGGAGGTCAGGCATGGACGCCGCGATCCGGGGGCGGCACGGATCACCAGCCGGATGCCGTGGTGGCCTGCGGCGACCGGACTGACCCTTCCACGACAGAGTGCTGCCCGCGCGGTGACCCGCGGCGCGGGCGCAGGAGCCCGACCATGCCCCATTATGACCTGCTGATCCGCAACGGCACTGCCATCCTTCCCTGGGGCGAGGCGGGCGCCGATATCGGCGTGCGGGGCGGCCGCATCGCCGCCATTGGCCTGGCCGGCACCGCCGACACCGTGATCGACGCCACCGGCCTGCACGTCCTGCCTGGCCTGATCGACCCGCACGTCCACCTGCGGGACCCGGGCGACCCGGCGGTCGAGACCATCCCGACCGGGACCAAGGCGGCCGTGCTGGGCGGGCTCGCGGCGGTGTTCGACATGCCGAACACCAGCCCTGCCATCACCGACGCCGGCCGGGTCGAATGGAAGCAGGGCTACGTCGAGACCAACAGCTGGTGCGACATCGGCCTGTATGTCGGCGCCACCAAGGCGAACACGCCCACGCTCGCGGCGCTGGAGGCCATGCCCGGCGTGTGCGCCGTCAAGGTGTTCGCCGGCAGCTCCACCGGGGACCTGCTGATCGAGGACGACGCCAGCCTGGAAGCGGTGATGCGCGCCGGGCGCCGCACCGTGGCCTACCACAGCGAGGACGAATACCGGTTGCAGGCCCGCAAGCCGCTGTTCCGCTCCGGCATGCCGTACCGCAGCCACATGGAGTGGCGCGACGAGGAATGCGCCCTGCTCGGCACCACCCGGCTGCTGGCGCTGGCCCGCAAGACCGGGCGGCCGGCGCACATCCTGCACGTTTCCACCGCGGCCGAGCTGGACCTGCTGCGGGAGCACCGGGGCATCGCGACGGCCGAGTTGCTGGTCAACCACCTCACCCAATGGGCGCCGGACGTGTATGACCGGCTGGGCGGCTTCGGAGTCATGAATCCGCCAATCCGCGGCAAGGAGCACTGGCACGCCGCCTGGGCCGCCGTGCGCGACGGCACGGCGGACACGGTCGGCAGCGACCACGCCCCCCATGCCCGCGCCGCGAAGCTCAAGCCCTGGCCCGAGGTGCCGGCCGGGCTGACCGGGGTGCAGACGCTCGTTCCGGTCATGCTGGACCACGTCAACGCCGGGCGGCTGACGCTCGGGCGGCTGGTGGACCTGATGTGCGCCGGGCCGGCCCGCGTCTATGGCGCGGTCGGCAAGGGCCGCTTGGCGGCGGGGTACGACGCGGACTTCACCCTGGTGGACATGAAGCGGCGCCGCACGATCACCGATTCGTGGATCGCCTCGCCCTGCGGCTGGACGCCGTTCGACGGCATGGCGGTCACGGGCTGGCCCGTCGCCACGGTCGTGCGCGGGACGCCGGTGATGCGGGACGACGAGGTCCTGGGCCAGCCCGCTGGACGGCTGGTGCGCTTCCGGTAGCCGGCAAGCGGCGCCCTGGGCTCCCGCGCGCCGTTACGGGTGTCCCATCAGTCGGCCCACAGCGATTTCGGCCACCTCGCGGTGATTTGCCGCGCCTGCTCCGGCGTTGCCGCGGGCACATCGGCAACCTCGTGCACGACCGCGGAAAGGTCCTGCGGATTGGACCAGCACTGCACGACGCCGAGCGTCCGGGTGCAGAATGGCGGCGCTGCCGGCAATGTTTCCGGCGCGGCGCAGTATGGTTGCTGCCGGTCCAGCCGCACTACGGAGCAATCCCGGCCGGTGATGGCCGACACGCCGATGTCCACCACGTCCCGCCCGAACACCGCGACGCTGGCGCCTTCCACGCCGCCCAAGACGGCCGCCGCCGCGCAGCCTCCCGCCGGCCCGGCGAGCGCCAGCAACGGCAGGAAGCGCAGGGCGGTGCGAAGCGGCCGGGTCATGCGGCGCAATGAACCATGGGGGAATGAATCCGGCGTTACCGGCATGGGTGGGCGCCGGGGTTTCCCGCGCCGGGGCCGACCGCTATGGTCCCGGGCCGGGTTGGAGGATGGCAGCAAGCGTGGCGGACATTTTCGATGAGCTGAACGAGGACATCCGGGCGGAGCGCGCCCGGGCGGCGGCGGCGCGCTACGGCGTGCTCGGCGCCGTCCTCCTCGTTCTCGTGGTGGGCGGCGTCGGCGGCTGGAAAGGCTGGGAATGGTGGCGCGACCGGCAAGCGCAAGCCGTCGCGCTGCCGTACTCGGAGGCGATGCGCGCCGCCGATCTGCTGCCGGCCGGCCCCGATCCGGCGCGCCTGGCCGATGCGGACGCTTTTGCCCGCATCGCCGCCACCGCTCCCGCCGGGTACCGCACGCTGGCCCGGTTGCGGGAGGCGGGGCTGCGCTGGGATGCCGGCGACGAGCCGGCGGCGCTCGCCCTGTGGGACAAGGTGAGCGCGGACGGCGAGGCGGACATGCTGCTGCGCGACCTCGGCAACCTGCTCTGGGCACAGCACTCGGTGGACGCGGGCGACCCGGCAGCCATCGGCGCCCGCACCGCCAAGCTGGAAGCGTCCGGCAATCCTTGGCGGGCGCTGGCGCTGGAAGCCGATGCCGAGCTCGCCATCCGTCAAGACGACAAGTCCCGCGCCGCGACGCTGCTCCGCGTCGTCATCGGGGACCCCTTGGCGACCGATGGCCTGCGCAGCCAGGCGGGCGGCCTCCTCGGGCTGCTCGGCGCCGGTTCGGACGCCCGCGGATGAGCGTCCTTCGCCAGCCGACCCGGCGCGGCCTGTTGCAGTCCGCCGCCTTGGCGCCGCTCGCGTCGCTCCCCGGCTGCTCCTATTTTGACAACCTGTTCGAGACGGACAAGCCAGGGTTGCCCGGCAAGCGCGAGGCGGTGATGGCGAGCACCCGCGGCTTGCAGGTGGACGCGGCCGACCATAGCGCCGTGACCCTGCCGAATGCGGTGCTGAACGCCGACTGGCCGGGTGCGGGCGGCAACCCGGCGCACACGGTCGGCAACGTCCAACTGGGTGACCTGAGCCGCTCGTGGCGCCGCTCGGTCGGCGAGGGCGGCGGCTACCGGCAGAAGATCACCGCCAACCCGGTGATCTCGGGCGGACAGGTCTTCACCATGGATTCGGACGGCGTGGTCACCGCGTGGACGGCCGCCACCGGCGACCGGCACTGGATCACCGAAACCAAGGCCCGCAAGGACCGCAGCACCAATGTCGGCGGCGGCCTGGCCGTCGCCGGGCCGACCGTCTTCGTCACCACCGGGCGCGGGGAAGCGCTGGCGCTGGACGCCGCGACGGGCAAGATCGGCTGGCGCGCGTCCCTGGATGTTCCTGCCCGCGCCGCGCCGACCGTGGTGGACGGCCGGCTGTTCGTTCCGACCATCGACGAACGCCTGCTCGCCTTGTCGGCCGACGACGGCAAGCGCCTGTGGACCTATCAGGCAACCGCCGCAGCCACCATCGTCCTGGGGGAGCCGGCGCCCGCCTACTCGGACGGCCTGGTGGTGGCCGGGTTCGGCTCTGGCGACATCGTCGCGCTGCGTGCGGACAGCGGCACCCTGACCTGGAGCGACAGTCTCGCCGCCGCCCGGGGCCGCACCAGCATGGCTGACCTTTCCGCCATCCGCGCCCTGCCGGTGATCGCGGACGGGGTTGTCTATGCCATCAGCGTCGGCGGCTTGCTGGCGGCGCTGGACCTTCGCTCCGGCCGCCGGCTGTGGGAGCGGGAAGCCGCGGGCCAGAACACGCCCTGGCTCGCCGGCGATTGGCTGTTCGTGCTGACGCTGGATCAGACGCTGGCCTGCGTGAGCCGCGCGGACGGCCGGGTCCGCTGGCTGAGCCAGTTGCCGCGCTACGAGAACGAAGCGAAGTCGCGCGACCCGATCTTCTGGACGGGGCCGCTGCTGGGCGGGCAATACCTGTATCTCGCCGGCTCGACGGAGCGCCTGATCGCGGTCAACGCCGCGACGGGCGCCATCCTGGGCGAGCAGAAGCTGCCGGGCGCGGTGGCGGTCGGCATGGTTGCGGCAGGCGGCAAGCTGTTCGTCGTGACGGACGACTCCACCCTCTCGGCCCTCGGTTGAAGATGGAGGCCTGACCGTGCTGCCCGTGGTGGTGATTGCCGGGCGCCCCAACGTCGGCAAGAGCACGCTGTTCAACCGCCTGGCTGGCCGCCGCCACGCGCTGGTGGCCGACACGCCCGGTGTCACGCGGGACCGCAAGGACGCGACGGCGCAGTTGCGCGGCCGCACCGTGCGCCTGGTGGACACCGCCGGGCTGGAGGAAAGCGCGCCCGACACGCTGTTCGGCCGCATGCGCGCTTCCTCGGAAGCGGCCGTGGGCACCGCGGACCTGGTGGTGTTCGTGGTGGACGCCCGGGCCGGCATCACCGCCGCGGACAGCCATTTCGCTGCCTGGCTGCGCCGCCAGGGCCGCCCGGTGCTGCTGGTCGCCAACAAGGCGGAGGGCAGGGGCGGAGCCACCGCCGCGATGGAAGCGTTCAGCCTTGGCCTGGGACAGCCGCTGGCCGTGTCTGCCGAGCACGGCGAGGGCCTGGCCGACCTGATGGGCGAGATCGCCGACCGGCTGCCCGGGCCGAGCGAGGAGGACGAGGCGGACCGCCCGCTCCGCTTGGCCGTGGTCGGGCGGCCCAACGCCGGGAAGTCCACCCTGCTGAACCGCCTGCTGGGCGAGGAGCGGATGATCACCGGCCCGGAGCCGGGACTGACCCGGGATGCCGTCGCGGTGCGGCTGGCCGACGAGACCGGCCCGATCGAGCTGGTGGACACCGCCGGGCTGCGGAAGAAGGCACGCATCGAGGCGGCGCTGGAGAAGATGAGCGTGTCCGCCACCATCGAGGCGCTGAAGATGGCCGAGGTGGTGGTGCTGTGCGTGGACGGGCTGGAAGGATTGCACGAGCAGGACTTGCAGATCGCCCGGCTGGTCGAGCGCGAAGGCCGCGGCTGCGTGCTGGCGCTGAACAAGTGGGATGCCGTGCCGGACCGCAACGCCGCCCGGCGCGGCGTGACGGACCGGCTGGACACCAGCCTGGCGCAGATGCGCGGCATCGAGGTGGTGACGCTGTCGGCGATGACGGGCGCAGGGGTTGACAAGCTGCTGCCTGCGGTGCGCCGGGCGCACGCGGTGTGGAACACCCGCGTGCCGACCGGCGAGCTGAACCGCTGGTTCGAGGCGGCGCTGGAACGGCATGCCGCGCCGCTGGTGGACGGGCGGCGGCTGAAGCTGCGCTACATGACGCAGCCCAAGGCGCGTCCGCCCACCTTCATCATCTTCGGCACCCGCGCGGAGCAGACCCCGGAGGATTACCGCCGCTACCTGGTGAACGGGCTGCGCGAGACGTTCCGGCTGCCGGGGACGCCGGTCCGCCTACAGTTCCGCGGCACCAAGAACCCGTTCGCCGAGGAGTGAGGCAGGCCTGAACTTCGTCGCGCCGGGCGCGTTCGGGGCAGCAGGAGGGTGCGCCATGGCAACGACCGCAGACAAGACCGACCCGGCATTGTGGGACAAGGTGAAAGAGGATGTCGCCAAGGGCGACAAGCCCGGCCAATGGTCGGCACGCAAGGCGCAGATGGCGGTCAACGAGTACAAGCACGAGGGCGGCGGCTACAAAGGCGAGAAACCCGCCGACAACCACCTCGTCGAGTGGGGCCGCGAGGAGTGGGGCACCAAGTCCGGCGAGGCGAGCGGCAAGACCGGCGAGCGGTACTTGCCGAAGCAGGCGCGCGAGGCGCTGAGCGACAGCGAGTACAAGCGCAGCACGGCCAAGAAGCGCGCCGACACCGCCAAAGGCAAGCAGTTCTCCGCCCAGCCGAAGGACGTCGCGGCCAAGACCGCGCCGTTCCGCAGCGGCGGCGGCACGAAGGCCGACCTGATGCAGCAGGCGGCCAAGCAGGGGATCAAGGGCCGCAGCCGCATGACCAAGGCGGACCTGGAGCGCGCGCTGCACCATGGCTGACCCGGATCACAAGCAGACCGCGCAGGAGTTCCACCAGGTGGTCAACATGACCCCGGCGGCGCTCCGCAAATGGCTGGACAGCGCCGGAAGCCAGTCCGTCGGCATGACGCACGAGGGCGAACGCGTGACGGAGGAGGGCGGCGAGGAGTCGGTCGGCCACGAGATGGGCCGGCACATCCTGGCCCTGCAAGCCAAGAAGCAGGCCGATCTGGGCGAGGACGACTACAAGGCGATGCGCAAGGTCATCGGCTACGTTCACCGCCATTCCAAGCAGCGGCCGGATGGTGACGTGTCCGACACGCGGTGGCGTAAGTCACTGATGAACTGGGGCCATGATCCGCTGAAGTAGCTGGGATGGATCTTTTCCACCGGAAGGGGCGACGCGGCGGCTCCCTGAGCCAGCCTCGAGCCAGGAACAGCTTGCCCCTCCGTTCCGTCAGGTAACGCGGTCCAAGCATCGCTGGGGCGTCACGTAGGACAGGTGGCGTAGCGTTTTCGTTCGCGATGCCGCGGACGGGGCGTCGCGGCTGATCCTACGCCCGGGCAGCCCGGACAGAATGGCCGAGCAGGTCAAGCCGTAGCTGCCGGCCAAGGATAGAGAGCGCGAGCCGCCACAAATAGGCTTGGCAGCGTCATCGCCATTCGCCAGTGTCCTGCCCAACCGCACGCCACGGAGCGAGCAGCGGCAGGGGAACGCCGATGGATCTGGAAAGCCGGACAATACGCCGGGTGACGACGCGACTCGTGCCGTTCCTGATCCTGTGCTACTTTGTCGCCTACCTGGACCGGGTCAACGTCAGCTTCGCCAAGCTGACCATGAGCCACGACATCGGCCTGTCGGAGTCGGCGTTCGGGTTCGGCGCCGGCATCTTCTTCGTGGCCTACTTCCTGTTCGAGGTGCCGTCGAACCTGTTCTTGGAAAAGTTCGGCGCGCGGAAGTGGATCGCGCGGATCATGCTCACCTGGGGCATATTGTCCGGGGCAACTGCTTTCGTCACTGGCGAGTACAGCTTCTACCTCGTTCGCATCCTGCTGGGCTTCGCCGAGGCGGGGTTCTTTCCCGGCATCATCTTCTTCCTGACCCTGTGGTTTCCGGCCAAGGAGCGGGCACGCATCGTCGGCCTGTTCATGGCGGCCATCCCGCTCTCGACCGTGATCGGCTCGCCCGTCTCGAGCGTGCTGCTCGGGACGGAAGGGGCGCTGGGCCTGCACGGGTGGCAATGGCTCTACATCATCGAGGCGGTCCCGGCCTTGGTGATGTCCTTCGTCGTTTACTTCTACCTGACGGACAAGCCGGCGGACGCGCATTGGCTGGCCGCGGACGAGCGGGCCTGGCTGATGGACCGCCTGTCGCGCGAACGGCAAACGAAGGAGGCGGCGCAGAGCTACTCGGTTCTACAGGCAATCACCGACAAGAGGGTGCTCGCGGTGGCGCTGATCTATTTCGGCGCGAATGCCACCAACTACGGCTTGAGCTTCTTCCTGCCGACCATCGTGAATGGCTTCGGCCTTCCCATCTGGCAGGTAGGTCTCGTGACGGCGCTGCCGTACGCGGTCGGCGTGGCTGGCATGATCTGGTGGGGCCGGCATTCCGACGCGACCGGCGAGCGCAAGGGCCATGTCGCCTTCGCGCTGTTCGTGGCGGCGGCCGGCATCGGCGTGTCCACCCTGTTCGACAGCCCCATACTGAAGATGGCCAGCCTGATGGTCGCCGGGTTCGGCATCTTCGCTTGCCTGCCGGTGATCTGGACGTTGCCGACCGCGTTCCTGTCCGGCGCTGCCGCGGCGGGTGGGATCGCGACGGTGAACGCTCTCGGCAACCTGGCTGGTTTCTTCGGGCCTTACGCGATGGGCTACCTCAAGGACCGGACCGGCAGCTTCGACAGCGGCCTCTGGCTGCTGTCGGTGTGCGGGCTGGTCGGAATGGCCGTCGTGCTGGGATTGCGCCACGACAAGCGGCTGGAGCAGGCGCCCGGCCCGGGGCAGCGAGCGCCCGAGTACACCTGAAGCCTGGGGTCGCTCACGCCGGGCGGAGCTGGCGCACCTCCGCATCCGTCGGCATGACCGCCGCCCCGTCGATGTAGCGCCAGTCCACCATGCCGCCATGGCCGTCCTGTTTGGTCAGCTTGCCTACGAAGGTGCCAAGCGTGCTCTGGTGGTCGATGGCGCGGAACCGGCAGATGCCGAACGGCGTGTTGAACGCCGCATCGGCGAAGCCGTCCGCCATGGCTTCCGAGTCCGTGCCGCCCGACTTCAGGATTCCCGAAGCGATCGCGTTCACCAGGGAAACGCCCACTGCGGACCCCATGAAGGGCGGCTGGTGCGTCCGCGCGATGTAGTCCGCCGAGAAGCTCTTGTTGAACGGATCGTCCAAGAGGCTCCATGGATAGCCGGTGACGATCCAGCCGACCGGCGTTTCGTCGCCTAGCGGGTTGAGGTACTCGGGTTCCCCGGTCAGCATGGAAACCACGGTGCGGTTCTCGAACACGCCCCGCGTGCCGCCCTGCCGCACGAACGCCAGCAGGTCGGTGCCGAACAGGGCGTTGAAGATCGCGTCCGGCGCCGGCTGGGTCAGCGCGCCGACGGTGGAGGCGTCCACATGCCCCAGCGCCGGCCATTGCTCGCCCACGAAGCGCACGTCCGGACGGCGGGCGGACAGCAGCTTCTTGAACCATTTCACGGCCGATTGGCCGTACTCGTAGTTCGGCGCGATCGTCACCCACGTTTTCGCCGGCAGGGCGGCGGCGCTTTCCACCAGCATCGCGGCCTGCATGAAGGTGGAAGGGCGCACCCGGTAGGTGTAGCGGTTGCCGAGCGACCAGACGAGCGCGTCCGCAAGCGGCTCGCCGGCCACGTAGAGCTTCTTGTTCTGCAGGGCGTAGGCGCTGATCGCCAGGCCGACGTTGGACAGGTAGCCGCCGGCGAGCAGGTCCACCTTCTCGTCGTTGATCAGCTCGGCCGCCGCGCGCACCGCGTTCTCCGGACGGCCGCCATCGTCGCGGGAGACGAATTCGAGCTTGCGCCCGTTCAGGCCGCCGAGGTCGTTGACGTGCGCCACCGCCGTCTCCCAGCCGAGCCGGTAGGGACCGGTGAACTCCGCCTGGGTGGAGTAGCTGTTGATCTCGCCCACCCGGATCGGCCCGCCGATCGTCTGCGCGCGCACGATGGCGGGACGGGCAAGGCCGACCGCGGCGCCCGTGCCGAGCAGCCGGCGGCGGGACAGCGCCATCTCAGGCGATCCGGCTGGCGCGCGCGTTGCGGGCCGCCAGCGCCGTGCGCAGCGCCAGGCCGGTCAGCGCCAGCCGCGGCAGCACCAGCTCCGTTTCCCGGTTGCGCAGCTCGACCGCCAGCAGCAGCACGGAGATCGCCGCCAGCCCGGCGGCGCCGAGCGGGCGCGTTTCCGGCTTGGCGACCATGATGGCGCCGGCCGTCTCGATCATCCCGATCCGGCGCATCGACCGCTCGGACATGCCCCAGCGGCGGAACATGCGGCGCTCCAGCCCCAGCAGCTTCAGCACCCCCATGAAGGCGAAGCTCAGCTCCAGCAGCGCGGTGCGCCCCTCGTTCTCGCGGACCATCACGGTTCCCTTGTCCAGTTTGCTGCGGCGTCAACGCGGCTTGCCCGTGACGGGATGCAGGCGCAACGTTCGTGAAACGGCGGGGATCGAATAATGCGCAGGCTTGTGGCAGGCGTGGCGGCGCTGCTGCTGGTGGCGGCCTCGCCCACGCCCGAGTTGACTAGGACGGACGCGACGGGCGTGCTCGGCCGTACCGTGCGCGACGCGGAAGGCCGCGAGATCGGCCGCATCGTGGACGTGGTGGTCGATCCGTCCGCTCAGCCGCGCGCCGTGGTGGTGGACACGGGGGGCTTCATGGGCGTCGGCTCCCGCCAGGTCGCCGTGTCCTGGGCGTCCGTCCATGTCCCCCCGCCGGGTGCGGCGGACATGCGGGTATCCATCGACCTGACGGACCAGCAGGTGCGCGCGGCGCCCGATTACACCGATCGGAGCAAGCCCGCCGTCGTTGTCGGGCCGCCGTCGGCCGACACGGCGGGGCCGCCCGCGGCGGAAGCGGCGCCTCCGGCGGACGACGCCAAGTAGGACCATGGCTCTGGATAAGCGGCCGACCGACAGCAGCGTGCGCGGCCTCGATTGGCTGAACTTCTTCCTGGCCAACGTGCAGACCGGGTTCGGCCCGTTCATCGCCGCCTACCTGGCTTCGCAGGCCTGGACCCAGGGCCAGATCGGCTTGGCGCTCAGCATCGGCACGGTGACGACCATGCTCGTCCAGGTTCCGGCGGGCGCGTTGGTGGACGCGGTGCGCGACAAGCGGCGCCTTGCCTTCGGCGCCGTGCTCGCCGTCGCCGGCAGCGCCCTGTTGCTGGCCGCCTTTCCCCAGCGCCTGCCGGTGAACCTGGCGGAGGTGCTGCACGGCATCGCGAGTTGCCTTCTGAGCCCTGTGGTGGCGGCGCTGAGCATGGCGGTGGCGCAAGCGCGCGGCAACGCCTTCGGGGAAAGGCTTGGCCGCAACGCGCGCTTCGCCTCGATCGGCAGCGGCTGCGCGGCCGGGTTGATGGGCGCCGTCGGCTACTGGGTGTCGGAGCGCTCGGTCTTCATCCTGGCGGCGGCGTTGGTGCTGCCGGCGCTGGCGGCATTGCGCTCCGTCCGGGTGGACGGCGCCGGGATGGTTGCCGGGCCAGCACGCCAGCCAGTGCTGGGCGCGCTGCGGGACCGCCGGTTGCTGGTGTTCGCGCTATGCTGCGCCGCCTTCACCCTCGCCAACGCCGCGATGTTCCCGCTCGCCGCCGTCGAGGTGACCCGGCGTGTCGGCAGCGTCGGGGAACTGGTGATCGCGGCTTGCCTGATCGTGCCGCAACTGCTGGTGGCCGGGCTGTCGCCCGCAGTCGGGCGGGCGGCGGAGCGTTGGGGCCGGCGTCCGGTGCTGCTGCTGGGCTTCGCCGTTGTTCCGCTGCGCGGGGCGCTGTTCTGGGCGGGCGAGCCGCCCTGGGCCATGTCATGGGCCGTTCCATGGGCCGTGATAGCGGTCCAGGCGCTGGACGGGGTCAGCGGCGCCGTGTTCGGCGTGCTGCTGCCTCTGGTGGTGGCGGACATCTCGTTCGAGTCGGGACGCTTCAACCTGTCCATGGGTGCGATCGGGCTGGCTATCGCCGGGGCTGCCGCGCTCAGCACGCAGATGGCGGGCCTCGCTGCCGACCAGTACGGCACGCCTGCCGCCTTCGCCGGGCTCACGGTCGCCGGCGTCTTCGCATACTCCGCCCTGTGGTTGCTGCTGCCGGAGACGGGACGGCCCTCGTAACGGTTTGAGGCCGCGCCGGGCCTGGCCTGGCGGCGCTCAACGCTTGAGCGGGTCCTGCGGAGTCTGAAGCGGCGGCACGTTGGCGTCGGGCCGGGCCGAGTTGGCGCTGCCTGGGATGCCGTTGGTCGCTTTCTCCGGCACGCGGTCGATGGCCGCGGCAGCATGGCTGGGCTGCGGGCGATACCGCTTGGCGCGGGAGGACGTTTGCGCGCCCGCGCCGCCGGCGAACACGCTGCAAGCCGCAAGGGAGAGAACGAGGGTCCGCCACATATGGTTTGATCCTGCTAGAGCTAACTCAACTTGGCTTGCAGCGCTTGCAGCCGATCCAGATTGGCACGCACCAGGGAGAAGCCCTGCTGGGCCAGGCTCGCCACACGCGGGTTGCTGCTTTGCGAGGTCCGGACCGCATCCTCCAGGTTCAGCGCGTCCTGGTGGCTGACGATCTGATCAGCCAGGAACGCGCGGTCGAATTGCGCGCCTTGCCCCAGGCGAAGCCGCCCCGCCCGGTTCCGCAGGGTCGCGGGCAGCACGGTCGGGGGCGTGATGCCCGCCTGCATGGCGATGGGCCGCAGTTGGGCATCGAACTGGTTGGCGTCCGCCAGCAGCTTCGCCGCGAGCGACCGCACTTCGGGCGACCGGGCCTGCGTCTGCGCCAACGTGCATTCGGCGCGGTCGAACGCGATGATGTCGAACGCGTTGGTTACGAACTCGAGATCGCTCGAACTCATGTCGCCCGACGACGAGCTGGCGCTCGACTGGGTCGTCTGGCACGCAGCGAGCCCGATGGCTGCCCCGAGCGGCAGGAGCAGCGTCAGGCGCCGTGTCATCGTTGTCATGATGGCCTTCTCTCCGCGTTCGAGATCTAGAAGGCGTAGACAAACCGCGTCGTCAGGCCGAACGGCTGCTTGAAGCCGCCGACCGTCACGAAATCGTGGTTCAGCTCAACCAGGATCTGGGCGTTCGCGGCGACGAACAGGGAGTTGGAGAAGCGTAGCCGCTCGAACTCGGATTTAGTGCCGTTGTTGAAGCCGTTTGTCCGCTGCGTGCCGCCCAGTATGCTTTCCCAGCCGATGGCGGTCTGGAACGCCCGTGTCCAGTTCCAGTTGGCCCAGGCCTGCAGGCGGTAATCATTGCTTTGGCTGACGCGCAACCCGCCGGGGCGGGTCACGTCCCCGTAGAAACGGGCATCGAAGGCAAGATCGTAGGAGAAATGGTCGCCGATGCCGTGGTCCCACCCAGCCTGCACGTCACCTACCCAGCCAGTTCCGCCCAGCGCGCTCGCAACGTTGATGGGCGAATTCTTGTCGTACGTGCCGGTCGGCGGATAAACGAATCCGGTGACGTTCAGGTACTGCTTCCTGGCCACGCTGGAATAAGGCCAGAAGAATGCCGAGAGCGCCGTGTTGGAAGCGCCGAACGCGCTGCCCAGGCTTTGCCCATCGACATGGGCAGCCGACTCCGAGCCGAATACCTGGAAGATCTGAAATCCGGCCGGCAGGCCCGCTATGTAGTCGAAATGCACGTAGCGGGCGTTGAAGAGGTTGATCTCGACGCCGCTGCCCTTGACCGTCGGCCCTCGGGCAAAGCTGAAGTCCGTGTCGTGGCCATAAAGATAATAGCCGAATGCGAGGTTGGTGCCGTCCGGCAAAGGAACGAACTCGTTCGGCTCAACTTCCTGGGCTGAAGCGATGTTGGCTGCCGTAAGCGACAACAGGAAACAAACGAACGGTTTGATCATGCGGCGCGTGATGGAGCGCACCCAGTCGCCACAATCGTTTCTGTCCAATTCCTGTCCCCGGTTCGGTGCCGTGTCTTATTTCGTGCAGATGTTGAGCCGAGAAAAACAGATAGCCAAGGGGAGCTGCAATGCAGCGTAACGATGCTCCTGAACTGTCACGAGAAAGTCACACATCTTGCGGCCGTCTCAGTTTCGGGTCGTCCTGGACTCAACCCCCGCTCATGCCTGTCTCAGGGTGGGTTCTTGGCGCCCATGCCGGCCGGCCGTCAGTCGGGCGGCGGCAGCAGGCCCATCTTGGCCAGCATTGGCGCCGCGGCCGGTGAACCGAGATAATGGATCAGCCGCTCCGCCGCGTCCGGCTCGCGCGCATCCGCCGCGAGCCCGGCGGAGTACACCGTCGCCCGCTGCACCTCTGCCGGAAGCTGTGCCACGAAGGTGATGCCCGGCACCGGCAGGAGTTCCGCCACTTGCTGAAAACCCAGTTCGGCCTCGCCCCGGGCCACGATCTCGCCGACCGGGGTGGCGGGGATCATGCGGGCCTTGCCGCGCATCTGCCCGGCGATACCGAGCCGGTCGAACAATTCGTCCTGGATGTAAACCCCGCTCGCGCTGTCCGAGTACGCCACCGAGCGCGCGTGGAGCAGCGCCTGGCGCAGCTTGTCCACCGTGCTGATGTCCGGCGCCGGCGCACCCGCGCGCACCGCCAGGCCGATCGGCGAGACGGCGACATCCACCCGGCTGCCCGGCACCGCCCGGCCGTCATGGATCAGCCCGTCCAACGCATAGCCGACCATGATGAGCACGTCGTCCGGCTCGCCGCGGGCCAGCCGCGCCGGGATGGCATTGGACGTGGTTCCCATGGACGGACCGGGCACGGTGATCACGTGGTCGCCCGTCGCCCGCTCGAACCCGGGAACCAGCGCCTCGTAGCTGGACAGGAAGCCGCCCGAGACCATCACGGTGATGTCGGCCGCTTGCGCCGGGCTGGCGAGCAGCAGCAGGGCGAGGCAGGCAGGTGGGCGCACGGCGGCAGGATGGCATGGCGCACCCGTCGCGCCTATTCTTATGCGCATGGGAAAGAGGTCAGGATGGAACTGAAGCGGGCAAAGGCGGCAGCCGCATCCAAGCGGGCCGGCCCGCGGCCAGGCGGCCGCGTGCTGGCCGACGCGCTGGTGGCGCAGGGCATCGACCACGTGTTCGCCGTGCCGGGGGAAAGCTATCTCGACGTGCTGGACGGGCTGTACGCCGTGCGCGACCAGCTCAAGCTCGTCACCTGCCGGTTCGAGGCGGGGGCGGTGAACGCGGCGGAAGCGTTCGGCAAGCTCACCGGCCGCCCCGCCGCCGCCATGGTCACCCGCGGCCCCGGCGCCTGCCACGGCGCCATCGGCGTGCACATCGCCCAGCAGGACAGCACGCCGCTGCTGCTGTTCGTGGGCCAGATCCCGTTCGCCGAGACCGACCGGGAAAGCTTCCAGGAGGTGGACTACCGCCGCATGTTCGCCCCGCTCGCCAAGTGGGTGACCCAGATCGACGACGCGGCGCGCATCCCGGAGCTGGTGGCGCACGCGGTGGACGTGGCCACCACCGGCCGGCCCGGCCCCGTGGTGATCGCGCTGTCGGAGGAGATGCAGAAGGCGGTGGTGGACGTGCCGGACATCGGCCCGGCCGCCGTCTTCCGCCCGCAGCCCGACCCGGCGGCGATGGAAGCGCTCGCCGCCATGCTCGCGGACGCGCGCAAGCCCCTGGCCATCCTGGGCGGCGGCGGCTGGACCGCAGCCGGGCGTGCGGCGATCCACCGCTTCCTGACGGAGCGCGACATCCCCGTGACCGTGTCCTTCCGCCGGCAGGCGCTGTACGACGGCACGCTGCCCAACTACGCCGGGGACCTTGGCGTCGGCCCCGACCCGGCGCTGGTGGCCCATGCCAAGGAAGCCGACCTCGTGCTCGCCATCGGCACACGGCTCGGCGAGGCGGTGACGCAGGGCTACACCCTGTTCGACCTGGCCGGCGAAACCCCCATCGTGCACGTCCACCAGGATCCGGCGGAAATCGGGCGCGTGTTCCGCCCCCGCCTCGGTATCGCCGCGGATCTCAACGCCTTCGCCGCCGCCGCCGCCGCATTGCCGGCAGCGTCTCCGCCATGGCGCGATTGGACGGCGGAGCTGCGCGCGACGCGGCAGGCCGCCCGCGTGCCGCCGGACACCGCGCACCCCTTGAACGTCGGCGCCGTCATGCGGGAGCTGGAGCGGCTGCTGCCGCCGGACGCCGTTTGCACCTGCGACGCGGGCAATTTCGCGGGCTGGCCGCAGCGCTTCATCGATTTCGGCGCCGGGCAGCGTTTCCTCGGCCCGACCAACGGGGCCATGGGCTACAGCGTGCCCGCGGCGGTGGGGGCGAAGATCGCCTTTCCGGACCGCACCGTGGTGGCGTTCGTGGGCGACGGCGGCTTCCTGATGACCGGGCAGGAGATCGCCACCGCGTTCCACCACGGCGTGGCGCCCATCGTCCTCGTGTTCAACAACCAGATGTACGGCACGATCCGCATGTACCAGGAGCGCAGCTACCCCGGCCGCGTGTCCGGCACCGCGCTGACCAACCCGGACTTCGCCCGCTTGATCGAAGCGTTCGGCGGCCACGGCGAGACGGTGACGGAGACGGCGCAGTTCGCGGACGCCTTCCGCCGCGCCGTGGCGAGCGGCCGCCCCGCGGTGATCGAGCTGGTGACGGACCCGGAGCAGATCACCAGCCGCGCCACGGCCGCGCAGCTTCGTGCGGGCACAGGCGTGGTGAAGCCGGCAGCCCCAGGGAACAATCAAGGGAACAATCAAGGGAACAACCCAGGGCACGGCAAGGCGCCGCGGCCTGCCGCCGCCCGGCCGCGCGCCAAGCGCTGAGCCCAGAGCCCA
This sequence comes from uncultured Acetobacteraceae bacterium, assembly GCA_964245075.1. Lineage (GTDB taxonomy): Bacteria > Pseudomonadota > Alphaproteobacteria > Acetobacterales > Acetobacteraceae > LMUY01. Next base: position 46,203 of record CAXTLC010000015.1, read on the forward strand.
GAGCCAAGCCCCAGAGCCAAGCCCAGGAGCCAAGCCCAGGAGCCAAGCATGGAGTACGTCCTCGCCGCCGCCGTCCTGCTCGTCGTCATCCTGGCGGCGATGGGCGTGCGCACGGTGCCGCAGGGATCGGTGTGGACCGTCGAGCGGTTCGGCCGCTTCACCCGCCTGCTGCACCCGGGCCTCCACATCCTGACCCCGTTCGTCGAGCGGGTGGCGCACAAGATGAACGTGCAGGAGATCGTGCTCGACATCCCCGAGCAGGCGGTGATCACGCGCGACAACGCCGCGGTGGCGGTGGACGGGATCATGTACTACCGGGTGCTGGACCCGGAGCGCGCGGCGTATGGCGCGCAGAACCTGGTGCAGGCGCTGACCTCCATCGCCATGACCAACATCCGCTCCGTGATCGGCGCGCTGGACCTGGACGGCGCGCTGTCCGGCCGGGAGGAGATCAACACCCGCCTGCTCGTCACCCTGGACCACGCGACCGACCCGTGGGGCGTGAAGGTCAGCCGGGTGGAGCTGCGCAAGATCGAACCGCCGGCCAACCTGGTGGCCGCGATGAACCTGCAAATGACCGCGGAACGCGAGCGCCGCGCCCAGGTCGCCCGCGCGCAGGGCGACCGCGAGGCCGGCATCACCCGCGCGGAAGGCGCCAAGCAGGCCGCCGTGCTGGAAGCCGAGGGCAGGCTGGAAGCCGCCAAGCGCGACGCCGACGCCCGCGTGGCGCTAGCCGAGGCGGAGGCGCGCGCCACCAGCGTGGTGGCCGAGGCTGCGGCAGGCTCCGGCGCGGAGGCGCTGCGCTACTTCGTGGCGATGAAGTACGTGGAGGCGGTGACGGCGTTGGCCGCCAACCCGGCGGGCCGCACCCTGGTCGTGCCGCTGGAAACCGGCGGCCTGGCCGGCAGCATCACCCAAGCGTTGGCGGCGATGCAGATGGACGGCCCGAAATGAGCGTGGGCGAGGGATGAGCACGGGCGAGCTATGGCTGCTGGCCGGCGTGCTGCTGTGCGCGGCGGAGATGCTGCTGCCAGGCATGTTCCTGCTTTGGCTTGGCGCCGCCGCCCTGGGCACCGGCGCCCTGACGGAGCTGAGCGGGCGCGGCTTCGCCTGGCAGGCGGTGACGTTCTTGCTGCTGTTCGCCGCCGGGTTCGCCGCCGCGCGGCATCGCGGGCAGGCGCGGCAGTCTGGCCCGGACGTCAATGCGGCCACCGCCGGGCTGATCGGCCGTCCCTGCGTGGCGACCGGGTTCCGAGGCGCCCATGGCCGCGTGGCGCTGCGCGATGGCTCCTGGCCCGCCCGGCTGACCCAGGGCGAAGCGGCCGACGGCGCGGTGCTGCGGGTCGTGGGCCTGGACGGCAACACGCTGCTCGTCACCCCGGGGGAGTGACCCGTGTCCACCACGAACCCTGGCCGCAGCGTCACGGCGGTGCTGCTTCCATTCACGTTGATTGTCTTCCTCGGCTATTCCGCCGTCGGCCTTCCGCTCGCGGTGCTGCCGCTGCAAGTGCACCTGGCGATGGGCTACAGCACGGCCGTCGCGGGCGCCGCCGTCGGCCTGGCGCCCGCCGCCACCCTGCTGACGCGGCAGATCGCCGGCCGGCTGGCGGACCGGCGCGGCCCCAGGGCGGGCGTGCTGCTGGGGCTCCTGACCGCGGCGGCGAGCGGGCCGTGCTACCTGCTTGCCACCGCGCTGCCGCCGGGGCCGGGGTTGGCTGCGCTGATGGCCGGCCGGGTCGTGCTGGGGGTGGGCGACAGCCTGTTCACCACCGCCGTCGCCGTGTGGATGATCGCTCGCGTGGGGCCGCAGCACGCCGGGCGGGCGATGGCGTGGACTGGGATCGCCATGTACGGCGCGCTGGCCGTAGGCGCGCCGGCCGGCGCCGTGCTGGGCAGTTGGGCCGGGTTCGCGGGTATCGCAGGGTCCGCCGCAATCCTGCCGGTGCTGGCCATTCCAATTGCGCTGGCGTCCACCGGCGTGCCGGCCGTGGCGGCAGTCCGCAGCTCGCTCCTGTCGGTGCTGCGCCTGATATGGCCGCCCGGGCTGGGCATGGTGCTCGCGTCCAGCGGCTTCGGCACGATCGCGGCCTTTCTGGCCCTGCGGTACGCCGCACTCGGCTGGAATGGCGCCGGGCTGGCGCTGACGGCGTTCGGCGGCGTTTACATCCTCGCCCGGCTGTTCTTCGCCGGGCTGCCGGATCGCGTGGGCGGCATAGGAGTGGCCGTGGCCTGCCTGCTGGTGGAAGCGGCCGGGCTGGCGTTCATCGCGGCGGCGGGTTCCCCCGCGGTGGCGTTGGCGGGCACGGCATTGGCCGGGCTGGGCTACTCGCTGGTGTTTCCGGCGCTGGGGGTGGAGGCGGTGCGGCGCGTGCCTGTGGAAAGCCGCGGCGTGGCGCTCGGCGCGTTCCTGGCGTGCTTCGATTTCGGGCTGGGCGCCGCCGGCCCGGTGATGGGGCTGGTAGCGGCCGGGCGCGGGTTGCCGTCGGCCTTTCTGGCCGCGGCGGCGGCATGCCTGCTGGCGCTGGGCGTGGTTTGGACCACCCGCGTCCGGTCAGTGCCCTAGCAACGCCTGGTCAGGACGTGAAGCCAGTCAGTCCGCGTCCTCCCGCAAAGCCGCCGTGCCCTGTTCCGCGCGGATCATGTAGTCGCGCGTCGGCGGCACCGTGCTGCCGCCGTTGGTGAGCTGGAGCTGCCAGACCATGTGGCCCAGCCGGCGGAACGCCAGCTCGCTTCCCGCCAGGTAGAACTCGAACATGCGGCAGAACCGTTCGTCGTGAAGCGCCGCCGCGTCGGCCCGCCGGGCGGCGAAGCGGCGGCGCCAGTGCCGCAGCGTGTCGGCGTAGTGCAGCCGGAGGATCTCCAGGTCGGTCGCCTGCAACCCGCTCCGCTCCACGGCAGGAAACACCTCGGACAGGGAAGGGGAGTAGCCGCCTGGGAAGATGTAGCGTTGCAGCCAGGGGTTCGTGGCCGCCGGGCCGCCCGAGCGGCCGATCGCGTGCACCAGCGCCACGCCGCCCGGCGCGAGCAAACGGCTCAACCGGTTGAAGAACGCCCCGTAATGGTTGATGCCGACATGCTCGAACATGCCGACCGAAACGATGCGGTCGAACGGCCCGGCCAAAGCGGCATCGCGGTAATCCAGCAGTTCGAAGCGAATCCGGGCGGATAGCCCGGCGGCCTCGGCGCGTGCCCTCGCGCGGGACAGCTGTTCGGCGCTGAGGGTGATCCCCGTCACCTGGGCGCCGTAGTCACGGGCCAGGGTCACGGCCATGCCGCCCCAGCCGCAGCCGATGTCCAGCACGGTCAGGCCCGGCCGGTCCAGCAGGAGCTTCGCAGCGATGTGGCGTTTCTTGGCAGCCTGCGCCTCGTCGAGCGTTTCGGCGCCTGTCCGGAAATAGGCGCAGGAATACTGCCAGTCCCGGTCCAGGAACAAGGCGTAGAGCTGGTCGCCGAGATCGTAGTGGTGCGCCACGTTGCGCCGCGCGACAGCCGCCGGGTTGAACTGCGCCGGGCGGCGGCCGATGCGGCGACCCAGGGCGCGCAATTCCACCCCCGGATGGAACCCACCGGAGAGATGGTTGTGGAACATCACTTCCAGCACGTCCTGGATCGTACCGCCGAGCAGGACGAGCGTGCCATCCATGTAAGCCTCGCCAACCGCGAGGGCCGGGTCGCTCACCATGCGCCGAAGCGTGCGGGCGGTGCGGATCTCGATCCCCGCCTCCAGCCCGGCCGCACCGGTGTAGTGCACCAGCGTGCCGCTTGGGTAACGGACGGAAAGACGGCCCTGGGTGATGAACCGCCTCAGGATCGCGTGGAGAAGCGCCTGCATTCCCATCCTTCCGGCCCGGCGTCACCCTCCGTGAGAGTGAGCGCCCGGGCAGGGGCCATCAAAACGCTATGATCGGCCCGGCAATGTCCCGGGTTCGGCGCCAGGCTCGAACAGCGCGGCGATCTCCTGGTTGGCCGCGGCATCCTCGTCGTCCTGGTCCTGCCGGATGCGCTCGCCGCGCGCCTGCTTCTCGGCTTCTTCCACGCTGCGGGCCACGTTCACCGTCACCGGCAACGACACCTCGGGATGCAGCACGACACGGACGGCGGACAGCCCCAGCGTCTTGATGGGCTGGTCCAGGACCACTTGCTGGCGGTTGACGGTCAGCCCGCCCGCCGTGCAGCCCTCGGCGACGTCGCGCACGGAAACGGAGCCGTACAGGCTGCCCGAGTCGCTGGCTTGGCGGATGATGACCACGGTCATCTGCCCGATCCGCTCCGCCAGGCGCTCGGCTTCCTCGCGGCGGCGCAGGTTCTGCGCTTCCAACTGCAAGCGCTGTGTCTCGAACTGCTCGCGGTTGGCCTTGTTGGCGCGCATGGCCATCTTCTGCGGCAGCAGGTAGTTGCGGGCGTAGCCGGGCTTGACGCGGACGATCTCGCCCATCTGTCCCAGCTTCTCGACCCGTTGCATCAGGATCAGTTCGACGGCGGCCATGACGGGATGCTCCTCAGGCCAGGATGTAGGGCAGCAGCGCCAGCGTGCGGGCGCGCTTGATGGCGGTAGCCAGCTCGCGCTGCTTCTTGGCCGACACCGCGGTGATGCGGGACGGCACGATCTTGCCGCGCTCGGACAAGAAGCGGGACAGCAGGCGGACGTCCTTGTAGTCGATCTTCGGCGCATTCGGGCCGGAGAACGGGCACGACTTGCGGCGGCGGTAGAACGGCCGGCGGGCGCCGACGGCGGAGCGCCGGGCGGCCGGGTTGACGTCGCCATCGGCTAGGGCGGCACTGGTCTCGGACACGAGCTATTCCTCTACGCCAGGGTTGAAGGACGGACGGTCCTCGCGGCTGAAATCGTCGCGGGCGCGGAACTCCTCCCGGTCGTCGAAGCCACGCTTGCGGCCGCTCTCGAACCGCCCGGCCGGCTTCGGCCCGCGGAACGAACGCTCCCGGTCATCGGACTTGCGCGACAGGATCGCGGACGGCTCATCCGTGATCTCCTCGACCCGGATGGTCATGAAGCGCAGGATGTCCTCGTTCAAGCCGAGCTGCCGCTCCATCTCGTTGACGGACGCGGGCGGCGCATCGAGGCCAAGGAGCATGTAGTGCCCCTTACGGTTCTTCTTGATGCGGTAAGCAAGGGAGCGCAGGCCCCAGTATTCCCGTTTCTTCACCGATCCGCCGTCACCTTCAAGCTGGGTGGCGATGGTGTCGGCAACGGCCTCGACCTGCTGTTGCGTGACATCGTTGCGTGCAATGAGCACGCATTCATAGAGCGGCATGGGTGGTCCCTATGGCTGGATCGGCCCCCGATGGGCATAGCCGGGGGCTGCCAACGCACCCCAGCAGGGAAGGGTGCGGCTTGAAGCACGCCTGGCCGGCGAGTGCAAGCCTGATGCCCGCTACTGGATGAACCCGCCGCCAAAGCCGGGACCGAACCCACCATACCCCCACGGACTCCAATCCCAGTTGCTATCCGCGTTCAACTGCGCGGCTTCCAGGTTGTCGGAGGCGACCCGGCGCGCGGTCTGCGCCTGTTGGAATCGCCCGAACGCGGCCTGATCGCCGGCATACAGGCAATGGCACACCACCGCGTCCGCATAGAGGTAGGCGACCTTGTCGTCCCGAATCCGCTGCACGACCTTGTTCGGCGGCAACCTGTCGAACATCGCCTGCCGCTGGGGCGAGTTCACCGGCCGCACCTGAAAGCCCGCGGCGGACAGGTCGTTCTCCCGGTCGGTGACCAGAGTGCTGGTGGACACGCATCCTCCCAGCAGGACGAGGACGGACATCGCAACGCGGCGCATGGCATTCTCCTTCACAGTTTCACAGTGTTTTCAACACGGCTTCGATTTCTGCCGGAGTTCCTGCGGAAGCGGTTCGGACGTCCGGCGTGATCCGGCGGATCAGGCCGGACAGCACCTTGCCGGCGCCGAGCTCCACGAAACTGTCCACGCCCAGCGCGGTGGCGGCCAGCACGCATTCCCGCCATCGGACCGTGTCCGTCACCTGGCGGACCAGCAGATCGCGGATTTCCGCCGGGTCGGTCACCTTGGCGGCGGATACGTTGGCGATCACCGGCACCATGGGCGGCGCCACGGCGGCCGAGCCGATCGCGTCCGCCATCACGTCGGCGGCGGGCGCCATCAGCGCGCAGTGGAACGGGGCGGAGACGGGCAGCAGCATGGCCCGCCTGATCCCGTGCGCCTTGGCCACCTCCACCGCCCGCTCCACCGCCGCGCGGTGCCCGGATATCACCACCTGGCCGCCGCCGTTGTCGTTGGCAACCTGCACCACCTCGCCCTGCGCGGCCTCGGCGCAGATGGACCGGGCGGCTTCCGGGTCCGTTCCCAGCAGGGCGGCCATCGCCCCTTCGCCGGTCGGCACGGCTTGCTGCATCGCCTCGCCGCGGCGGCGCAGCAAGCGGGCGCACTCGGCCAAACCCAGGCTCCCGGCGGCAGCCAGGGCGCTGTACTCGCCGAGCGAGTGCCCGGCCACCACGGCGGCGCGGGCCTTCATCGGCACGCCGCCTTCCGTTTCCATCACCCGGAGCACCGCCAGCGACATCGCCATCAGCGCGGGCTGGGTGTTCTCCGTCAGCGTCAGCTCGTCCGCGGGGCCCTCGAACATCAGCTTGGACAGGCGGCGCTTCAGCGTGTCGTCCACCTCGCCGAAGACTTCGCGAGCGGCGGCAAAGGCGGCTGCCAGGTCACGGCCCATGCCGACGAACTGGCTTCCCTGGCCGGGAAAGACGAAAGCGTGCACGGGCATGGTGGATACTCTGGCAGCAGGGAAGCTTGAAAGCGCCGCGGTTTTCGCGTCGGTTTTCCGCGGTTGTCAAATCCGGCGTCCTTTGACGGCGGAAACGATTGCCGCGCGGCGTGCGGCCGGGTCGGCTGGTCATCCCGAAACGCCCGGTCCCGCCACCGGGCGCCGCCAGCCTGTTCGTTGCGGACGCCGCCCCTTCGTCTTCGGACGGCGGGATGGGTCGGCATGCTTGGCCGGAGGAGTCGGCCATGTGCCGTGCAAGGCTCATCGCGCCCGTTCGCAGTTGCCACGGCCGCAGAAGGCGAGACCGGCCCGTTCAAGGACTGGCTGGGCAAGCTTGGCTGGGCAGGCTTGGCTGGGCAGGCTTGGCTGGGCAGGCTCGGAAGGTGCAGGTCAAACCAGGTGATTGCCTCCGCGCGCCGTGTTACCGTGCCGTGTCATCCAGCCGCCTTGCGAGTCAGTCCCATGTGCCGCTTCCTTGCCTACCAGGGTGAGCCGATCCTGATCGAGAGGTTTGTCCGGCTTGGTCGGACGAGAACCTCCGCTCGCTCGCGTCCCAGGTGCGGTCCAAGCTGTTCTTCGCCCATGTCCGCGCCGCGGCCGGCACGGCGGCGACGCGCGCCAACTGCCACCCGTTCAGCGCCGGGAGCATGATGTTCATGCACAACGGCCAGATCGGAGAGTGCGTCCGTCTACGCCGCCAGGCGGAGTCGATGATCCCCGGCGCGCTCTACGGCGGGCGCACGGGAACCACGGATGCGGAGGCGATGTTCCTCACCGCCCTGGCCCGCGGCCTGATGGGCGACCCGACCGGCGCGATCGCCGCGACCCAGGCCGAGGTGCGCGCGGCGAGCGAAACCGCCGGAGTTGCCGCGCCGCTGCGCTCCACGGCGGCGGTGACCGACGGACGCCGGCTGTCGGCGCTCCGCTGGGCGTCCGACGGGTGCCCGGCATCGCTGTGCTGGCGGCAGGACTCCGGCGGGCTCCTGGTCGTGTCCGAGCCCATCGACGATGTCAGGACAGGCTGGGTCAGGACAGGCTGGGTCATGGCCGGCTGG
>CAXTLC010000015.1:54119-66651 GCA_964245075.1 uncultured Acetobacteraceae bacterium
GCGTTCCGAGCCGGGACGGGACCTACAGATACGTCCGCTGGATGGCAGGGCCTTGGCGGCGGCATGAGAGCCGTTGCCGCCGCCCTGCTCGCCTGCTCCCTGGCCGGTCCGGCAGGGGCCGCGTCGGCGCCGGCGGTCGAGGCGGCGCACGGGATGGTGGTCAGTTCCCAGCGCCTGGCGACCGAGGTGGGGGCAGACATCCTCCGCGGGGGCGGCAACGCCGTCGATGCGGCGGTCGCGGTCGGCTACGCGCTGGCGGTGGTGAACCCTTGCTGCGGCAACATCGGCGGCGGCGGCTTCATGACCTTGCACATGGCGGACGGGCGCGACCGCTTCTTGAACTTCCGCGAGACCGCGCCCGCCGCCGCCACGCCGGGCATGTTCCTGGACGCGGCAGGCGAACCACGGCGGGAAGCCAGCCTGTTCGGAACCCTCGCGGCTGGCGTGCCCGGCACGGTCGCCGGGCTGGACGACGCGCTCGCGCGCTACGGCACCCTCAACCGGGCGGCGGTGATGGCGCCCGCGATCCGCCTGGCTCGGGACGGCTTCGTCCTCACCCGCGCAGACACGGACATCCTGGACGACAAGGCGCCGCGGTTCCGCGCCCAGCCCGCCGTGGCGGCGGTGTTCCTGCGGCCGGATGGCAGCAACCTGCGGCCCGGCGACAGGCTGGCGCAGCCCGGGCTGGCCGCCACCCTTTCCGCCATCGCCGCGGGCGGCGCGGACGCGTTCTACCACGGCCATGTCCCGCAAGCCGTGGCGGCGGCGGCGCGGCAGGACGGCGGCATCCTGACGGAAGCGGACTTCGCCGCCTACCATGCCGAGGAAACGGAGCCGCTGCGCTGCTCCTACCGCGGCCTGACGGTGCTGTCGGCGCCGCCGCCTTCCTCCGGCGGGACCACGTTGTGCGAGATCCTTCAGGTGCTGGAGGGCTACAACATGGCCTCCCTGGGTTTCCACAGCGCGCAATCCGTGCACCTGATGACGGAAGCGATGCGTCACGCCTACTTCGACCGCAACACCTTCCTCGGTGACCCGGCGTTCGTGCGCAACCCGCTCGCCAGCCTGCTGTCGCAGCAGCACGCGGCCGCCATCCGCGCCGCGATCGAGAGCCGGGCCACCCCGTCCGAGGAGCTGCGGTCCGGCAGAACGCCGCACGAGCAGCCGGAAACGACGCAGTATTCCGTGATGGACGACGCGGGCAACGCGGTTTCCGTGACGTTCACGATCAACGGGGCGTTCGGCGCCGTGACGATCGCGGGGGACACCGGCTTCCTGCTCAACGACGAGATGGACGACTTCACTATCAAGCTGGGCACCCCCAACCTGTACGGGCTGGTGCAGGGCGAGCCCAACGCCATCGCGCCGGGCAAGCGCCCGCTGTCGTCCATGGCGCCGACCATCGTGCTGCGGGACGGCCGCCCGGCCATGGTCACCGGCTCGCCTGGCGGCTCGCGCATCATCACCATCACGCTGGAGACGATCCTGAACATGGTCGACCACGGCATGGCGCCGCAGGAAGCGGTGGACGCGCCGCGCTTGCACCACCAATGGCTGCCGGACGTGCTGTACGCCGAGCCGTTCGCCTTGTCGCCGGACACGGCCGCCTTGCTGCGGGGCATGGGCTACACGATCGCCGAGCAGGCGCCCTGGGGGGCTGCCGAGTTGATCGCGGTGGCGCCGGCACGGCCCGCGTCTGGCCCGGCGGCGCCGCCCAACGATGCCGCGCTGTCGGGCCGGATGCGCCCGGGGCTGCTCTACGGCGCCAATGACGACCGCAGGCCAGCCGGCGCCGCCATCGGCAACTGACGGGCTTCAGCCTTTCTCGATATCCGCGCCGCTGCCGGACCCCATGATGCCGCTGCGGGACGGCGCATCGCTGCCGGGCTGAACCGTGCGGGTGGTCGCCGCCACCTCACGGTCCTTCTTGGCGTTCGCCGCCGGGTCCTTCTCGGCCGAGGCACCCTCGTCCAGCCGTCGCAGCTTGCCGGGCGCGACCCCGTCGCCCGGGGTCGCTCCGGGTTGACCCTGATCAACTGCCATGTGCCGCGTCCTCCTCCGCACCAAGCGCCGCAGCCTCGCCCGGGTTGCCCGGCGGACCCGCAAAGCCGATGCTGCGCCATGCCGACCGACCTGCCGCGCAAGGCCACAGTATTGGAAACGGTGTCGGTCGTGGTCAGCGAGCCGGCCCTGGACGCGTTCGAGGCGGCGCTTGCGGGCGCATGCGGGACGGTCGCGTTCTTCTTGGCCGACGAGGACGCGCGAACATGGACGGTGGAGGGCGTCAAGCGGCCGGGCCAGGGAGAAGCGGAGCTTGCCGCCGGCCTGGCGCTCGCGGCCTTGCTGACCGGGGAACAGCCCGACCTGCATCGCGCGCCGACCGAAGCGGGCGGTTGGCTGGCGCGCACGCAGTCGGCGTTTCCGGAGCAGCGCGTCGGCCGCAGGTTCGCCGTGCGCGGCACCCATCTCGGCCCGGGCGCCGCGCCGGGCCGCGTCACGCTGGTGCTGGACGCGGGGGTGGCGTTCGGCTCGGGTGAGCACGGCTCGACCCGCGGCTGCCTGCGGGCGCTGGAAGGCGTGGAGCACCGGCGCCCGCGGCGCGTGCTGGACCTTGGCTGCGGGTCCGGCATCCTCGCGATGGCTGCCGCACGGCTGCTGGGCTGCCGGGTGCTGGCAACGGACATCGATGCCTGGTCCGTGCGCGTCGCGCGGGAGAATGCCGCAGCCAACGGGCTGCGCAACCGCGTGCGCTGCCGCGTGGCCGCCGGATGGCAGCCGGCCGCCCGGTCCGGGGCGCCCTACGACTTGGTGTTCGCGAACATCCTGGCGCGGCCGCTCTGCACCATGGCGCGCACCTTGGCGACGCAGTTGGCGCCGGGCGGCACGGCGATCCTGTCCGGACTGCTCGACACCCATGTCCGCATGGTGCTGGCGGCCCATCGTCGCGCTGGGCTGGCACTGGCCGGCACGGTCAGCGAGGGACGGTGGACGACGCTGGTGCTTCGGAAGGCTCCGGTGCGCCGGGCGTCATCGTGACGTCCGGCGCACCGGGGGCTTCTGGAGGCCTACTGGTGACGCGGGTTGCGGCTTGGCTCAAACACCCGGCGCAACTCGGAACGGACAAGGCCGATGTCGGCAAGCTCACGATCCGTCAGGCTGGCCAGTTCGGACAATGCGCTCTGCCGCTCCATCCAGCGGCGGATACGGGCGACGATGCCAATCCTCGCTCCGCGCTGGTAGCTTGCATCGGCATAATGCTCCGGATAGCTGATCCGGTTAGAAGGAAGGAGGGCCATCTCCTCCTTGGACACGAAGGCGTTCATAATTCAGTCCCAACATATCGCAGCGGGCTTCGGAGGCTGCCACCGGCAGCTTGCTCCCGTCTGCTAAGGCGCAATATGGGCCTGTTCGCCGCTCCCATGCCGCGTGAAGCTTGTGCGCCAGCTATGTCTAGAACGCAGGTGTCATCTTAAAGGTATGTTAAACTGATATGATGGACACCCGAGTATCCTGCCTACGATCCTGGCTCGCGAGCGCCGGCCTCCATGGCTTCCTGGTTCCGCGCGCCGACGAGCATCTCGGCGAATACGTGCCGCCCGGGGCCGAGCGGCTGGCCTGGCTGACTGGTTTCACCGGCAGCGCGGGATTGGCGGTGGTCCTGCTACAGGAAGCGGCGGTGTTCACCGACGGCCGCTACGTGCTGCAACTCGCGGCGCAGACCGATGCGGCGGTGTTCCAGCAACTCCATGTCGTCGAGCAGCCCCCGGCCCAGTGGGCAGCCGCCCGGGCCAAGCGGCTCGGCTACGACCCATGGCTGGTGAGCGAGGACGCCGTTGCCCGTTATGCCGAGGGCGGGCTGGAGATGGTTCCCGTTTCACCCAACCCCATCGATGCGCTGTGGCAGGGCCGTCCGCCGCCGCCGGCAGCATCCGCCGCGGCGCACCCGCTCGCGTTTGCCGGGCGCACGGCCGCCGAGAAGCTGTCCGCGCTGGCGGAGCTGCTGCGCAAAGCAGGGCAGGACGCCTGCGTGCTGAACGATCCCGCGAGCATCAACTGGCTGCTGAACCTGCGCGGGAGCGACCTTCCCTTTACTCCCGTCGCACTCGGCTTCGCGATCGTGCACCAGGATGGCCGGGTGGACCTGTTCATCGAGCCGGCCAAGCTGTCCGACCCCGTGCGCGACTGGCTCGGACCGGCTGTCGCCTGCCATCCCCCGGCTTCCTTCGCGGGCGCGTTGGCCAGCATGGCGGGCAAGGCGGTGCGGGTGGACCGGGACACCGCCCCGGCCGCGATCGCCCAGGCGTTGCGGGCCGCCGGGGCCACCGTGGCAGCCGGCGGCGATCCGTGCCTGCTGCCCAAGGCCTGCAAGAACCTGGTGGAGCAGGAGGGGGCCCGCGCGGCGCACCGGCGGGACGGGGCCGCCGTGTGCCGCTTCCTGCGCTGGCTGGAGCAGGCCAGCGGCGAGACCGAGCTGTCCGCCGCCACCAAGCTGCTCGCGTTCCGGCAGGAGGTCCCGCGCTTCCGCGGCGAGAGCTTCCCCGCGATCTCCGGGGCGGGGGAGCACGGCGCGGTGATCCATTACCGGGTCACGCCGGAGAGCGACCGCGCGATCGGGCCGGACGAGGCGTACCTGATCGACAGCGGCGGCCAGTACGAGGACGGCACGACGGACATCACCCGCACGGTCTGGACCGGCCCCGGCTCGCCTCCGCCGGAGCTGCAAGGGCGGTTCACCCGCGTGTTGCAGGGCATGATCGCGCTCGCCACGACGGTGTTCCCGCGCGGAGTCGCCGGCCCGCACCTGGACGCCGTGGCACGGCGGGCGCTCTGGGCCGCCGGGCTGGACTACGACCACGGCACCGGCCACGGGGTCGGGAGCTGCCTGTCGGTGCATGAAGGCCCGGTGAGCATCTCCCGGGCGGCGCGCCCGGTGCCGATCGAGGCGGGGATGATCCTTTCGGACGAACCGGGCTACTACGCGCCCGGGGCTTACGGCATCCGCCTGGAGGTGCTGCTGCTGGCGCAGGCGGCGGAGCTCACCGGGACGGCGAGGGAGTTCCTGCGTTTCGAGGTGCTCACCCTGGCGCCGTTCGACCGCCGCCTGATTGACCCGGCGCTGCTGACGAAGGCGGAAGCGGCGTGGCTGGATGCCTATCACGCGCGGGTGGAGAGCGAGGTCGGCCCGCTCTGCTACCCGGCGCTGCGCCAATGGCTTGCGGCCGCATGTGTTCCGCTCGCGACGGTTCAGCCCGGGATGGCGTGATCCATGAGGTGTCCGCCGCGACCTTGGTGAAGGCCGCCAGCTTGCCCGGATCAGCTTCCACGGCAAGCCCGAAAAACTGTGGCAGCGTTGCCGCGAAGGCCCGGAGAACCGGTTCGAATCAGGGCGGCAACCGGGTGGTTGCAGGATGGGCCTTCTCGTCCCCCAGAAGCTGCCGGTCCAGCCCGTTCACAACTCGCTTGTCCGCTCCGTTCCGCGCGGGCGAAAGCCCGACCCCGTCGCGCCGTTCCTGGGACCGCGTTTCGGCCCGGGTCGGTTCGTGGTTGAGGCCGTTGCGGACGTCGCCGTCCCGCAAGGTCTGCCCGAAGGCGCACGGCATGGCCGCGAGCAGGACGGCTGCGGTCAAGGCTCGGCCGGCGTTCCTGGAAGTAAGTGAAGGCATGAGGGGCGCGTCCATGAGAAGGGCCGGGGATCGTCTTGGGCTCGGAGGTGGCGATGCCGGATGGCGGCAACGCCGGTCGCACGTCCTGCCGTGGGGATCGAGGGCTTTCCGCCCCCCGTCAGGCTGACGTGCTTCCTTTGGCGGGCCGCACCCCCAGGATGTGCGCGATGGCGTAGGTCAGGTCCGGGCGGTTGAGGGTGTAGAAATGGAACTCGTCCACCCCGTTGGCCTGCAACAGCCGGACCTGTTCCGCGGCCACGACGGCGGCAACCATGCGGCGGACCTCGGGGTCGTCCTCCGTTCCCTCGAACATCGCGGCCAGCCAGTCCGGCACGGTGGTGCCGCACATGGCGCTGAACTTGGCCGCCTGGGCGAAATTGGAGACCGGCATGATCCCCGGCACCAGCGAGGCCGTGATCCCTGCCGCCAGCGCCCGGTCGAGGAAGTTGAGGAACACGCCGCCGTCGAAGAAGTATTGGCTGATCGCCCGGGTCGCGCCGGCATCCAGCTTGCGCTTGAGGCTGTCCAAGTCGCTCTGCGGGCTGGACGCGGACGGGTGGGTCTCGGGGTAGGCCGCGACGGAAACCTCGAAATCGGCGATCCGCTTCAGGCCGGCCACCAGGTCGCTGGCGTACTCGTAGCCTTCCGGGTGCGCCGCGTAGCGCTCGCCGGGCGGCGGGTCGCCGCGCAGGGCGACGATGTGGCGCACGCCGGCATCCCAGTATTGCCGCGCCACGTCGTCCACCTCGCCGCGGCTGGCGCCGATGCAGGTCAGGTGGGCGGCGGGTGTGAGGGTCGTTTCCGCGACGATGCGGCTGACGGTGGCGTGGGTGCGCGCCTGGGTGCTGCCGCCTGCGCCGTAGGTCACCGACACGAATCGGGGGGCCAGCCGCTCCAGCCGCCGGATGCAGGACCAAAGCTGGGCTTCCAGCGTTTCCGTCTTGGGCGGAAAGAACTCGAACGACAGGAGCGGGGGAGACCCCGCGCCGGGCGTGGGCAATGCGCCGAACCGCGGACCGGTCAGCCAGCGTTCCAGGGTCGGTTGGGGGTCCGCAAAGGCTGAGACTTGGTTCATGGCGGTTGAGTTGAGTGTATCCCGGTTGCAACGCAAGGCTTGCTGCGTGACGATGGAAGGTGACGGTAAGGGTGCCCGCCCAGTTGTGCAAGGCGCTGCGATGCTAGACACTCTACGTGTTTGCCTGCTCCAGTTGGCGGGCCGTTGCCAGGGAATTCCCATGCCGATCCCAGTGTCGCGATCCTTGCTCGCCCTTGCGGCCATCTGGGGGCTCGCCGCATGCGCCACCAAGCCGCCCGCGTCCGACGCCGCCGCCGTGCAGGAGTACGAGCAGAACGATGATCCGTACGAGCCGGCCAACCGGGTCGGCTACGCGATCAACGACGGGTTGGACACCTACATCCTCGCCCCCGTCGCGCGCGCCTACGTGTACGCGGTGCCGTCCGCGGTGCGGCGGCCGATCCACAACGTGCTGCAGAACCTGACCAGCCCGGCGCTGTTCATCAACGACGTGATCCAGACCAAGCCGCGCCGCGCCGGGGACACGTTCGTCCGCTTCGTCGTCAACACGACCGTGGGCCTCGGCGGCCTGTTCGACGTGGCCGCGGACCTCGGCTACCCCTACCACGACAGCGATTTCGGCGAGACGCTGGCGCTGTGGGGCGTGCCGGAAGGGCCGTTCCTGTTCCTGCCGGTGGTGGGGCCGTCCAACCCGCGGGACGCGACGGGCTTCGGCGTCGACGTCGCGTTCGATCCGCTCACCTACGTGCCGAGCGGCCATGGCCTGCGCACGCTGGAGGACGTGAGGATCGGCGTGGCGGCGGTGGACGCGCGGTCGCGCGTGCTCAAGGAGGTCGACTCCATCAAGAAGACGGCGCTCGACCCGTACGCCACCTTCCGCAGCCTGTACCGGCAGAACCGGGAAAGCACGATCGAGGCAGTTCGCACGGAAGACCGCGCGACCGTGCCGAACTGGTATGCGAAATGAACCAACCGGACCGACTTATGATCATGACCCGCCGCCGCCTGCTGTCCTTCAGCACCGCCACCCTCGCCCTGGCCGCCGTCTCGTCCTGGGTCACTCCCACCCGGGCGCAGCAGGGGGCAGGCGCGGACGCGGGCTTCGTGCAGAGCTTCGGCGACAAGCTGGTGGCCGTGGTGAACGGCAGCGGCTCCGCTTCGCAGAAGGAACAGGAGCTGCGTCCCCTGATCGACGGCGCGGTGGACGTGAACACCATCGCCCAGTTCTGCCTCGGCCGCTTCGCCACCACGGCCACGCCGCAGCAGGTGCAGGAGTTCACCCAGTTGTTCCATGGCGTGCTGGTGAACAACATCACGGCCAAGATCGGCGACTATCGCGGCGTCACGTTCCACATGACGCCCTCCTCCACCACCATGCGCGGGTCGGAGGCTTATGTCGCGACGGTCGTGCAGCGCCCGAACGACGCGCCGATCAACGTGAGCTGGGTGGTCAGCAACGCGTCCGGCTCGCCCAAGATCGTCGACGTGGTGGCGGAAGGCACCAGCCTGCGGCTGACCCAGCGCAGCGACTACGCCTCCTACCTCAACCACAACGGCAACAACATCGACAGCCTGCTGAGCGCGATGCGCCGGCAGGTCGCGTCCGGGACCTGACGCGCGCGCAACGTCATCCCGGGCGTTCCAAGCCGGCGCGGCCGGGCGCCAGGTCGGGAGGCGGCGCCTGGCCGGCGACCGCCGCGGCCGCCAGGGCGGACAGGGCGGGCGAGGTCATCACGCCGTAGCCGCCCTGGCCCGCCAGCCAGACGAAGCCCGGCGCGTCCGGGTCCTCCCCCACCACGGGAGCGCGGTCGGCGCTGAAGGTGCGCAGGCCGGCCCAGCGATGGCTCACCCGGCGCACATCGAGCGTGGTCGCCCGTTGCAGCCGGTCCACCGCGATCGCGACGTCCAGCTCCTCCGGCTGGGCGTCGCACGCGTCGGCCGGGGTGGCGTCGGCGGGAGACACCATGAGGCGGCCGGCATCGGGCTTGAAATACAGCGTTTCCGTCGCGTCGGTCACCATGGGCCAGGCGGCGCTGCCGGGCGCGTCGACCAGCAGCGCCGTTCGGCGGTGCGGCACCAGCCCGGCCGGGCGCAGGCCCGCCTGCCGCGCCACCTCGTCAGCCCAGGCGCCCGCGGCGTTCACCAGCTTGGCGGCACTGTGCGCCCCGGCCGGAGTCTCGACCCGCCAGGCCGCGCCGTCCCGGGTTACGCGCCGCACCCGCGCGTCCGTGACGATGCGCCCGCCCGCCGCCAGCAGGCCGCGGCGGTATCCCGCGAACAGCGCCTCCACGTCGATGTCGCGGCAATCCGGCTCCAAGATGGCGAGGACGGCCGCTTCCGGCCGCAGCACCGGGACCATGCGCAGCGCCTCGGCCCCGTCCACGGCGCGGAGCGTGCCGGGGGCGGTGTGGGCCAGCTCGGCTTCCAGCAGCCCGGCTTCCTCGGCGCGCGCCACCGTCAAGCAGCCGCGCGGGCGCATCAGCGGCGTGCCGGCGAAGCCCGGCGGGGGGGGGGGCCTCAAGGAAGGCGCGGCTCGCTTCCGCCACCCGGCGGACCGCGGGGCAGCCGTAGGCGGCGGTGAACGTCGCGGCGGAGCGGGCGGTGCTGTGGCTGCCGCACTGGCTTTCCGCTTCCAGCAGCGTCACCCGCGCGCCGGCGGCTGCCAGGCGCCAAGCGGCGCTCATGCCCGCGATGCCGCCGCCGATCACCAGCACGTCCGCGTTCATGCCACCCCCCACTGGTGGCGGAGGGCTGCCGCGGTCATCGCCAGCGCCGCGTCGGACGCGCGGATGGCGCGGTTCATGCTCAGGAAGCCGTGCACCTGGGTGGCCATGTGCAGGCAGGTGACGGCGCACCCCGCCGCTTCCAGCGCCCGGGCATAGGCGGCGCCTTCGTCGCGCAGCGGGTCGTAGCCGGCCGTCAGCACGAAGGCGGGCGGCAAGCCGGCCAGGTTGGCGAACAAGGGGCTGACGCCCGGGTCGGCCGGATCCGCGCCGCCGAGGAAGTGGTCGCGGAACCAGCGCACCCCGGCCGCGGTCAAGGGCACCCCCGAGAGGAACTCGCCATGCGACGGCAGCGAGCAGGTCAGGTCGGTCGCCGGGTAGAGCAGCACCTGCATGAACGGCGCCGGGCTTCCGTGGTCCCGGGCGCGGATCGCCAGCAGGGCCGCCAGGTGGCCGCCCGCGCTGTCCCCGCCCACCGCCAGCCGCGCCGGGTCGAGGCCGAAGGACGCGGCGTTGGCGTGAAGGTGGAGAAAGGCGGCCACCGCATCCTCAATGGCGGCGGGGAAGGGGTGCTCGGGCGCCAGGCGGTAATCGAGCGCCACCACCCGGCAGCGCGCCGCGTTGGCGAGGGTCCGGCACACGCCGTCATGCGATTGGAGGTCGCCGATCACCCAGCCGCCGCCATGCAGGTAGAGCAGCCCGTTCCCGTCGGCCGCGTCCGTGCCGCGGTAGATCCTCGCGGGCAGCCCGGCCAGCGACACGTCGCGCATCTCGGCCACCTCCGGCGGGGGGCGCTGGAGGGCGGGGTGGGACGCGCGGTAGCTGGCGCGAGCGGCGGCGGGGGACATGGAGTCGAGCGGTGGCCGGCCGGAAAGGGCGACCAGCTCCATCAAGCGCGCGGCGTCAGGGTCCATCGGCATCGCGAACTCCTAGGCGCCGATCCAGGCGGCGGTGAGGCCGGCCGGCGTGAACTCGCCGCGGGCACGGGTTTGGCCGCCTTCCGGCTCCAGGCGGAGGACGTCGACGCTGGTCAGGGAGACCAGGATGACGGCGAACTGCTCCGCTTGTTCCTCGGGCGGCAGGTGGGACTGGCTGGCGGGGTCCGCCACCGCGGCGCCGGGTTCGGCGCGCAGGCCGTAGGGCTTGCGGGCGTCGGGCGAGAGCGTGTCCCAGCGGGCGCGGGCGACGGCGTCGGCGCGGTGCAGGCGGGCGGAGCCCTCGAAGCGGAGCTGCAAGCGGTCGGCGGCGGACCAGGCCAGCAGGGACACGGGGCCGCCGCCGGCGATGTCGCGCGCCTTGGCGGCGCGCGCGTCCGTGTGCATCTCGGCGCAGGCGGGGGAGCGCCCGAACGCGCGCAGCACCACCGTGCGGACGGCCGGACGGCCATCGGGCGACACGGTGGCGAGCTGGACGTTGCGCAGGTCGGAGCCACGGCCGCGCAGCGCCGCTTCGAGCGCCGACAAGCCGGATTCGACGAACGGGAGGGCGGCTTGCGTCATCGTGCGTCCCGGGGCGCTCAGCCGCGGCCGACGAACGGCATGGCGGTCGCCATCACGGTCAGCGACAGGATGTTGGCGTCCAGGGGGAGGGAGGCCATCAGCGCCACGGAGCGGGCCACGTTGTCCACGTCCATCAGCGGCTCCGGCGCCACCGTGCCGTTCGCCTGCGGCACGCCGTGCGCCATGCGGGCGGCCATGTCCGTTTCGGCGTTGCCGACGTCCACCTGGCCGCAGGCGATGCCGAAGCGGCGGCCGTCGAGCGCGATGGTCTTGGTCAGCCCGCTCACGCCGTGCTTGGTCGCGGTGTAGGGGGCCGAGCCGGGGCGCGGGGCGTGGGCCGAGACGGACCCGTTGTTGATGATCCGGCCGCCCTGGGGCTGCTGGTCCCGCATCATGCGGAACGCGCCGCGGGCCACGCGGAAGGCGCCGGACAGGTTCACCGCGACCACCCCGTCCCATTGGGCGTCCGTCAGGTCGCCGAAGTTGGTGCCGGGGGCGTTGCCGCCGGCGTTGTTGAACAGCACGTCCAGCCGGCCCCACTCGCGGGCCAGGGTGGCGAACAGCGCCTCGACGGAAGCCGGGTCGGCGACGTCGGCCGGCGCCACCAGGGTTTGGGCGCTTCCGGCCATGCGGGCGGTTTCCTCCAACTGCTCCCGCCGCCGCCCGGCGAGCGCCACGGCGAAGCCGTCGCGCGCCAGGGCCAGCGCCGATGCGCGGCCGATGCCGCCGCCCGCGCCGGTGACGAGTGCGTAGCGTGCCACGGCGTGCTCCTTCCCCAGTTCCGGGGGCGAGCTTACGGCGCAACGTCCCGCGTGCGAAGCCGCCGCGGCGGGCAGGGACTCCCGGAAACCAGCAGCCGCATCATCTGCCCGTTTGACGATGAAGGAGTTTCCGCGTTGCCCGATCCAGTCCGCCTGCTGATCGCCTTCTACTCGCGCAGCGGGTCGGTGGCTTCCCTCGCGGAGGCTGCCAAGGCGGGAGCGTCCGAGGCGGGGGCGTCCGTCCGCATGCGCCGGGCCCGCGAGGTGGTGGGCGAGGACGCCATGGGCCAGGTGAAGGGCTGGGCGGACGAGGCGCGGCGGCAGAACGCGCTGTACGAGGCGCCGAGCAAGGACGACGCCGAGTGGGCGGACGCGATCCTGTTCGGGACGCCCTGCTACTTCGGCGCCATGGCGACCGAGCTGAAGAACTTCCTCGACCAGCTCGGCCCGCAATGGAAGCAGGGAAAGCTGGCGGGCAAGGTGGGGGGCGCGTTCGCCGCGGCGTCCTGGCCGCATGGCGGCTCGGAAGTGGTGACGATGTCGCTGTACGCGCCCATGGCGCACCTGGGCATGGTCATCGTGCCGACCGGCTACACCGACGAGGCGATGCTCGAAGCCGGGTCGCCGTACGGGGCGTCGGCGATCGTCGGCGCGGAGAACCGGCCGCCGCGCGAGGAGGATCTCGACGCGGCGAAGCATCAAGGGCGGAGAATGGTGGCGATCACGCGGGCGCTGATCGCGGCGGGGGAGATGCCGAGCCGCGGACAGTAGCCGGCCCCCGCGTCAGGCGCGATCGGGCGAGGCGAGCAGGCGGAAAAGCCGTTCCGGGTCCTCGGGCTGGGCGGGTGGC
>CAXTLC010000016.1:0-12293 GCA_964245075.1 uncultured Acetobacteraceae bacterium
GCCGCTCCAAGTCGCTGGACGCCCCGTCCTGGCTCTGGAACAGCGTCGTTTCCCTCGTGGCCACGCATGAAAGCGCCTACCTGGAGCACTGCCGGCGATGGGCGATGGCGAACGCCGCCTAGACCGCTTTTTGGCTGACCGTGAACGGTCAGCGCGGGCTAGAGCGTCAGCCGTGCTGATAGACGCACGGCTGACGCTCTAGCCATTTGTTTCCATGAGCATCTTTATCCGACGGGTGATCCCGCTCGGTCGGATGATGCTCTAGTTCTTTGTTTGGCCTGGCAACTGGCGCCCTGACTGTTTCCAGTCGGGGCGATTGCACGCTAGTGGCCCCAACCTGACGCTTGGTCCCTGACCAATCAGGTGATTCGGCCCACTGCTAGCGGAAGGGGAGCTTACTTCCGCGCCTCGGCCTTCGCGTCCGGCAAGGGCAGCGCCGTGGTGGATTTCACCCGTTCCATGCTCATCCGGCTGCTGACGTTTTTGGGCTGCACCGCCGCGATCAGCCGCTTGTAGAACCCGTCATAGGCCCGCAGGTCCGTCGTCACGACCCGCAGCATGTAGTCCACGTCCCCCGCCATCCGGTGCGCCTCCATCACCTCCGGCATGGCCGACACCGCCTCGGCGAAGCGTTCCAGCCAGGCCGGCGAGTGGTCCCCCGCCTCGATCGCCACGAACACGGTCAGGCCCAGCCCGACGCTTTCCGGGTCCACCAGGGCCACCCGGCGCTCGATCACGCCTTCGGCCTCCAGCCGCTGGATGCGTTTCCAGCACGGGGTGGCGGACAGGCCCACCTGTTCCGCCATCTGCGCGATCGACAGGGTGCAATCCGCTTGCAGCAGCGCCAGCAGCTTGCGGTCGATGCGGTCCAACTACGGAGCGTGGCCGACCACGGCCCAGATCGGGTCGTGCGTGCCGGGTGCCGCCTCGCCCGTGTCGATGGCGGTGAACCCTGCGCGGGTCAGGTACAGCGTCACCAGTTGCTGCTGGTCCGGACCATCGAGCGCCTGCCAGATCGCCACCGCCTTGGTCGGGAAGCAGCGGTTGGAGAAGGTCACGACCAGCGGCGCGCCGGGCCGCAGCACGCGCCGCACCTCCCGGAACACCGCGACCGGATGCTGCAAGTACTGCACCGAGACGCACTGGCACGCGGCGTCGAAGCTCGCGTCCGGCAGCGGCAGCACCGGGTGGGCGTTGAGGTCCTGCACGAGGCGCTCGTCCAGGCGCGGGTTGGCGTCGAGTTCCGCCGCGTTCATGCCGTGCCCGGTCACGTGGGCGTACCGCACCTCCGGCGGCAGGTGGCTGACCCAACTGCTCATCAGGTCCAGCACCCGCCCGCCCGGCGGCAGCGTGTTGCGGTACAGCTCCGTCACCGCCGCGATCGCGCCGTCGTCGATGTGCGTCACCAGCCGGGGCTGGGCGTAGAACAGCGTGTCGGAGGTCGGGTCGGCCTTGGCGAAGGCGCGCGGGGGAAAGCCGGCCAAATCTTGTTGAGTGTCGCTCATGGCCTGGAACATGTGGCGCGGCGTCCGACATTCCAGCGCATGAGTGTGCGTCCCTGGGTTCCGAAGCGGCTTTTGGCCACCCCGTCCGCATTGGCGTGGCCCTACGGCGCCGCGGCCGCCGAGCGGGCGGCGGCGCTAGGGGCGGAGGTGGTCCGCCTGCCGGCCGACCGCCTGACCGGCCTGCCGGACAGCTACCGTGACGCCAAAACCACGATGGCGCTGGTGTGCGCGTCGCCCAGCCGGCGGCGGCTGCAACCGATTCCGCCCTCCGCCGATTGGCGGTTCGACCTGGCGGAGGGCTGCCCGGCGCATTGCCAGTACTGCTACCTGGCCGGCTCGCTTCCCGGGCCGCCGATCGTGCGGGCGTACGCCAACCTGCCCGAGATCCTGGCCGAGCTGGCCCCGGCGCTGGGCCAGGGCGCCGTCACCTCCGCTTCGGAGGCCCGGGCGGCGGAGGGCACCACCTACGAATGCTCCTGCTACACCGATCCGCTGTCCATCGAGCACCTGACGGGCGGGCTCGCGGCCTCCATCCGGCATTTCGGCGCCTGGGACGCGGCGGTGCAGCTCCGGTTCACCACCAAGTTCGCCGACGTGGAGCCGCTGCTCGGTCTCCCGCATGGCGGGCGCACGCGCATCCGCTTCTCGCTCAACGCCGCCGGGGCGGAGCGGCTGGAAGGCGGCGCGCCCCGCATGGCGGCCCGGCTGGCGGCGCTGCGGCGCGTGGCCCTGGCCGGCTACAAGGTGGGCCTGACGGTCGCCCCCATCCTCCGGCTGCCGGACTGGGAAGCGCAGTACGACCGCCTGCTCGCCGACGTGGCGGACGCGCTGGACGGCGTACCCGGCGTTGACCTGACGGCGGAGCTGATCACCCACCGCTTCACGCCCAAGTCCAAGTCGGTGCTGGAAGGCTGGTACCCCGGCAGCAAGCTGGAGATGGACGAAGCGGCGCGCACGCGCAAGCTGACCAAGTTCGGCTCCACCAAATGGGTGTTCCCGCGCGAGCAGATGGCGGAACTGCGCGGCGCGGTGGAAGCCAGCCTGGCGCGGCGGCTGCCCGAAGCGCGCGCCCTGTACTGGACGTGACGGCCCTGGACGTGACGGCCCTCCCGCCGCCGTTTCAGCCCGGCGCGAGGCGCAGGTCCAGGCTGGTGCGGGCCGGGCCGGCCACCCACTCGCGCATCTCAGCCTCGTCCGCGAAGCGGCCGCCCGGGATGGGCCGCGCGTCCACCGTGACGCAGACCGCGTTGCCGGCGAACGGCCAGGGCGACAGGGTGCACGCACCCGCCCGGCGTTGCATGCGGTACGCCGCCGTCCCGCCCGCGGCGTCTGGTCCCTCCATGTCCAGCGGCAAGGGCAGCCCGCCGCACAGGCCGAGCGACAGCGTGTCGGCGAAGGCGATCAGGTCGGTGTCCCGTTGCAGCGCGGCCGGCTCCAGGGCGAGCGACTTGGCCCATGCCGCTTCCAGCGGCGCTTGCCGGGCCAGGTAGGCGGACGCCGCCCCGGCATCCGCTTCGCCCGCGCGGTGGCGGTCGGTGAAGCGGCTGTAGATCACGCCGCCATGGCGCGACACCAGGAGCGCCACGCGCCGCCCCCAGGCCGCCAGGGCGCGCTCGGCCGCCGCGGTCCAGGCCGGCGCGTGCTCGGCGGCGCCGACGTCGCGGAACAGCTTGGGCCGCCCGGTCGCCGGGTCGAAGGCCGGCCGCGTTTCCCAGTCCAGCCAGGCGAGGTCGTGCTGCTCGGCCGCCAGCAGCACGGGGGCGTCCAGCCCGCCGGGCCAGGCGCGCAGGATCTGTCCCGCCACCCAGGCGTGCGCCGGTTGGCTGATCGCCAGCACCCGTGTGCCGTCCTCGAGGAACATCATGCCATCAGCCCAGCCCCTCCTCGCTGCCGGGCACCGACATGTCGAACGCGTTGAGCAAGACCGACACCAGGCAGTAGCCGCCGACCAGGAACACCAGTTCGCCGGCCCCGTCGCCGCCGAACGCGTCCACGGCCGCCTGGTAGGTCGATCCGGGCAACTGCTTGCCGCCCGCCAGCGCGGCGGCGACGTCGTAGGCGACGGCCTCTTCGGGGCTGAGCTCCGCGGGCCGCTGCCCGGCAGCGATCGCCGAGATCTTGGCCGGCGAAAGCCCGGTGCTCTGGGCGACGTGCTCGTGCGCGTACAGCTCATAGCGCGAGCTGAAGCGTGCCCCCGTCGCCAGGATCGCTACTTCCCGCACGGCCTTGGGAAGCTTGGCCTGTTCGATCAGCGCCTTGGCGTACGCCCACGCGGATGCGCCGAACTGCGGAAAATGCAGCATCGGCGGGAACGGCCCGACGAGCGCGCCGTCTCGCCGTTCGGAGACGAAGCCCTTGAGATGCTCCGCTATCACGGGCGCCATCGCCTCGTGGAGCGCCCGTTGCTCGGGGCGCATGGCTTCGGGCGGCAAGGGAGGCAGGCGCATGTGGAAGCCCCAACGTGGATGACGGCGTCATCACGCGCACCGCGCGCCGGGGTCCGCAACCAAAGCCGTCGTGATCCCGGACGGAGGGGCGGCCGTCCCTGCCCGCGGGCAGGGAGCTAATCCTCCCCGAACGGGTCGTCCACGGACGGGCAGGGCTGCGTGAACCAGCGCGCGCCGGCGTCCGTCATGGCGACGATGTCCTCCAGCCGCACGCCGAACTCGCCGTAGATGCAGATCGTCGGCTCGATGGAGAAGCACATGCCGGGCGCCAGCGGCGTCTTGCTGCCGCGGACCATGAAGGCGTCCTCGTGCACGTCCATACCGATGCCGTGGCCGGTGCGGTGCGGCAGGCCGGGCACCTTGTAGCCGGGGCCGAACCCGGCTGCCTCGATGGCGCCGCGCGCCGCCGCGTCCACCGCCTCGCACGGAGCGCCCAGCACGGCGGCGTCGAACCCGGCCAGTTGGGCGCGCCGTTCCAGTTCCCAGATCTCGCGCTGCCGGGCAGTGGGCGTGCCGAACACGTAGGTCCGGGTGATGTCGGAGCGGTAGCCCTCCACGAAGCAGCCGGTGTCCACCAGCACCATGTCCCCCTCGGCCAAGATCTGGCCGTAGGGCACGCCGTGCGGATAGGCGGTGGCCTCGCCGAACTGCACCGCGCGGGAAGCGGGCTGGCCGCCCAGCCTGCGGTGCGCCGCGTCCAGGAAGGCCTGCACCTCCGCCGTGGTGACGCCGGGCGCCATGCAGCGCGCCGCCGCCTTCTGCACCGCCAGGGTGATGTCCATGGCGACCTGCATCAGCGCGATCTCCGCCGCCGACTTCACCTGGCGGCAGCCGGCGGTGACGGGGTTGGCGTTGACGAAGCCGAACGAGTTGCCGGCCCGGCGGAGCCCGTCAACGGTGAAGAACGGCGTGTGCGGGTCGATGGCGACCGTGCCGCTGTCCAAGCCCTTGCTGCGCACGGTCTCGATCACCAGCGCCGCCGGATCCCCGTGCTCCTCCCAGCAGCGTATGTCGCCGCCGAAGCGGAGGCATTCCCGCGTTCTCGGCTCCTCGAAGGCCGGGCTGAGATAGGCGATCCCGCCCTCGGCGGGGATCACCGCGCCGTGCAGCCGCTCCGTCGGCCCGAGGGCGATGCCGGTGAAGTAGCGCAGGTTGGTGGAGGTATCGAGGTAGAGCGCGTCCACGCCCGCTTCCCGCATCAGCCGCTGCGCTTTCGCCACCCGCGCCTGGTACTCCGGCACGGCGATGGGCGTCACGCCCGCGGTCATCGGCGCCATGCGCGCCAGCTCCGCCGCGAAGGTCGAGCCGCCAACGCCCTCCACCATGCCATCCGCCCCCGTTGCCGGCCGGGACGCTAGGCGAGGACCCCGGCGGACGCCAGGGCTGGCGGGACCCGGCCCTCCGATGGCACGGTGATTGCTCCCACTCCGCCTCGACTGGAGCAGCCCATGCGGACCCCACCCTACCTTGGCTGACCCGGCCTCCTCCTGGCGCGAACGCGCCGGCCGGGGCGCCATGGCCGCGCTGGTGCTTGCCGGGGTGGCCATCATCGTGGGTCCGCTGCTGCTCACGGTCTATCTCAGCGTGTTCGACGAGACGCTGATCGTGTTCCCGCCGCACGGCTACACGCTGCGCTGGTACGCCCGCATCCTGCCCGAGTTCGGCGCGCCGCTGCGGACCAGCCTGCTCACCGCGGCGGCGGCAACCGCCCTGAGCCTGGCCCTCGGCGTTCCCGCCGGAATCGGCCTGTCGCGCTACCGGTTCCGCGGGCGGGACGCGCTGGCCACGCTGATGCTGGCGCCGCTGACCATTCCCGGCGTCGCCATCGGCCTGGCGATCTTCGCCGCCGCCGTCATCACGGAGGAGCGGACCGGCTGGGCGCTGAGCGGCTCCGTGCCCCTGATGGTGGCGGCGCATGTCGTGATCACCCTGCCCTGGGTGGTGCGGCTCAGCCTCGCCGCCCTGGCCAACCATGACCGCGCGGCCGAGGAAGCCGCCGCCAGCCTCGGCGCCCCGCCCTGGACGGTGGTCTGGCGCGTCACCTTGCCGGCCATGCGCGGCGGCATCGTGGCGGGCGGGCTGTTCGCGTTCATCATCTCGTTCGAGAACCTGGAGATGACGCTGTTCCTGACCGCGCCCGGCATCACCACGCTGCCGGTCGCCATCCTGCAATACCTGCAATACCACATCGACCCGCTGGTCGCCGCCATCGCCGTGGCGCAGATCACGCTGGTGGGCGCGGCGCTGCTGCTGATGGACCGGCTGGTGCCGGTGTCGCGCGCCGTGGCATGAGCCGGCTGCAACTCCGCGGGATCGGCAAGCGCTACGGCCAGTCGGCCGCGGTGGCCGATGTCGGCTTGGACATCGCGCCGGGCGAGCTGGTGGTGCTGCTCGGCCCGTCCGGCTGCGGCAAGACGACCACCTTGCGCATGGTGGCGGGCTTCGTCACCCCCAGCGCGGGCGACATCCTGCTGGACGGGCGCAGCATCGTGGCGCTGCCGCCGCACAAGCGGGACCTGGGCCTGGTGTTCCAGAGCTACGCGCTGTTCCCCCACCTGAGCGTGGCCCGCAACGTGGCGTTCGGGCTGGAGATGCGCGGCATCCCCCGGGCGGCGCGGGACGCGCAGGTCGCCGCCACCCTGCGCCTGGCCCGGCTGGAAGCGCTGGCGGACCGCCTGCCGCGGCAGCTCTCGGGCGGGCAGCAGCAGCGCGTGGCGCTGGCCCGGGCGCTCGCGATCGAGCCGCGCGCCTTGCTGCTGGACGAGCCGCTGTCCAACCTGGACGCGGCACTGCGCGGCGACGTCGGCCGGGACATCCGCCTGTTGCAGCGCCGCCGCGGGCTGACCACGGTGATGGTCACCCACGACCAGGACGAGGCGATGGCGATGGCCGACCGCCTGGTGGTGATGCGGGACGGCCGCGTGCAGCAGGTCGGCACGCAGGAGGACGTGTACGAGCGCCCGCTGACGCCGTTCGTGGCCGGGTTCATCGGCCGCAGCAACATGGTCAGCGGCACGCTCGCCGGCGGCGCCGTGGCCGCGGACGGGGCGGTGCTGCACCTGGCCGGGCCGTTCGCGGGCCTTCCCGGGCCGTGCACGCTGGCGCTGCGGCCGGAGCGGCTCCGCCTCGGGCCGCCGGGCGGCGCCGGGCCGGGCACCGCCGCGGGCGTGGTGGAACTCGCCAGCTATCTCGGCGCCGTGCGGGAGCACCTGGTCCGGCTCGGCCCGGCCCTGCTGCTCGCCGTGCGCGACACCACCGCGCACGGCGCGCCCTTGCTGGCAGCGGGCGATCCCGTCACCGTGCGCTGGGATTCCGGCGCGGAGCGGCTGTTCGACGCCGCCGGCGCGCCCGTGACGTGCCTGACCCCATCCGAAAGGATCACCCGCCATGCCTGACGCCCGCCCGCCCGCCCTGTCCCGCCGCGCCGTGCTGGGAGGGGCGGCGGCGCTGCCCTTCGCCGCCGGCCCGGCGTTCGCGGCGGACACCATGACGGTCGCCACCTGGGGCGGCGACTACGCCAACCTGTTGCGCGACAACGTCGAGCAGCCGGTGCTGGCGCCCCAGGGCATCACCGTGGTGCAGGACGTCGGCGACGAGGACCCGCGGGTCGCCAAGCTGTACGCGCAGCGCCGCCTGCCGCGCAGCACGGACGACGTCGTCTGCGTGCAGGCAGTGCGCGGCCACGAGCTGGGCGCCGCCGGACTGGTGGAGGAGCTGGACGCGGCGAAGGTGCCGAACCTCGCCCACGTGCTGGCGAACCTGCGCTCGCCGTTCTACGCGCCGCACATCTGGAGCCCGCAGGTCATCATCTACAACCCGGACAAGGTGAAGGAGCCGCCTAAGACCTTCGCCGACCTGCTCCATCCGCAATGGAAGGGCCGCGTCGGCGTGGGCGACATCAACTACTTCTACATCATGATGGCCGCCGCCCTGGCCGCGACCGGCGACGTGAACAAGGTGGATGCGGAAGACACCCGCGCGCTGGCGACCAAGCTGAACGCCAACGGGCTGCGGCTGTATCCTTCCACCGACTCGATCGGCGCCGGGATCAAGTCGGGCGAGATCGACGTCGGCATCATGTGGCTGGCCCGGGTGATCATGTGGCAGAACGCCGGAATCCCGGTGAAGGCCTCGTTCCAGACGGAAGGCTCGGTGCTCTACATCTCCGGCATGGTGGTGCCCAAGAACGCGCCCAACAAGGCGCTGGCCTTCAAGTACCTCAACGCCATGCTGGAACCCGGCTCGCAGACCCGGTTCGCCGAACGCATGGGATACCTGCCGACCGTGGACGATGACCCGCTGACCGGCAGGATCGGCGAGCAACTGGCGTTGCCGGACGGCATCAGGCTCGCCCCGCCCGACTACGGCATCGTCGGCAAGCTGCAAGGCGCCACGTCCGAGTGGTGGAAGAAGAACATGCAGGCGACGTGACCGACGGACGGCAGGCGGGCCCGGCGGCGGCGTTCCTGGCGCCGGCGCTGGGGGTGATGGCGGTCATGCTGCTGGCGCCGCTGGCGCTGGTCCTGCGCTACAGCGTCAACCAGTATGACCTGACGGAACTGATGATCGAGACGGTCACCGGCGCCAACTACTGGCGCTTCGTGTCCGACCCGTTTTACGTGGGCGTGCTGCGGACCACGCTGGGCATCGCGGTGGCGTGCACCGCGCTGTGCCTGCTGCTCGGCCTGCCGCTGGCGTACCGCCTGGCGCGGATGCGGAGCCGCTGGAAGACGGCGTGCATGCTGGGCATCGTGCTGCCGCTCTTTGTGGGCAACGTGGTCCGCATGGTCGGCTGGATCATCCTGTTCGCGCGGGGCGGCATGCTGGACAGCACCGCGCGCTGGGCGGTGGGGCAAGGGGCGGAGCTGATGTACACGCCGGTCGCCGTGGTGGCCGGCATCGTGTCGGTCAACCTGCCCATCGTGGTGCTGACGGTGCAGAGCGCCATGGAAACCATCGACCCGCGGATGGAGGAGGCGGCGCAGAGCCTGGGCGCCACGCCGGGCCGCAGCTTCTGGCGCGTGGTCTGGCCGCTGGCGCTGCCGGGCACCGCCACCGCGGGCATCCTGTGCTTCATCCTGGCGATGAACGCCTACGCGACGCCGTACCTGCTCGGCGGCCCGCGGTTCCAGATGATGGCGCCGCTGGTGTTCTGGGAGTTCAGCACCAACAACAACTGGCCGTTCGCCTCGGCCATGGCGGTCATCCTGATGGCGACCACGCTGGTGCTGACGGCGATGAGCAACTTGGTGATCCCGCGGCGCTACCGGGGCTGAGCAGGCAGGGCGCGCCTCCGGCTTAGGCGGAATATCCTTGGAACCGCGGCACCGCCCCGGCAAGGTGGGCGCCAAGACGTGGCGGGCGGCATCCGTCACCGGGGGGAGCGCAGGCCGTTGCCGCAAGGGTCTGGACGTCAGGGGGAAGCGCCGCGCCGGATTCCGCAAGACAACCGCACGCCGCTGATGCACTGGCTGATCTTCACCGGCGTTTGCGTGTTCGGCGCGGCGCTGCTGTGGCGGTTCGGCCTGATGGGGCGGATGGTGGCCGCGGACCGGACCCA
This sequence comes from uncultured Acetobacteraceae bacterium, assembly GCA_964245075.1. Lineage (GTDB taxonomy): Bacteria > Pseudomonadota > Alphaproteobacteria > Acetobacterales > Acetobacteraceae > LMUY01. Next base: position 9,513 of record CAXTLC010000016.1, read on the forward strand.
TATCTCCCTGGCCATCGCGCTGCTCTATGCCGGGACCACGCTGCACTGCCTGTGGCGGACGCTCGCCGTGTCGCGGGAGGACGACGCCGCGCGGCGCGCCGCGCGGCTCATCACCGGCGGCGGGGGCTTCGCGGTCGTCGGCGACGGGATCGAGGTCGAGGGAGCGGGCCGGCTGCCGCACGGGCTGCTCGCCGGGCACATCCGCGACCTGGCGCAGAAGGCGGATCTGGGGCGCTCGCGGCAGCTCGACCAGTCGTTGCTGCTGCGCGGGTTCGCCGTGCGGCTGCGCGGCTCGAACCGGTTCGGGGCGTTCGCCAGCGACACGCTGATGAAGCTCGGCCTGGTGGGAACCATCGTCGGCTTCATCATCATGCTGGCGCCGGTTGCGGGCCTGGACCCTGGCGACCGCGGGGCGATCCGGTCGTCGATGGGATTGATGAGCGAGGGCATGGCGGTTGCCATGTACACGACGCTGGCCGGGCTGGTGAGCTCGATCCTGGTCAAGGTCCAGTACTACATGCTCGACGAGGCGACCGGCAGGCTGTTCGCCTTCGCCGTGCGCCTGCTGGAAGTCCACGTCATCCCGGACCTGGAGCGCCGGTCGAACCTGCCGCCGTGATCGACGACTTCGATTTCTCCCCGCGCGACGAGCCGTTCGATCCGCTGGGCGTCATGCTGTTCAAGGCGATGCAGGTGCTGGCCTTCCTGTTCTTCATCGCGCTGCTCAGCATCGCCCCGGACGCGCGCGAGGGAAAGGTCGATCCCAAGGCGGATTTCCTGATCACGATGAGCTGGCCGGACAGCCATCCGGACGACATGGACCTGTTCGTGCAGGACCCGGTCGGCAACCTGGTCTGGTATCGCCGCCACTCGGCCGGCTTCATGACGCTCGACCGGGATGACCGCGGCGGCGCCAACGACTTCCTCCTGGTGAGCGGCCGCAAGATCCTGTCGCCGGTCCGGCAGGAAACGGTCAGCATCCGCGGCATCGTCGCGGGCGAGTACACGGTGAACGTCCACCACTTCGCCGCGCTGACCGGGAAGCCCGTTCCCGTGTCGGTCCGGGTCGAGAAGCTGAACCCCTCGGTGCAGGTCGTCTTCTACGACACGATCACCCTCGACGGCGGCGGGGAGGAGAAGACCGCCGTCCGCTTCGCCGTCGATGCGGCCGGCGCAGTCACCGATGTCAGTCGCGCGCAGAAACCGCTGACCCGGATCTCCACCGATCCCCGCGACGTGCGGCCCGCCAGGTGAGGCGGTGACGCTGCAAGCCGACGTCGTCGGCCTGTCCGCCGCCTACGTGCTGCTCGGCGTGCTGCTGCTGCTCGGCGTGGCACGGACGCGGCTGCCCTGGGCGGCCAAGGCGGCTGCGGTCGTCGTCACCAGCGCTTTCTACGTGGTCGTGTTCCTCGGGACGGAGGGCCTGCTCGGCTGGTCGTCGACCGCGGCCCTGCCGGCACGCTTCCAGCTCCTGTGGGCGCGCAACGTCGATCCCGATCCCGCCAGCGCGTCCCCGGGCGCCATCCATCTCTGGCTCGAAGCGCTCGACGAAACCAACCGGCCGTCCGGGGAGCCGCGGGCCTACCGGCTTCCCTTCTCGGCCAAGCTCGCGGAGAAGGTCGAGGCTGCCCTGGCCGAGATCCAGAAAGGGCATCCGCAGGGCGGCCGCTCGGCCGATCTCGAGGTTGGCGGAGATCAGCCGGCGCCGGACGGGACGACGCGCAATCCCGGCCGCGGCGCGCAGCCGGGCGGCGATCCCTCGGACGGCAGTCCTCTCGATCCGGCGTTCCTGGCCGGCGACCCCCGGTCCGTGCAATTCGCTCCGCTGCTGGCGCCGTCGATGCCATCCAAGGACGCGCCCTGACCGGGCGCCAGCGCCGCCTTGAACAACGCGTCCAACGCCCCGGCCGCCGGCAGGGCGGCGGTTCCGATCATCACCAGGCCGGCCTCGCCCAACGGGGCCGGCGTCAGGCTCCAGCGGCGGCCGACCATCTGCAGCAGGTGCGGCGCCCCGTCCGGACCGACCCGGCACATCCCCTTGAGCCGAAGCACCGGCGGAGGCAGCGCGTCGAGCAGCGCCGCCAAGCGGCCCCGGTCGAACACCGCCTCCCCTCGCCAGAGCCAAGTGCGGAACGGGTGATGCGCCGGCTCGGCCGCGAAGCGCGAGCCCGGGCCGGCGCTGCCGCCCACCAGCGCCTCCGGCAGCGCGGCGTGGGCGACCTCCACGGTCCGCAGGCCGGGCCGGATGCGCCGCAGGAGCGCCGCCGCTTCGCCCGGCGCTGCCAGGTCCGTCTTGTTCAGCACCGCGATGTCGGCCCGGGCGAGCTGGCGTTCCAGCGTGTCCGCCAGGTAAGGGTCGGCAAGCTGCCCGGGGAACGCTTCTGCGTCCACCAGCACCAGCACGCCGTCCAGCGCCACGCCTTCTTCCAGCTTGACCAGCTGCGCCACGCGCCAGGGGTCGGACACGCCGCTGGCTTCCACCAGGATGTGCTCGGGCGCCGGGTCCCGCCGGGCGATGCGGGCCAGCGTGTCGCCCAGATCGGGGCCGACGGAGCAGCATACGCAGCCGTTGGCCAGCGCCATGACCGCGCCGTCCTGCCCGGAAATCAGCGCGGCATCGACGTTCAGCGCGCCGAAGTCGTTCACCAGCACGGCGTAGCGCCGGGTCGCGGTGCGCAGCAGGTGGTTCACCAGCGTGGTCTTCCCGGCGCCCAGGAAGCCGCCGATGACGGTGACGGGGATCATGCAGGGACCATCATGCAGGGACCATCATGCAGGGAC
>CAXTLC010000016.1:12393-15992 GCA_964245075.1 uncultured Acetobacteraceae bacterium
ATCATGCAGGGACCATCATGCAGGGACCATCATGCAGGGACTGGGAACGGCTCGCCCCCTACGACGGTCGCGTGCACCCGCACATCCTTCAGCGCCATCGGGTCGATCGCCAGCGGGTCCTCGTCCAGCACGGCGAGATCGGCGAACTTGCCCACGTCGATGCTGCCGACCAGGTGGTCCATGCGCATGGTGTAGGCCGCGCCCAGGGTGATCGCCCGCAGCGCCGCCGCCGCCGGGATGCATTCGGACGGCCCGAGCTGCCGTCCGGAGGCGGTGCGGCGGTTGACGGCGCACCAGGCGGTGAACAGGGGCGCCAGCGGGGTGATGGGCGCGTCCGAGTGCACCGCGAAGTCAACGCCCAGGCGCAGCGCCGTGCCGCACGCATCCATCCGCGCCGCCCGGGCCGGCCCCATCGTGAGCGCCGCGTGCGCGTCTCCCCAGTAGTAGATGTGGTTGGCGAAGATGTTGCAGCAGATGCCGAGCGCCTTCATGCGCCGAAACAGCGCCTCGTCCGGCATCTGGCAGTGTTGCAGGGTATGGCGGTGGTCCAGGCGCGGCGACTGCGCCAGGGCGCGGCCGATCATCTCCACCGCGACCTCGCTGGCCTCGTCCCCGTTGGTGTGGATGTGGAGGTGGGCGCCGGCCGCGTGGTAGGCGGCGACGATCCCGGCCAGCTCCGCCGGCGCCACGTACCACATGCCGTTCGGCGCGCCGTTGTGGTAGCCGGGCCAGCGCAGCCGGGCGGTGAAGCCCTGGATGGAGCCGTCCACCACCAGCTTCACCAGGCCGAAATGCAGCTTGCCGGTGGACAAGCGCCGCAGCTCGCCCAGTCGGGCGATGCCGTCCTCCAGCCCGTAGAACCGCGCGCCCAGCGCCGGGACGACGCGAAGCGGGAAGCCGGGGTCCTCCGTCACCGCCTGGTAGGTGGCGACGGTGGGCGGCGTCAGCTCGTTCAGCAGGTCCGCCGCCGTGGTGACGCCCGCCGCCTGCGCGATGGCGGCGAAGCGGCGCAGGCCCGGCGCGTCGATCGCCCGCTCCATGGACGCGCCGCCGACCACCCGGCGCACCCGGCCCATCGCTTCCGGTCCCAGCAGCTCGCCCGTGAGCCCGCCCGCCGCGTCCCGCACCAAGCCGTCCAGGTCGGTCGATTGGGTGAACCCGGCCCGGTGCAGCGCCACGCCGTTCACGTTCATGATGTGGCCGGACGCATGGGTGACCACCACGGGGCGGGTGGCGGACACGCGGTCCAGGTCGGCCGCGATCATGCGCCGGCCGCCGAAGTAGATCGGGTCGAACCCCCAGGCCGTCACCGGCCGGGCTCCGTCCAGCCCTGCCGCCGCTTCCTGCAAGCGTTGCACCGCCGCGTCGATGCTTTTCAGCCCCGGCCACACCCGTCCGTCCGGGCCGCGGCGGTCGAAGAAGCCGAGATAAGGGTCGAGCCAGGTCATGCCCTCGAACAGGTGGCTGTGGCCCTCCACGAAGCCCGGCAGGATGACCTTGTCCGCGTACCGCCCGTCGGTGCTGGCGCCGCCGAAGGCCGCCATGTCGTCCGCGCCGCCATAGCCCAGGATGCGCCCGTCCCGGACCGCCACGTGGGTCGCCTCCGGCGCGGACGGGTTCATCGTGATGATCCGCCGCGCGGTGAAAACGCGCACCTCACCGCCCATCACGCACCCTCCCTCGCCCGCGCGCCCAGCCTCAAGCCTGGTTATCCTGCCAGGCGTAGCGCCGGTAGAGCAGACGCTGCCCCAGGCGCCGGAACGGCGCCAGCACGTGGCCGGGCAGCGCCCCCCGGTAGATCGGCAGCGCCGGGGCCGGGCGCCCTGCCACCAGCCCGGCCAGCCGCCGCCCGGCCTGCGCCGAGTAGCTGACGCCGTTGCCGCCGTAGCCGAGCCCGTAGAACAGCGGAACGCCGGCGTCCGGCTGCACCACCCGCGGCATCATGTCGTGGCTGACATCGACCCAGCCCCACCAGGAATAGTCGATCTCCACGCAGCGCAGCGCCGGGAACTTGGCATGCAGCCCGGCCAGCAGCAGCGCCAGGTGGCGCGGGTGGCTCGCGTCCTGCCCGGTGATCGCGCTGCGGGTGCCGATCTGCAGGCGGTTGTCCGGCAGCAGCCGGTAGTAATGCCGCAGCGTCCGCGTGTCCGTGATGACCTGGCGGGTGCGCAGCCCGGCCGCCTCGATCTCCTCCGCCGTCAGCACCCTTGTCACGACCGAGTTCGACAGCACGGGCATCACCCGGTTGCGGAGCTGGCCGCACATCGCCTGCCCGGTGTAGCCGCCGGTGGCGACCGCGACGGCGCGCGCCCGGATCGTGCCGCCGGGCGTCCGCACCCGGAACAGGGCGCCGTCGCGCACGATCTCCGTCACCGGGCTTGCGGTGTGGACCCGCGCGCCCGCGTCCCGTGCTGCGCGCTGATAGCCGAAGGCGAGCTTGGCGGGGTGCACGCCGATGCCGAGCGGCTCGTGCAGCGCCCCGGCCGCGCCCTGCTCGCCCAGCCAGTCCCGTTGCAGCGTTTCGCGGTCGATGGTGCGGGTGCGGTAGCCGAACACGCGGTTGCACAGCTCCGACTCGGCCGCCAGCTTGGCCATGAGGCGAGGGCGGTGCGCCACGTAGAGGTGGCCGCCGCCCTGCGGGTCGCAGGCGAACTCCTGCGTGAGGGAGGTGAACAGCTCGAAGCCTTGCGCGATCTCGGCATGGAGCGACTTGGCCACGTCCTCGCCCCAGCGGGCGACCCATTGGCTGCGGCTGAGCCGGCCGGACGCGTTCTGCCCCTGGCCGCCGTTGCGCGTGGTGCAGCCCCAGGCGACGCGGTTGGCTTCCAGCACCGTTGCCTTCATGCCGAAGTCGCGGGCCAGGAACAGCGCGCAGGCCAGGCCTGTGAAGCCGGAGCCGACCACCACGGCGTCCGCGTCCGCGTCGCCCTGCACCGGCCCGTCATCCTCCGGCGGCTCGCCCGCGGTCGCGACCCAGTAGGTCGGCGCGTAATCCCGGTTGCGGCCGGGCGTGGCGTGGCGCAGGGGGTCGTAGGCAGGGTCGTAGGGCTGGCGCGGCGGCGCGCCCAGGCCGGGAACGGGGTGCGGGCGGAGGATGACGTTCATGCGGCAACTCCCGCCAGGGGCGGACGGTCCTTCCGGAACGCGCTCTTGCGGCTGATCAGGCTGCCGGCGAAGGCGAACAGGTCGAGCCCTTCCGCCTCCACCCGGCTCCGGTCGGGGCGGGTGCCGGTGAACAGCCATTCCGTGATGGCCTCGTCACCCACGATGCGGTGGCGGCGCACGGTCCAGCGCACGTCCGGCATGCCGGCCCACACGGCGGCGAACGCGCCCCGGATGGCTGCCGTGCCGGTGATGCTGCGGCCGCTCGCCTCGCTGCCCGCGGCGGCCAGGAACACGGCATCCGGGGTGAAGCACTGCATCACGGCGTCGGCGTCATGGCGGTTGAACGCGTCAAACAGGCGGTCGAGGGTTCGGAGGCGCTCGGCATCCTCGGCATTGGGCATCGGCAGGGGCTCCGCTTGGTCGAGCTGCACCATCGGGCGGCGTCACGCGCCTGCGTAGAGCCAGGCAGGCCCCATCGTGCGGCCAGATGGACG
>CAXTLC010000016.1:16092-61211 GCA_964245075.1 uncultured Acetobacteraceae bacterium
GGCAGGCGGGCTGGCAGGCGGGCTCGTGACGCCGGTTGCCGCGTGGGTAAACAACTTAGGTGTATTCAGGCCCTGCCTTATGCTGCTTGGCGACACAGGGTAGATCAGTGCCGTCCTGCACGCCGCCGCCGCCAATATCGGCTGCACCCTCTTGGAATGCTTTCGCCTCGACTATTGTCATAGGCTGGCGCGGGCCGCAGACGCTGCGTGGCCATGGCCGAGCATGGGGTGGAACGATGGGCCTGACGCAGACAGCTTCCCTGCCGGTGGCCGACACCGCCCTGCTCGCTGCCAGGGCGGAGGCGGCGGTGCAGGCGGGCGACCTCGGCTCCGCGCGGGCGTTCTACGAGAACGCGCTGCAAGCCCTGAACGCTTCCGACGCGCCGGCCCTGCGGGTGCGTGCGCTCGGCGGGCTGGGCTGGACGTTGTGGCGGCAAGGCGATTTCGCGGCTGCGTTGCAGTGGTATGAGCAGGCCTTCGCCACGCAGCTTCGCTCCGATGCCGGCAACCAGGCCGTCATGCTCACCCTGCACAGCGTCATCGCCGATTCGCTGATGGCCCTCGGCCGCTTCGGCGAGGCGTTGGCCGAGTACGAGACGGTGCTGGGCCTGGGAACGGGCGTGAGCCAGGCCCGCGCAACCGTTTTCGGCCTGGCCGGGGAAGCGGCGGCGCGCGCCAAGCGCTACGCCGCCGCCAGGCAGCACCAGGACGCGACCGTCGCGATGCTGCGCGGGCTGCTGCCGCCGGGCCACGTGCAGATCGCCGACGCGCTGAGCAAGCTCGGCTATTCCCTGCTCGAACTAGGGCAGTGGGACGCCGCCGAGCCGGTGCTGCGCGAAGCGTTGGCGATCAAGCCCGAGGAGAAGCTGATCGCCACCAACCTCGTGCACGTCCTGGTCAAGCAGGGACGGCAGGAGCAGGCGCGCGGCGTTGCCCAGGCGGCGTACTGGAAGCAGAGCTTCACCGTGCAGCCGCCGCCGCCGGACCCGGCGGGCACGCTGCTGATGCTCTGGGCGCTGGAGGGCAACATCCCGAGCACCCACCTCGTGCCCCGGCTGCCATTGGGCATCGTGGATTGGCACGTCGATTTCACCGACGCTTCGCACGAGGCGCGGCTGCCGCGCTATGACATCGTGCTGAACCTGATCGGCGACGCCGATGTGGGCGGGGCCGCCCTGGCCTACGCCGAAGGCTTCAAGCAGCGCTGCACGGCTCCCATGCTGAACGACCCGGCCCAGGTCGGGCGCACGCAGCGCCACCGCGTCGGCGGCCTGCTCGCGGCCATTCCGGGATTGGTGGTGCCGCGCACCGTGAAGCTGACGGGGGCGGACGCGCAGCGGGAGGACGTGCTGCAAGCCCACGGCCTTCGCCTGCCGGTGCTGCTGCGTGACGCGGGGCGGCACGGCGGCGAAACGGTGCACAAGCTGGAGCAAGCGGCGGATTTGACCCGCGCCGCCGCCGCGTTGGCGCCGGACGCGGCCGTGTACCTGACCGACTACCATGACTACGCCTCGCCGGACGGGTTGTACCGCAAGTACCGGGCGATCTTCGTGGACCGGGTACCGATGCCCTACCACCTGGCGATCTCGACCCAATGGCTGGTGCACTACTTCTCGGCCGAGATGGAGCACGACGCCCGCTTGGCGGAGGAGATCGGGTTTCTCGCCAACATGCAGGCCGCGATCGGCCCCACCGCCACCACCGTGCTGGACGCCATCGCGCACCGGCTGGATCTGGATTATTGCGGCGCTGACTTCTCCCTGCTGCCGGACGGCCGCGTGCTGCTGTTCGAGAGCAACGCCACCATGCTGGTGCACCCCGAGGCGCCGGACAGCCGCATGGCCGGCAAGAACCTGTTCATCGATCGCATCCTGCGCGCCTTCGATGGCATGGTGATGGAAAGAGCGGGGCTTTCGGCATAGGAAACCGCGCCAAGCTCAGCGCACCAGCGAGCCGAGCCGAGCCATCCCGCTGGCGATGCGGTCCGTCCGGATGGAGGAAAAGCCTAAGCGGAAGCAGGACTGGCCGCCGCCGCCCGCGAAGAACACGTCGCCGGGCTCGATCAGCACGCCCGCCCCGCGCGCGGCCTGCGCCACCGCCCGCGCGTCCAGGCCGTCCGGCCCTTCGACCCAGTAGCTCGCGGCGCCCGGGCCGCGCAGCCAGCGGCAATGCGGCAGGCAGGCCGGCAGCAAGCCGTCCATGAGGGCGGCGCGCTCCGCCAGCACTTCCGACAAGCGGCGCAGGTGCGCCCGGTAATGGCCGAGCGAGATGAAGGTCGCCATCGCGCGCTGGTTGTTGCTCGGCGGATGCCGCAGCATGATCCGGCGCAGCACCCGCAACTCGCGCAGGACCGGCGCAGGGGCGACCACGTAGCCGAGCCGCAACCCGGGTGCCAGCACCTTGGACAGGCTGCCGACGTAGATCACCCGCCCATCGGTGTCGAGGCTCTTGAGCGGCGGCAGCGCTTCCCGCTCGGCGAACAGGTCCGCGTCGTAGTCGTCCTCCACCAGGATGAGGTCGTGGGCGCGGGCGGCGGCGAGGAAAGCCTGGCGGCGCTCGGCCGGCATGGTGACGGTGGTGGGGCACTGGCGCCCCGGCGTCAGCACCGCGACCCGGCAGCCCGCCAGCCCCGCATCCGGCACGGCGCCGGACGCATCCACGGCCAGCGGGTGCAGCCGCCCGCCCGCCAGGTGGACCATGTGCCGCGTGTCCGGATAGCACGGCTCCTCCACCGCGACGCCCGTGCCTTCCCCCACCAGCAGGCGCAGCGTGAGGTAGAGCGCCTGCTGCGCGCCGAGGGTGATCATCACCTCGTCCGGGGCGGCCCAGACCGCGTGCCGGGTCAGCACCTGGGCGCGCAACTGCGCGACCAGTTCGGGGTCGTCCTCGTCGATCAGGTCGCCTGCCCACTCGTTGACGCTGGACGCGCTCGATGCCAGGGCCACGCTTTCCCGCCAGGGTTGGATCGGGAACAGGCTCGGGTCGAATTGGCCGAACAGGAAGGGGTAGGGGTAGCTCTGCCAGTCGCGTGGCTTGCTGATCTGCGGCAGCCCGGAGGGGAGGCGGGGGAGGTGGGCCGCCCAGCCCGCCGCGCCGCTCCCGGGGGCTGCCGCGCCAGCCGGCCGCACCGGGCCGCGGGACGCGGCGACGAACGCGCCGCTGCGCTGGCGGGACACGAGGAACCCTTCGTCCGTCAGCCGGTCGTAGGCGAACACGACCGTGTTGCGCGCGATGCCCAGGGTGGCGGCGAGCCGCCGGGTGGAAGGCAGCCGCGTGCCGGGGGACAGGCGCCCGGCCTCGATGGCGGACACCAGGCGCTGGCGGACCTGGCTCTGCAACGCGGCATCGGACCGGTTCAGCCCCCGGAACAGCTCCCGCCAGGCCAGGTCTTGGTCGCTATCGGGCAAGGCGGCTCCGTGTTGCTTGAGAAACGTGGCAGGGGGCCGTGGCAAGTCGAGCCGGCTGGTTGACAGCCTGCGCGCCGGCCAGCTTACTGGATCGTCGGCACGACGGCGTTGGCTGCTCCCACCTTACTGAGAGCCGCGGAATGTTTCACCAGAACGATTTCGGATCGAGTTGGGACGCCATCGTCGTCGGGGCCGGCATCGCCGGCCTGGGCGCGGCCTGGGCGCTCAAGAAGGCCGGCGTACGCCGCGTCCTGGTGCTCGAACGCCATGTCGTGGGCGGCGGCGCCAGCAGCCGCGGAACCGGGTCCGTCCACGTCCAGCGTTGGACGGAAACCGACGTGCGCCTCATCCAGAGAAGCCAGGCGTTGATGGCGGACATCGCGCAGCAAGTCGGGGCGGCGTTCCGCTTCAACCAGGTTGGCCGCGTGACTCTGGTGCCGCCAGCCGACGTTGCGCGCATGGGCGACTTCACCCGCATGTTCCAGCGCTGCGGCGTGGAGGTGGAGGCGCTCACCACCCGAAGGCTGCTGGAACTGGTTCCCGGCATCAACACCGGCGATGTCGGCCTTGCCACCCACACGCGTCACGACGGCTGCGTTTACCCGGGCGGGCTGACCTGGTCGCTGGCGGGCCTTGTCCGGCAAGCGGGCGGGCTGGTCATGGAGGGCGTTGACGTCCGCCGCATCAGCTTCGACGGCGCGGGCGCTTGCGGCGTCGAGGCGGGCTTCCCAGAGCCTGCCTTGCTGCGGGCGCCGATCGTGATCGTTGCGGCGGGCGCCTGGTCCGGCCTCCTGCTCAACCAGTCCGGGCTGCATCTGCCGATCCAGCAGATCCGCACCACGACGGTGGTTGCCATGGTCCAGGACGCGGCCGGCTGCGACCCCATCCCGTCCTTCCTGGATGCCGTGCAGGGCGGCTATTCCTATATCCCGCGCAATCCGGGCACGCTGGTCCTCGCCGGCGGCGCGTCCGAGGACACGGTCCTGGCGGGCGACGAGCAGCAGGAACCGACGCCGCCGCCCAGGACCGAGCAGCACACCCTGCACGTGTACGACGATCTCCGTCGCCGCGCGCTCCACCGCTTCCCGGGCTGGAGCTTCGGCCCCGTGCTGGGCGGATGGAGCGGCATGCTGGACACCACGCCGGACGCGAACCCGATCGCCGGCGCCTACCCCGGCCGCGCCGGGCTGCATCTTGCCTGCGGGCTCAGCGGCTACGGCGTGATGCGCGGCATGGCGTTGGGGGAGGCCGTCGCCCTGGACGCGGCCGGCAAGGCACGGCCGGTCGACATCGGCGATTTCGCGCCGGACCGCTTCGGGGATCTGGCCTCGCCGTTCCAGGTAAGCTGGGCCGGCTACAACCCATTCAGTTCCCTGGTGGACGCCCAATGAGCGGGCGCCGCCGCGCGGAAGGAGCAACGACCATGTCCGGCATAAGGCATACCCTCACGGCGTGCTTGCTGCTCGCGGCCAGCCCGGCGCTCGCCCAAGCCGGCAGGATGTCCCAGATCGTGGTCGCTTATCAGCCCGGCGACGCCAACAGCCAGGGGATCGTCAAGCAGCAAGGCTGGTTCGCCGAGGTGGGCGGCACGCCGGTCGTGTACAAGGATTTCAGCTCCGGCGCCGACGTTTACCGGGCGATGGCGTCCGGCGCCGTCGACATGGGCCTCATCGGCAACGCCCCGTTCACCATCGCGGTGACGCAAGGCGCCAAGTACACGGCGGTGTGGTGGTACGTGGTCGGTGTCACGGCGGAGGGCCTCGTCGTGCGCGACACCTCGAAGATCAAGGCCGTCGCGGACCTCAAGGGGCAGAAGGTCGCGACGCCGTTCGGCTCCACGTCTGACTTCATGCTTCACGGGACGCTCGACGTCGCCGGGCTGAAGCCGCAGGAGGCCCGGCTGATCAACCTGGCGCCGCAGGCGATCCTGGCCGCTTGGACCCGCGGCGACATCGATGCCGCCTACATCTGGGAGCCGGTGCTCGGGCAACTGGCCAAGCAGAACGGCAAGGTCATCGCCTTCAACAGGGACCTGCTGCCGCACGGCTACCTGGCCGGCGATCTGGGCTTCGTGAAGACCAGCCTGCTGCGGGAGCACCCCGAGGTGGTGACGGCCTGGATGAAGGCCAACATCCGCGCGGTCAGCTTGATAAGGAGCGATCCGGCGGAAGCCGAAGCCGTCGCCGCCAAGGCCTACGGCGTGTCCGCCGAGGAGATCAAGTCCACCTTCGAGGGTGACCTGTTTCCCGATGCGCAGGAGCAGCTCGGCCCGAAATACCTCGGCGGGCTAGGCGAGCAACTGGGCCACGTCGCGACGCTGCTTGCATCCGAGAAGCTGATTCCCGAAGCGGCGTCCCCCCAGGTGTACGAGGCCGCGGTCTCGGTCGAGCCGTTGAGGGCTGCGATGGCTCCTTGAGGCGGAAGCCATGTCCGTAGCCCTTCGTCCCGTCGTCGTCCCGGTCGAGGATGACGAGCCCGGCGTCGAGGCCCGCATGTTGCAGCACTACGCGGGCCGGCGGAACTGGATGGTCAGCGCCGGGTCGATCGCGCTGGGCTTAGGCGTGTGGCAAGCGCTGGTGAGCTTCGGCGTGCTGTCTCCAGCCCTGCTGCCGTCCATCTCGGACGTGGTGGAGGCCGGGGTGGCCGTCGCGACCGAGGGATACCAGGGCGTGACTCTGGCGGACGACATTGGGATCAGCCTGATGCGCGTGTGCCTGGGCTTCCTGGCCGCCGTCTGCGTCGGCGTCCCGCTCGGCTTGTGGCTCGGCGCCAGCCGGTTCGTCGAGAGCGCGATCGACCCATACATCCAGTTTCTGCGGCCGTTGCCGCCGCTCGGCTACTACACCCTGCTGATCGTGTGGTTCGGCATCGGCGACGCGTCGAAGATCATCCTGCTGTTCCTGACCGGCCTGCCGATCATCGTCGTCAGCAGCGCGGCCGGCGTGCGGGCGGTTGACCGTGACTTGCTGCTGGCGACATCCTCGTTGGGCCTGAAGGGTTTCAGCCTGTTCCGATTCGTGGTCTTCCCCGCCTGCCTGCCGGCCATATTCACCGGGATGCGGCTGGCCCTGGGCGCGACGTTCGGCTCCCTGGTGGCGGCCGAGCTGATCGCCGCGGAGTCGGGCCTGGGCTGGCTGATCCTGACGGCGAGCAACTACGTGCGGACCAGCATCGTCTTCGCCGGCATCATCGTGATCGGGCTGATCGCGCTGGCGCTCGATCATGGCGTGGTGCTGATCGAGCGCAAGCTGGTGCCGTGGGCGGGCAAGGCTTGAGCGCCTTTCTCGAAATCAGCCAGGTCGGCGTCTGGTACCGGTCCGGCAACCAGATCATCAACGCGCTGCGCAGCGTCAGCCTCGCCATCGAGGAAGGCGAGTTCCTCTGCCTGGTCGGGCCATCGGGATGCGGCAAGACCACGCTGCTGCATCTCGTCGCGGGTTTCCTGCGGCCCAGCAAGGGCGAGTTGCTGCTGAGCGGCCGGCGCATCGAGGGACCCGGGCCGGACCGGGCCGTGGTGATGCAGCACCCGACCTTGCTGCCTTGGCTGACCGTTTCCGGCAACGTCGGGATCGGGCCGCGCACGCGCGGGATCGGCGCCCCGGAGCGGCGGCGGATCGTGGACCGCCACCTCCGGCTCGTCGGCCTTTCCGAGTTCGCGCAACGCTACCCGTACGAATTGTCAGGCGGCATGCAGCAGCGCGTGGCGGTCGCGCGGGCTCTGGCGAACGACTCCCGCGTCGTGCTGATGGACGAGCCGTTCGGCGCACTCGATGCGCTGACGCGCGAGGTCATGCAACTCGAGTTGCTGCGCATCTGGTCGCTGACCGGCAAGACCATCATCTTCGTCACGCACGACGTCGAGGAAGCGGTCGCCTGCGGCACCCGCGTGATCGTGCTCACGCCGCGGCCGGGGCGGATCGTGCTGGATCGCCGGTTGGGGTTCGGCCGCTCGATCCTGGCGAACACGCGCGACATGGCTTCGTTGCGGGCCGCCAAGTCCACCAGCGAGTTCGTCGCCGTCCGCGAGCAGCTCATGGGCGCGATCCTCGGGTCTGCCCCCGTGGAGGCGGCGGCGAGCGGCTGACCCGGCAGCGGAGCGCCGTCCATGTCGGGGCCCCCGAGCCTTTCCCGTCGAAACCTCAATTTTGCGTGTCCTGCGTCCGATCCAGCCGCATTGCGTTGTGTCCAAACAATCCGGCAAGCCTATCGGGGGCCGGGACGATCCGTGGCGAACGCCAAGACCCTTCCCAGCGATGGAGAGACCCATGAGTGACACGACCGGCTCGCAGGCCGCCAGCAAGGTGCTGGGCGACGCGAAAGCCGCAGGCGACGCGGTGCGGCAGGCAGGCCAGCAAGCCAGGCAAGCCGGCTCCGACGCGGTCGATCAGGCCAAGGACGTGGTCCAGGACGCCAAGGCCCGGGCCGGGTCCGTGGCCAGCGCGCTCGGGGACAAGGCGTCCTTGATGGCGGAGTCCCAGAAGAGCGGCCTCGCGGACAGGCTGGAGGACGTCGCCAAGGCCGTGCACCGCTCCGGCGAGCAGTTGGAAGGGCATCAGGACTGGGCAGCCCACCTCGTCGAGCGCGGCGCCGCCGAACTCAGCACCCTGGCGACCACCTTGCGCAGCAACGACCTGCAGAGCCTCCTGGGCGACCTCGGCAGCTTGGCCCGCCGGCAGCCAGCGCTGTTCCTGGGCGCGTCCATGGCGGCGGGCTTCGCGCTGACGCGGGTCGGCCGCCTCGCAGCCTCAGCGGCGCCAGCCAATCCCGCGCCCCCTCAGCCTGCCTCGGGCGGCATGCCGGCCACCGTGCCGGCAACCCCGGCCGGCAGCGCTCCGGAGGTGACCAGTGAGCGCTAGCAGGCCTGACGGCAGCCACGGCCTGGGCGAGCTGCTCGGCAACGTTGCGACGGACATCCAGGAACTGGTGCGCGGCGAGGTGCGGCTGGCCCGCGCGGAGCTGGACCAGAAGCTCGACCGCGTCCTGATGGCCGCGATCTGGCTGATCGGCGGCGCGCTGGTCGCGTTCGCCGGGCTGGTCGTGATTCTCCAGGGGATTGCCGCCGCGCTGGCGCTGGTGCTGCCGACCTGGGCGGCATCGCTCATCGTCGGTGTCCTGATCGTGGCCACGGGCGCGCTGTTCGCACGCTCCGGTTTGGCGATGCTTTCGCTGAAGACCCTCACCCCAGGCCGGACAGCCTCAAGCTTGCAGAAGGATGTCCGCGTCGTGAAGGAGCACATCTGATGTCCGACGACACCTCCGACCCCGCCCGCCTCGAACGCGACCTTGACCAGACACGCTCCCGCCTCGGCAGCCACTTGAGCGAGCTGCAGAACAAGTTCTCCCCCGGCCAGGTGCTTGACGACCTCATGGGGTACTTCCGCGGCAGCGAGGGGGCGGAGTTCGGCCAAAGCCTGTTGCAGACCATGCGCGCCAACCCGATGCCGGCGGCGCTGACCGGCATCGGCCTGGCATGGCTCATGGCTTCGAATCCCCGGTCCGGCGCGTCCGGCCAGGCATCCGCGGCGCCGGGCTGGGAGAGTTTCGGCAAACGGGGTCCGCACGTGTACGGGCGGGACGACTACGCCGCCACCATGACCCGGGTGCAGCAGGCCGAGCAGGGCGTCACGCGCCAGGCGCAAGAGGCCGATCACGCCTACTCGGCCCGGTTGGACGACGTGCGGGGTCAGGCGATCGGGCTGGCCCGGCATGCGCAGGAAACCAGCGAGTCGTTCGGCCATCGCGTGCGTGACGCGCTCGCTGCCGTCCAGGAGTCGATAACCGGGGCCGCACACGGCTTGCGCGACCAGGTGGGAGCGGCCGCGGGCGCTGCGGGAGGCGCCGCAAGCTCCCTGGGCGCGTCGGCGCAAGGCGCGGCCCAAGCTGCGATGCAGTCGGCGGGCGGCGCGCTCTCGCAAGGCAGCCAGGCGGGGGGCAACCTGGTGGGGGCATTGGCCGAGAGCCCGGTCCTGCTCGGTGCGCTGGGCCTGGCAGCGGGCGCCGTCCTGGGTGCCCTGCTGCCGCGAAGCGACCAGGAAGAGGCGGCCTTGGGCGGCATCGCGGGCCAGGCCCGTGACGCGGTCGCAGTCCTCGCCAGGGAAAGCCTGGAACGCGGCAAGCAGGTCGCGCAAACGGTGGCGGACAAGGGACGGGAAAGCGTGCAAGCGCAGAACCTCGCCGGCAAGAGCCCCGGTGAGCTGGTGGACGCAGCGCTCAGCGGCGGCCTCGCCGGCAGCGCCAAGACGGTGGTGCAGGACGTGCTGAGAACCGGCGACGAGGCGATCCGCAAGGAAGTCGCGCCATCGTCCGACAACGCAGCCGCCGGGCAGCCGGCGCGGCAGAAGCCGCTCGCATGAACAAGCCGCTCTTTCCCGGCACCGCCCCTCTGGCCGGGCAGCCAGGCTCCGCCGCGTCAAGGCCGGGCAACCTGGCGCTCGCCTGCTTCGCGGAGGCGATCGGGACGTTCATGCTCGTTCTCGTCGGCACCGCGGTGGCAACGGCCGCGGTGCTGGGCAAGGGGACGGCAGGTCCGGCTTACAACTCCCTTGCGGTCGCGCTGTCGTTCGGGCTCGTCCTTGTCCCTATCGTCGGCTCGCTTGGGCAGATCAGCGGCGCGCACGTCAACCCGGCAGTCACGCTGGGCCTTGCCGTCGCGGGCAAGTTTCCCTGGCGCGACCTTCCCGCGTACGTCCTGGCGCAGCTCGCCGGCGCCATAATCGCCGCCCTTGTCGTGTGGGCGGCCTACGGCAGCGGCGCCTACCTCGACTCTCACCTCGGCGCGCCGGCGCCGGTCAACGGGGCGAGCGGATTGCAGGTGCTGCTCGTCGAGGCGCTGATCGCGTTCATCCTGGTGTTCACCGTCATCTCGACAACGACGGATGCCCGCGTCCCGCCGGGCACGGGCGCCCTCGCCATCGGTTTTGCCCTCGCTGCGGGAGTGCTTCTGGGCGGTCCGGTCAGCGGGGGTGCTGGCAATCCCGCGCGCGCCCTGGGGCCGATGATCGTCGCGTCGACGTACCCGGTCTGGTTCTACTACGTGGCCGGCCCGCTGCTTGGCGCCGTGTTGGCAGCGCTCGCCTTCCAGGTTGTGAGCAGGGCTTCGACTCCCAAGACGTCCGCTTAGCCCGCGATCGCCCTGACTGGAAACAGTCAGGGCGTCAATTGCCAGGCCGAACGAGGAGTCGGACCGCGCTGACCGTTCACGGTGAGCCAAGGATCGGTTCAGGGCGGGTCTCCGGTCGTCGCCCCACGGCAGGTCCCGATCGCCTGAGAATGAAAGCTGCCGTTATTGCCTTGGCGGCGCGGCCGGGCCATGTCTAGAACCGGCAATCGGTAAGATTAGCCGGTAGGAGACGTCGTGTCCGAGAGTCAACAACCGCCGCCCAAGGCCGTTTCCCAAGCACCGGCGCCCGATGCGGCAAAGGCCATGACGTTGTTCGTCATGGTCGTCGTGACGCTGTATTTCGGCAAGGAGGTGCTGGTCCCGGTCACCTTGGCCTTGCTGCTCGCCTTCGTCTTGGCGCCGCTCGTGGCCCTGCTGCGCAGGCTGCACCTGGGCAAGGCGCCATCCGTGCTGCTCGGCGTCATCGTGGCGCTGGGCGTCATCCTCGCCATCGGCGGGGTGATCGGCACCCAGATCGCGAGCCTGACAGGCGACATCCCCAAATACGCGGCAACGGTCGAAGCCAAGGTCGCCAGCGTGCGCGACTACACGGTCGGGCGGCTGTCGAACCTCACGGAAAGCATCGGCTCGCACAGGGGAGCGCCGGCGCCGTCCGGCCAAGCGCCGGCGCGGACGGGGCAGGCCGCCTCCGCTTCAAGTTCCCCGCCGGCGGCGCCTGCCGCGGCTCCGGCGGCAAGCTCTCCTTTCGAGATCGCCAAGACCTACCTGGCTCCCGTCCTGTCGCCCTTGGCGACTCTGGGCATCGTGTTCGTCGTCGCGGTGTTCGCGTTGCTGCAACAGGAGGATCTGCGCGACCGGCTGATCCGCCTCCTGGGTTCGGACGACCTCCACCGGACCACCGTCGCGATAGACGACGGCGGCCGCCGGCTGAGCCGCTACTTCGTCACCCAGCTCAGCATCAACACGATGTTTGGCGTCGTTATCGGCGTCGGCTTGCTGATCATCGGCGTGCCGAACCCGGTTCTGTGGGGCATCCTGTCCGCTCTGCTGCGCTTCGTGCCTTATGTCGGCTCGTTCATCTCGGCCGTGCTGCCGATGGCGCTGGCGGCGGCGGTGGAGCCGGGCTGGTCCACGGTGCTGTGGACCGCCGCCCTCTACGTCGTGGTCGAAGGACTGACCGGGCAGGTGATCGAGCCGTTGGTTTACGGTCACGCGACCGGGCTGTCGCCATTCTCCGTCGTGGTCGCAGCCATCTTCTGGTCGTGGGTATGGGGGCCGATCGGCCTCATCCTGTCCACGCCGCTGACGCTGTGCCTGGTGGTCATGGGCCGGCATATCAAGCGGCTGGAGTTCCTGGACGTGATGCTCGGCGACCGGCCGGCGCTGACCCCGGTGGAAAGCTTCTACCAGCGCATCCTGGCCGGGGACGCCGACGAAGCGCAGGACCATGCCGAGTTGCTGCTGAAGGAGCGCTCGCTCTCGACCTACTATGACGAGGTGGCGCTCAAGGGCTTGCAACTCGCGGCCAACGACGCCGAGCGGGGCGTGGTCGACGGTGACCATCTCGACCGCATCAAGTCCACGATCAAGCTCCTGGTGAGGAGCCTCGAAGCGCACGACGACGAGCAGCCGCCGCCGTCCAAGTCCGACAAGGGAGCCGTGACGCCGCCGGATGACGAGAAGCAGTTGCCGGTGAACGCCGAACCGAAAAGCGTGGATCGGATGGAACAAAACCTGCCGCCGGCCTGGCGCAGCCCGGGCGCGGTGCTGTGCATCGCCGGGCGCGGGCCACTGGACGAGGCTGCCTCCTCCATGCTGGTGCAGTTGCTCGGCAAGCACGGCGTAGGCGGCCACCTGGTCGGCTACGGCGATGTATCGCGCGAGAAGATCGAGACGCTCGACGTGAGCGGGGTCGCCATGGCCTGCATCTCCTACCTCGACATCAGCGGCAGCCCGGCGCACCTGCGGTACCTGATCCAGAGGCTGCGCCAGCGGCTGCCGCGCGGAGCGCCGATCCTGGTCGGGCTGTGGCCCTCGCAGGACCAGGCACTGAAAGACAAGGCCGTTCAGCGGAGCATCGGCTCCGATTACTTCATCAGCTCGTTGAGGGAAGCGGTGGATTGCTGCGTGGAAGCCGCCCGCAGCGCGAGCGAACCTGCCAGCAGCACTCGAACGGCTGCGTGATGCGCGCTAAGCCTGTCCAGGCCGCAATATCGTGGAGGCGTCGAGATGGCAGTCATGCAGGGCCGGGTCGCCATCGTCGGCACGGGGTTGGTCGGCAGTGGATGGGCGATCGTGTTCGCCCGGGGCGGGCTCGGCGTCTCCTTGTACGACAACGTGCCCGGGGCGGCGGAGCGGGCGCGTGCGACGATCGCCAGCCGGCTGGCTGACCTGGCTGCGGCCGGGCTGATCAGGGAGCCTGCCGCGATCCTGGCGCGGATCACCGTCGCTGAAAGCCTGCCGGACGCCCTGCGGGGCGCCAGCTACGTCCAGGAAAGCGTGCTGGAGCGCGTTGACACCAAGCGGGAGGTCATGACGGCGATCGATGCCGCCATCGAACCCGGCGCTTGGGTAGGCAGCTCCTCGTCGGGCCTCGCCGCGTCCCTGTACACGGAGCACGTCGCGTGCCGCGCCCGCTGCCTCGTCGCGCATCCGGTGAACCCGCCCTACCTGGCGCCCGTGGTCGAGCTCGTGCCCGCCCCGTGGACGGCGCCCGAAACCGTCGATGGCGTGCGCGCCCTCATGGAGCAGGTCGGCCAGGCGCCGGTCGAGCTGACGCGCGAGATCGAGGGCTTCATCCTCAACCGGTTGCAGGGCGTGCTGCTGATGGAAGCCTGGCGCCTGGTCGAGAGCGGGGTGGCGACCGTCGAGGACGTGGACCGGACGGTGTCGCAGGGGCTTGGCCTGCGCTGGGCGTTCATGGGGCCGTTCGAGACCATCGACCTCAATGCGCCGGGCGGGGTGGCCGACTACGCGGCGCGGCTGGGTGGCCTGTACCGCAGCATCGCCGCCTCGACGCCGGAGCATCGCCCCTGGGACGCCGCGCTGATCGGGAAAGTGGAGGCGGAGCGCCGCCGCGTCCTGCCGGCGGACGGACTGGCGGACCGCAGCGGCTGGCGCGACCGCCGCCTCATGGCTTTGGCCCGGCACAAGCGGGAGATGGAGGAGGCTGAGGAAGCCCGGGACGCAGGCGAGCCGTCCTGAAGCGGCCGGCGTCGGCGAGAGGTGGCGTCCCGCTCAGGCACTTGTTAGCGTGACGGCGAGAAACGGCGGAGGATACGATGGCAGCCCGCAAAGTGATCATCACCTGCGCCGTGACGGGCGCAATCCACACGCCCTCCATGTCGCCTCACCTGCCGATCACCCCGGATCAGATCACCGCCGACGCGGTGGCCGCAGCCGAAGCCGGGGCCGCCATCATCCACCTGCACGCGCGGGACCCGGAAACGGGCAAGCCCGACCAAACGCCCGAGGCCTTCGCCCGCTTCCTCCCCCGGGTCAAGCAGCAGACGAACGCGGTGATCAACATCACCACCGGCGGCAGCCCGTTCATGACCAAGGAGGAGCGGGTGCTTCCCGCCGCCACGTTCAAGCCGGAGGTTGCGAGCCTCAACATGGGCTCGATCAACTTCGGCCTGTTCCACCTGCTCGACCGCTACAAGGACTTCAAGCACGACTGGGAGCGCCCGGCGCTGGAAGCCACGCGGGACCTGGTGTTCCGCAACAGCTTCGCCGACATCGAGTATGTGCTGAACACCTGCCGCGAGAACGGCACCCGGTTCGAGTTCGAGTGCTACGACATCGGCCACCTCTACAACCTCAAGCATTTCCTGGACCGCGGCCTGGTGCAGCCGCCGCTGTTCGTCCAATCGGTGTTCGGCATCCTGGGCGGCATCGGCACCCATCCGGAGGACATCGCCCACATGCGCCGCACGGCCGACCGCCTGTTCGGCGACGCCTACCGCTGGAGCGTGCTGGGCGCGGGGGCGGCGCAGCTGCGGGTGGCCGCGATCGCCGCCGCGATGGGCGGCAACGTGCGCGTTGGCCTGGAAGACAGCCTGTGGGCCGGGCCGGGCCAATTGGCTGCGAGCTCCGCGGTGCAGGTGCGGCTCGCGCGGCAAATCATCGAAGGTCTCGGCCTCCAACTGGCCTCGCCGGACGAGGCGCGGGCGATGCTGGCGCTGAAGGGCGGCGACAAGACGGCGATTTAGGGCATCATCGGACCGCACGCGGCCAGCCGTCGGGCAAAGGTGCTCGTGAGGGCAGTAAGGCAGAGCTTTCTTCCGATCCACTTCGATCGGGGGAGAAAAGCTGTAGGTCAGGCGGGGACGAGGATGCGGTGGTCCACCTGCCTCACGTCGCGCAGGCCGCACAGGGCCATGGTGGTATCGAGCTCGCGGCGGATGATGTCGAGCGAGAGGGTCACGCCCTGCTCCCCCATCGCGCCAAGGCCGTAGAGGAACGCGCGGCCGATGAACACCCCCTTGGCGCCGAGCGCGAGGGCCTTGATGACGTCCTGGCCGGAGCGGATGCCGCCGTCCATGAGCACCTCGATCCTTGATCCGACCGCCTCGACGATGCCGGGCAGGGCGGCGACCGACGACATCGCGCCGTCGAGCTGACGCCCGCCGTGGTTGGACACGATGAGGGCGTCCGCCCCCGTCCTGGCCGCGTTCTCGGCATCCTCGGGGTCCAGGATTCCCTTGAGGATGAGCTTGCCGCCCCAGCGGTCCTGGAACCGCTTGACGTCGTCCCAGCTCAGTTTCGGATCGAACTGCGTCGCGGTCCAGGACGACAGCGAGCTCATGTCCGCCACGCCCTCGACATGGCCGTGGATGTTGCCGAAATGGCGGCGCTTGGTGTGCAGCATGTCCCAGCACCAGCGCGGCTTGGTGGCGAGGTTGACCAGGTTCGCCAGCGTCGGCCTGGGCGGGGTGCTCAGCCCGTTGCGGATGTCCTTGTGGCGCTGGCCGAGGATTTGCAGGTCCAGCGTCAGGACCAGCGCCGAGCACCCGGCGGCCTTGGCCCGGTCGATCAGCCGGTCGATGAAGGCGCGGTCGCGCATGACGTAGAGCTGGAACCAGAACGCCCTGTCGGTGTTCGCCGCCACGTCCTCGATCGAGCAGATGCTCATGGTGGACAGGGTGAACGGCACCCCGGCCTTGGCCGCCGCCCGGGCCGCCAGGATCTCGCCGTCCGCGTGCTGCATCCCGGTCAGCCCGGTGGGGGCCAGCGCCACGGGCATCGCCACCGGCTGCCCCGCCATCGTGCTGGCGAGCGTGCGGTCCGTCATGTCCACCGCGACCCGCTGCCGCAGCTTGATGGCCCGGAAGTCGTCGCAGTTCGCCCGGTAGGTGCCCTCGGTCCACGAGCCGGAGTCGGCGTAGTCGTAGAACATGCGCGGCACCCGCCGCTTGGCAAGGCGCTGGAGGTCGTCGATGGAGGTGATCGCTCTCGTCATGTCATGTGGCGGCCCGCGTTGTCCTGAACCAGGTGCCCGGACATGTAGTCGGTGTCGAGGCCATCCGCATCTCCCGCCGTGGTTCGCCCGCTTCTGGCATGGATCGTGCGTGATGGGCAGCGACCGCAGGCAAGGAGCCGCGCATGCTGACCCGCCGCACCGTCCTGGCATCGGCTGCCGCGTCCGTGGCACTGCCCGGCGCCGCCGGGGCGGCCGAGAAGGTGCTGCGCGTGGCCATGACGGTGGCCGACATCCCGCTCACGACCGGGCAGCCGAGCCAGGGCGGCGAAGGCCAGCGCTTCATCGGCTACCAGGTGTATGACGCGCTGATCAACTGGGACCTTTCGCAACGTGACGCGCTGGCGGCGCTGCGCCCTGGCTTGGCGCTGTCTTGGTCCTCGGATGAGGAAAACCACACGGTTTGGACCTTCAAGCTCCGCCCGGATGTGGTGTTCCACGACGGCTCGCCGTTCAACGCCGACGCCGTGGTGTTCAACCTGGACAAGCTGTCCAACAAGGCGTCGCCGCAATTCGACCCGGCGCAGGCGGCGCAGGGCGCCACCTTCGTGGCCCCGATCGCATCCTACCGCAAAGTGGACGACCTCACGGTGGAGATCACGGCGAAGCGGGCCGATGCGGTGATCCCCTATCAGATCGCCAACATCTACATGTCCAGCCCGGCGAACTGGGAGCGGCTGGGCCGGGATTGGAACAAGGTCGGCGCCCAGCCCTCCGGCACCGGGCCGTGGGTCCTGGACAAGCTGGTGCCGCGGAGCCGGGCGGAGCTGGTCCGCAACGCCAAGTATTGGGACAAGGCCCGCATTCCGGCCGCGGACCGCCAGATCCTGCTCCCGGTGCCGGATGCCAACACCCGCGTCGCCGCCCTGCTGTCCGGCCAAGTGGACTGGATCGAAGCGCCGCCGCCGGACGCGATCGACCGGCTCCGGGCCTCCGGCATGCAGGTGTTCACCAACAAGTACCCGCATATCTGGCCGTATATCCTGAACTTCGGCGAAGGCTCCCCGATGCGGGACATCCGGGTCCGCAAGGCCCTCAACCTCGCCATTGACCGCGAGAGCCTGGTGACGTTGCTCGGCGGAACGGCGATGCCTGCCAAGGGAATGGTGTACCCGGGCCACCCCTGGTTCGGCACGCCCAGCTTTGACCTGACCTATGACCCGGATGCCGCCCGCAAGCTGCTGGCCGAGGCGGGATACGGCCCGGCCAAGCCGCTGCGGTTCACCGTCGCCGTTTCCACGTCCGGGTCAGGCCAGATGCAGCCGGGGCCGATGAACGACAGCATCCAGCAGAACTACGCCGACATCGGCGTCAAGCTGGAGTTCCAGGTGCTGGAATGGGAAACGCTGCGCGGCCGCCGCCGCATGGGCGCCGCTGCCGCGGACAACCGGGGCATCGACGGGCTGAACAATAGCTGGGGGTTCTGGGACCCGGACATCGGCATGATCAACGCCGCCTGGAGCACCATGGTGCCGCCCGCCGGCTTCAACTGGGGCGGCTACAAGGACCCGGTGGCGGACGCGCTGTGCCAGCGCGCTAAGCTCGCCTTCGTGCCGGCGGAGCAGGACCGGATCCTGGCCGAACTGCACACCCGCCTCGTGGACCAGGCGATGTGGGTCTGGGTGGTCCACGACTTGAACCCCCGCGCGCTCGCGGCAAAGGCCCAGGGTTACGTCGAGGCGCAGAGCTGGTTCCAGGACCTGACGCCGGTCCATGTCGGATAGCGCTTCACCGGGGCAGCCTGTGCCGGCCGCGCCGTCAGTCGTTGCGCCTGGGCAGGGCGGCGATGTGGTCGAGGCAGGTTTGCAGGTCCACGACGTCAGCGTAGCGCCGGCCGACGTCGTTGAGGTTGGCGACATGCGGCGCTTCCTCCACGTCGCCCACGCAATCCTCCGGCACGATGACGCGGAACCCGTAGCTGAAGGCGTCGATGACGCTCGCGCGCACGCAGCCCGACGTCGTGCAGCCGGTCACGATGACCGTGTCCACGCCCTGCCGCACGAGAATCGGCGCCGCCGCCGTGTGGAAGAAGATGGACGGGCCGCCCTTGCACAGCACGACGTCGCCCTCGCCGCGGATGCGCGGGTCGAGCTGCGTCGCCTCCGCCCCGTGGCGCAGCGTGTCCAGCACCGGCTGCACCTTCCAGCGCGGCGCGTCGTCCACCCCGTGGTAGGCGGTGTAGCAACTGACCACGGGCAGCCTGGCAAGGCGCGCGGCGCGCAGCAGGGTGGCCGTGTTGACCACCGCGCGCTCGGTCAGCGCCGCGCCGCCGAGCGGGAAGCGCGGGTCGGTGAACGCCAGTTGGAAATCGACCACGGCAATGCCGATGCGGCTGCCGAAGCCCACGCTGGCCGCGCCGTAGCCGCGCCGTGCGTAATCGTCCATCGCTCTTTCCACCGCTTGGCTGTTGCATGGGGCGGCGCAACGGCCACCGCCGCCATATGAGCGCGAGTCGCCCGCGGATGGTAGCCCGTGTTCGGCGCGCGGGCAGCCGTTGGAGGGGGGAAAGCGGCGTGACGGAAGCGATCGGCGCAGCGGCCCATGACCGGCAGGTCGCGCGGGACCTGGATCTGCTCGGCCTGCCGCCCAGGCCCTGGACCACGACGGCATCCGGGCCGGACGGGGCCGCGGCCTATGACGTGGTCGTGGTCGGCGCGGGCATGCACGGCATCGCCGCCGCCGCCGCGCTCCTGTTCAAGGGCATCCGCAACGTGACGATGCTGGACCGCTCGGCCGAAGGCCTGGAAGGCCCCTGGATGACCTACGCCCGCATGGCGACCCTGCGCAGCCCCAAGCACCTGCCCGGCTTGTCCCTCGGGATTCCCTCCCTCACATTCCGGGCGTGGCACGAGGCCCGCTTCGGGGAAGCAGCCTGGGACGAGCTGGGCAAGATCCCGAATGGGCTGTGGCAGTCCTACCTCGTCTGGGTCCGCACGGTGCTGCACCTGCCGCTCCGCAGCCGGGCTTCGGTGCGGCGCATGACGCCCGTGGCGGGAGCCGTCGCGCTGACCGTGGCCGAGGCGGGCGCCGAGCGCGTGCTCCATGCCCGGCGCGTCGTGCTGGCGAGCGGGCGGGCGGGCATGGGGGTTTCCATCCCCCCTGCCGTCGAGGCCGCGCTCTGGCCGGACCGCGCGGCGCACACGGCGGAACCGATCGACTTCGACGCGCTGCGGGGGCGGCGCGTGGCAGTGGTCGGGGCCGGTCCCTCCGCCTGGGACAATGCCGCGACGGCGTTGGAGCGCGGCGCGGCGCAGGTGGACATGTATGTCCGCCGCCGCGAGCTGCCGCAGATCAACAAGGGCCGCGGTTCGGCCACGCCGGGCTTCTTCGAGGGCTGGGGCGACCTGCCGCCGGCCAGGAAATGGGAAATCCTGGCCTACATGCACGACCTGCAATCCCCGCCGCCGCACGAGAGCGTGCTGCGCGCGCTCCGCCTTCCCGGGTTCCGCATCCACCTCGGCGCCGCCCTGCTGGCTGCGTGCCGATCGGACGGCGGCGTTGCGATCACCCTGGCCGGCGGCGGCGAAGCGGAGGCGGATTTCCTGATCTGCGGCACCGGTTTCGCCGTGGACCTGGGGCGCACGCCGGAACTCTCCTCCCTGGCCGGCGCCGTGGCCCGGTGGGCGGACCGCTACACGCCGCCGCCCTCGCTCGCCCGCCCCGAGCTGGGGCGCTTCCCCTGGCTGGGCGGCGGGTTCGAGCTGACCGAGCGCGTGCCGGGCGCCTGCCCGGGGCTGTCCCGCATCCACCTGTTCAGCCACGCCGCCGCCGCCAGCCTGGGCGCGGTCGCCTCGGACATCCCGGGCGTCTCGGCGGGGGCGGAGCGCCTGGCCCACGCGGTCGCGGCGCATTTCTTCGCGGAGGACATCGACCATGTCAGGGTCGCGCTGGAGGCATTTGCCGAGCCGGAACTGAGGGATACGCCGTTCTTCGTCCCCGAGCGCTTTCCGGCGCCCTGATCACTGCGAGATAGGCGGCATCCAGCTTCGCCCCGGCACGGAAGCGAGCAGGGCCTGCGTGTAGGGGTGCTGCGGCGAGCGGAGGACGGAGGCGGCATCGCCGAGCTCGACCACGGCGCCGCTCCGCATCACCGCGATCCGGTCGCAGACCTGCGCCGCCACCCGCAGGTCGTGGGTGATGAACACCATGGACAGGCCAAGCCGGGACCGCAGCTCCGCCAGCAGCCGCAGCACCTGGGCCTGCACCGTCACGTCCAGGGCGGAAACCGCCTCGTCCGCCACCAGGATCTCGGGGCGCAGCGCCAGGGCGCGCGCCAGCCCGATGCGCTGCCGCTGCCCGCCGGAGAACTCGTGCGGGAAGCGGTGGAGCGCGTCGGGCGGCAGGCCCACCAGCGCGAACAGCTCGGCCGCGCGGGCCGTGGCCTCGGCCCGGCTGACGCCGTGCAGCATCGGGCCCTGCGCCACCAAGTCACCGGCGCGGCGGCGCGGGTTCAGCGACCCGTACGGGTCCTGGAACACCATCTGCACCCGGGCCGCTTCCCGCCGCATGGCCCGGCGCGGCAGGCGCAGCAGGTCCACCCCGCCCAGCCGGATGGCGCCGGACTCCGGCTGCAGCAGGCGCACGATGCAGCGCGCCAGGGTGGATTTGCCGGACCCGCTCTCGCCGACGATGCCGAGCGTGCTGCCGCGCGGCAACGCCAGCGACACGTCCGCCACCGCCCGCGTCACCCGGCCGCGGCCGAGCAGCCCGGCGCGCCCATAAGTTTTGGACACGCCCTCCAGCAGGAGGATCGGCGGCCCGGCGGGCGGCGGAGCGGCGGGTGCGCTGCGCGTCAGCGGCGGCACGGACGCGATCAGCGCCCGGGTGTAGGGGTGCTCCGGCCGCCGCAGAACGGATTCTGCCGGGCCCTGCTCCACCACCCGCCCGGCCTGCATGACGGCGATGCGGTCGGCGATGTCGGCCACCACGCCGAAATCGTGGGTGATGAACAGCACCGCCATGCCGCGCCGCCGCTGCAAATCCTGGATCAGGGCAAGGATCTGCGCCTGGGTCGTCACGTCCAGCGCCGTGGTCGGCTCGTCGGCGATCAGCACCTTGGGTTGCAGCGCCAGGGCCATGGCGATCACCGCCCGCTGCCGCTGCCCGCCGGACAGCTCGTGCGGAAAAGCGCGCGCCGCCGCGGCCGGGTCGGGCAGCCGGACCTCCGCCAGCAGCGCCCCCGTGCGGCGCAGCGCTTCGCGGCGGGGCAGGGCGGTGTGGGTGGTGAACACTTCCCCGATCTGGTCGCCGATGCGGCGCAGCGGGTTCAGTGCCGTCATCGGCTCTTGGAAAACCATCGCGATGTCGGCCCCGCGGACCCGGCGCATCCCGGCCTCGTTCAAGGCCAGCAGGTCTGTCCCGGCCAGGCGGACCTCGCCCGCCACCACCCGCACGCCCGGTGGGAGCAGGCGCATGATGGCGCTGGCGGTCATGGACTTGCCGGAGCCGCTTTCCCCCACGATGCACAGGGTCTCGCCCCCGTGCAGGGTGAAGGACATGCCTTGCAGCGCAAAAGGGCGATCAGCGCCGGGGGGAAGTGCCACGGCCAGGTCGTTGACGGCCAGCACGGCGCGGGGTTCTGCCCCGGACCCGGGCAAAGGCCATTGCCCGCAAGAAGGGGCGTCCTCTGCACGCCTGGTCACGGCTGCCTCAGCCGCGGGTTCAGCGCGTCGTTCAGGCCCTGGCCGACCAGCGTCACGCCCAGCACGGTCAGCAGGATCGCGGCGCCCGGAATCGCCGACACGTACCACTGCGCCCGCAGCACGCCCTTGCCGGCGCCGATCAGGTTGCCCCAGGACGCCACGTTCGGGTCGGACAGGTTGAGGAATGCCAGGGCGCTTTCCAGCAGGATGGCCGTCGCCATGACGACCCCGGCATAGACGATGACCGGCGGCAGCGCGTTCGGCAGGATCTCGCCGAGCATGATCCGGCCGTCGCCCATGCCCAGCGTGCGGCAGGCCTGGACGAACTCGCGGTTGCGCAGCGACAGGAACTCGGCCCGCGTCAGCCGGGCCGTGGCGGGCCACGACACGAGGCCGATGGCCAGCGTCACGGTGTCGATGGCCGAGCCGAACACCGACACCAGGACCAGCAGCAGCAGGAAGCTGGGCAGGGTCTGGAACGCCTCGGTCACGCGCATCAGCGCGTCATCCACCCAGCCGCCGTAATATCCCGCGACGGCGCCGACCCCGATCCCGACCAGCAGCGCGACCGACGTGGCCACCGCGCCGATCAGCAGCGAAACCCGCGCGCCGTAGCAGAGCTGGGCCATGATGTCCCGCCCGCTCGGGTCGGTGCCGAGCGGGAAGCGGGGGTTGGCGCCGGGCCATTGCAGCGGGCGCCCGGCCAGCCGGAGCGGATCGGCCGGGAAGGCGAGCGGCGCCGCCAGCGCCGCCGCGACGGCGAGCAGGAGCAGCAGCAGCCCGATCACCGCCGCGGGACTGCGGACATACCGGCGGACGGCCTGCACCGGCGGCTACCGCCCGTCCGCGATGCGCGGGTCCAGGCGCGCGTAGAGCATGTCCACCAGGAAATTGGCCGCGATCACCAGCAGCGCGGAGACGAGCACGATGCCCAGCAGGGTGTTCAAGTCCCGCTGCACGACCGCCTCATACGCCAGCCGGCCCAGGCCGGGCAGCGCGAACACGCTTTCCACCACCACGGAGCCGCCCAGCAGGCTGCCGACCTGCAACCCGAGCAGCGTCACCATCGGCAGCATGGCGTTGCGCAGCGCGTGGCGCATGACCACGGCGGTCTCGCTGAGCCCCTTGGCGCGGGCAGTCCGGATGAAGTCCTGGCCCATCACCTCCAGCATGGCGGCGCGCATGATCCGCAGGTAGGTCGCGAGGTACACCAGGCTGAGCGTGCCGACCGGCAGCAGCAGGTGCAGGCCCACGTCCACGACGCGGCGGAACCCGGCGTGTCCGGCGCCGATCTCCTCCAGCCCGCCCGCCGGCAGCCACCGGAGATGCACCGCGAACACGACGATGCCCATCAGGCCGAGCCAGAAGGACGGCGTGGCGTAGAACACCAGCCCGGCGGTGGAGATCAGCGTGTCCGGCCAGCGATTGATGCGCCGCGCCGCCACCACGCCCAGCGCCACGCCGCCGGCGAAGGCCAGCGCCAGCGAGCACGACATCAGCAGCAGCGTGGCAGGCAGCCGCTCCGCGATGACGGCCGCGACCGGCTTGCCGTAGATGGCCGAGAAGCCGAGGTCGAACGACAGCAGCCGCAGCAGGTAGCGCCCGAGCTGCACCGGAACGGTGGCGTCCAGGCCGTAGAAGTTGCGCAACTGCGCCATGGTGGCCGGGTCGCCCCCGCCCATCTGCGCCATCAGCGCGTCGACCGTGTCGCCGGGCGCCAGTTGGAGCAGCAGGAACAGGCCCACCAGGATGATCAGCAGCGTCGGCAGGCTCGCCAGCAGGCGGCGGCCGGCGAGGGCCAGGATGCGCACCGTTCAGGCCGGCGGCTAGGCGAGCCAGGTGTCGTGCCAGTCGCTGGAACCCCAGCGCGGCGTGTTCATGCCGTTCTGCAGCCGCCTGGTGGCCGCGGTCTGGAACTCGCGCTCGATCATCATCCAGATCGGCAGCTCGTCGTTGATCGCCTTCGTCCACTCGGCGTACAGCGCGCGGCGCTTGGCCGGGTCAAGCTCGGACGCGGCCTGGTCGGTCAGCTCGTCCACCGCTTCGGACTGCCAGCCCCACTGGTTGGTCCAGGGTGCGCCCTTGGGGCTGCCCGAGCGGTACCAGACGCTGGTGGAAACCGCCGGGTCCCCGCGATACTGGTGCCAGCCGGTAGCCATGTCGAAGTTCCAATCGCGGTACACCGCCGCCAGCGCGCCGGCCGTGTCCAGGTTCACGATCTCCACCCGGATTCCCACCGCCTGCAAGGACTGCTGGATGAAGGTCGCCAGCAGCGGCACGTCCTCGCCGTTGTTGATCGGCACCAGGCGCAGCGTGAAGCGGACGCCGCCCGCGCCGGGCTTGAAGCCGGCCTCGTCCAGCAGTGCGAGCGACTGCTTGCGGTCGAAGGCGTACGGGGGCGGGTTGCCCGGGAAGAACGCGGTGGAGGTGGACGGGATCGGCCCCGTCGCGGGCTTGCCTTCCCCGTACAGGAAGTTCTCGATGAAGAACGGCACGTCGATCGCGTGCGCGACGGCCCGGCGCACGCGGACGTCTGCCAGCTCCTTGCGGCGATGGTTGAACTCGAGCGTGTTCTCGAACGCGTTGCCTTCCGACCCGCGCGTGGTGACGATGAAGTTCGGGTCGGCCTTGAGCCGGTCCAGGTCGGAGAGCGAGATCCCGTTGTAGGGGGTGACCTGGACCTGGCCGGTTTCCAGCGCCGCGTCCGCCGCGGCCCGGTCGCTGATGAAACGCCAGACGATGCGGTCCAGGTAGGGGAAACCTTCGCGCCAATAGGCCGGGTTGCGGTCGGCGATCACGTACTGGCCGCGCTCGTATTGCACGAACTTGAACGGCCCGGTGCCGATCGGCGCGGTGTTGGCCGGGTTCTCCAGGATGTTGCTGCCCTCGAACACGTGCCGGGGCGCCACGTAGCCGAGGTCGCACAGCGCGCGCAGCAGCAGGTCCATCGGCATCGGGCGGCTGTAGCGGAAGATCGCGGTCTGCGGGTCGGGCGTGTCCACCGCTTGGAGGTACTGCTGCAACTGGGTGCCGTAGTTGAGCTGCTTCTTCCACATCTCCATGGCGGTGAACTGCACGTCCGCCGCGGTGAACGGCTTGCCGTCGTGCCACAGCACGCCGGGGCGCAGCTTGAACGTGACGGTTTGGCCGTCCGGCGCCGCGTCCCAGCCGGTCGCCAGCACCGGCACGGGCTTGCCGTCCGTGCCGAGATCGACCAGCGACTCCATGATCTTGCTGGTGATGACGTAAACGCCGGTCGAGGCGCGGATCGCCGGGTTGAGAACGCGCTGCTCGCCGCTAAGATGGGAGGTGAGCACGCCGCCCCGCTTGACCTCTGCCTGTGCCGCCGCGCGGGCGAACGGCAGGCTGGCAACCAGGCCGGGAGCCAGCAGCATCGCGCCGCGCCGCGTGAGGGTCATCCGGGGTCCAGTCTGGTGAGTGACGGGCCGCATAGTGCGGTGCTTCGCCGGGTGGTGTCGAGATGCCGGCCCGCGCCTCGCCCCGTCATCCGCGCGCGCGGTCGCGGCCGATCAGGGCCAAGCCCTCGGCGACCGAGACGAACTCGCCGCCGCCCGAAACGCGGCCGGCGCCGAACCGCTGCTCGAACAGCCGCCGGACTGCCGGAACGAACGAGGTCCCGCCGGTCAGGAACACCCGGTCCACCGCCGCTTCCGCCAGGCCAGCCCCGGCCAGAACACGGTCCACCGCGCCGGACATCAGCGCGAGGTCGGGCGCGATCCAGTCCTCGAAGTCGCGGCGCTCGATGGCCGCCTCGATCCCGAGGCCGCCGTCGGGGAACGCGAGGGTGGCCCGGCCGGCGCGGGACAGCTCGGCCTTGGTGGCCGATACCGCCTGGTACAGCCGGTAGCCCAGTTCCTCCTCGACCAGCCGGATCAGCCGTTGCAGCGCTTGCGGGTCGGCGGCGGTGCGGGCGACATCCCGAAGCTCCCGCAGCGTGCGCGGCGAGCGCATCAGCGACAGGCGGTGCCACCGCGCGAGGCCGGCGTAGTACTCGATCGGGATCGGCATGGCCGTGCCCATCACGGTGTAGCTGCCGCCCTTGCCCAGCCGCGGCGAGACGACGTGGTCGATGATGCGGAAGTCGAACGTGTCGCCCGCGACGCCCACGCCCGCCGTGGCCAGCGCCGACACCGGGGTGGCGGAGCCTGGCTCGAAGCGCAGCAGCGAGAAGTCGCTCGTGCCGCCGCCGAAGTCGCCGATCAGCACGGTCGCCGGGCCGGCGGACAGGTGCGCGAAACGATAGCCGGCGGCTTCCGGCTCGAAGGCGACGTCGATGTCCGGCAGGCCGGCCATCGCGAAGGCGTCCCGCAGCCGCGCTTCCCCCAGCGCGTCGTCCGCCGCATCGCCCGCGAAGCGCACCGGGCGCCCGGCGACCACGCGCGCGTCGGCCAGGTCCACGCCGCTCAGCAGCGCGCGCAGGAAGGTCGCGACCAGCTGCTCCAGCGTGAACGGGCGGTTGTGCAACTGGGTCCGCGTGAAGCTGCGCTGCGCCAGGTAGGTCTTCAGCGACATGACCAGCCGGCTGTCCAGCGGATCGTCCAGGTAGGCCTCGACCGCGTCCGGCCCGGCCGCGTGCCGCAGGGCGCGGCCGGGGCCTGCGTCCGCCCAGAAGCACAGCACCGAGCGGAACACGTCGCTGGCCGCGTCTCCCGTGCCGAACCGCCGCGTCAGGACGCGACCGTCTTCGCCGAGCACGGCCACGACGCTGTTCGTCGTGCCGAAGTCGATGCCGATGATGGGAGGCATGCTCAACAACTCATGACGGGTTCAGGCCGTTGGATGGACATCCCGGGCTGTTCCACGAGTTTCCCGCAGGGTGTCGAGGGCCGCGCCCCGCTTACTTGCCGCCTGCGGTTCTGACCAGCCCGGACAACGCCTCGCCGATGCTCGACGGCCACCACGACAAGGCGACGGAGGCTGGAAGCTTCTTGTCCCACCCTTCCAGCGCGTCGATGACGGCCTTGGCCTGCAATTGCGCCAGCACAGGCCCGACCTTGGTGCCCGTGTAGGCGTCGTTGATCGCCCGCTGGATGTCGTTGTCGAACGTCCACGTGCCGGCCCAGCCCATGTACTCCAGCGTGATCCCGCGGTCGCCGAGGAACTTGCCCGCTTCCTTCTGGACGTTGTCCATGATCAGGTTGGCTTCGGCGTTCGCCTGGTCGAGATTGCGCGAACCGATCTCGCGGCAGACCGCCGTATGCACGAGGCCGCGGCCGATCGTGTCCATCACCTGCGCAAGGCTGCGGCCGTAGTAAACGCTGGCGAAGATCACCTGCGGGTCCGACCGGTCTCCGGCCGGGTTGTTCACGCCGAAGAAGTGCAGGAACTTCGCCGAGTTCGCCTCGGCGACCGACGTCGAGATCCCGATCTCGGTCGTTATGTTGATCCCTTCCTTCGTTTGGCACGGTGCGCTCTCGTCCTTCGCCGACGTGCCCCGTTGCGCGTTCATCGTCCACTCGCGGTAGTACGGCGCACGGTCGACGATGATCATGCGCCCGGTCGGGACGTACGAGTCGAACCCGATCCACCCGCCGGTGTTGGCGAGCTTGGCATGCGGGATCACGAACCGGGTCAGCGCGATCTTGTTCGCCTGGTAGTAGGACTCGGAGTCCATGCTGGCCTGGCTGTCCTTGTTGTTCCCCGTGTCCGGGATCCAGAACGCGCTCTCGTTCGGCATGATGCTGACGGCCTCGGTCTTGTCGGTCGTGCTGAAATAGGCCCGTGCCGGGGCCGCCCACGTGAGCGTTGCCGCCGCCAGCACCGCCAAGGGCGTGCCGCTGCCGCGGCGGCTCCCAAAGCGCCTTCGGGGGCCGAACCACACGGCGATGATGGCAGCAAGCGCCGCCAAGTCCAGCCACCATGGCATCCGGTCGACCGCGCGCGTGCCGGCCTCGTAGGCCAGCGCGGCGGCGTCCGTGTGCGCGAACTGCAACCCGGCCAGATCCGCCGACGCGATCGTCCTGACCGGCCCGGAGCCCACGATGCCGCCGGCGAACCACGCCGCGGCCACGATCAAGACAGTCAGCATCAGCTTGGTTGCCGCACTCACTCGGAGCCTCCATCGTCCCATCGGTTCCACGCCCGGCTCGTTCCGGGAAGGGGAGGCAGTGCTTGTGACCTGGCCTTGTCGCAATGGCAACGATAAGGTGCCTAGCCTTAGCCTAGCCGGCGGCTGCCGGCGCCCTTCCACCCGAACAGGAGCCGGTCATGCCGCGGTCCCGCTTCCCAGCCTTGCTGCTCGCGGGCCTCCACGCCGCCGGGACGGCCCAAGCGGCCGGGCTGCCGGACGCCGTCCGGCAGAGCGGCACGATCAGGCTGACGGTGAACGCCACCTACGCCCCGATGGAGTACCACGACCCGGCGACGAACGAGCTGAAGGGCCTGGACGTCGACCTCGCGGACGCGCTGGCGGAGCGGCTCGGGGTCAAGATCGTCTGGAGCGACGTGCCGTTCGAGCAGTTGATGCCGTCCTTGCAGACAGGCCGGGCGGACTTCATCATCAGCGGCCTGTCCGACCGCGCATCCCGGCGGGAGGTCGCCGACTTCGTGGACTACCTCGCCACCGGCCCGCAGTTCTTCGTCCTGTCCGGCAGCCCCGCCAAGGCCGGGACGGACCTGTGCGGCATGAAGGTCGGCACGGTGCGCAGCACCTCCTTCCCCGCCGAGATCGAGAAATGGAGCAAGACCGCCTGCGAAGCGGCCGGCAAGCCCGCTGTCCAGTATGTGCCCGGCGAGAACAGCATCGACGTGCGCAACCAGCTCAAGCAGGGCCGCATCGACGGCGCCGTGCAGGGCAGCGAGACGCTGCCCTACGCCGAAGCCAACGAGGCGGGCAAGTACCGCATCCTTGGCGCCCCGATCGCTTCCGGCTTGCAGGGCATCGCCTTCCGCAAGGCCGACGCCGCCCTGCGCGAGGCGGTGACGGACGCGTTGCGGGGCATGATCGCGGACGGCACCTACGGGGCGGTGCTGGCCAAGTACGGCCTGGCCGGAAACGCCGTGGCCGAGCCGACGCTGAACGCGGCGACGCAATGATGGGGTTGGCGCAGGGGTACCCGGACCTTGCCGGCCTGCCGGTCGCGGCCCGTCCGCATTGGGGGCGGTGGCTGTCTGCCGCGCTGATGGCAGCCGTGCTGGCGCTGCTGCTCCGCGCGTTCGCGGAGGGGCAGATCGAGTGGGCGTATGTCGGGCGGTTCCTGGCCGTGTCCGTCATCCTCGGCGGGATCGCCAATACCGTGGTCATGGCGGTGCTGGCGATGGCGCTGGGCATCGTGCTGGGGGTGGTGGCCGCCATCATGCTGCTGTCGCCCAACCCGGTGCTGCGAACGGCGGCAGCCGGGTATGTCTGGCTGTTCAGGGGCACGCCGCTGATCCTGCAACTGCTGCTGTGGTTCAACCTCGCCCTGGTCTTTCCCATGGTCGGCATCCCCGGCCTGTGGTCTGGCCGCGCGGTCGATGTCATGACGCCGTTCCTGTCGGCCCTGCTCGGCCTGGGCATCAACCAGGGCGCCTACACGTCCGAGGTGGTGCGCGCCGGCATGCAGTCGGTGGACGCCGGGCAGTACGAAGCGGCGGCGGCGATCGGCATGGGCCGGCTGCGCGCGCTGCGCCGCATCGTCCTGCCGCAGGCCATGCGCGTGGTCATCCCGCCGCTCGGCAACGAGTTCATCGGCCTGGTGAAGGCCACCTCGCTCGCCAGCGTGATCCAGTACCCCGAGGTGCTGCACAGCGCGGAGAACATCTACTACGCCAACTCCCGGGTGATCGAGCTGCTGATCGTGGCCGGGCTGTGGTACCTGCTGGTGGTTTCGGTGCTCACGCCGTTGCAGATGCTGCTGGAACGGCGGTTCGCCCGCGGAACGGCGAGGCTGGCCCGTTGAGCCGCCCGCTGGTCGCGGTCCGCAACGTCGGCAAGGCGTTCAACGGCGTCCCCGTGCTCAGAGGCGTGTCCCTGGACGTGCGGGCCGGCGAGGTGCTGTGCCTGATCGGCGCGTCCGGCTCCGGCAAGACGACGCTGCTGCGCTGCGTGAACCAGCTCACCCCCGTCGACAGCGGCGCCATCTGGCTGGACGGCGAGCTGCTCGGGATGCGCGAGGCGGACGGCAAGCTGCACCGGCTGACGGAGGCGGAGATCGCCCGGCAGCGGCTGAAGACCGGCATGGTGTTCCAGCGCTTCAACCTGTTCCCGCACATGACGGCGCTGCAGAACGTGACGGAAGGGCCGGTGCAGGTGCAGAACCGCAAGCCGGCGGAGGCGAGAACGGAGGCGATGGAGCTGCTGCGGCGCGTGGGCCTCGCCGGCAAGGCGGGCAGCTACCCGGCGGAGCTGTCCGGCGGCCAGCAGCAGCGCGTCGCCATTGCCCGCGCGCTGGCGTTGCGGCCCGCCCTGATGCTGTTCGACGAACCCACCAGCGCGCTGGACCCGGAACTCGTCGGCGAGGTGCTGGCCGTCATGCGCGAGCTGGCCCGCAGCGGCATGACCATGATCGCCGTCACCCACGAGCTCGGCTTCGCCCGGGAAGCCGCCGATACGGTCGCCTACATGGATGGCGGCGCGATCGTGGAAGCCGGGCGCCCGTCGGAGGTGTTGGGGCAGCCGCGCGAGGCACGGACCAGGTCCTTCCTGTCGGCAGTGATCGCGTGAACCGTTTCGGCCGCCTGCAAGCGAGGGGGATTTCCATGAAGCGTCCGGCGACGGCCCGGCCCGGCAACGGCATCCAGGAGGCGGGCGCCGGTGCTGGACGCTAAGGCGCTCGCGAGCATCCCGCTCACCCCCGCGAACACCGCGCCGCCCGCGCCGGAGCACCCGTGGCGGGCGCCGTTCACGTCGGCGATGTTCCTGTCCTTCGACGTCGATGCCGAGACCGCCTGGACCAGCAAGGACGCGCTGCACGCCCAGCGGCTGGTCACGATGAGCTACGGCGGCTACGAGGCGCGGGTTGGCACCCCGAAGCTGCTCGAACTGCTGAGCCAACTGGGTCTCAGGGCGACGTTCTTCATCACCGGCTGGTCGGTCGACGCCCATCCGGGAATGGCGGAGCAGATCCTGCGCGCGGGCCACGAGGTCGGCCACCACGGCTACCACCACGTCATGCCGGACCCGGGCGACCCGTGGCTGGAGGAGGAGCTGGAGCGGGGCTTCGAGGTGCTGAAGCGCCGGCTCGGCGTGGTGCCGGCGGGGTATCGCGCACCCTACGGCGAGTTCACCGAGGCGCTGCGCGTGGCGTTGGTGCGGCACGGCATCACCTACACCTCGTCCTTCCGCGACGACGTGCGCCCTTACCGGCACCGTCTGGCCGACGGGTCGCCGGGAACGGTCGAGCTGCCGGTGACGGCGAGCTATGACGACTGGATGCACGGCCTTTCCGCCCGGTTCAGCCCCCGCTCCATCTTCCCGAAGGAGCACGTGCTGTCGATCTGGCGCGACGAGCTGGACGAAACGCGCGACTGGGGCGCCATGGTGACGACGGTGCTGCATCCGCAATGCAGCGGACGCCCGATGCGCCTGCGCCTGCTGCGCGAGTTCCTGACGTATGCGAGGTCTTGCCCGGATCTTTGGATCGCCACCGGCGAGCAGATCGCGGCCAACTTCCTCATGCACGAGGCCGCCGGGCGATGACGGCCGGGCGCACCGCCGGGCGCATTGCGGTGTTCGGCAGCTACGTCCTGGCCAGGCGCGACGGCGTGCAGGACGTGCTGCGCGACCGTTGGGTGCTGCTGGAAGGCAACCGGATCGCCGCGGTCACGCCGGACCGGCCACGGGCGGACCAGGTGTTCGATGCGCCGGGGCGGTTCGTGCTGCCGGGGCTGCTCAACCTGCACAACCACTGCTTCAGCGAGGCCGTCGCCCGCTCGCATACCGAGGACGGCAACGGCCGCCGCAACAACCGGAGCATCATCTACACGGTGCTGCTGCCGCTGACCCGGCGCGGCGTCGACATCCTTTCGCCGGCGGAACGGCTCGCCGTGGCCCGGCTCGGCATCCTGCAATTGCTCAAGGGCGGCGCCACGACGGTCATGGAGCCGTTCCGCAACGGCATCCCGGAGATGTTCGACGCCGCGGCCGCCATGGGCATCCGGTTCTACGGCGCGCCCTACCTGTTCTCGACGGCCGACGCGCAGGCGGGCGAGGACGGCGCCGTCCGCTACGCCGGGGATGACGGGGAGGCCGACCTCCACGCCTGGAACGCCCTGCACCAGCGCTGGGAGGGGCAGGAGTCGGGGCGCATCCGCCTGGCGATGAGCCCGCACGCGACCGACACCTGCGGCTCGGACCTGCTGCGCGCCTGCGCGGCGCGGGCGCGCGAGCTAGGCGTGCCGATCACGACCCACCTGGCGCAGAGCGCGGCCGAGGTGGAAACGATCAAGGCCCGCCACGGCGGCCGGACCCCGGCGGAGTACCTCGACTGGCTGGGCCTGCTGGCGCCCGACCTCCTCGCCGCGCACTGCATCGCCAGTTCGGACGGCGACCTGGCGCGCATGGCGGCGCGCGGTGCGACGGTGCTGAACTGCCCGCGGGTGTTCGCGCGCAGCGGGACGCCGGCCGCCTTCGGCCGCTTCGCCGGACACGGGGTGCGGACCGCCGTGGGCACGGACGGCTACAACATGGACCTGCTGGGAGAACTGAACGCCGCGTCCATGATCTCGAAGCTGGAAGCGGGCCGGGCCGACGTGGCGACGGCGCCCGAGCTGCTCGATGCGGTGACGGCGACGGCTGCCGCGGCCATCCGCCGGCCCGACCTCGGCACGCTCGCGCCGGGCGCCGCCGCCGACCTGACCGTCGTGGACATGACGCACCCGCAGATGCAGCCGTTGTTCGACCCGCGCCGGGGCCTGGTCGCCTTGGCCAACCGGGCGGACATCGACCTGGTGGTGGTGGATGGCCGGGTTCTCGTGGCCGGGGGCCGGTACCTGGGCGGGGACGAGCGTGCCATCACCGAGGCCGGAACCGCAGCGATCCGGAAGATCTGGGCCTTGCCGGAAGCGCAGGCGGCGTTTGCGGGGTGAGGGCGCACTGCCCAACGCGGTGAAGCTCGCCCCTTCTGCCCTCACCCGGCCCTCTCCCAGAGGGAGAAAAAGGCGCTTAGATGGGGACTATCGTAGGAACAGATTCGCATCACCTGCACGGAAATTCAGCGAAACCGCGTTACCGGGGTGCAGGATCGTCGCGCCGACGATGCCGACTGGCTGGAGCGCACTGCATTCCGTGCCGTCCGCGAGCCGCAACAACAAGCGGCGGGCATTGCCCAGGTAGATCACCGCTTCCAGCACGGCGGGCAGCCCGCCCGCGCCCCGGGCGGCAACTTCCACCCGTTCCGGGCGGACCGCGACAGTGACGTCGCTGCCGCGGCGCAGGCCCTCGGGGTTGGCGGCTGACAGCACGGCGCCCTGGACGTCAACCTGGGCCACGCCGTTCTCCTCGCCGACCAGGCTGCCCGGGAAGAAGTTCATCTCGCCGATGAAGCCGGCGACGAAGCGGGTTGCCGGCTTCTCGTAGAGCTCCGCCGGCGTGCCGACCTGCTCGATCGCGCCTCCGTTGAACACGGCGATGCGGTCGCTCACCGTCAGCGCCTCCTCCTGGTCGTGCGTCACGTACAGCAGGGACATGCGGCGCTCCCGATGCACGCGAAGGATCTCGATCTGCATCTGCCCGCGCAGCTTCCTGTCCAGGGCGCCCAGCGGCTCGTCCATCAGCAGCAGGGCCGGGCGGTACACCATGGCCCGGGCCAGCGCCACGCGCTGCTGCTGGCCGCCCGACAGCTCCCGCGGCAAGCGGTCGCCAAAGCCGGGCAGGCTGACGGCGCGGAGCGCCTGCTCGACCTGGCGCCTGACCTCGGCCTTGGGAACGCCGCGCAGCTCGAGCGGAAAGGCGATGTTGCGCGCGACGCTCATGTGCGGGAACAGCGCGTATTGCTGGAACACCATGCCAATGTCGCGACGGTGCGGCGGCAAGCGGTCCACCGCGGCGCCGTTCAGGACGATGCGCCCGCGATCGGGCTGCTGCAACCCGGCCACCATCATCAGGGTGGTGGTCTTGCCCGAGCCGGACGGGCCGAGGAAGGTCATGAATTCCCCCGCCCGGAGGATCAGGTGGAGGTCGTGGACCGCCACCTGCTTGCCGTAGCGCTTGTGGATCCCGCTCAGCTCCAGGACCGGCCGGGCCGGCTCTGCGCTCATTGCCGCGTGATGCGGCGGGCCAGCGCTTCGGCCGCCAGGGCGAAGAAGGCGAACACGAAGCACAGCGTGGCGATCGCGGCGACCGTGGGATCGAAGTCGCCGCGGATGTTGGACCACATCTGCACCGCCACCGGGCGGACCCGCGCGGTGCTGATGAACAGCGACACGATCAGCTCGTCGAACGACACCACCATCGCGAACAGCAGGCCGGACAGCACGGCCGGGCTGAGCAGCGGCAGGGTGACGCGGCGGAACGCGGTCCACGGCGGGGCGCCGAGGGTCGCCGCCGCATGGTCCAGCAGCGGGTCGAGCGTGCGCAGCGCGGAGCCGACGGTCGCCACCACGTAGGGCATGGTCAGCACCGTGTGCCCGGCGATCAACCCGGTCAGCGTGCCGTTCAAGCCGAGGCCGCGATAGGCGCCGTACAGCGCGGCGGCGGTGATGATGCCGGGAACGATGATGGGCAGCATCAGCAACCCGGTGACCAGCTCCGCCCCCGGCACCCGTCCGCGCGCCAGGGCGTAGGCGGCAGCGGTGCCCAGGGCGGTCGAGAGCAGCGCGGACGGCAGCATGACCTGGAAGCTGACGCCGATGGAATCGGTCCAGTTGGCGTCGGAGAACAGGTGGCCGTACCAGCGCAGGGACAGGCCCGGCGGCGGGAATTGCAGGAACTCCCCCGCGCTGAACGAGATGACCACCACGATCGCCAGCGGCGCCAGCAGGTACAGCCCGACCAGGATGCAGGCCGCGGTGCGCACGCCGCGCCAAAGGCCCATCCCGTCGCCCCTCACCGCGCGACCGTCCTCAACCCCACGGCGGCATGCAGCAGGCCGAGCATCGCGGCGGTCACCGCCAGCAGCACGACCGACAACGCCGCCGCGACGCCCCAATTGCCGAAATCGGCGATCTGGTTCTGGATAAGCTGCGCGATCATGATCTGGCGCGGGCCGCCGAGCAGCGCCGGGGTGATGTAGTAGCCGAGCGTGCTGATGAACACGAGCGTGGCCCCCGTCAGCACGCCGGGCGCCGTCAGCGGGAGATAGACGCGCAGGAAGGCCCGCACCGGCGTGGCGCCGAGGGTAAGCGCCGCCTGCACCAACGCCGGCTCGACCCGCGCCATCGTCGCATACAGCGGGAAGATCACGAACGGCAGCAGCACTTGCACCGCGCCGGCCATCACGCCGGGCAGGTTGTAGAGCAGGTCGAGCGGCTGCGCGATCAGTCCCAGGCCCAGCAGCGCGGCGTTGACCGGCCCGGTGCGCCCCAGCAGGATCACGGTCGCGAACGTGCGGACCAGGAGGCTGGTCCAGAACGGCACCAGCACCAGGAAGATCAGCCAGCGGCGCGTGCGCGGGGTTCCGCTGGCCATCGCGTGCGCCACCGGGTAGCCGAGCAGCACGCAGACCGGCGTCGCCGCCGCGCTGATCAGCACGGTGTTCAGCAGCACCCGGAGATAGACCGGACGGTCCCAAAGCAGGACGAAGTTCTCCAGCCCCGTCCGCGGCTGGGTGAAGGCGCGCGACAGCAGCCAGCCCACCGGGGCGACGAAGACGGCCAGCAGCACCATCAGCGCCGGCGCCGCCAGCCACGCCCGGCGGTCCACCCGTCCCGTCAGGACAGCTTCCAGTTCGCCCAGCGCTCCTCGTTGGCCTTCAGGTTGTCCCGCCAGTAGGCCGCGTTGATCACAAAACCCTTCCCGGCATTGCCCGGCGCAGTGGACAGCCAGGGCTGGACCGCCGGGTCGATCGCCGCGAAGGCGGCCGGGTTGGTGGGCGAATAGGCAATCAGGTTCGCGAGCTTGGCCTGGTTCTCCGCCCGCGTCATGGTGTCGATCAGCTGCATCGCCCCGTCGCGGGCCTTGCTGCCGTGCGGGACCACGAGGAAATCCACGGACTGGATGTTCTGCTCCCATGAGACGGCGAGCGGCGCGCCCTTCTTCGCGGCGTCGTAGGCCCGGCCGTTCAGGATTAGGCCGAGCGACACCTCGCCATCGACGAAGAGCTGCTGGCTCTGCGAGTTGGTGGACCAGAACACCGTCTGCGCCCGGATGGCGTCGAGCTTCCTCAGCGCGCGGTCCACATCCAAGGGGTACAGCGCAGCGGGCGCCACGCCATCCGCCATCAGGGCGGCCTCAAGCGTCGCCACCGGGTTGTCGCTCAGCGTGCGCTTGCCGGGGAAGCGCTGGAGGTCGAACACGTCCGCCCAGGTCCGCGGCCCGGCTCCCGGCGCGTAGGCCTTGGTGCTGTAGCCGATGTTGTAGGACCAGGCGATGCAGCCGATGCCGTACTCGTGCACGAACTGGGGCGCGACGCGGCTGGCGTCCACGACGGACGTGTCGATCCTCTCGAACAGCCCGTCACCGACGCCGGCGTACAGGAAGTCGATGGTGACATCCACCACGTCCCAGTCCGGCGTGCCGCCCTGGATCATGGCGCGGAACTTGGCGGCGTCCATCGGGCCGTCCTGGATCACCCGGGCGCCGGTCGCCTTGGCGAACGGGTCGCAGTAGCAGGCGCGCTCGGCCTCCTGGTAGGCGCCGCCCCAACTGGCGAACACCACGGCCTTGCCTTTCAGGTCCGCCGCACGGGCGGCCGCGCCGCACCCGAGCACGGCCAGGCCGGAAGCCGCCCGCAACACGGAACGGCGGGTGGGGCGTGCGGTCAGGTCACCCATGGGCAAGCATCCTCGTGAGACGGCTTGCCGGCACATGGTGTCGCCAAAGCGGGATGACATCGCTTCCGCTCGGCCATCCCGCTCCAGCCTCTCTTGGGAGGGCGGTTCTGGTATCTGGCGAAGCCGCCAGATGTCGTCGCGCCCTAGCCGCCGCCCTGCAAGTTCTCGCGCAGCGTCCGTCCGGCGTACTCGGTCCGGAACACGCCGCGCCGTTGCAGCTCCGGGACCACCCCACGGCAGAACTGCTCGAACATGCCTGGGAACACCGTGGGCGTCAGGACGAAGCCGTCGCACACGCCCGCCTCGAACGTTTCTTGCAGGTGGTCCGCCACGGATTGCGGCGTGCCGACGATCTCGCGCCCTTGGTTGCGCTGCACGGCGGCCTCCTTCAGCGACATGCCTTCCGCCTGCATCGCCTGGCGGATGACGTCCTCCGATCCCTTCATGCCCTGGTTGCCCTGCAACCGAGCGAGCGAGGCTTCGTCCGTCACCTTGGTCATGTCGGCGCCCAGGTTGCTGGACGTCGAGGCGAGGTTCAGCTCGGGGTCGACCAGGCTGTTCAGGTACTCGGCACGCTCCCGCGCGATGGACTCCGTCTCGCCCAGCACCACGGTGACGGCGGGCAGGATGGCGCATTGCTCCGGCGTGCGGCCGAACGCGGGCAGGCGGCCCTTGAGGTCCTGGTAGAACGCCCGCATGTCCTCCCGCCCGCGCTGGGTGGTGAAGATCACCTCCGCCCAGCGCGCGGCGAAGACCCGGCCGCGGTCCGAGCTGCCCGCCTGCATGATGACCGGCCGCCCCTGCGGGCTGCGCGGGATGGACAGCGGGCCGCGCGTGCTGACCCAGCGCCCCTGGTAGTTGGCGTAGCGGACCTTGGACGGGTCGGCCAGGACCCCTGCCGCCTTGTCCTTGACGAAGGCGTCCGCATCCCAGCCGTCCCACAGCGCGAAGCACGCCTCCAGCACCTCGTCCGCCCGGTCGTAGCGCTCGTCGCGGG
Source organism: uncultured Acetobacteraceae bacterium (assembly GCA_964245075.1). Taxonomy (GTDB): domain Bacteria; phylum Pseudomonadota; class Alphaproteobacteria; order Acetobacterales; family Acetobacteraceae; genus LMUY01. Next base: position 53,609 of record CAXTLC010000016.1, read on the forward strand.
GCGGCAGGGCGGCGAGCCCGGCGTTCTGCGCTTCCAGGTCGGTGGCCGAGGTGACGACGTTCCACGCGACGCGCCCGCGGCTCATCGCGTCCAGCGAGCCGAGCCAGCGGGCCAGGTGGTAGGCGGTGTGGAACGACGTGGACAGCGTGGCGCCCAGGCCCAGGTGCCGCGTCGCCGCCGCCATGACCGGCAGGACGACCGTGGGGTCGAGGAAGCTGATCTGGCCGCCGCGGCGCAGGTAGGCGTCGTACGAGCCGCCATGCACGTCGTACAGCCCGAACAGGTCGGCGAAGAAGCAGCCGTCGAACTTCGCCGCCTCCAGCACGCGGGCGATGTGCTCGTAGCGCGACGGGTCGAGGATGTCGTCGAGGGTGGCCTCCGGATGCCGCCAGCCGCCGTTGTGCAGGGCGGTCGGCCCGGTCTTCAGGTAGGCGACGAGGTGCATGAGGCGCTTGGGCATGGGGTTTTCCTCGAACGCCGGGTCAGTGCTGGGCCACGGCGGCGCGCAGCCGGGCGGCGGTTTCCTCCAGCCCGGCCCAGGCGGGGCGGCCGGGGGCGAAGCGGGCGCGCAGGAACCGGGCGAGCTGCGCCAACTGCCGGTCGCTCAGGCTGTCGCCGAAGCCGGGCATGGGGCCGAGTTCCGGCCGGGCCGGCGCGCCGATGCCTTGGAGCACCACGCGCAGGAGGTTGTCCGGACGGGCGCTGTGCAGGTTGCTGTTCAAGGCGAGCGAGACGTGCGCGCCGAACACGGGCGGCCCGCTGCCGTCATGGTGGCAGGATTGGCAGGCGCCGGCGAACAAGCGGGCGCCCTCGCTGGCGTCGGCGCCGAGATCCTGCCAGGAGGCCGCTTCCAGCGCCGCCGCTGCCCCGGCTTGCGGCGGATGCGGCGGTCCGAGCGCCGCGAGGTAATGGGCCATGGCGGCGACGTCGCCGTCCGGCAGCGCATGGAGGCCGGCGACCACGGCGGCCATCGGCCCGGCAGCCACGCCATGCTCGGCCGAATGCCCGCTGCGGAGGTAATCGAACAGGGCCGTCTCCGTCCACGGCACGGGGGCGTGGGATGCGGCGCCCAGCCCCGGCGCTTCCCACCCGTCCACGGTCGCGCCGGCGAGGTAGGACCCCCGCCGCTCGGCGCCGAGGACGTTGCGCGGGCTGTGGCACGCGCTGCAATGGCCGAGCGCGTCAACCAGGTAGCGGCCCCGGTTCCATTCGGGCGTTCGCGCCGGGTCGGGCGCCTGCACGCCGGGGCGGTGGAACAGCGCGTTCCAGCCGGCCATGAGCGGCCGGATGTTGAACGGGAAGCGGAGCCGGGACGGCGGCGGGGCCCCAAGGACGGCCGGCTGCGCCATGAGGAAGGCGTACAGCGCCAGCATGTCTTCGTCGGTGAGCTTGCTGAAGGCGGTGTAGGGCAGCGCCGGGTAGAGGTTGCGGCCATCCCGCGCGGTGCCCTCCCGCAACGCCCGCCCGAACGCGGCGAAGGAGTAGGCGCCGATCCCGGTGGCGACGTCCGGGGTGAGGTTGGGCGTGTGGAGCGTGCCGAACGGCGTGTGCACCGCCCGGCCGCCGGCATAGGCGACGCCGCCCGGGGCGGTGTGGCAAACGGCGCAGTCGCCCGCGGAGGCCAGGAGCCGCCCCCGCTCGATCTGCGCGGCGGAGAACACGTCCGCGCCCGGCGGCGAGGCTGCCGGCATCGCGCGGTGCATGCCTGCGAGCCCTATGGCGGCGGCGGCGGCCACCGTGCCCAGCCCCGCCAGCGTGCGGAGCCAGCGGCGGCGCTTCACGGGCGCCCCATGGGCCGCCAAGCCGGCCAGGATGACGTCCGCGGTGAACGGCGCGTTGCGGAACCGGACGCCGGTCGCGTCGAAGATGGCGTTGGCGATCGCCGCCGCCCCCGGCACCGCGGCCGACTCGCCCACGCCCAGCGCCGGCTGGTCCGGGCGCGGCATCAGCATCACGTCGATCTCCGGGACTTCCCGGAACGTCATGATGGGGTAGGCGCCCCATTCGCGGCTCGCCACCAGCGAGCGCTCGTCGAACACCACCCGCTCCATCAGCGCCCGGCTGGTGGCCTGCACCACGTTGCCGTGCACCTGGTGGCGCACGCCATCCGGGTTGATCATCAGCCCGGCATCGTGCCCCACCGTCACGCGGGTGACGGCGACCTCCCCGGTGCGGCGGTTCACCTCCACGTCCGCGGCCCAGGCGGCCCAGGCGGCGGCGGTGCCGGGGAACTGGCCATGCACGTAAACGGCGTAGGCAAATCCCTGGCCGCGGGCGATGTCGCCGTCCACGCGGAGGCGCGGGCCGGCGTGCGGCTCCCATCCCACCCGGTCCGCCACGGCGCGCACCAGTTCCGCCGCCCGCGGATCGGGCAGGTAGCGCAGCCGGTACTCCACCGGGTCCACCCCCGCCTCGGCCGCCAGCTCGTCGATGAAGCACTCGTGCGCGAAGCTGTTGGGCAGGGCGGACACGCCGCGGAACCAGGAGGCCCGGACCAGCGGCGCCATGTCCTCCACCGCGATGCGCACCGCCGGGTAGGCGTAGGGCGGCACGGCGGTGCGGTCGCCCATCTGCGCCACCGCCGCCACCGGCGGCACGGCGCCCGTGAGCAGGAGCGGCAGCATGGGGGCGAGGTTGGACGGGTAGCGCGTGCTGAAATCGTAGCCGACCGGGTGGCCCGCGCCGTCGATCCCGCCGCCCACGTCGCAGATCTGCGCGGCGCCTTTCGGCTCCCAGGCATGTTCCTGTTCCCGCGTGAGCTGCACGCGCACGGGGCGGCCGACCGCGCGGGACAGCAGCGCCGCGTCGCCAGCCACGTCGTCCGCGCAGTTGCGGCCGTAGCAGCCGGCCGCCTCCATGCGCACGACCTCGACCTCCGCCTCGGCCATGCCGAGCAGGCGGGCCAGGTCGCCGCGCAGCCCATGCGGGTTCTGCGTGCCGGACCAGACCACGAGCCGGCCGGGCGAGTGGTCGGCCACCGCGCAGGACGGGCCGATCGAGCCGTGCATCTGGTAGGGCCAGCCATACGACCGCCGCAGCACCGTCGCAGCGCCCGCGAGCGCTCCGTCGACGTCGCCCTTCTCCAGCAGGATGCGGCGGGTGGAGGCTTGCCGGCGCAAGGCGCCTTCCACGTCCCCGAGGTCCACGCCGGGCGTGAACGGCTTCCACCGCACCTGCAACCGGAGCATGGCGTCCGCCGCGTGCTCCTCCCGCTCCGCAACCACGCCCACGAAATCGCCCAGCGTCACCACGGCGACCAGGCCCGGGACGGCGGCGACCGAGCGCTCGTCCACCGAAAGGAGGCTGCGGCCGACGAAGGAACCGCTGTCGTGCCCGAGATAAGGCGGCCGGACGACCCGGCCGTGCAGCATGCCGGGCACCCGCAGGTCATGCACGTAGGAGAAGCTGCCGACCGCCTTGGCCGGGATGTCGGTCCGCGGCACCGGCTGGCCGACCACGCGGTAGCTGGACGGCGCCTTGACCGGCGTCTCGTCCGACAGCGTCGCGTGCAGCGCCCGGCCGGCCAGCAGCGCGCCGTACTCGACCCGCCGGTCCGGGGCGCCGCTGACGCTGACCACGCCGTCCGTGACCGTCAGCCGTTCCGGGGGGCACCGCAGCGCCGACGCGGCCTCGGCCACCAGCACCGCCCGCGCCTGGGCCGCCGCCCGGCGCAACGGCACGGCGGACACCTGGATCGTCTCGCTGGCGATGGTCGGCCCCTGGTCCGGCGCTTGCCCGGTGTCCCCCAGCACCATCCGGACCCGGTCCGGGGCCACGTCCAGCTCTTCCGCCACGATCTGCGCCAGGGCGGTGCGTATGCCCGTGCCAAGGTCGACATGGCCGCTGAAGCCCAGCACGCCGCCGTCGTCGAGCACCGCGATGAAGATGTCCGGCCCGTTCGTGCCCGGCCGTGCCGTGCCGGGGCCGGAAGGGACGGCCGGCGGCCGGGTGATCAGCAGGGCGCCGGTGCGGTCCAGCAAGTCCTGCCGGGTCGGCGCCGTCATGCCGCCGCGGCCCGGCGCACGGCGCGCAGGATCTCGACGTGGGTGCCGCACCGGCACAGATTGTGCCGCAGCTCGCCGCGGATCTGCGCGTCGGTGGGCGCGGCGACCCGGCGAAGCAGCGCCTCGGCGGCGATGATCATCCCGTTCAGGCAGTAGCCGCATTGCGCCGCCTGCTCGTCGATGAACGCCCGCTGCACCCGGCCGGGTGCGCCGCCCTGGGTCAACCCTTCCAAGGTCGTGACTTCCCGCCCCCGCACGGCAGCCACCGTGATGCAGCAGGAGCGCGCCGCCCGGCCGTCCACCAGCACGGCGCAGGCCCCGCACTCGCCCAGGCCGCAGCCGAACTTGGGGCCGTTCAGCCGCAGGTCGTTGCGCAGCACGTAGAGGAGCCGGGTCGAGGGCGGCACGGGCAGGCGGTGGACGGCGCCGTTCACGCGCAGCGCCGTGCCGCCGCTCGCCTGCGGGGCTGGTTCTGCGGCCGGTCCGGGCTGCGCCACCTTGCGGAGCGGCCCGCGCTCAGGCCGGGACGGGGGACGCGAGGGGGGTGGTCAGCACATCATGGCCGAACACCCAGGCCGGGTCCTCCTGCGTCCGCAGCCAGGTGTTGGCGTTGGACACGGCCTGGACGCGGCTCGCCCGCTCCCTGCGGTTCGCCTCGTACAGGGCGAACGCGGTGCGGTGGTCGGACAGGCCGGTTTCGCCGAGGCAGCGCATCAGCATGGCGGCATCCTCGATCGCCATGCCGGCCCCCTGCGCCATGTGCGGCTTCATCGGGTGGCAGGCGTCGCCCAGCAGCACGGTGCGCCCCCGGCTCCAGACCGGCAGCGGGCTGCGGTTCAGCAGCGGCCATTTCGTGATCTCCTCCGAGGAGTCGATCAGCGCCTGCACCAGCGGGCAGTAGCCGGCGAACGCCGCCCGCATCTCGTCCCGGCTGCTCGGCACGAATGCGGCGTCCGATGTCCAGTCCGGGTCCGGCATGCCGGTGACGTAGTAGTATTCGTCCCGCGACCCCGTCGTGAAGTACACCATCATGTGGCGGTCGCCCGACCACCACTTCACGCAATCCTCGAAGTCCTCCAGGTCGAAGCCGCGGCCGCGCAGCCGCTCGGCCCCGATCAGCGCGCGGTGGCCGACCCATCCGCTGTAGTTGGGCCGCTCCGCCCCCAGCAGGGTTTCGCGCAGGCGCGAGTTGATGCCGTCGGCCCCCACCACGATGCTGGCCGTCGCTGCCGACCCATCGCCGAAGCGCAGCAGCACCTCGTCCCCGCCATCCGCCGCGCCCGCGAGCCGTTTGCCGAAATGCAGGCTGCCTGCCCGCAGGGCCGTGAGCTGCAGGGCGTGCAGGTCGCCGCGATGGACGGTGACGTAGGCCGCGCCGTAGTTGCGCCGGGCGAACTCGCCCAGGCGGATGCGCGAAAGATAGTCGCCGCTCTCGCCGTCACGGCTGAACCAGTGGTCGGGGTGCGAGGCCATGGCGCAGAGCGCATCTTCCAATCCCAGCCGGCGGAACACCTTCATGACGTTGGGGCCGACGTGGATGCCGGCGCCCAGCCGCGTGAAGCTGTCCGCCTGCTCGTAAACGGCAACCTCGAAGCCCGCCTGCTGCAACAGTGCCGCTGCGGCTGCACCGCCAAGTCCGGCGCCCACGACCGCGATGTCCGTGTGGTTGCGCACCTGTGCCGCCTTTCGATGACCCTGCCGCGATGATTAAGCGTAGGCGCTCTATTTGGGAAGCGGAATCTCTGGCCGGGGCGTGGTTTCCCAAGTCGCTCATCGTGCTTGTAAGATAGAAAAACTGCGAATGCCGTTATTAACAGCAGCCTGCCCGAGAACAAGGCAGCGGACGCACTGCTTGCAGTTCTTCAAGTAAAGTGTGTACTCTGTGAATCGACCATAGGGAGGCTGCCCATGCCCGTCAGCGACACCGAGCTCACCCTGATGTTCGAGCACGTGCTGCGCCACTCGAACGTCGACCAAACGCAGAGCGTGGCGGTGCTGCGCAGCCATTACTCCAACAGCCGCATCGTCCGGGCTGCGATGGAAGCGGCGCAGCGGCTCGGCGCCAAGGTGTTCGGGGTCGAGCTGCCCTCGTTCAATCACCCGACGGCGATGGGCAACGACATGACAGCCTACTGCGGCGACACGTCGCTCACCGGCAACACCGCGGCGCAGCGCGCGCTGGAATGCGCCGACCTCATCGTGGACACCATGCTGCTGCTGCATTCGCCGGAACAGGAGCAGATCCTGAAGACCGGGACGCGGATCCTGCTTGCGGTCGAGCCGCCGGAAATCCTGGCCCGCATGTTGCCCAGCCAAGCCGACAAGACGCGCGTTCTGGCAGCCGAGGCCGTGCTGAAGGCGGCGACCTCCATCCGGGTCACGTCGAAGGCCGGAACCGACTTCAGGGCCGCGCTCGGCCAGTATCCGGCGGTCACCGAGTACGGCTTCGCCGACCAGCCCGGCCGCTGGGACCATTGGCCGAGCGGCTTCCTGTTCTCCTGGCCGAACGAGAAAACAGCCGAGGGCACGCTCGTGCTCGATGTCGGCGACATCCTGCTGCCGTTCAAGAGCTACGTGCGCGAGCGGGTCACGCTGGAGGTGGAGCGCGGCTTCGTGAAGGACATCCACGGCGGGTTCGATGCCGAGTACCTGCGCGACTACATGGCCTATTTCAAGGACCCGGAGGTGTACGGCATCTCGCACCTCGGCTGGGGCTTGCAGCCGCGCGCGCAATGGACGGCGATGGGGCTGCACGACCGCAACGACGGCATGTGCATGGACGCCCGCGCCTTCGCCGGCAACTTCCTGTTCTCCACCGGGCCGAACACGGAGGTGGGCGGCAGCCGCAAAACCCCGTGCCACATGGATATCCCGCTGCGGAACTGCGACGTGCTGCTGGACAACAAGCCCGTCGTCCTGGCGGGCAAGGTGGTGGCGCCAGCCGAAAGCATCGCCGCCTGAGCGAGCCGGAAGCCCTGGAACCGTACGACGTCACGGAGCAGGTCGGCCACCTGCTCCGCAAGGCCTACCAGCGCCACCTGGCGATCTTCCAGGCCCACGCGTCCGACCCGCAGATCACCTCCACCCAGTTCGTCACGCTCTGTGCGCTGCGCGACCATGGCGCCAGCGCGCAGACCGAGATCACCCGGATCACCGGCATCGACCAGGCCACCATCCGCGGCATCATCGCGCGGCTGAAACGGCGCGGCCTGATCAGCGACCGGGGCGACGAGTTCGACAGGCGGAAGATCGTGATCGAGTTGACGGCGTCGGGCCAGGCCGTGCTCGATCAGATGATCCCGTGCGCGCGCCGGATCAGCGAGGCGACCTTCGGCACGCTGAACGCCGCCGAGCGGGTCGCGCTGATGTTCACCCTGCGCAAGATGATCGGGCAGCCCTGACTTGGCGCGGCAGAGGGCACGTCACCCGGCTGCATCGCCGCCGCGGCCTGGCTCTGTGACCCGGCGAACAAGGCAGAAGGCGCTGCGGATGCTAGATCGCTTTTTGGGCTGACCGTGAACGATCAGCGCGGTCCAGCTCCTTGTTTGGCCTGGCAATTGACGCCCTGACTGTTTCCCGTCAGGGCGATTGCAGGCTAG
>CAXTLC010000017.1:0-61207 GCA_964245075.1 uncultured Acetobacteraceae bacterium
CGACCGACCGCGAGCGGCCGGCGGGCAGAGACGACCTTGCTGGCACCCCGCTTGCACGCACCCCGCTTGCACGCATTCGGCTGCAACCGGCGGAGCCAACCATGAAGCGACGCGACTTCCTCGCCGGCGCTGCGGCGGCAATCACCTTGCCCGCGCCCTCCATTGCTCAAGATGCCACTTCCCGGAGGCTGAAGTTCATTCCCGAAGGCAACCTCGCCAATCCGGACCCGATCTGGACCACGACCACCGTGGCCCGCAATCATGGGTTCATGATCTACGACACGCTGTTCGGCGTGGACGCCAAGCTCAGCCCCAAGCCGCAGATGTGCGACGGCTACGACCTGTCCGACGACAAGCTCACCTGGACGTTCAAGCTGCGCAGTGACCTGCGCTTCCATGACAACACTCCCGTTCGCGGCGTTGATTGCATCGCGTCCATCGCCCGCTGGGCCAAGCGGGACGGGTTCGGCCAGCGTCTGGCGGCGCAGCTCGAAAGCATGGCGGCGAAGGACGACCGCAGCTTCACCGTCACCCTCAGCAAGCCGTTCCCGCTCCTGGCCGCAGCGTTGGCCAAGCCGGCGGCCAACGTATGCTTCATCATGCCGGAGCACGTGGCCAAGACGGACGCGTTCACCCAGATCACCGATTTCACCGGCTCGGGGCCATACCGCTTCCTGCGCGACCAGTGGACGCCGGGCTCGCTGGCCGCCTACGCGCGGTTCGGCGGCTACGTGCCCCGTCAGGAGCCGCCGGAGTTCACCGCTGGCGGCAAGGTGGCGAACTTCGACCGGATCGAGTGGAACATCATCCCGGATTCTGCAACGGCCGCCGGCGCGATCCAGACCGGCGAGGAAGACTGGTGGCAGCAGCCAATCATGGACCTGCTGCCGCAGCTTCGCCGGGCAAGAGGCGTGAAGGTCGTGCCGATGACCAGCATCGGCAGCGTCGAGATCATCCGCTTCAACCATCTCCATCCGCCATTCGACAACGTGAAGATGCGGCAGGCGCTGTTGGCCGTCGTTGACCAGGGCGACTACATGCAGGCCGCGTTCGGCGACGACACCAGCATCTACAAGACCGGCGTGGGCGTGTTCACCCCCGGGTCGCCGGCCGACACCTCGCTCGGCATGGCGGCGCTGACTGGGAAACGGGACATGGCGGCAGCCAAGCGGCTGGTGCAGGAGGCAGGCTACGGGGGCGAGAAGGTCGTCGTCATCTCCCCCACCGACTACCCGCAACTGGAAGCGTTCTGCCAAGTGACCCGCGATCTGCTGGTCAAGATGGGCGTCACCGTCGATTTCCAGGAAATGGATTGGGGCACGCTGGTGCAGCGCCGGGCCAGCAAGGCGGCGCCGGACCAGGGCGGCTGGAACATCTTCTGCACCGGATGGGAAGGACTGAACGTGGCCGATCCGGGCGGGCACTACCCGATCCTGGGCAATGGGCAGAACGCCTGGTTCGGCTGGCCAACCAGCCCGCGCATCGAGCAACTGCGCACTGACTGGTTCGATGCCACCGACCCGGCGACGCAGAAGAAGGCCACCGACGCGATCCAGCAGGCGGTATGGGAGGAAGTGCCCTACATCCCGCTCGGGCAATACTTTCAGCCGGCAGTGATGCGGCAGGCGGTCACGGGCGTGTTGGACAGCCCGTTTCCGATCTTCTGGAACGCGAGGAAGGCCTAAGCGTGCAAGGCTGCCCCGTGCCGTTCGCTCAAGATACCTGCAAGTAGTTCTCCAACTGGCGTACTGCCTTGCGGCCAACCGGGCGGCTCCTGTGAGCAGCGGCAGCTTGGCCTCGCTTGGCCGCAGGGATGGGTCGCGTTTCGCCCGCCGTTGGGCCTGCATCCATCTTGAAACGAACGGTCAGCTTCTCGAGCGACGCGGTGTCCTGGGCAAGGCCATGGCTCGCCGCGGTTGATTGTTCGACCATGGCCGCGTTCTGCTGCGTCACCTGATCCATCTGGTTCACGGCGGTGTTGACCTCGGCAAGGCCGGCGGCCTGCTCATGGGCGCTCGCCGCGATCTCCGTCACGACGGTGTTGATCTGGGTGACTTGCCCGAGGATGCGGCCCAGGGCAGCCCCCGTCTCGCCAACGAGCGCCACGCCGCGGCCGACATGCCCGGTGCTGGCGCTGATCAATCCCTTGATCTCCTTCGCTGCCGAGGCGCTGCGCTGCGCCAAGGCCCGCACCTCCGACGCGACGACGGCGAAACCACGCCCCGCATCGCCCGCCCGTGCCGCCTCTACCCCCGCATTCAACGCCAGCAAGTTCGTCTGGAACGCGATCTCGTCGATCACGCCGATGATCTGGCTGATCTCGCCGGCCGACGTTTCGATGGCGCTCATGGCCGCGACCGCGTCGTTGACGACCTGCTTGCCGTGCTCCGCGTCGGCCTTTGCCGCCGTCACGACGGCTTTCGCCGCGTTGGCCCCGTCGGCCGTCTTGCGGACAGTGGTCGTGATCTGATCGAGCGCGGCCGCGGTCTGCTCCAGGCTGGCGGCTTGGTGCTCCGTCCGGCGGGATAGGTCATCGGCGGCTTGGCTGATCTCGCCCGCGCCGGACCGGATCGCCCCGGTGTTGGCCACGATCGCGCCGATCACGCCCCGCAACTCGGCCACGGCCGTGTTGAAGTCGTTGCGGAGGCGTTCGTACTCGGCGGCGAACGCGTCGGTTATGTCGCATGTCAGGTCGCCTGCGGCCAATCGCCCAAGAGCGTCCGCCAGGCTGTGGACCACGGCTGCCTGCTGGTCGGCGACCGCCCGGCGCTCCGCTTCCGCTCCCATACGAGTTCGTTCGGCATCCTCCCGGTCCAGTTCGGCCTGCCGCTCCAAGCGGTTCTTCTCGACCGCCGCTTTCTTGAAGACCTGCACCGCCCGCGCCATCGCGCCGACCTCGTCATGCCGCGCGCGGTCCGGGACTTCAAGGCTCAGCGAACCCCCCGCCAAGCTTGCCATCACGTCCGAAAGCCTGGACACCGGCCGGGTGATCGAGCGGCTGACAAGCAGCGCCAGGGTGATCCCCAGGAGCGACGCCGCCGCGGCAGCGGCGAAAACCGTGGTCCGCACGGCTTGCAAGGCGAATCCCGCTTCTTGGTGCCTGCGCGCCCGTTCCGATCCCAGGTCCGCCACGACGCTCTGGATTGCGGAGCCCGCTCCATCGATCGACGTGCTCAGCCGGGCGAGGCTGGCGGTACGGGACAGGGCCGCTTTGTCGAACGCCTCCATCGCCGGGATGACAGCCTCGATCGAGGACACGATGACCCCGGCGATGCGCTTGATGCGCGGCGAAGGGTCTGCCTCGTCGCGGGTCAAGGATTTCAGCGCATCCTCGACCTGCGCCAGGGACGCTTGGACGATGCGCTCCTCGCGCCCGTCCTCGCTGAGCGCGTAACGCTGCGCGGCGGCGAGCGGGTCGGACGCGGCGGCGATCACTGCCGCGGCACTTTCAAGCGTGGCACGCTCCGGGGTCCGCGCGGCAGCCTGCGCCAGGGCCACGAGCGCGCTCTGCGGCCCGGATGCAACCGAGAGCAAGGCTTGCCCCGCATCATACCGCGCCTGTACGGCCGCCAGCACGCCGGCAAACGCCTGTGCCACGTCACGGACACGGCTTTCAACTGCCGTCGAATCCTCTCGTTTCTCCGCTGAGTCGAGTTCACTCAATGCCACGCCGACCTTCGCTCGGTCATCACTGGTTCCGGAGCGTAGGTAGTCATCCAGGCGCAACTGGGCCATGTGGAGCGCCAAGCGGACCGCCACCGCCTTCTGCGTACTTGCTTCGGCCGCGGCATCGGCCACGTTGGCCACGCCCACTCGGCTTTCCGCCCGCCAAACGGCGAAGGCGACCCCGACTTGCAACAGCAGAATCGCTGCAAACCCGCCTAGGATGCGTGTGCGTATTGAGTGAAGGCGCTTCATGTCGGTTTCCCGCACTTCAGGGTGGCAGGTGGCTTGCCGCCGGCAAGCCGCTTCAAGCGCCGGCGCTGAGCAACCGCTGCATGCGGTCAGCGCCATACTTGGCAGCCAGGCCTTGGAGGAAGGGCTGGGCCGCCGCGCGGAAGGCGGCGACGTCAACGTCGGTCACCACCACCATGCCCGCCGCCTTCAGACGCGAAAGCCCCTCCGTTTGCGCCGACGCGGCGACGGTCCGAGTGACTGCCGCACCTTTCCTGGCGCAGGCGACGAGGGCGGTGCGTTGCGCCTCGGTCAGATCCTCGATGACATCGGGAGAGGCGACGAAAACCGCCGGGTCATAGCTGTGCCCGGTGAGCGAGACGCATTTCTGCAATTCATTGAGCCTGACAGACTCGATGATCACGATAGGATTCTCCTGAGCCTCGAACTGCCCGGTGCGCAGCGCTTCGCGCACCTGATTGAAACTCAACGGCGCCGCGTCTGCCCCGAGGGCCTTGAAGCCCTGCATCATGACCTCGGACTGCGGCACGCGGATTCTCAATCCTTTCAGGTCAGCCGGCGTTCTTATTGGCCGGTCACTGGTGACGTGGCGCAGCCCGTTCTCGGCCCAGGCGAGGACGTTGATGCCCTTGCTGCCGAGCAGTTCGGCGTACTCGGCGCCAAGCGGCCCATCCAGCGCCGCACGCGCCCGCTCCACGTCACGGAACAGGAACAACGCATCCAGCAGCCCAGATTCAGGGGATAGGTTACCCAGCACGCTGCCGGAACAGAGCACGGCGTCCAGCGTGCCGTTCACGACGTTTCTCAACGTGCTGAGCTCGTCACCGAACTCGGCATTGCCGTGAACGTCCACCTTGACCACCCCGGCCAGTACCGGATCGGCAGCGACGGCTTTGGCGAACGCCGTGCTCCCCTGGCCGTAATGAGAAGCCTCGGTGTTGTTGTGCCCGCACCGAAGCGTCCGGACGGCAGCGCGCGCGACATGCGGCATCGCCAAGGTGGCGGTCGCCAGGCCGGCCAAGCCTGTGATGATGGAACGGCGGGACGCACCGTGAGGCATGATCATCCTTCCTGCTGGCCGAAGCTGATGCAGCTTCGCCTACAAGGGGAGGATGCCTGGCAAACCTTGCCGATCCGATAACGGGCGGGGCCGGACGGGGCCGGCCCCGGGTGCCTAGAACACCTGCCGCAGGATCACGTACAGCGAGCCGGCGATCACCATCGCGGCCGGCAGGGTCATCACCCAGGCCAGCGCCATGTTCCGCAGCGTGCCCCATTGCAGCCCCGAGCCGTTCGCCGCCATCGTCCCCGCGACGCCGCTCGACAGCACGTGGGTGGTGGACACCGGCAGCCCGTAGAGGTCCGCGAGCCCGATCGTCGCCGCGGCCACGATCTCGGCTGAGGCGCCCTGGGCGTAGGTCAGGTGCGTCTTGCCGATCTTCTCGCCCACCGTGACCACGATGCGCTTCCAGCCGACCATGGTGCCCAGGCCCAGCGCCAGCGCCACCGACACCTTCACCCAGGTGGGGATGAAGCGGGTGCCCCGGTTCAGGCCGCTTTCAAGCGCCTTCAGCTTGCCCATGTCGTCCGCGCTGAAGCCGTCCGGGTGGGCGCCCATGACCCGCACCGCGTCGGAAGCCAGGTACATGTCGTTGCGGACGTTCTGCGTGGCGCCGGCCGGGACCGACTTGATCGCGCCGTAGCTCTGCACCTGCCGGCTGATGTCGCCGGTCAGCGTCGCCAGGGCGGCGTATGCCGCAGGGCTGTTCACTGCCTTCAACTTCAGCGCGTTGCCGACCACGTCACGCGCGGCCGGCGCATCCGCCGGGGCCGGGCTGCCGCCGGCATGGGCCTGGAACACGCCCTGCGCGTCCTGCGCCGTCCGGATGAACGCCGGCGTGGTGCTTTCCGGGATGGCGCGGTTCAGGGCGTAGGCGGTCGGCGCGGCGCCGATCAGGATAAGCATGATCAGCCCCATGCCCTTCTGCCCGTCGTTGCTGCCGTGGAAGAAGGACACGCCCGTGCAGGTCAGGATCAGCAGGGCGCGGATAGGCGGCGGCGGCGGCTTGCTGCCCTGCGGTGCTTGGTAGAGGGACTTGCTCCTGACCACCAGCTTCATCGCCAGCAGCAGCAGCGCCGAAAGGACGAACCCGATCACCGGGCTGAACAGCAGCGCCTTGAACACCTCCACCGCCTGGCCCCAGTCCACGCCGGAGGTGGCTCCGCCCCGCCCCATGAACTGGTTGGCCAGGCCGACGCCCATGATCGAGCCGATCAGCGCGTGCGAGGAGCTGTTGGGCAGGCCGAGCGCCCAGGTGCCGAGGTTCCAGATGATGGCCGCGATCAGCAGCGCGAAGATCATCGCATACCCGGCGCCGCTGCCCACCTGAAGGATCAGCTCCACCGGCAGCAGGTTGACGATGGTGTAGGCGACGGCGCCCGAGGAGGTCAGCACGCCGAGGAAGTTGAACGAGCCGGACCACACGACCGCCGCCAGCGGCGGCATGGCATGAGTGTAGATCACGGTCGCGACCGCGTTGGCGGTGTCGTGGAAGCCGTTGACGAACTCGAACCCGAGCGCGACCAGCAGCGCCAAGCCGAGCATGACCAGCGCGCCGACCGCAAGGTTGTGCTCGCCCACGTCGTTGATGTCGGTCGCTATGCTGTAGGCCGCGTAGCCCAGGCCGGCCATCAGCACGAGCAGGAAAGCGATGGCGCCGCCCCCGTGCGGCTTGTCGTCCATGTTCGGCCGGGATGATGGCCCGGCAAGCGTGTTCATGGTGGCGTCCGACATCTCAAAACCCCGTCAAAGCTGCGGTGACCCGGGGCTTTAGCGAATCCTTGGCAGGCCGTAGATGTCGTTACCATGACAATTCACGGGGCATTACCGGGCATGGAGGGGGGCAGCCTGCTCCGCCACCCGCCCTTCGCGCTGTTCTGGGCGGCCCGGGTGTGCAGCAGCTTCGCGTTCCAGATGCAGTCCGTCGCCATCGGCTGGCAGGTGTATGCGCTGACCGGCAGCGCATTCGACCTGGGACTGATCGGGTTGGCCCAGTTCCTGCCGGTCGCGCTGCTCACCCTGGCCGCCGGGCATGTGGCGGACCGTTACGACCGCCGCCGCGTCGCCGCGTGCTGCCAGGCGGTCGAGGCGGCGGCGGCGGCGGTCCTTGCCGCGGGCATCGGCAGCGGGCACCTCGGCGTGCACGGCATCTTCGCCACCGTCAGCCTCGTCGGCGCCGCCCGCGCGTTCGAGTCGCCCACGCTGTCCGCGCTGATGCCCGGGCTGGTGGGCGAGGCCGGGCTGCAAGGCGCCAGCGCCTGGTCCGCCTCCGCCAGCCAGACCGCGGCGATCGTCGGCCCGGCGTTCGGGGGGCTGCTCTACGCGCTGGGCGCCTCCGTGCCATTCGCCTTGGCGTCCGCCCTGTTCCTTGCCGCCGCCGTGGCCGTGCTGTGCATCCGCGTGTCCCGGGCGGTCGCGGCGCGGGCGCCGGCGAGCTTGCGCTCCGTGTTCTCCGGCCTCGTGTTCATCTGGCGTCACCAGGCGGTGCTGGGCGCCATCTCGCTCGACCTGTTCGCGGTGCTGCTGGGCGGCGCCACGGCGCTGCTGCCGATCTACGCCCGCGACATCCTGCACACCGGGTCCTGGGGACTGGGATTGCTGCGGGCCGCGCCGGCAGTGGGCGCGCTGGCCATGTCGGTGCTGCTGGCGCGCCGCCCGCTGCGGCGCCGGGCGGGACGGACCATGTTCGGCGCCGTCGTGGTGTTCGGCCTGGCGACCGCCGTGTTCGCCGTGTCCCGCTCCGTCCCCCTGTCGGTGGCGGCCCTCGCGGCGCTTGGCGCGGCCGACGTGGTGAGCGTGGTGATCCGCTTCGCCCTGGTGCAGGGGCGCACGCCGGACGCCATGCGCGGCCGGGTGAGCGCGGTGAACATGCTGTTCATCGGCACGTCCAACCAGTTGGGCGAGTTCGAGTCGGGGGCTACGGCCGCGCTGCTGGGCGTCGTGCCGGCCGCGCTGCTCGGCGGGGTGGGGACGGTCGCCGTCGCGCTGCTGTGGATGCGGCTGTTCCCGGCGCTCCGGGACGTCGACGAGCTATCTTGAGCCGGACGGCACCCCTCCCCGCTCCGGTGGGGAAGGGCGCCGGTTGCCTGGACCGCTTTTTGGCTGGCCGTAAACGGTCGGCGCGGCCTAACTCCTCGTTTGGCGTGGCAATTGGCGCCCTGACTGTTTCCAGTCAGGGCGATCGCGGGCTGGTGGCAGTATCAGTAGCGGTAAAGGTCGTGCTTGAACGGGCCGGACACCGGCGCGCCGATGTACTCGGCCTGCTTGGGAGACAGCTTGGTCAGTTCCGCGCCGACCTTGGCCAGGTGCAGCGCCGCCACTTTCTCGTCCAGGTGCTTCGGCAGGGTGTACACCTTCTTCTCGTACTTGCCCGACGGCGCGCCCCACAGCTCCAGCTGCGCCAGCACCTGGTTGCTGAACGAGGCGCTCATCACGAAGGACGGGTGCCCGGTCGCGTTGCCCAGGTTCACCAGCCGCCCTTCCGAAAGCACGATCAGCCGCTTCTGGTCCGGGAACACCACTTCGTCCACCTGCGGCTTGATGTTGTCCCAGGTGTGGTTGCGCAGCGCCTCGATTTGTATTTCGCTGTCGAAATGGCCGATGTTGCACACGATCGCGCGGTGCTTCATGGCGCGCATGTGGTCGATGGTGATGACGTCCACGTTGCCGGTCGCGGTGACGAAGATGTCCCCGCGGGGCGCCGCCGTTTCCATGGTGACGACCTCGTAGCCCTCCATCGCGGCCTGCAACGCGCAGATCGGGTCCACCTCCGTCACCAGCACCCGGCAGCCGCCCTGGCGCAGGCTGGCGGCCGAGCCCTTGCCCACGTCGCCGAACCCAGCGACCACGGCGACCTTGCCGGCCAGCATCACGTCCGTGCCGCGGCGGATGGCGTCCACCAGGCTTTCACGGCAGCCGTAAAGGTTGTCGAACTTGGACTTGGTGACGCTGTCGTTGACGTTGATGGCGGGCACCAGCAGCTTGCCAGCCTTCGCCATCTCCCAGAGCCGGTGCACGCCGGTGGTGGTTTCCTCCGAGATGCCCTTCACGTCGCGCAGCATCTCGGGATACTTGTCGTGCATCAGCACCGTCAGGTCGCCGCCATCATCGAGGATCAGGTTGGGCGTCCAGCCGTCCGGCCCGCGCACCGTCTGCTCGATGCACCACCAGAACTCCTCCTCGTTCATGCCCTTCCAGGCGAACACGGGCGTGCCGGCGGCGGCGACGGCGGCGGCGGCGTGGTCCTGGGTGGAGAAGATGTTGCAGGAGGACCAGCGCACGGTGGCGCCCAGCGCCGTCAGCGTCTCGATCAGCACCGCCGTCTGGATGGTCATGTGGAGGCATCCGGCGATGCGCGCGCCGCGCAGCGCCTGGCTCGGCCCGTACTCGGCGCGGATGGCCATGAGGCCGGGCATCTCGTCCTCGGCCATGGCGATCTCCTTGCGGCCCCATGGGGCGAGCGAGAAGTCCTTCACCTTGTAGTCGGTCGGCATCGAGACGTCGGGCATGGAGCGCTCCTTCTAGTGGCGCCGCTATATAAGGATATCTTGATATTTGCAATTCAGCCGATGGGCGGGCAGGGAACGTCGTGCCAGCCCGGCGCGTAGCTCGCGTATCCTGGCGCTGGAGGGAGGAGTGATGTCGCCGTTCGACCTGGCGGGACGCCGCGCGTTGATCACCGGGTCGGGCGGCGGCATCGGCCTGGCGCTGGCCCGGGCACTCGCCGCGGCCGGCGCGTCCGTCGTGCTCAACGGCCGCAACCCGGCCAAGCTGACGGCCGCCGCCGACGACCTGCGCGAGGGTGGCGCCGCCGTCGCCACCATGCCGTTCGACGTCACCGACCCCGCCGCCGTTACCGCC
This sequence comes from uncultured Acetobacteraceae bacterium, assembly GCA_964245075.1. GTDB lineage: Bacteria > Pseudomonadota > Alphaproteobacteria > Acetobacterales > Acetobacteraceae > LMUY01. The sequence goes on from CAXTLC010000017.1 coordinate 9,836, forward strand.
GCCATCGCCCGGATCGAGGCCGAGCAGGGTGCCATCGACATCCTGGTCAACAATGCCGGGCTGACCCGCCGCGTGCCGTTGCAGGACATGCCGGAGGCGGCCTGGCACGAGGTGATGCGGACCAACCTGGACAGCGTGTTCCACGTCGGCCAGGCGGTCGCCCGCCGCATGATCGGGCGCGGCCGCGGCAAGATCGTCAACATCTGCTCGGTGCAGAGCGAACTGGGGCGGCCCGGCACCGCGGCCTACGCGTCCAGCAAGGGCGCGGTGAAGATGCTGACCAAGGGCATGTGCGCCGACTGGGCCAAGCACGGCATCCAGGTGAACGGGCTGGGGCCGGGCTACTTCGAGACGGAGCTGACCCGGCCGCTGGTGGAGGACCCGGCGTTCTCCGCCTGGCTGTGCGCCCGCACGCCGGCCGGCCGCTGGGGCCGGGTGGAGGAGCTGGGCGGCGCGGCGGTCTTCCTGTGCGCGCCGGCGTCGGATTTCGTGAACGGCCACGTGCTCTACGTGGATGGCGGCCTGACCAGTGTGCTCTGAGCCTGCCGGTCCCCCTTGCGGCTGACCCGGCTGGCGCTGAGCGAGTTCCGCAACTACGCGGCCCTCGTCTGGCGCCCGACATCCCGCCTGGTGGTGATCACCGGCCCGAACGGCAGCGGCAAGACCAACCTGCTGGAAGCGGTGTCCCTGCTGGTGCCCGGGCGCGGCCTGCGGAACGCCCGGCTGGGCGACCTGCCGCGGCAGCCCGGGATGGGGCGCTGGGCGGTGGCGGCCGAGTTCGCCGACGGCCTGCGCCTCGGCACCGGGTCGCCGCCGGACGGGCCGGCGGACCGGCGGGTGTTCCGCCTGGACGGGGAAGCGCCGCGGTCCCAGGCCGCCATCGCCGCCCGGCTGGCCGCGGTGTGGCTCACCCCGCAGATGGACCGGCTGTTCGGCGAGGGCGCGTCCGGCCGCCGCCGCTTCCTGGACCGCCTGGTCTGGGCGCTGGAACCGGGCCATGCGCGGGAGGTCGCCGCCCATGACACCGCCGTCGCCAGCCGCAACCGCCTGCTGGCCCGCGGCGGGGCGGACCCGGCGTGGCTTGCCGGGCTGGAGGACAGCATCGCCCGCCACGCGGTGGCCGCCGCGGCCGCCCGGCGCGGCGCCGTCGCCCGGCTGAACGCGGCGCTGGGGGCGGGTGCGGCAGGCGCCTTCCCCCCTGCCCGCATGGCGTTGCTGGACGAGGTGGCGGCACGGCTGGACACCGGGCCGGCGCTGGAGGTGGAGGACTGGCTGCGGGCCGCCCTGCGCGGCGCGCGGGCGGCCGACGCTGCCGCCGGGGCCACCGGGCTGGGCGCGCACCGGGCGGACATGGCGCTGTTCGACGCCGCCACCGGCCTGCCTGCCGCCCTCGCCAGCACCGGGGAGCAGAAGGCGTTGCTGCTGGGCGTGGTGCTGGGCCATGCCGCTTTGATCGAGGCCGCCCGCGGCACGCCGCCGGTGCTGCTGCTGGACGAGCCGGCGGTCCACCTGGATGCGGAGCGGCGGCGCTTGTTGCTGGAAGCGCTGGCTGCCGGGCGCGGCACCGTGCTGCTGACCGGCACGGACCCGGAGGTGTTCGCTCCCCTGCGGGGCCAGGCCGAGGGCTGGCTGACGGGCGGCAACCGCCTGCTGCCGGACCTCGCCTTTCCGGATGACGGGGCTGTCCGTTGAGGGGGCGCAACCCTATATTGCTGAATCCGCCCGACCGTATCCGGAGTCCCTTGACGGCATGTCCGACCCCGCCGCGCCGAACCCTGAATCCTCGCCGAATGACGACTACGACGCCGCTTCCATCTCCGTCCTGCGTGGCTTGGACGCGGTGCGCAAACGCCCAGGCATGTACATCGGCGACACGGATGACGGCTCCGGCCTGCACCACATGGCGTTCGAGATCATCGACAACGCGGTGGACGAGGCGCAGGCCGGATTCGCCACCAGCTGCTCGCTGACCCTGAACGCGGACGGCTCCGTCACCGTGCGGGACGATGGCCGCGGCATCCCGACCGACATCCACCATGAGGAAGGCGTTTCCGCCGCCGAGGTGGTGCTGACCCGGCTGCACGCCGGCGGCAAGTTCAACCAGAACAGCTACAAGGTGTCCGGCGGCCTGCACGGCGTGGGCGCCGCCGTGGTGAACGCCCTGTCCGACTGGATGCACGTCCGCATCTGGCGCCACGGCCAGGAGCACTTCATCGGCTTCAGCCACGGGGACGCGGTGGAGCCGCTGCGCGTCACCGGCCCCAGCCCCGAGCACGCCGGGACCGAGGTCACCTTCAAGCCGAGCCCGGCCACCTTCACCAAGACCGAGTTCGAGTATGCCATCCTGGAGCGGCGCCTGCGGGAGCTGGCGTTCCTCAACTCCGGCCTGCGCATCCGCCTGTGTGACGAGCGGCACGCCCCGCCGCAGGAGGCGGAGTTCTGTTTCGATGGCGGACTGGTGGAGTTCGTCCGCTACCTGGACCGCTCCAAGACCCCGGTGCTGGCCGAGCCGGTCGCCACCGCGACCGACGGCGCCGGCGGCATCCGGGTGGAGTTCGCGCTGAGCTGGAACGACAGCTTCCACGAGACGATGCTCTGCTACACCAACAACATCCCGCAGCGCGACGGCGGCAGCCACCTGGCCGGCTTCCGCCAGGCGCTCACCCGGGTGGTGACGAAATACGCCGAGGGCATGGGCAAGAAGGAACTGGCGCTGGTCGGCGAGGACATGCGCGAGGGCATGACCTGCGTGCTGTCGGTGAAGGTGCCGGACCCGAAGTTCAGCAGCCAGACCAAGGACAAGCTGGTCAGCTCCGAGGTGCAGCCGGTGGTGCAGGCCGTGGTGGCCGACGTGGTCAGCCATTGGTTCGAGACGCACCCGCGCGAGGCCAAGGCCATCGTGCAGAAGGTGATGGACGCTTCCAGCGCGCGCGAGGCCGCCCGCAGGGCACGCGAGCTGACCCGGCGCAAGGGCGTGCTCGACGTGAGCACCCTGCCCGGCAAGCTGGCCGACTGCCAGGAGCGGGACCCGGCGAAGGCCGAGGTGTTCATCGTCGAGGGCGACTCCGCCGGCGGTTCCGCCAAGCAAGGCAGGGACCGCAAGCACCAGGCGATCCTGCCGCTGAAGGGCAAGATCCTGAACGTGGAGCGCGCCCGGTTCGACCGCATGCTGGGGTCCGCCGAGATCGGCACGCTGATCACCGCGCTCGGCACCGGCATCGGCCGCGGCGAGCCGGAGCAGGGCGGGTTCGACATCGGCAAGCTGCGCTACCACCGCATCGTCATCATGACGGACGCCGACGTGGACGGCAGCCACATCCGCACCCTGCTGCTGACGTTCTTCTTCCGCCAGATGCCGGAGCTGATCGAGCGCGGCTACCTCTACATCGCCCAGCCGCCACTGTTCAAAGCCACCCGCGGCCGTGACGAGCGCTACATCAAGGACGAGGGCTCGCTGGAGGATTACCTGCTGGACAAGGCGCTGGCCGAGGCCGTGCTGACCTACCCCGACGGGTCCGTCCTACAGGGCGACGAGCTGGCGGCGGAGGCGAAGTTCCTGCGCGAGGCGTGGCTCAACCTGCGCCGCCTTTCCAGCACGGTGCCGACCACCCTGCTCGAGCAGGCCGCGATCGCCGGCGCGCTGACCGCCGACCACGCCGGGACGATGGCGGAGCGCGCTGTGCTGGCCGACCGCCTGGCCGCGATCTCCGCCCCGTTTGAGCGCGGCTGGGTGGTGGATGCCGACGACCGGGGCCTGACGATGCGCCGCACGGTGCGCGGCGTCGCCGACTGGCACCGGATCGACGCCGGGTCGTTGCGGAGCGCCGAGGCGCGCTGGCTGTTTGACCGCCGCGACGCGCTGCGGCGCAAGTTTGGCCAGCCTGCGACACTCAAGCTGGACCGGGACACGGTGAGCGTCGCCGGACCCGCGACCGCGTTCGACCGCATTCTCCAGCAGGGCCGCAAGGGATTGTCCATCCAGCGCTTCAAGGGCTTGGGCGAGATGAATCCCGACCAGCTCTGGAAGACGACGCTGGACCCGGCGGTGCGCACGCTGTTGCAGGTCCGGGTGGGCGACGTGGAGAACGCGGCGGAGGTGTTCTCCACCCTGATGGGCGACGTGGTGGAGCCCCGCCGGGAGTTTATCGTGGGGAATGCGTTGCGGGTGGCGAACTTGGACGTGTGAGCTGATGTTGTGCCCTGCTCTAAAAGCTTGGACTTTGACGGTTGGACCAGAAGTCCGGGTATCGGCGTCGAAGTCCAGGTTTTCAGGGCAGGCATAGAAAAGGCGGAGCAAGCTCAGGCCCACTCCCCCGCTCGCATCACCGGCTCGCTTTCGCCGCCGGGCCGCAGCCCGTCCACGTCCACTGCCCCGGACCCGATCATCCAGTCGATGTGGACAAGGCTCGTGTTGGCGCCGCGGCGGGCGAGCTCCTCCTCGCTGGCGGTCGTGCCGCCTTCCAGGCACGTGCGGTATGCCTGGCCGATGGCGACGTGGCTGGCAGCGTTCTCGTCGAACAACGTGTTGAAGAACAGCAGCCCGCTCGCCGAGATGGGAGAGGAGTTCGGCACCAGCGCCACCTCGCCCAGCCGGCGGGCGCCTTCATCGGTGTCCAGCACCTTGGTCAGCACGTCCTGCCCGCTGCTCGCGCTCGCCTCCACGATGCGGCCGGCCTCGAACCGCACGGCGATGTCGCGGATCAGCGTGCCGCCATAGGACAGCGGCTTGGTGCTGCGGACATGGCCCTCCACCCGGCCCGCGTGCGGCGTGGTGAACACCTCCTCGCTCGGGATGTTGGGGTTGCAGGTGATGCCGTGCTTCGTTCCCTCGGACCCGCCGAGCCAGAGGTGGCCGTCCGACAAGCCAACCCGCAGATCCGTCTCCGGCCCGCGGAAATGCAGCGCTTCGTAGCGCTTGCCGGTCAGGGTCGCCTTCCTCGCCGCCAGTACGGCGTTGTGCTCGCCCCAGGCGGCGACCGGGTCCGGCGCGTCCACGCGGGACGCGGCGAAGATCGCGTCCCACAGCTTGGCCAGGGCCTCGCGCTCCGGCAGGTCGGGGAACATCAGAGCGGCCCAGGCCGGCGTCGCGTAGCAGACGATGCTCCAGTTGGTCGCGAAGGTGGTGATCTGCTCCAGCGCCGGGCGGTAGGCGACGGAGCGGGCGCGGTTGGCGCGGGCGACCTTGTCCGGGTCCTGGCCGGCCAGCAGCGCCGGGTTCTCGCCGCCGATCGCCAGGCGGGCGGCCCCCGAACGGTAGGCGGCGGCCATGCCCTCGTACAGCCAGGCGGGCGCGTGGTCGAATGCGGCCTCCGGCGCGTGGACGAACCGGGCCAGCGTGGCCTGCTCGTCCGTCAGCAGCGTGGTCACCTGGCTGGCGCCGGCCTTGTAGGCGTGCTCGGTGATCCGGCGGACCAGCGGCACGGCGCCGAGCGGGGCGGTCAGCACGACCTCCTGCTCGGAGCGCAGGTTCAGGCCGACCTCGATGGCGATCCGCGCCAGGCGGTCCAGGCGGGCTTCATGCGTCGCGTCGGGCGGCATCACGTCCATGGCGGTCCTGCTCCGGTTGATGGCTGAAGGCGGTTCGTCCGGCGGTTGATGCCACGGCGCGGCCCCGGTCCAGAGTCACAATCTGGTCCGCCAGCTCCGCCGCTTCCTCGTCGTCGTGCGTCACCAGCACGGCGGTGATCCCCAGCTCCCGCTGCAACCCCCGCAGCTCGCCGCGCAGCTCCTCCCGCACGGCGCGGTCCAGGGCGCCGAACGGCTCGTCCAGCAGCAGCACGCGCGGGGAGATCGCCAGCGCCCGCGCCAAGGCCACGCGCTGGCACTGCCCACCGGAAAGCTGCGCGGGCATCCGGTCGCCCAACCCTTCCAGCCGCACCAGGGCGAGCAGCCGGGCGACTTCGGCGGCGATGGCGGCGCGGGACGGACGGGGGCGCATGACCTGCAGCCCGAACGCGACGTTCTCCGCCGCCGTCATGTGCGCGAACAGGGCATAGCCCTGAAACACGTAGCCGATCCGCCGCTCGCCCGGCGTCATGGCGGCGGCGTCCCGGCCATCCAGCCGCACGGTGCCTGCATCCGGCGCATCCAGCCCGGCGATGATGCGAAGCGCCGTGCTCTTGCCGGAGCCGGATGGCCCCAGCAGCGCCAGCACGTGCCCGGCGGGCACGTGCAGGTCGAGCCGGTCGAGCACCACGGCGTCGCCGAACCGCTTGGTCAGGCCGGACACCTCAATCATGCCGCAACGCTACGCCGGCACGCGGTTCATCTGCCAAAGGCGGAGGTTGAGCGCGCCGGCGAACGTCACCCAAGCGAGGTAAGGCAGCAGCAGCAGCGCCGCCGCCGTGCTGATGGGGGCGAACATCGCCGCGGTGGCCGCAATGGACAGCCACAGCGCCACCAGTTCGCCGAACGCCCAGCCGAGCCGGCGCAGCCCGAAGCACACGCCCGACCAGCCCGCGTTCAGCAGGAGCTGCACGCCATACACGCCCATCGCCGCCGTCCAGCCGGCTTGACGCCAGGCCAGCCAGCCGGACACGGCGATGCACACGTACAGCACGCTCCAGGCCGGCGGGAACAGCCAGTTCGGCGGTCGCCAGCTCGGCTTCGCCAGGTGCTCGTACCAGGGGCCGGGCCGGAACACGGCGCCGCTCAGCGCCACGACGAAGCAGGCGGCGACGAACGGCAGCAAGCCGAGGATTCCATCCATTCCCATACCGGGTAGATAAGCAAGGGCGGGCGGCGAGTCGAGCATGGCCCGTTTGTTGCTGCGCCCGGGCCGCCCGATACGGAGCAAGCGTCATGGACGACCCCTCACCCATCGCGGCGGCACGGGCCGCGCTCGCCGCCGACCGGGCCCACGCGGACCCGGCCATCTGGATCACCCGCCTGCCGGACGACGCGGTGCTGGCCCGCGCCGCCGCCCTGGAGGCGGAAGGGCGGCGCGGGCGCGCCCTGTGGGGCGTGCCGTTCGCGGTCAAGGACAACCTGGACGTCGCCGGCCTGCCCACCACCGCCGGCTGCCCGGCCTACGGCTACGTCCCGGACACCACCGCCCCGGCGGTGCAGCGCATGCTGGACGCGGGCGCGGTGCTGCTGGGCAAGACCAACCTGGACCAGTTCGCCACCGGGCTGGCGGGGGTGCGCAGCCCCTACGGCGTGCCGCGCAACGTGTTCGACGCGGCGCGCGTGCCGGGCGGGTCGTCGTCCGGCTCCGCCTGCGCCGTGGCCGCGGGGATCGTGCCGGTCGCACTCGGCACGGACACCGCCGGGTCGGGCAGGGTGCCGGCGATGTTCGGCAACGTGGTCGGGCTGAAGCCCACGGTCGGCAGCGTGTCCGCGCGCGGGACCGTGCCGGCTTGCCGCTCGATCGACACGGTGTCGGTGTTCGCCCGCAGCGTGGACGAGGCCCTGGCGGCCGCGCGCGCCATCGCCGGGTGGGACGCGGCGGACCCGTACTCCCGCGAGGCGCCGGCGCCATACCTGCGCCGCGGGGCGGACGCGCCGCTGCGGCTGGCCTGCGTCGCCGCGGAAGGCTGCGCGCCGGAACAAGCGCGGCTGTACCGGGCCGCCACGCGCGGCGCGGAACTGGTGGACATCGCTCCCCTGCTGGCAGTGGCGCGGCGGCTGTACGACGGTCCATGGGTCGCCGAGCGCACGGCCGGGCTGCGCGGCATCCTGGCGACCCCGGAGGCGCTGCACCCCACCACCCGCGCCATCCTGCAATCCGGGCTGGAGCGCGGCGCGGCCGACGCGTTCGACGCCTTCCACCAACTGGCGGAAGCCCGGCGCTTCGCCCTGCTGCTGTTCCGCCGGTTCGACGCGCTGCTGCTGCCGACCGCGCCCGGCACGCCGACCCTGGCCGAGCTGGCCGCCGACCCGATCGGGCCGAACAGCCGCCTGGGCACCTGGACCAACTTCGTGAACCTGTGCGACCTCGCCGCCTGGGCGGTGCCCGCCGGGATCGGCGCGGACGGCTTGCCCGCCGGGGTCACGGTGGTCGGCCCGGCCTGGTCGGAGGGCCGGCTGGCGGCGCTGGCGGACCGGCTGCACCGCGCGGCGGCGGGCACCGTCGGCGCCACCGCCACGAAGCTGCCGCCGCCGGCCGTGCCCGACCCGGTGGCGGCGGACGAGACCGCGCTGTTCTGCGTCGGCGGCCACATGGGCGGGCTGCCGTTGAACGGCCAGCTCACGGCGCTGGGCGGCCGGTTCGTGTCGGCGGCCCGCACCCGGCCGCGCTACCGGCTGCACGCGCTGGGCGACCGGCCGGGGTTGCTGGCCGGCCCCGGCGGCGGCGCGGTCGGCGGGGAGGTCTGGGCGCTTCCCACGGCGGCGGTGGGCGCGTTCCTGGCACAGATCCCCCCGCCGCTCGGCCTCGGCACGGTGATGCTGGAGGACGGCCCGTGCCTCGGCTTCCTGGCGGAAGCGGAGGGCGTCGCGGACGCCCCCGACATCACGCACCATGGCGGCTGGCGGGCCTTCCTCGCAACGGGCGGAACACGGCCGCCCGACACCGTCCCGGCGCTGGTCCGCGCCGGCGCCGCGCAGGTGGGATTGCCGATCGACCCGGCCTGGGAAGGCGGCGTGGCGTTCCACCTCCGCACGATCATGGCGCAGGCGCGCACCCTGGCCGATCCGCCCTTGCCGGATGCGCTCGACCCGGCGCCGGTGTTCCGGGCATGACGGAAGGCGTGTTCTGGCCCACCGCTGCCGCCATCGCCGCCGGGCGCATGACGCCCACCGAAGCGGTGCGGGATGCGCTGGACCGCATCGCCCGGCATGACGGCAGGCTGGGCGCGTTCACCGATGTGCTGGCGGAGCGGGCGCTGGCCCGTGCCGCCGCCGGCCCAGCGGGGCCGCTCGCGGGCGTGCCGTTCGCGGTCAAGAACCTGTTCGACGTCGCCGGCCTGCCCACCCGCGCCGGGTCCGCCATCAACCGCACGCGCCCGCCCGCCACCGCCGACGCGCCGCTGGTCGCGCGGCTGGAAGCGGCCGGCGCCATCCTGGTCGGCTGCCTGAACATGGGCGAGTACGCCTACGACTTCACCGGCGAGAACAGCCATGACGGGCCATCCCGCAACCCGCACGACCCGGCGCGGATGTCCGGCGGCTCCTCCGGCGGGTCCGCCGCCGCGGTGGCGGCCGGGCTGGTGCCGCTGGCGCTCGGGTCCGACACCAACGGCTCGATCCGCGTGCCGGCGTCCCTGTGCGGGCTATGGGGATTGAAGCCCACCTACGGCCGGCTGACCCGGCACGGCACGTTCCCGTTCGTGTCCTCCCTGGACCATCTCGGCCCGCTGGCCCGCTGCGTGACGGATCTGGCGCTGGCCTACGACGCGATGCAGGGGCCGGACCCGGCCGACCCCGCCTGCGCCGGGCGGGCGCCCGAGCCGGCGCTGCCCGGCCTGGAAGGGGGCGCGGCCGGCCTGCGGATCGCCGTGGCCGGCGGCTACTTCACGCGCGGGGCGTCCGCCGAAGCCTTGGCGGCGCTTCGCGCGGCGGCCGGGGCGCTCCGGGTCACGCGGGAGGTGGAACTGCCCGGCGCCGCCCGCGCCCGCGCCGCCGCCTACGTCATCACCGCCGCGGAAGGCGCCGCCTTGCACCTCGGCCGGCTGCGGACCTGCCCCGCCGACTTCGACCCGGCGGTGCGGGACCGCCTGCTGGCGGGGGCGCTGCTGCCGGCGGCGCTGGTGACGCAGGCGCAGAAATACCGCCGCCAGTTCCAGGCCGAGGTGGCGGCGCTGTTCGAGAGCGTGGACGTGATCCTGGCGCCCGCCACGCCGTGCAGCGCGCCGCTGATCGGCCAGGACAGCTTCGAGCTGGATGGCGTGACGCTGCCGGTGCGCGCCAACCTCGGCGTGTTCACCCAGCCGATCAGCTTCGTCGGCCTGCCGGTGGTGGCGGCGCCGGTGGTGGCGCCGGGCCTGCCGGCCGGGGTGCAGGTGATCGCGGCGCCTTGGCGGGAGGACACAGCCTTGCGGGTCGCCCGGGCGCTGGAGCGGGATGGCGTGTGCCATGCCCGGCAGCCGGAAGGATGGGATTGACAGCGGACGGCGATGGGGGCGGGGTCGCGGCATGAGTGCCGCCCTCCTGCTGGCGTTCGCCAGCTTCGCGTTCGTCGGTTCCATCACGCCCGGCCCGAACAACGCCATGCTGCTGGCGTCCGGGGTCAACTATGGGTTCCGCCGCACCGTGCCGCACCTCGCCGGGATCACGTGCGGCTGCGTCGCCATGCTGTTCCTGGTCGGGTTGGGCTTGGGGCAGGTCTTCGCGGCGTTTCCGCTGTGCTACACGGTCCTGCGCTACGTGGGCGCCGCCTACCTGCTCTGGCTCGCCTGGCGGATCGCGCGCGCCGACCCGATGACGGACCGCGGGGGCGGCGGACGGCCGATGACGTTCTGGCAGGCCGCGGCGTTCCAGTGGGTCAACCCGAAGGCCTGGGTGTTGATCGTGGGCGGGGTGAGCACCTACGCGCCGCGGGACGGCTTCGCGCGCAACGTGACCGTACTGGCCGTGCTGTTCGGCGTGGTCATGGCGCCGAGCATGTGCGTCTGGGCAGGAGGCGGCACCGCCCTGCGGCCGTTCCTGCGCCATCCCGGCCGGGTGCGCGCCTTCAACGTCGCGATGGCGATGCTGCTGGTGTTGTCGCTGGCGCCCATGCTCCAAAGCTGATCGGCCTTGAACGGGAGCACCACCACCATGCAGATCAACCAGCCGGACGTCCTGGCCGAGGTGGAAGCCGCCTTCGCCCGCTACGAGGCGGCGCTGACCAGCAACGACGTCGCCACCCTGGACGCCCTGTTCTGGGATGGCGCGCACGTGGTCCGCTACGGCACGGCGGAGAACCTGTACGGCGCCGGGGAGATTGCCGCCTTCCGCGCCGCACGGCCCTCCGTCGGGCTGGAGCGCCGGCTGTCCCGCACGTCCATCACCACCTTCGGCCGGGATTTCGCCACCGCTTCCACCCTGTTCCACCGGGGCAGCGCGCCGGGTAAGGTGGGGCGGCAGAGCCAGAGCTGGGCGCGGCTGCCGGAAGGCTGGCGGGTGGTGGCCGCGCATGTGAGCCTGATCGACGGGTGATCACGCTCGTTCGCCACCCGGCCGTGGCGGCGGGCGGGCGATGCTACGGGCGGACCGACCTGCCGCTGGCGGTCGAAGGAGACGCAGCCCGGCTCGCGGCCCGGTTGGCGCCCGTTGGCGGCACGGTATGGACCAGCCCCGCCCGGCGCTGCCGCGGCGTGGCCGCCGCGCTGGGGGCGCATCGCGTGGACCCGCGGTTGCAGGAGCTGGATTTCGGCGCCTGGGAAGGGCTGCGGTGGGATGACGTGCCGCGGGCCGCGCTGGACGCATGGGCCGCCGACCCGTGGGGGTTCGCGCCGCCGGGCGGGGAAAGCGGCGCGGCGCTGGTGGCGCGGGTGCGCGCGTTCCGCCGAGCATTGCCGCCGGGCGACCACGTGGTGATCTCCCATGGCGGGCCGCTGAAGGTGCTGCTGGCGCTGGAAGGGGGCGGCCCGGTGGATTTGCTGGCCCCCGCCCCCGCCCTCGCCTCGGTGACGCCCCTGTCCTCGCCGGAAATTGCACGTCCCTCTCGACCGCGGGCCGGTTCCGGGCGTTAAGCTTTCCGTCCGGTCAGAACGAGGCGTCATGCGGCACATCCACCTGCACCCGTTGGGCGGCGCGGCCGGCGATATGTTCGTCGCCTGCCTGCTCGATGCCTTTCCAGAGCACTGCCATGCCGTGACCGAAGCGGCGCAGGCGCTGGCGCAGGCGCCCTGCCGTCTTCTCGCGCATGGAGACGGCACCCTCACGGGGTCCCGGTTCGAGGTCACCGCCACCTCCCACCACGCCCACGGTCATCACCACCGGCATTGGCGCGACATCCGCGCCGCCATCGAAGGGTCGGCGCTCCCGGCGGCGGTGCGGGGCCACGCAACCGGCATCTTCGCCGCGCTGGCCGTGGCGGAAGGCCGCGTGCACGGCGTGCCCGCGGACGACGTGGTGTTCCACGAGGTGGGAGCGGTCGACTCGGTCGCCGACATCGTGGCCGCCGCCGCCATCATCGCGGCCGTGGCCCCGGCGCGCTGGACGGTGGCGTCGCTGCCGGTGGGCGGCGGCACGGTGCAAACGGCGCACGGCCCGATGCCGGTGCCCGCCCCGGCCACCGCCCTGCTGCTGGAAGGCTTCACCCTGCACGACGACGGCGTCGCGGGCGAGCGGGTGACGCCGACCGGGGCCGCCATCCTGCGCTACCTCGGCTGCAACGCCGCCGCTTCCCCGGGCGGGACGCTGCGGCGTTCCGGCTACGGCTTCGGCACGCGGCGGCTGCCCGGCCTCAGCAATTGCCTGCGCGCCCTGGTGTTCGAGAGCGAGGCCGCCCCCGTCGCGCCCGGCCATCGCGATCTCGCCGTCATCAGCTTCGAGGTGGACGACCAATCCGGCGAGGACCTGGCGCTCGGCCTCGAACGGGTGCGCGCGGCGCCGGGCGTGCACGACGTGGTGCAGATGCCGGCCTTCGGCAAGAAATCCCGCCTCGCGGTCCACGTCCAGGTGCTGACACGGCCGGACACGCTCGACGCCGTGGTCGCCACGTGCTTCAGCGAGACGACCACGATCGGCTTGCGGACCCACCTCGTGGCGGGCCGCGCCCTGCCCCGCCGCTTCGCCACGGCCGAGGCCGGCGGCAACGCCGTCACCGTGAAGCTGGCCGAGCGGCCCGGCAGCGGGGTCACCGGCAAGGCCGAGGCCGAGGACCTCCGCGGCGTCGCTTCCCACGCCGCCCGGATGCGGGTCCGGCAGGAAGCCGAGCGGCAGGCCGAGGCGGCGGACCCGGCATGACGCCGCAGGAGCGCCTCCTCGCCGTGCTCGTCCCGATCGGCCGCGTCGCGGTCGCGGTCAGCGGCGGCATCGACAGCCTTACGCTCGCCACGGCCGCGCACCGCGCGCTGGGCGGCGCGGTGACGATGCACCACGCCGCCTCTCCCGCCGTCCCGGCCGAAGCCACCGCGCGCACCCGGGCGCTGGCCGCCGCCGAGGGCTGGCGGCTCGACGTGTTCGACGCTGGCGAGTTCGCCGACCCGGCGTACCGCGCCAACCCGGTGAACCGCTGCTTCTTCTGCAAGACCAACCTGTATGGCGCCGTGGCGCGGCGCACGGCGCACCAGGTCGTTTCCGGCGCCAACACCGACGACCTCGGCGACTACCGCCCGGGCCTGCAAGCCGCGCGCGACCACGGGGTCCGCCATCCGTTGGTGGAGGCCGGGATCGACAAGCGCACCGTGCGCGCGATGGCCGCCGCGCTGGGATTGGGGGCGCTGGCGGAGCTGCCTTCCTCGCCCTGCCTGTCCAGCCGGGTCGAGACGGGCATCCGCATCGAGGCGCCGGTGCTGGCGATGGTGCACGAGGCGGAAACCCTGGTGGCGGCCCGGCTGTCGCCCCGAACCGTGCGCTGCCGGGTGCGCGCCGAAGCCGTCGTGATCGAGTTGGACGAAGCGGCGCTGGCGCGGCTGGGTCCGGCGCGGGACGCGTTGCGGGCCGAGTTGCAGGCGCTCGCGGATTCCGGCGGCCTGGGCAGGCCGGTCGATTTCGCCGCCTACCGCACCGGCAGCGCGTTCCTGCGGACGCCGGCATGAGCGGGGCGGAGTTCCTGCTGGACGAGGCGCGGGCGTCGCGCCTGGGGTTCGGCGAGGCGGTGTTCTGCGCCGGCAAGTCGCCTGCCCAGATCGCCGCCATCCTGGACGCGGCTGGCGCGCCGATGCTGCTCACGCGGCTGGACATGGAGCGCTTCGCGGCCCTGCCGGCAGCGCAGCAGCGCGGGCTGGACTACGACCCGGTGTCCTGCACCGCCTTCTCCGGCGCGCCGCGGCCGATCGCCGGCCCGGCCCGGGTCGCCGTGGTGACGGCGGGCACGTCCGACGTGCCCGTGGCGCGCGAAGCCATCCGCACGCTCGCCTTCGAGGGGCAGGATGCGCGGCTGATCGCCGACGTCGGCGTCGCCGGGCTGTGGCGGCTGATGCGCCGGGTGGAGGAGTTGCGGGACGTGGCCGTGGTGATCGTCGCGGCCGGCATGGACGCGGCGCTGCCCAGCGTGATCGGCGGGCTGGTGGGCGGCGCCATCATCGCCGTGCCCACCTCCGTCGGCTACGGCGTGGCGGCCGGCGGCCACGCGGCGCTCAACGCGATCCTGGCGAGCTGCGCGCCCGGCATCGTCACGGTGAACATCGACAACGGCTACGGCGCGGCCTGCGCCGCGCTGCGGGTGTTGGGCACAACGGAAGGAAAGCACCATGGAACGGCGTGAGTTCGTGAAAGCGGCTGCCCTGGGCGCGGCGGCGGCCGCGGTCGGCGCCGCCGCGCCCGCGGACCTGGTCGGGCAAACCAGGCAAGGCGGCCAGGTGAAGCCGACCGGGCCGGTGACGTCCAAGATCGCGCAGCATCCGGACATGAAGTATCGTCCGCTGGGCAGCACCGGCGAATGGGTCTCGCTGGTGGGCATGGGCGGCTTCCACCTCGCCAAGCCCGGCGGCACCAACGCGGAGGGCGCCGTGCGCATCGTCCACGCCGGGCTCGATGCCGGGATCAACTTCTGCGACAACTGCTGGGACTACAACGGCGGCGAGAGCGAGATCCGCCTCGGGCGCGCGCTCGCCGGCGGCTGGCGCAACCGTGCGTTCCTGATGACCAAGCTCGACGGCCGGACGGCGAAAGCGGCGACCGATCAGCTCGACGAGTCGCTCAAGCGGCTGCAAACCGACCACATCGACCTGATCCAGTTCCACGAGATCATCCGGATGAACGACCCGGAGCGCGTCTTCGCCCCCGGCGGCGCGCTGGAGGCCATCCTGAAGGCGCGCGAGCAGGGCAAGATCCGCTACATCGGCTTCACGGGCCACAAGAGCCCGGCGATCCACAAGCACATGTTCGACGTGGCGGACCAGCATGGCTTCCACTTCGACACGGTGCAGATGCCCCTCAACGTCATGGACGCGCATTTCGACAGCTTCGAGCAAGGCGTGCTGCCGGTGGCGCTGGCGCATGGCACGGCGGCGATGGGCATGAAGGCGTTCGGCGACCCGTTCATCCTGGACAGCAAGGCCGCCTCGCCGATCGAGATGCTGCACTACCCGATGAGCCTGCCGGTCAGCATCCAGATCACCGGCATCGACAGCCTGCCTATCCTGGGACAGGCGCTGGAAGCCGTGCGTTCCTTCAAGCCGTTCACGGCGCAGCAGCGCGCGGATCTGCTGGCGAAGACGGCCGACGCCGCGAAGGATGGGAAGACCGAGCGCTACAAGGTTTCCAATCACTTCGACGGGACGGAGCATAACCCCCAGTGGCTGGGCTGAGGGGGCTGGGCTGACGGGGCTGGACTGACCGGCTACTCGGGCTTGAGGTTGGCGTCCAGGTTCTCGAGCGCGGTTTCGGCTTCCTCGTCCAGCGGCTCCGGTTCCTGCACCGCCACGCCCGGCGGCACCGCGTCGCCCGGATCGACGCCGCGGGGCTGACGCTTGCCGCGCGTGGCGGCCGGCTTGGGCTTCGGGGTGCGGGGCTGCCTGACGGGCTCGGGCTCGGGCGCCGGTTTCTCCAGTTCGGCTACCTGCGCCTCTAGCTCGGCGATCCGGGCCGCAGCGGCCTTTGCCGCCTTGTTCGCCTCCCGGCCCTTGGCGCGCAGCGTCGCGTTGGCTCGCTCCAGCTTCTCCACCTGGACGCGCAATTCATCTTTGCTCACCTTCGGCGCCGGGCTCACCTTCGGCGCCGGGCTCACCTTCGGCGCCGAACTCACCTTCGATGCGGGGATCACCTTCGGCGACGGCGCGGCGGCGACACGCTTCGGCAGCGGCGCAGCTTTCGGCAACGCGGCCGGCCTAGGCGCGGGCAGCGCCTTCGGTTGCTTGGCTGGGGTGCTGGCCTGGCGGCCAGGCTTGCGTGCCGCCGGCGCGGGCTTGGTGGGTGTCGAACGGGGGGCGGCGCGCGCCATGTCTGCAACTCCTGTCGGCGGGGAACTGCCGTTGACTGAATTCCCCGCGCTGTGTCCCTAGCAGCAAGTTTTGCCCGCGCCGGTCAAGCCATTCCCACGAATTCCTGAATGGTGGAGCGGTCACGCGCGATTTCCGGCGGGACCTCGCGCGTCACCTGGCCTTTTTGCAGGATCAGGATGCGGTCGGACAGCGAGGAGATGAAATGGAGGTTCTGCTCCACCAGCACCACCGTCAGCCTAAGCTGGCGGCGCACGGCGGACAGCGTCTCGATCATCTCCTCGATGATGGACGGCTGGATGCCCTCGGTCGGCTCGTCCAGCAGGATCAGCCGGGGCTGGCCGCAGAGGCAGCGCGCCAAGGCCAGCAATTGCTGCTCGCCGCCGGACAGCGCGCCGCCGGGCCGGTCGAGCAGCCGGGTCAGCCGCGGGAAATGGTCCAGGATGCCTGCGACGGTCCGCTTGCCGTCGGGCTGGCGCAAGCAGCCCATTTGCAGGTTCTCCAGGACGCTCAGCGCGGGGAAGATCTCGCGTCCCTGCGGGACGTAGCCGATCCCCAGCCGCGCCCGGGCGGTGGGCGGCAGCCGCGTGATGTCCTGGGCCTGGAATTGGACCGTGCCCGCGGTGGCCGGCAGGTAGCCCATCAAGGTCCGCAGCAGGGTGGTCTTGCCCATCCCGTTGTGCCCCAGGATGCCCACCGCCTCCCCTTCGGCGGCCGAGAGCGTGACGCCCGCAAGGATCGGGATGCGGCCGTAGCCGCCGTGCAGCCCAGATACGGCGAGCGCGGTCATGCCGCCTGCTTGCCGAGGTACACGTCCCGCACGCGCTGGTCGGCGAGGACGTGGCCGACATGGTCCTCCATCAGCACCGCGCCGCCGTTGAACACGGTGACCGTGCTGGCGATCATGCGGATGAACTGCATGTCGTGCTCCACCACCACCAGCGCCTGCTCGCGGTTGATCTCGCGGATCAGCTCGGCGGTGCGCAGCACCTCCGCGTGGTTCATGCCGGCCGCCGGCTCGTCCAGGAGGATCAGCTCCGGCTCCTGCGCCAGCACGGTGGCGATCTCGACCCACTGGCGCTGGCCGTGCGCCAACTGGCCCACGGTGCGGTCCGCGATCGGGCCGAGCTGAAGCCGGGCGAGCGTGCGCTCCACCAGGTCGCGGGCACGCCGCGCCGGGTTGCGCCGGGCAGCGCCGACCCACACGTTCTCCCGCACCGACAGGCCGTTGAACACGTTCGGCACCTGCGTCTTGATGCCGACGCCGAGCCGGGCGATCTCGTGCGGGTTGGCGCCGGTGATGTCTTGGCCGCGCAGCAGCACGGTGCCCTCGCTCGGGCGCAACTGCCCGGTGAGGATCTTGAAGAACGTGCTCTTGCCAGCGCCGTTCGGCCCGATCAGGCAGCGCAGTTCCGCCCCCTGCAAGGTGAGGCTGACGGCGTTCACCGCGGTGACGCCGCCGAAGCGCATCGTGACGCCGCGCGCTTCCAGCAGGGGAACGCCGCTCATTCCCCGGCCTCCGCCACGTCGCCTGCCGCCGCCCTGGACGCCGCCCGCTCCCTGCGTTCCGGCAGCAGCCGGTCCCGGATCGTCGGGACGATCCCCTGCGGCACCAGCAGCACGAAGGCCACCAGCACCACGCCCAGGCCGAGGTTGGAGTCGACGGCGCTCTGCGTGCCGGCCAGGATGATGAGATATTGGATGCCGACCGCGCCCAGCATGGGGCCGATCAGCGTGCCGAGCCCGCCGACCAGCACATAGATGATCACCTGCGCCGACATGGTCAGGCTGAACACGGTCGGGCTGATGAAGCCGCCCCAGTTGGTGAACAAGCAGCCGGCCAGCCCTCCCACCCCCGCCGCGACCGTGAAGGTGAGCAGCTTGAACAGCCGCGGGTCGTAGCCCAGCAGGGTGGCCCGGGTCTCGTTCTCCCGTATGGCGACGATCACGCGGCCAAAGCGGCTGGCCAGGATGGCCCTGAGCAGCACGTACACCCCGACCAGCGAGCCCATGGACGCGTACCAGGTCTGCTCCGGGCTCAGCGGGGCGCCGGGATCGCCCGGCATGTTCAGCGGCGGCACCCCCGGCATGCCGTTGAAGCCGCCCAGCTCCGCGCTGCCGATGCGGTACTCGCTGCCGGAGGTGGAGTTGACTAGCTCGAACAGGATGACGGACACGGTCAAGGTGATCACGCCGATGTAGGCGTCGCTGATGCGGCCGTAGAACATGAAGTAGCCGAGCAGCAGCGCGAACAGCATCGGCGCCGCCACCGCGGCCGCCACGGCGAAGGTGCTGTCGCCCCAGTTGATGACGGACACGGCGTAGGCATAGCCGCCGATGCCGAGGAAGGCCGCCTGGCCGAACGACATGATGCCGCCATAGCCCCACAGGAAGCCCTGGCTGAGCGCGAAGACCGCCATGGCGGCGAACACGGTCATCTGCACCAGGCCGAACAGGTCCAGCACCTGCGGCAGGCCGAACATCAGCAGCAGCCCAGCCGCGACGACAGCGATGAAGCCGGGCCAGCCGTTCATAGGCTGCGCCTCAGGAACCGCCCGGTGATGCCCTGCGGCAGGATGCGGATCATCAGCACCGCCGCCGCCAGCAGCGCCACGTCGCCGATGATCGGCGTGGTCTGGAACGACACCAGCTCGTTGATGGCGCCGAACAAGGTGGAGGCGAGGCCGGTGCCGGTGATGATCGCCGGCCCGCCGCCCAGCACGGTGATGAACGCGCGCGCGATGTAGGCCGCGCCCATGCCGGGCGAGATGCCCGAGATGGGCGCCAGCACGCCGCCCGCCAGCCCGGCCAGCGCCGACCCCAGGCCGAACGCGGCCATGTACACCATCGGCGGCGAAACGCCCATCGCCGCCGCCATGTTGGCGTTCTGCATGGTCGCGCGCAGCACCAGGCCGAACTTCGTGCCGCGCAGCAGCGCCAGCATCCCGGCCAGCCCGGCCACTGCCACGGCGATGATGACCAGGTTGTACGCGCTGGCGCCGTAGCCCCCGATCGCGAAGCCGCCGACCGGTGCGGACACGCCGCGCACGACGTTGCCGAACACCGTCGTCATCAGCCCGATCAGCCCGAGGCTGACGCCCCAGGTCGCCAGCATGGTGTCGATGATGCGGCCATACAGGAAGCGGATCAGCGTGCGCTCCAGCACCAGCCCGACCGCCCCCACCATGAGCGGCGGCAGCACCAGCATGGACAGCCAGATGTTCACGCCGGCCCCGTTCGCTACCACGGCGGTGTAGGCGCCCAGCATCATGAACTCGCCATGCGCCAGGTTGATGATCCGCATCATCCCGTAGATCACGCCCAGGCCCAGCGTGATCAGCACCAGCGTGGCGATGCCGGTCAGCACGTTGAAGGCGAGCAGCCCGGCGAGGTCCAACGCCCGGCCCCTAGATGCTGGGCACGAACTGCTTGTTCGTGGCGGGCGTCTTGACGAGGTCGCAGGCGCCGCCGGTGTCTGCCGGGTACTGGTCCGCAAAGGTCGCCATGATCTCCCACCTGCGGTTCTTCGGCTGCGCCAGATAGGCGTTGCGGATCGTATGGTGGGTCTTCGGGTCCATGGTCACCTTGCCGGACGGCCCGTCGATGGTGATGCCGGATTCCAGCGCCGCGATCACCTTGGATTGCTCGACGGAGCCGGCCTTCTTGACCCCTTCGGCCCACAGCATGATGCCTTCGAAGGTGGCCGAATCCAGCTCGCCGAGGTCGGTCACGCCGGCGCCGTACTTCGCCTGCATGCCCTTGACGAACGCATCGCTCGCGGGCGTGCCGATGTCGTTGTACCAGCCGAAGCTGGTGACGATGCCGTCCGTGGTGGACGGGTCCATCGTGGTCAGCTCGTCGCCCAGGCCGAACACGGTCGAGCCCATCGGGATCTTGGGCTTCATCCCCGCGGCATCCCATTGGCGGTAGAAGCCCGAATGGTTGGCGCCGACCAGGGCCGAAAGCAGGAAGTCCGGCGCGGCCTGCTGGATGCGGCTGATCGCGGAGGAGAAGTTGGTCACGTCGAGCGGGAAGAAGTCGGTCTGCGCCACGCTGCCGCCGCCGTCACGGACGAACTTGGTCATCCACTTCGCGGTGATCTGGCCGTAGTTGTAGTCGGCGGCGATGATGTAGCACTTCTTGCCCCAGGTCTTCAGCGCGTAGGCGACGACGTGGTCCACCGTCTGCGCGGGCGTGGTGCCGGTGCAGAACACGTTGCGGTCGCACACGCCGCCCTCATACTGGGTGTTGTAGAAGTAGAGTGTCTTGTAGCGGTCCAGCGTCGGCCGGATCGCCTCGCGCGAGGCGGAGGTGATGCCGCCCTGAATGACGTCCACGCGGTCCTTCAGGATGAGCTGCTGCGCGAACTGCGAGTAAAGCTGCATGCTGGACTGGGTGTCGTAGTTGATCATCTGGATCGGCCGTCCGAGCAGGCCGCCTGCCGCGTTCAGCACGCCGACCGCGTACTCCGTGGTCTGGATCATGCGCGAGCCCTCAAGCCCGATCGCGCCCGAGCCGTCCAGCAGGCTGCCGAGCTTGATCGGATCGGCTGCCTGCGCGGCGTGCGCGCCCAGCGCGCCCGCCGCGAACGCCGCCCCGAACTTGAGCGCGCCGCGCCGTGTAATGCCGTTGAGCGTCATGGGTCATATTTCCTTCGGCTCGGACCAAATCCGTCTCAGTCTTCCCGCGTCGTCCCGCACTGCCAAGGGCTTGCAAGACAGATGCCAGGTTTCCAGGCCCAACTCTTGGGCGGGAAGCGCCCCACGCCGCCGCCGCATGCTCGCCAGCAAGAAACCGCGCAATGGTCCCGGCTGGAACAAAGTCGCTTGCGCGACCGAAGCGCCTGTCATGCCGCGTTGTGGAAGTAACACGTAAGATAATGATCGCATTCCAGCCTGATGCCGGCCAATGCCTCATTTGGGCAATAGGCTGCGGACATATGTTGTTGCGTTGGTGGATGACGTGAGTTTTTGGCTCTGGTAACGAGCAGGCTCATCAACACGCAAGGAGTCTGGGATGCGCGAGCAGCCTGGTCGGATACCAATGCGCACGTCGGCAGCCAGGCTGGCCTTGGCCCTGGCAGGCGCGTGCGGCGTGGCGGGAGCATCTCGTCCCGCCCTTGCGCAGACCGGCTACGCTTCCAGCCCCGTTCCCCTGATCTACCTGCCGCCGATGCTGGCGAACAGCCCGCTCGGCGCCAACCCGAACGACAGCATCACGGCCACGGAGCAGCAAGCGCTCCAAGCTGCCGCGGCGGGCGTTTCCGGTCAGGCTCAGGCAACCGCCCTGCTTGGGAAACTGATGCTGTATGACCGGAATCTTTCTCCCAACAGGCTCGAAGCCTGTGCAAGCTGCCACACGAGGGAATCCGGCTTCACCGGCGGTGTCTCGCTCTACAACCTGACGGACTCCGCCTATCCCGGCGCGGTGTTCTACCGCGGCGGGCAGCGGAAGGCGAACAGCTACGGCTACGCGCCTTTCGCGCCGGTGCTGCACTACGACGCCACGGCGCAAGATTTCGTCGGCGGCAATTTCTGGGATCTGCGCGCCACCGGGTTGGTCACGGGCAATCCCTCCGGAGATCAGGCGTTGGACCCGCCTCTCGATCCGCTCGAGATGGCGATGCCTGATCCAGCCTGCGTCGTGTACCGGGCTGCGACCGGCCAATACCGGTCATTGTTCGAGCAGGTATGGGGTGCGCAGGCCTTCGCCATGACCTGGCCGTCCACCGTGGCGCAGCAGTGCTCCCAGCCGGGGTCCAAGGAGTCCGCCAACCCGACGTTGCCGACCTTCGATTCCAACAACCCACCGACTGTGCTCGACCTTTCTCCCAGCGATCGCGCCGCTTCGACGCAGACGTTCCATCAGATGGGGCTGTCGATGGCGGCCTATGAGGCAGGCCCGGACGTCAGCGCCTTCACGTCCAAGTTCGACTACGCGCAGAAGCAGCAGGCCACCCTGACAGCCCCCGAGCAAGCCGGATACGCCTTGTTCACAGGCCAGGCGGGTTGCAGCCAGTGCCACAGCGCTTCCGGGCCGAACCCGCTGTTCACCAACTGGCAAACCGCCAACATCGGCCTGCCGAAGAACCCCGCCCTGTCGTTCTACACCTCCAACGTTCCCGACCAGTACGGGTTCGTGGCAAATCCGAGCGGCGACAACTACGTCGATCCTGGCGTCGGCGGGTTCCTGGCGAGCCCGAGCGACACCAACGCCGATTGGCAGGCGCTTGCGCCGAGCTTCTACGGCAGGTTCCAGGTGGCGACGCTGCGCAACGTGGCGAAGCAGCCCGGCGGAGCGGGCTTCTTCAAAGCCTACACGCACAACGGCTACTTCAAGTCGCTCAAGGACGTCGTCCACTTCTACAACACCCGGGACGTCCTGCCGGCTTGCGGCAGCAGCGTGGACACGAGCGGGGTGTACCCGCCGATCGGGGTGACATGCTGGCCCGCCCCCGAGGTGGCTGCAAACGTCAACCATGCCCAGGTCGGCAACCTCGGGCTGAGCAGCGCCCAGGAAGACGAGATCGTCGCCTTCCTCGGGACGCTGTCGGACGGTTACGTGCCTGCCCAGCCTTCCCAGTAACCGACGGAACGCCGCCGGGTCAGCCGAGGTCGGGCGCCCGGCGGTGCACCGTCGCCTTCTCGTAATCGTAGGCGTAGCCCAGCAGCGTGGCCTCGCTCCACATCGGCCCCACGAACACCAGGCCGAACGGCGCGCCGGACACGTAGTAGCCGGCCGGCACGGTGACGCCGGGCAGCCCGGCGATGTTGATCTCGCTGACCGTCGTCTCCTGGATGGTTTCCGCCCCGTGCAGCGGGGGCAGTTCCGACCGCATCTGCGGATAGATCAGCGCGTCCAGCCGGTGCCGCGCCATCACCGTGCCGAAGACGCCCAGGTAGGCCTCCTTGGCCGCGATGAACTCCGACAAATCGGGCGGACGGGCCGGGTCGGCCAGGCAGGCGGCGAATTGCGGCAGGGACGGCATGAAGCCGAGCACGCCGGACGGGCCGAACGCATCCTCCTTGGCGGTGGCCGCGGCGAAGGCGGCGAAGCTGCGCAGCGCGGCATCCGGGCCCAGGCGTTCGAGATACTTCTGCATGTCGTGCGCCACCGACTCCAGGCCGCGCCCGTCAAACGCCACGGACGCGGACACCGGCTTGCGCAGGGCGGCGAAGCCGGAACCGGCGAACGGGTCCTCCACCAGCACGGCGCCCCGCCCTTCCAGCTCCTGCCGGGCGCGGGCATACAGCGCCGCAGCTTCCTCCGACAGCGGCTGGTCACGCCACCCCGGGCCGTACAGCCCGATCCGCGCCCCTTTCAGCGCGTCCGTGCGCAGCCGCGAGGCGTAGCCGCCCTTCGGCTTGTGGCCCACCCCCGCGATCGTCTTAGGATCTTCCGCAGTGTACCCCGCCAGGACGTCCAGGGTGAGCGCCGCATCGCGCACGCACCGGGCGATCGGCCCCACCACGTCACGGTTCGCCGAGAGCGGCATGACGCCCACGTTCGGCACCAGCGCGAAGCTCGGCTTGATCCCGACCAGCGCCTGCGCGGAGGCCGGGTTCTGGATGGAGCCACCGGTCTCCTCCGCCAGGCCGAGCACGGCCAGGCTGGCCGCCACGGCGGTGGCAGTGCCGGCGCTGCTGCCGCCGGGCAGGAAGCCGCGCCCGGCGGCGTTGAAGGTCGGCCCCGCCCAACTGTCGTTGGCGTGGCTGCCGCTATGGCTCAGCACGGGGACGTTGGTCTTGCCCAGGATCACCGTGCCGGCCGCCCGCATCCTGGCCACCACGGGCGCATCCGTGCCGGGCATCAGGTCCACGCCCCCTGTGCGGCTGCACAGCAGGGACCAGCCGCCGGTGGTGGGGAAGCCCACGGTGTCCATCGGGTCCTTGACCACCACCGGCACGCCGGCCAACGGCCCGAGCGGGGCGCCCGCCGCCCGGCGCCGGTCGATCTCCCGCGCGTCGGACAGGGCGTCCGGATTGTGGAAGATGATGGCGTTGTAGGCCGGGTTGTGGCGCGCGATCCGGTCCGCGAACGCCGTCACCAGCGCCTCGGAAGTGAAGCGGCCCTCGGCGAAACCCTGCTGGATGGCTTCCACCGTGATCTCGGTGACATCGATCTCGGCCATGCACATCTCTCCGGTGGGGGTTGCCTGGAGCCGCGGCAAGCGTGCGCGCCGCCATCTTGCCTGACCCGGGCGGCCCCGGCAGGGTAGCGAGGCTTCAGCCTCGGATGTCAAGCGGCGGGACGACGATGAACTGGGCCAAGTTCGACCTCAATCTCCTCGCGGTGTTCGAGGCCGTCATGCAGGAGCGCAACATCACCCGCGCCGGCAAGCGCCTCGGCCTGAGCCAGCCCGCGGTCAGCCACGCTCTGGCCCGCCTGCGCGTCATGCTGAAGGACGACCTGCTGGTGCGCGGGCCGGAAGGCATGGTGCCGACAACACGGGCGGAGCAGTTGGCCGAGCCGATCCGGGACGCCTTGGCCAGCCTGGAAGCCGCGCTGGCGCCGCAGGCCGCACGCCCGGAAGACATGACCCGCACCTGCACGATCGCGGTGAACGGCTACACGGCCTACGTGCTGGCAGTTCCGATCGTGGAGGCGCTGCGGAAGGCCGCCCCCCAGCTTCGGCTGCTGATGGTGCCGAGCGGGACGCGGGACATCCTGCACGAGCTTGACGCCGGCTTGATCGACCTCGCCCTGTCCGGGATGACGGAAGGCGGCGACCGGTTCAAGTGCAGCCGGGTCATGACCGACCGCTACGTCGCGGTGCTGCGGGCTGGCCACCCCGGCGCTTCCGCCATCCTGTCTGCCCAGGACCTCGCGCCCATGCGGCACCTGACGGTCACCTCGACCGGGGACAACACCAGCTTCTTGGACGACTACCTGGAAAAGCACCAGTTGAAGCGCGACGTCGCGTTGAGCCTGCCGTTCCTGGCGGCGCCGGAAGCGCTGGCGAAGTCAGACCTGGTGGCGGTCATGCCGGCGCGCGTGGCGGCGCGGCTGGCGCGGATCTGGGGCTTGGCCGCCTGCGCCATCGCGTGCGACGCGCCGCAGGTCGAGCTGTTCATGACTTGGCACCGCCGGCTGGACGCCCAGGAGGAGCATCGCTGGATCCGCAACGCGGTCCGCCACTGCCTGCGTGGCATCGACGGGGCGGGCTGAAGGCTATTCAGGCGCTGCATGGTGTCGTGCAGCGGTTCGATTGGGCGGCCCCGTTGCGCGATGCTACTGCATTCCTTCTCGAATAGGGGGAACCGGCATGACCCGCTCCGCGAAGTTCGCCATCGGGCTGTTGGCGGTGGCAGCGGCCGGCTTGGGGCTCGACCGCTACCGGGCCGGGTCCGCTCCGGCCCCTGCGCCCGCCGCGGCGGCGCCCGTGCCCGTGGTCGTCGCGCCGGTGAAGCAGGGCGACGTGCCGGTCATCCTGGCCGGGATCGGGACGGTCACTGCGCTGAACACGGCGGTGATCCACTCCCAGGTGACGGGCCTGCTGCAAAGCGTGAACTTCACCGAAGGCGCCACCGTCAAGCGCGGCGACCTCCTGGCGCAGCTCGACCCGCGGCCGGAGCAGGCCAGCCTGGACGGGGCACGGGCGGCGCTTGCGCGCGACGGGGCGCATCTCGCCAACGCCATCACCAATCTCGGCCGCAACCAGCCGCTGCTGAGCAAGGGCTTCGCGACCGAGCAGGAAGTGACCACCGAGCGATCCCAGATCGCGCAATTGCAGAACGACGTGAAAGCCGACCAGGCGACGGTCGAGAACGCGCAAACGCAGTTGAGCTACACCTCGCTGGTGGCGCCGTTCGACGGCGTGACCGGGATCCAGCAGATCGACGTCGGCAACGTCATCCATCCCGCCGATGCTGCCGGCCTGGTGGCGATGACGCAGGTGCAGCCGATCACCGTGATCCTCACCCTGCCGTCCAACGAGATCCCGGCGGTGCAGGACGCGCTCGCGGCCGGTTCCGTGCGGGCGGTGGCGTACGACCAGGCGGGGACCAGGAAGCTCGACACCGGCACCCTGCTGCTCATCAACAACCAGGCCGACCCGGCGAGCGGCACGGTGCAGCTCAAGGCGACCTTCCCCAACCCGAAGCGGCTGCTGTGGCCCGGCACGTTCGTGAACGTCGAGCTGACGGTGCGCACGGCGCATGACGGCCTGACGATCCCCACGGACGCGTTGCAGCTCGGCGCCAAGGGGTCGTTCGTGTTCGTCGTGGGCGCAGGCAACAAGGTTGCGGCGCGTTCCGTGCAGGTTGCCCAGCGCGAGCGCGGCACGGCCCTGGTCAGCGACGGGCTGGAGCCGGGCGAGACGGTGGTCGAGCAGGGCCAGTACCGCCTGGTGGACGGAACGGAGGTGGTGGACGCCAAGCCGGACCAGGTCGCCAACGCTTCCCCGGCGACGTCGGGGTTGCTGCCATGAGCCTGTCCTCGGGTTTCATCCGCAAGCCGGTCGCGACCTCCCTGCTGATGGTGGCGGTCGTGGCGCTGGGGATCGTCGGCTACCGCAGCCTGCCGGTGGCCGCCCTTCCGAGCATCGATCTCCCCGTCATCCAGGTCACGGCGCAACTGCCCGGCGCCGATCCGGAAACGGTCGCCGGCACGGTCGCGACCCCGCTGGAGCGGCAGTTCGGCCAGATTCCCGGGCTGACGCAGCTCACCTCCAGCAGCGGCACCGGGTTCACCCAGATCACGCTGCAATTCGACCGCAGCCGGACGGTCGATTCGGCGGCGGGCGACGTGCAGGCGGCGATCAACGCCACGGCCGGGCAGTTGCCGGCCGCCCTGCTCAACCCGCCGACCTTTCGCAAGACCAACCCGGCGGACACGCCCATCCTGCTCGTCTCCCTGTCGTCGGACACCCTGCCGATCACGACGGTCAGCGACTACGCGAACTCGTTGCTGGCGCAGAAGATCTCGCAGATCCCGGGCGTCGGCATCGTCGGCATCGGCGGGTTGCAGAGCCCGTCCATCCGCATCCAGGTCAACCCCGCGCAGCTCGCCGCCGCGAACCTCGATCTGGAGCAGGTCCGCGCCGCCCTGGTGAACGCGACCGTGGACCAGCCGAAAGGCCAGTTGTACGGGGCGCAGCAGACCTACGCGTTGCAGACCAACGACCAGTTGGAAACGGCGGCGGGCTTCGCCGACACCGTCATCGCCTACCGCAACGGTGCGGCACTGCGGGTGCGCGACGTCGGCCGCGCCATCGCGGCGCCCGACGACCGGACGCTGGCGGGATGGCTGAACGCCAAGCCCGCCGTCCTGCTCGCCGTGCAGCGCCAGCCGGGCGCCAACGTCATCGCCACCGTGAGCGCGATCAAGAAGGCGCTGCCGCAACTGGAAGCCTCCGTGCCGCCGGCGCTCAAGGTGCAGGTGGTGTCCGACCGGACGCAGACGATCAACGCGAGCGTGTCGGACGTCCAGTTCACCCTGCTGCTGACGATCGCGCTGGTGGTGGGGGTGATCGCGGCGTTCCTGCGCAAGTTCTGGGCGACCGCCATCCCGGCGATCTCCGTGCCGATCTCGCTGGTCGGCACCTTCGCAGTGATGTACGCGCTGAGCTACAGCCTGGACAACCTTTCGCTGATGGCGCTGACCATTGCGGTGGGCTTCGTCGTGGACGACGCCATCGTCATGATCGAGAACATCGTCCGCCACATCGAGGACGGCGCCGGGCCGATGGAGGCGGCGCTGGCCGGCGCGGGAGAGATCGGCTTCACCATCGTCTCGATCTCGGTATCGCTGATCGCCGTGTTCATCCCGCTGTTCCTGATGAGCGGCGTGGTCGGCCTGCTGTTCCAGGAGTTCGCCGTGACGGTGGCCGCCTCGATCCTGGTCTCCGCCGCCGTGTCGCTGACGCTGACGCCGATGATGTGCGCCTTCCTTCTGAAACCCGGCGGCACCGCCAAGCCGGGCACCCTGTCGCGGCTGCTGGAGCGCGGGCTGGACGGCTTGGTCGCGGCGTATGACCAGGCGCTGGTCGTGGCGCTGCGGCACCGCCGGGTCACGCTCGCCGTCATGCTGCTGACGGTCGCCGCCACGGTGGCGCTGTTCGTCGCCATCCCGAAAGGCTTCTTCCCGCAGCAGGACACGGGCCTGATCATCGGCATCAGCGAGGCGGCGCAGAACGTCTCGCCGGACGGCATGAAGCAGCGGCAGCAGGCGATCCTCGCCATCGCCGCCCGTGACCCGGCGGTGGCTTCCGCGGTCGGCTACATCGGGCCGGGCGGCCCCACGGTGACCGAGAACAACGGCCGCGTGTTCATCACGCTGAAGCCGCAGGGTGAGCGCACCATCACCGCCGACCAGGTGATCGCCCGGCTGAACGCGTCCTTGCAGCAGGTGCAGGGCATGACGCTCTACATGCAGGCCGCCCAGGACATCACGGTCGGCAGCCGCCTGTCCAAGACGCAGTACCAGTTCACGCTGACCGACGTGGACCAGCAGGAACTCTCGCTCTACGCCCCGCAACTACTGCGCAAGCTGCAAGCGCTGCCGCAACTGGTGTCGGTGGCGAGCGACCAGCAGTTCACCGGCCAGACCCTGGTGGTCGAGATCGACCGCACGGCCGCTTCCCGCTTCGGCATCGACCCGGCCAAGGTGGACAACACGCTCTACGACGCGTTCGGCCAGCGGCACGTCGCCCGCATCTACACGCGGCTGAACCAGTACTACGCGATCCTGGAGGTCGATCCGAGCTTCCAGCTCGGCCCTGACGCGCTGCGGCGGATCTATATCCAGTCGCAATCCGGCACGCAGGTCCCACTGAGCCAGATCGCCTCCTTCAAGCCGGTGTTGGCGGCCCTGGCGGTCAACCACCAGGGGCAGTTCCCCTCCGTCACGCTGAGCTTCAACTTGGCGCCGGGCACGTCCATCGGGGCGGCGGTGACGGCGGTGGAGGCGGCCGCGAGGAGCCTGGGCATGCCCGCCTCGGTGGCGACGGGGTTCCAGGGCAGCGCGCAGGCGTTCCAGAGTTCGCTCAGCAGCACGCCCATCCTGATCCTGGCGGCGCTGTTCGCGGTCTACATCATCCTCGGCATGCTGTACGAGAGCACCATCCACCCGCTGACCATCCTGTCCACGCTGCCGGCGGCGGGCCTCGGGGCGCTGGCGACGCTGATGCTGTTCGGCCGGCCGCTCGACGTGATCGGCATCATCGGCATCGTCCTGCTGATCGGCATCGTGAAGAAGAATGGCATCATGCTGGTGGATTTCGCCATCCACGCCGAGCGGGAACGCGGCGCCTCGGCGGAGGACGCGATCCACGAGGCCTGCCTGCTGCGGTTCCGGCCCATCCTCATGACGACGCTGTGCGCCATGCTGGGCGGCGTGCCGCTGGCGCTCGGCACCGGCACCGGCTCGGAACTGCGGCAGCCGCTCGGCTACGCCATGGTCGGCGGGCTGCTCGTGTCCCAAGTGCTGACGCTGTTCACCACGCCGGTGGTGTACATCTACATGGACAAGCTGAGCCGGGGGCTGCGCCGCTCCCGCCCGAAATCAGGGCCGGGTACGCCCATGCAGGTTGCGGCCGCGGGCAAGCAACCGTCGATGGAGATCGCCTGAGCTGCAACAAGCCTGCATTTCCACGGAAAGTGCAGCAGCCGCCCCGCGGACGGGCGGACCGCTCCCAGGCAAGATGCGAATGGCTGCCGCCTGGCTGGTTCTGGCGGTCACATAGTCGCGATGTAAGAGGGACAAGGCAGGCCGGAACTCGGTGCCGCTCCTGCCTCGGGCAGGACCGGTTGGCTCCGGTGATACCAATTAACCACCTGTTAATAATCAAAATTTTGTTATCTCTGCGGCGAAGCGGCACACCGGCCTGATCCGGTAGCCCGGGTGAGCTTCGCGGCGGCCAGATGTAAAAGTTATAAACATCCCCTGGACGAGCGCCGCAATGTCATCCTTCCTTCGCGGGGGCGTCACGGTCAGCAGCATGCGATGCCGGAACGCCGACATGGAGACGCCGAACGGGCGCTAACGAACGAGACCCGTCGCAAGAACGCCCGATGAAGCCACTCAGAGGACAACAAATGACTGACGAGACGATCGTTGCCGTCTATGACACCGCCGCGCATGCGGAGGGCGCAGTCGCAGCCCTGAAGCAAGCCGGCATCCCGGACAGCGCCATCAGCCAGCAGGCCGGAACGAGCACCGCAACGCGCGCTCCTGAGGCGACTTCGAGGCGTGAGAAGGGTTTCTGGTCCAGCCTGTTCGGCGGCGAGCCGGACCACGACACCGCCGTGTACGACCGCAGCCTGGCCGACGGCTCGATCATCGTGTCCGTGAAAGCGCCGCAGACCCAGATCACCCGCGTGATACAGATCCTGGAAAGCCATAACCCGATCGACATCGACGAACGCGCGACGGGCTACGGCCTGACGCAGACCACCCGCGAGGGGCTTGCCTCCTCCACGCCGACGATGGCCGTCGGCACGGCGGCCAACGGCGAAGCCATCCAGCTCTCCGAGGAGAGCCTGGCGGTCGGCAAGCGCGTGGTGAACCGCGGCGGCACCCGCATCCGCCGCTTCGTGGTCGAAACTCCGGTGGAGCAAACCGTCACCTTGCACAGGGAGAAGGTCACGGTCGAGCGCCGCCCGGTCACGGATGCCCGGCCAGTGGCCTCGGCCGATTGGAGCGACAAAACCATCGAGATGATGGAGACCGACGAGGAAGCCGTCATCTCCAAGACCGCCCGCGTCGTCGAGGAAGTCGGCCTGCGCAAGGAGGCGGCCGAGCGCGTCGAGGTCGTCCGCGACACCGTTCGCAAGGAACAGGTCGATATCGAGCAGATCCCCGGCGGAGCAGGGACGATAGCGAGCGGCATCGCGACAAGCCCGCGCGCGCCGAAGCGCTGATCCCAATAATTGGTCCAGGGCGCGACGCCTCGGACCGTGCTAAGGAAAACACGGATGTCCACCACAGCCTACAATGAACCGCCCAACCGCTCGCCGGTCGTCGAAACCACGACCACGTCGCTTGTCGGCGGCTCGCACGTCCATCGCCGCATCTCCTGGCCCGCCCTGTTCGGCGGCGTGGTCCTGGTGGTGGCGGTGCAACTACTGCTCAGCCTGCTCGGCGCCGGGATCGGCCTGGGAACGGTCAACACCAACGCCGGGACGACGCCGGACGGCAGCACCCTGGGCATCAGCGCGGGCGTCTGGTGGGTCGTCAGCAGCATCATCGCCCTGGCCTTCGGAGGCTACGTGTCGGCCTGGATGGCCGGCGTCGAAGGTCGCTGGGACGGTGTCCTGCATGGGCTCGTCACCTGGGGCATCGCCACGCTCCTGACCATCTACCTCCTGAGTTCGGCGGTCGGCAGCATCATCGGCGGCGGCTTCTCGGCCATCGGCGGGGTCGCGTCGGCAGCCGGCAGCGGCATCAAGGACGCGGCCCAGCCCATCGCCCAGGCATCGGGCCTGTCTCCGGACGTGCTGCAACAGCAGGCGCAAGCGTATCTGCAACCGGCGAACCCGGACCCGGCGACGATGAGCCCGCAGGACGCGCAGAAGGCGCTCGCCACCAACCTGGCGACCTATGCCAAGGGCGGCCCGGACGCGGCGGCTGCCAAGGACCAGATCGTCGCCATCATGGCGGCGCAGCAGCATGTCAGCACCGACCAGGCTGCCAAGCAGTTCGACGATGCCCAGGCCAAGCTGCAACAAACCAAGGCCCAGGCGGTCCAGACGGCCAAGAAGGCGGCGGATGCGAGCGCCTCGGCGGCGTCGGACACCTCGTTCGCGGTCTTCGTCGATCTTCTGCTCGGCGCCATCGCCGCCGCCATCGGCGGTGCCGTGGCCATCCAGCGCCGTGTTCGCACGACACAGCGAATCGTCCGATAACACTTGACTGAATGCCCGGCACGTCCCGTGCTGGGCTGCGACAACCTTGAAGGAACACACTATGTCCATTATCGCCTGGATCATCCTCGGCTTGATCGCCGGGTTCATCGCAAGCAAGCTCGTCAACAAAAGCGGCGAGGGCTTGGTTCTGGACATCGTGCTCGGGATCGTCGGCGCGATCGTCGGCGGCTTCCTGTTCAGCCTGATCGGGGCAGCACCGGTGACCGGACTGAATATCTACAGCATACTCGTCGCCATCGTCGGTGCGGTCGTGGTATTGTTCATCTATCACGCAGTCACGGGCCGCCGCACCGTCCGCTAAGCGGTCTCAATCCGGGACTGGCGGTTCGTACCACGACCAACCCAGCGGGCGCCCTGCATCGTGCCGGGCGTCCGCACCAACCGGAACCCGGCACATGTTCGCCAGACCGCCCGTTGCCCTGGCCGCCATCTTGGCCTCCATCCTTGCCAGCGCCGCCACGGCGCCGGTAAGGGCGCAGTCACGCGACCCTTCGCAGTTGCTTGGGGGCCTGCTGTCGGGCAACCAGGGGCAGGACCAGGCGGTCCGGGACTCCTACCAGCGCGGCTACCGCCGGGGACGGGACGACCAGGCGCGTGCAGACCGCGACCGCGGTTCCTCCACGAGCGGCTACTCCGACCCGAGCGCCTATGGGGACAGGGAAGATGGCTATCCGCCGCCGCCATACGGGCGCTGAGGCGTGTTCGCAGCGCAACCGGTTGCCGGCCTGATCCTGGCGGCCTGCGTTTCGGGCTGCGCCCTGGCCAGCGCGGCCCCGCCCTCCGTCGAGGTGCTGAATGTCCGGCTGACCGGCATCGGGCTTACCGGTCAGCAGATCGCGACGACGCTGTGCGTGACCAACCCGAACGATGCCGATCTGGCGTTTCGCCGGGTGGCCGTGGCGCTTGACGTATCGGGCCTGCCGCTGGCGGAGGGCGCCAGTGATCTCCCGGTCCGGCTGCCGCCGCGTTCGTCCACCCCGGTGCCGTTCACCGTGAACACCACCGTGCAGAACCTTGGGCCGCAACTCCTGGGGGTCCTGCGCACCGGCAGCCTCGACTACCGCGTGCACGGCTCCGTTTCGCTGGGCGGCGCACTCGGCATCGCCCTGCCGTTCTCAAGATCGGGGCGTCTCGACCCGTTGGCCGGCGGCTTGGGACTGGCCAGCGCCGCAAGCGACGCCACGCCGGGCAAGTGCTCCCAGGCAGGCGGTCCGGTGATGCCGCAGACCTGAGCAGGCGTAGCGGAAGGACCGGTCGCGAACGGATATAGCGCCGCCTGGACGGCATCTGCGGACAAGCGTTCGAGCCCTGGGAACGGCGCGGGCTGTTCGAGCGCGCGGAGGTGCATACCGTATTCGTCCAGCACGATCGCGAACCCGCGGCGGCGTCCCAGCACTCACGGCCGGAGCGCCGGTCTCTTCGTTCAATCCTGCGCCGCCCCTAGCCCGGGCGGGCGGCGCGTGTGCCAGTCCGTCGCCTGCTGGAAGGCATGCCCGGCGCGGCACAGCAGATCCTCGCCCAGGTGCCGGCCGACCAGTTGCAGGCTGAGCGGCATGCCGGCCTGGTCGATGCCGCTCGGAAGGGTGATGGTGGGGCTGCCGGAAAAGTCGAACGGCGCGGTGAAGCGCAGGATGCGGAGCAGCAGCTCAGGGTCCTGGCCGAACTCGACCATGCGGGCAAGGCTCGGGGCCGGCACCGCCATCGTCGGCACGAGGATGAGGTCGACCGCCGCGAAAACGGCGGCGAGGGCGCCGGAGAAGGCAAGGCGGTCGTGGTAGATATCGCCGAGGTCCATGCCGCCCACTGCCCGGCCCTGATCAATGAGCGCGGCCAGGTCCGAGCCGTATTCGCCGGCCCGGGCGGGGTAGGTGTCGCGGTGCGCGAGCGCGGTCTCGACCGCGCAGAACCGGGCCCAGCCGCGGAGCAGCTTGTCCGTCGCCGGAACGTCGATCTCCCGGATGACCGCGCCGAGGCTGGCCAGGACCCGCTCGGCCTCGTTCACGGCGGCGGCCACCTCCGGGTCGATGCCCTCGCTGTTCAAGCGGCGGTCGATCCCGACCGTGACGCCGCCCAGGCCGCCCCCAAGCGCCGCGAGGTAGTCCGGGACCGGCGCCTGCAACGACGTCGGGTCCCGCGGGTCGGCGCCCGCGATGACGCCCAGCACCGCGGCGGCGTCCTGCGCGCTGCGCGCCATGGGGCCGAGGTGGTCGAGCGAGGCGGCGAGCTCGAACACGCCGAAGCGGCTGACGCGCCCCCAGGTCGGCTTGATCCCCGTCAGCCCGCACGTGGCGGAGGGGAAGCGGATCGAGCCTCCCGTGTCCGAG
Organism: uncultured Acetobacteraceae bacterium; assembly: GCA_964245075.1. Classification (GTDB taxonomy): domain Bacteria; phylum Pseudomonadota; class Alphaproteobacteria; order Acetobacterales; family Acetobacteraceae; genus LMUY01. The sequence continues at coordinate 43,997 of CAXTLC010000017.1, forward strand.
CCGAGCGAGCCGAAGCACAGCCCGGCGGCGGTCGCCACGCCGGAGCCCGTCGACGAGGAGCCAACCCAGTGATCGGCGCTCCACGGGTTGAGCGGCGCCGGGTTGTCCGGATGATGGCTGGTGTAGGCGCCTTCCGTCATGCTGAGCTTGCCCAGGATCACGGCGCCGGCCTGCTCCAGGCGGTCCACCACCGTGGCGTTGTGGTCCGGCGTCCATGATTTGTGGATCATCGTGCCCGCGCCGGTCGGCGCGAAGGTGGTGTTGCAGAGATCCTTGACGGCGACCGGCACGCCGTGGAGCGGCCCTCGCGAAACGCCCGAAGCGGTTTCCCGGTCGGCCGCCTCGGCGCGGGCCACTGCGCGGTCGGCCAGCACGGTCGTGTAGCTGCGGTACCTGCCGTCAAGCGCCGCGATGCGTTCGAGCGCGGCTCCCGTGACCTCGCGGGACGAGACCTCGCGGCGCTTGATCCGCGCAGCCACGTCAACGAGCGACTCGAAAGCGTCGAATGCGGCCATGGTCGGCTCCTCGCACCTTGGTGGAAAGGCGGCAGGCTGGCGCTGCGATGGCAGCAAGCAGCGTGCCAGCTACGGCCGGCCCAGGAGTGACTTGTCCAGCATCATGTGCACGCCCTTGTTGCCGTCCACCAGTTGCGTGACCCGCAGATTGCCGGCGAGCGAGCACAGCATGTAGGCGTGGTTGCGCGACAGGCCGGTGCGGTGGCAGACGTGCTTCACCATCTCGCGCACCGCCTGCTTGGCCGCGTCGTCCAGGTCCTCGTCCAGCCCGATGGACATCAGGTGGGTGGCGTTCTCCGCGAACGGGAAATCGACCGGCATGTCCTTGCGGACGCTGAGCCGGAACGTGCCGGACAGGCCGATCTCCAGCGCCGTGATGCACACCTCGCCATCGCCCTGCATGCCGTGGCCATCCCCCGCCATGAACAGCGCACCCTCGTTGAACACCGGCAGGTAGAGCGTGGTGCCGGCCTTGAGCTCCTTGTTGTCCATGTTGCCGCCGAAGGCGCGCGGCACGGGGGAGCCGCAGCGGCCCCAGGCACGCGGCGGCGCCACCCCGATGATGCCGAAGAACGGCTCCAGCGCCAGTTCCGTCCCCCAGGGCAGGATCGCGACGCCGCGGGCGTGGTCCACGCGCGGGTGGATGGTTTCGTATTCGGTGAACTCGTCCGGCAGCGTGCCCAGCAGCGGCAGGATGGCCACGAAGCCCCAATCCATCCGCACCTTGGCGTCCAGGATATCCACTTGCAGCGTGTCGCCGGGCACCGCGCCGCGGACATGGACCGGGCCGGTGATGAAATGCGGGCCCGGACCCGGCGGCAGCGTGTGGAGCGCCGCCAGGTAGTCCGCCGGCACCGGCAGGTCCGCAGGCAGGCTCTCGCGCCCGCCGGCCGGGAAGGAATGCAGCGTCACGGTGTCCCCGGAGTCCACCTCCAGCACCGGCGGCGTCGTCGCGTCCAGGTAGCCCAGCACCATCTTGTCTGGCGTGGCCGGGATCTCGTGATGTGCCATGGACCGTTCTCCTGCTTGGGTCAGAGCTGCACGCCGCGGGCCAGCGCGCCGTCGACGACGAGGTTGGTGCCGGTGATGAAGCTCGCGGCCGGGCTGGCCAGGAAGACGACGGCGCGCGCCATCCCCTCCGGCGTGCCCATCCGCCCGGTCGGGTTCAGCGCCAGCGATTGCGCGAACAGGACCGGGTCGCCGCGCTCGATCTGCTCCCACACGCCGCCGGGGAAATAGGTGTTTCCTGGCGAAACGGTGTTGGCACGGATGTTCCTCGGCGCCAGGCAAGTTCTGCGGCCCTCAAGGTTCGCCACGGTGCCGGAAAACGAGAACAGGCAGCCGAGCTTCACGGCGTCGGCAGACCAGGCGGCCGGATGATGGAACGGCGGATCACATCGTGCATGAGAGCCCCTCGCGCTTCGGTTGCATCGGCCGCAGGCTGGGCCGCTCGTGATGGGGATCACGGGCGGCCCATGATGTGCTGGCGAATGCAGCAAGCAGCGTGCCAAGCTTGCGCGAAGGCTGGGCTAGCTGTCGAGCGGCGTGTCCTTGTGTCTCGCGGGCCCGCGGCAACTCCAGCCCTGGAACAGGTAGGAGACCATGACGCTCATCTCGCCCCCTTGCCCGCCGATGAGCTCCTGCAACTTGCGGGCATGTACGTCGGACCGGGCTTCTCAGGCTTGCCAGAGCAAGCCGTTTCTCTGTGGTGTTCCTGATGACAGTCCGCCACTCTCAACCCAGGACCAGGCTCCCCGGCCTTTTACGGCCTGTTTCCGGCCGTGGCTGCGGCAAGCCAGTCCACCACGGCCCCGACGGCCTCGCGCTCGCCCAGCCCTCGCCCGCGCGCTTCGGCGAAGGCCGCGAGCTGCCGGTCCGCACCCGTGCCCTCCGCGGCGACCGTGCGCGCCATGGCGACCTCGTCCGCACAGCCCAGCGCATCCGCGTCTTCCCCGACCAATTGGAGCGCCGCGTCGAGGCAGGCCGGGAACGGCAGGGCGTCGCCAGAGTCGGCGTCGATCAGCTTGGCGCCAACGCCGTCGCGCTGCGCGCGCCACAAATTCTCCGCGGCGATGGCGCGGGAGGCGCCGGTCAGGCCCCTGTTCCAATCCGGCCGGCGGCCCGCCATGCGCACAAGGCAGCGGTAAAGCGCCGCGACGGCGAGCGTGTGGTCCAACAAAGGGCAGCTATCGGCGACGCGCAGCTCCAGGGTCGGGAAGTGCACGGAAGGGCGCAGCGTCCACCACAGGAAGCTTGCGTCCGCAATCGCCCCCGCCCGGGTCATGACCTCGACGTAGCGGGCGTAATCCTCAGGCCCGGCAAACAGGTCCGGCAGCCCGGTGCGGGGCATCTCCCCGAAAGCGGAAAGGCGATAGCCGGCAACCCCCATCGCCCGCCCCTGCCAGAACGGCGAGGACACGGACAGCGCCAGCAGCAGCGGCATGGCGGGCAGCAGCCGGTTCATCAGGTCCACCCGTTCCTCGGGCCGCGGCACCTCCACGTGGACGTGCATGCCGCAGACCACGTTGCGGCGGCCCAGCGTCCCCAGTTCGCGCATCATGCCCTCATACCGGTCTTTCTGGGTGATGCTCTGGCGGGACCAGCGGGCGACCGGGTGGGTGCCGGCCGCGAACACCAGCAGGCCGTGGTCCCGCCCCATCCCGGACAAGCCGGAGCGCAGCCCGGCCAGCGTGCCGCGGGCGTCGGCGAAGCTGGTGGAAGGCGGCGTCGAGACCTCGACCTGCGATTGCAGCAGCTCGCGCTCGACGGCCGGCATCCGGGCGCGGACGGCAGCATGGAACGCCGTGGCGTTGCGCTTCGGCGTCCCGCGCGTGGCGGCGTCCGCGAGGAAGTACTCCTCCTCGATGCCGAACCGATAGCTTGCGTCCATGGCGTCCTCCCGTACGTGCGCGGGCGAGTAGAAGCACGTGCGCGATCCGAATGCGACCGGGCGGTTGGCGGTGAACCGGCGTCCGGATAACGTCGGTTCACCCTGCCATACAAGCCCGCATGGGGAGCCGCCATGTCGTCCCACGGTCCCACTCCCGGACAAGCCGCGAGCCAGCGGCGCCGCGCGATCCTCGCCGGCGCCATCGGCACGGTGCTCGAATGGTATGATTTCGCCGTTTACGGCTACTTCGTCCCGATCATCTCGCAGCTATTCTTCCCGGCCAGGACGCCGGTCGTCTCGCTGCTGCTGACCTTCTCGGTCTTCGGCGTCGGCTTCGTCATGCGGCCGGTCGGCTCGGTCGTGTTCGGCCAGTATGGCGACCGGCATGGCCGCAAGCGCGCGTTGAGCGCGGTCATCTTCCTGATGGCGGTCTCGACCTTCGCGGTGGGCCTGCTGCCGACCTACGCCTCGATGGGCACGCTGGCGCCGGCGCTGCTGGTGGCGGCGCGGCTGGCGCAGGGCCTGTCGGGCGGCGGCGAATGGGGCGGCGCCGCGGCCTACCTGGTCGAGTACGCCGCACCCGGCAAGCGCGGGCTGACCGGGTCGTGGCAGCAGGTCAGCGTCGGCTGCGGCTTCCTGCTGGGTTCGCTGAGCGCGGCGCTGCTGAACACCTGGGTCTCGCCGGAGGCGATGCTGGCATGGGGGTGGCGCATCCCGTTCCTGGGGGGCGTGCTCGTGGGCGGGGTCGGCGCAATCATGCGGTGGCGCTTGGACGACACGCCCGCGTTCACCCGGCTGGAGCAGCAGGGCCAGGTTTCCCGGTCGCCCCTGCTGGAAGCGTTCACGACCTTCCGCAAGCCCACGCTGATCGCCTTCGGCATCACGGTGCACAACACCGTCGGCTACTACGCGGTGCTGATCTACCTGACGACGTGGCTGACCAGCATCGTGAAGATGCCGCGCGGCACGGCGCTCTGGATCGGCACGGCCTGCCTGCTGGCCTTCGTCGCCGCCGTCCCGCTGACGGGGGCGCTGTCCGACCGGATCGGCCGGCGGCCGTTGCTCATCGCCTCCTGCGCCGGCTACGTCCTGCTGGCCTACCCGCTGTTCCTGCTGGCGTCCTCCGGCGTCACCGCCTGGGCGTTCGCGGCGCAGCTCGTGCTGGTGCTGCTGCTGGCGCTGTACGCCGGGCCGGGGCCGGCGGTGTACTGCGAGCTGTTTCCCACCAGGGTGCGCTACACGGCGATGTCGGTGGGCTACAACATCGCGGTGGCGGTCTTCGGCGGCTTCGCGCCGTTCATCGCCACGGGGCTGATCCAGTGGACGGGCAACATCCTGGCGCCCGCCGCCTACGTGGCCGCCGCCGCCGCGGTGACGCTGCTCACCATGATCTGGGTGAAGGAAACGGCGTTCGAGCCGCTGGGCTAGCCGCGGAGGCTGACCCCCGCCGGGTGGCGCTGGCGGTACCGCTCCACCGCCGTTTCCATCGTCACGAATTCCGCGCCGCCGTCCCGCAGCGTCTGGATGAACTGCTCCAGCGCCAGCATGCGCTGCCCCCGTCCGACCACGTGGGGATGGAACGTGTAGGTCAGCACGCCCCACTCGGCGTGCTTCGCCATGTAGGCGAACTCGTCGGTGAAGTTCTGGAACACGGCCCGGGCGTTCATCAATCCCGGCAGGATCGTCTGCCCCGTCCGCATGAACTCGAAATGCGGATGGTCGTCCAGCGACCAGCTCACCGGCATCTCCACCAGTTCGGTGTCCGGCCCGAACACCATCGGTTCCAGCAGGCTGATGACGTCGCCGCGCCGCGCCTGGTACGGCGAGACATCATGGCCCATCATGGAGCTGTCGTAGGTGAAACCGTGCTTCAGCAGCAGGTCCACGCTGTGCGGGCTGAGGTCCCAGGACGGGGAGCGATAGCCGCGCGGCTTGCGCCCGGTCAGCGCCACGATGGCGTCGTTGCCGCGGACCAGTTCCTCCTCCTCGCCGTCCCGGCCCAAGGTCGCCGGGATGCGGTGCGTCCAGCCGTGGTTGCCGATCTCGTGCCCGGCTTCGGCGACGGCGCGGACGCAGCGCGGATAGCTCTCGATCGTGTGGCCTGGGATGAACCAGGTGCTTGGCACGCGGTGCAGCCGCAGCAGGTCGAGGATGCGCGGCACCGCGACGATGCCGAAATCCCCGCGGGAGATCATGGTCGGCGTGGTCAGCTCCCGCGAGATCATCGACGAGGCGTTGTCGTGATCGAACGTCAGGCACACCATGAGGTCCGGCATCGTGTCTCCTCCCCTTGCAGCGTTTGATGTCGGCAAAGACCGGCTGGCCGCCGTATCGGCCGGAGCACGGCAGTTGCCGTCCGACTTTGGACATCCGGACGGGGCATGCTACTTCCGACTCGGGCCGGGGTAGCACAGTGGTAGTGCAGTCGATTTGTAATCGAAAGGCCGGGGGTTCAAATCCCTCCCTCGGCATAATAACACGTTGATATTGCGCACGATGCCAGCATTATTTACGACATTGTTGTAAGTTCTCCCTCATGCCCTTCGCCGGCGTCACCCTGCTTCGCGCCCCTGCCCGCACGTCCACGTCACCCGCGACCGCTAGCCACGCCGCGGCAGATGTAGCGTGGCCGACCTCATCGCCCGCTACGATCCGGATCAGTCATGTCCGGCGTTGCGGAACCTGCTGGCGGCGGACTGCCCGCGAATGATCGCGAAGAGGTGGCACAATTGGTGCAAGGTCAAGCACGATCGGTGGGAGACACATCAAACCGCGGTGTTCAACGTGTTCGCGTTGGTGGCGCCATATCGCTGATTGTCTGCTCAGCTAAGTAGCAGAGCAGACTGCATTCGGTTGCCGGCCCGTTGTCGCCTCCGTCCAGCGCCGGGTCTAGTTCATCAAGAAAGATGCGATCCCGGGAGCCGGTGGTCAGCTTGACCAGTCGAACCCCTAACTCACGCGACAGCAACGCACGGGCTAAAAACACCGCAGGGAACAGCCGGCGCACCCGGTTCCAATAGCGCGGGCTTTGCGCCTGGACGCAGCCGATACAGTTGGCATTCGGGAAGCCAAGCCGATACATCATCGGGAGCACAAGCCCAGCTCGCCGCACGATGGCATGGCAGGCCTCCTTATTCAGACCTTCCCTGATGAGCATGGACACGATCGGCACGTCAGGGTTGTTGGCCTTGAGGCGATCAATGCGGCCAACCTCGTCCGACGTGTAGCCGAACGCTTGAATGTCCGGTTGCCAGGCTTGTTCGAAGTCCCAGCGAACCGCCTTCTTCATCTCTATAGTGCAGCGCGCGCCGCCTTGGCCGCTCATGTAGCGCTTGCGAGTCCAGACATCCTCGCAGCTCTCGTATTCGGAACTGCGTAGGGTATGGATTTCGTGTCCAAACCAATGCTCACAATCGGCGGCAAACCGGTCGTTGTCGGGATGCTCCTCTGGGACGATGCACCGGGCAATCCGAATATCGTGGGTGTCGGCATAAGCAGCCAGGACGATCTTAGTATTCACGGCGCTGGCAGTGCCACAAGAAAACCACGACACGATGCGCGGACGATTGTGAAAGTTAAGTATGATCGCGTTCAAGGCTTAAGCCACAATGCATAAACCGCACCAACAAAAGCCAGCAACGACGAGAACAGCATTAGGCCGATAAACAATCGAGCAATCGATGGAACTTTACCTCCTCTAATCGTAAGCCCCATCTCTTTTCAAACCTTTTAATGCTGTTCAAATAGGCATTCAGACTTAATCTGCTTCGGTAAAACGCTCCAGCCGCCGCTAATCCGACAGTACCAGAAAAAAGAAAAACACCTGTAGCAAGTAAGCGGTGTTGCGGAATTTGCTGAGTGCCAAAATACCACAAACCACCTATCACCGTCGAAAAAATGGGTGGAAGCCTGTAAAGCGCATCGTTTACAGATTGCAGACGGTCGCAATGAGACTTGTATATGTCAATTGCCTGGATGTTACTTGAACTCTCAAGCTCCATCGTCCTGCCCTTTCGCGCGCCGCGCCATAACTCCTAGTAGCGCCCGCATTTCCCCCGACACGCGCGCGTCCCCGTTTGCCATCCGGCTCAAACTCCGCAGGATCGTGCCAAACTGCCGGTCATCACCATGACTGAGCATCAAGCGCGCCAGGGCAGATTGCCCAATTCCTAGAACGTCCAGTTGCTCCCGGAACCACGTTGCACTCTCTGGTGAGCCACGGCCCGGCGTCGATATTTCCTGTTCCATTCCCTGCTCCGCCTGGTGTAGGTCCGGGAAACCGAGGCCGCTTTCGCGGCCCCGGCCCCAGTGGGTTAGCTAGAATCGGAAGGTGATGTAGAGCGTCACCTTCCACCTCTTCCACCGGACTTCCAGCGCGATGCAAACTGGCATCGTCTGTCCCTCCGTGTCCCAGGCCCCATTGCCTGCGGACAAGCAAGGCATACGACAGAACGTGACGTCTTTACTTGCTTTTCAATTATGTCTTTTGCGCAACGACCCGCCAAGCAGCCCGGTAGCCCCCATGCAGGCCACCACGATCAACGCCCACTTCCGCCTTGGTGCCGAACATCCCAGAGGTGCGGACGCCCTTGCGCGCCACAGCACCTGCCACGCGTTGCCCCTGGGGCAGACAGAAGCGATCGTCGTAATCCTGTCATGCGGCTGCGCCCGAAAAGGTAGCACGGCGCACAAACCTACATAGAAGTGAACCAAAAGCCGTCCTGAACGATTGAGCAGCATGGTCCATGCCGTATCGCGCGAATCGGTGGCGGCGTCCTTTGCCGCAGCCGTGTCTGCCTTCGACCCGCTCAAGCCCGTTTGGGTCCTGGGGCACAATGATGCCGACGGGTTGTCGGCAACTGCCCTTTTCGCCCGCGCTTTCGCCGCGCAGGGCCGGGCCGTGCGCACCCGGGTCGTTGGGCGAGGCGAAAGCGCCTGGTCTGCGGAGATGCGGGCCGAGTTGGCCGGGGAAGCCGCGGGGGGCGTGATCATCACCGACCTGGGTGTGCGGCCCACCCTGCCCATGCCGGGCGTGCCGACGGTGGTGGTGGACCACCACGTGCCCGGCGACCCGCCGCCTGGCGCGGCCGTGATCACCGGGTTCGGCGCCGAACCGGTACCCACGTCCTCCCTGCTGGCCTACTGGTGCGCCGGGTCGCTGGGCGATGCGACGCCTTGGTTGTGGGTGGCGGCGATCGGCATCATCGGCGACATGGCGGAAGCGGATGGCTTTCCGGAGATGGCGGAGGCGCGGCGCTACGGCGTGACCGCCCTGCGGGAGGCCGTGTCCCTCGTCAACGCGCCGCGCCGCTCGGCTGCCGGCGACGCCGCCCCCGCGCTGGCGTTGCTGCTGACGGCGGACGGTCCCAAGGCGATCACCGCAGGGTCTGGCGCGGCGGTGCAGGCCTTGCATGCCGCGCGGGCGGAGGTGAAAGCCGAACTGGACAGCGCACGCCGGGTCGCGCCGCGCGTGAAGGGCGGCGTGGCGCTGATCCGGTTCAGCTCGGCGGCGCAGATCCACCCCCTCATCGCCCAGCAATGGCGCGGCCGGCTGAAGGGGGAGATCGTCCTCGCCGCCAACACCGGCTACCGGCCCGGCTGGGTGCACTTCGCCGTGCGCTCGGCCGCCGACCGCGATCTGGTCGCCTTCCTAGCGGAGCACCGGCCGCCGGGGGCGGATGACGCTTACGGCTCCGGACACCGCCAGGCGACCGGCGGGGCGCTGCGCCCGGCGGACTGGAACGCATTCGTACAGGGCCTCGGGTTCGATGCGTCGGCGACGGTGCCGGCGTGACGGCGCCGATGCGCCTGGGCTTTCCCGTCAAGGTGATGGAACGGCCCGACCTCAAGAGCAACGACACGCGGCGCTGGCAGAAGGAGCCGCACCTCAAGACGTCGCTCGAGTGCCTCGACGCGATCCTGGACCACCTGCACAAGCGGCGCATTCCCATGTACCGCATGTCGTCGGACCTAGCGCCCTACGCCACGCACCCGGACATGCCGCAGTTCCATGGCATGGTGGCCGAAAGCGACGCGGAGTTGCGTGCGGCCGGCGCCAAGGCGAAGGCGTTGGACATCCGGCTGTCCTTCCACCCCTCGCAATACGTGCTGCTGAACAGCCCGGACCCGGAACTGACCCGCAAGAGCATATGGGACCTCTCCTCCCAGGCCGAAATGCTGGACCGGATGGGGCTCGGCCCTGAAGCCGTCATGGTGACGCATGTCGGAGGCGCCTACGGCGACACGGAAACGAGCCGGGCGCGCTGGGCCACCACCTGGCCCATCTTGCCGGAGCACGTGCGGCGCCGCCTGGTGCTGGAGCATGACGACATCCGCTTCTCCGCCGCCGACACGCTGTGGGTGCACGAGCAGACCGGCGTCCGGCTGGTGTTCGACTACCAGCACCACTGGTGCCTCAACCCGGCCAGGCTCGACGCGGTCGACGTGCTGCGCCGCATGCTCGCCACCTGGCCGGCGGAGCAGCGGCCCAAGATTCATTTCTCGTCGCCGCGGACCGAGCTGCGGGAGCTGATGCGGCCGGACAAGAAGACCAAGCGCAAGAAGAAGGTCCTGGTGCCGCCGATCTGGACCGGGCACGCCGACTTCACCAACCCCTTCGAGTTCGCCCGCTTCATGCGCGACACGGCCGGGCTGGTGTTCGACGTGATGCTCGAAGGCAAGTCGAAAGACATCTCGCTGCTGAAGCTTCGCCCCGACCTGCTGCGCTACGCCCCTGACGTCGCGGCCAGGTTCGGCGTGTTCCCCGCGGAGGAGAAGGTGCTTCAGGAGGAGGAAGCCGCCTTGGAAACCGACCACGACCCGGTGAACGACGGTGACGTGGATGAAGCGGCGTAGGAGCGTCGTCCGAGCCGGCCACGCGCCCATGCCGGCAGCGTCCACCATCCGGGCCAATCTGCCTACATGCCTTCGCCCCGGCCACCCAGGCGTCCTGGGACCGCAAGCCGGATTTCGGTGCGGCCTTGTCTTTAGGCCGCCTTTAGGCTGACCGTGAACGGTCAGCGCGGTCTAACTCTTTGTCTGGCCTGGAAATTGACGCCCTGACTGTTTCCAGCCAGGGCGATCGCAGGCTAGGCATGCGGCGTCACGCCGACGCCGGCTTGAGACCATTGTGCATGAGCTGCGCGCCAAACGGGTGGATGCATTGGCGGCGGCATCCGCAAAGGCCGTCTCACGAACCAGCGCGTCCAGCGGCGCCATCTACCTTGCGCCCGCCGCGAACCGCACTGCCTCCTCCGCCGCGCGGAACAGCGCCCGCGCCTTCTGCCGCGACTCCTCGTACTCGCCTTCCGGCGTGCTGTCCGCCACCACGCCGCCGCCGGCCTGCACGTGCATGGCGCCGTCCTTCACCACAGCCGTGCGCAGGCCGATGCAGGTGTCCATCGTCCCGTCCGCCGCGAAGTAGCCGATGCAGCCGCCGTACAGCCCGCGCCGCACCGGCTCCAACTCCTCGATGATCTCCATCGCCCGGATCTTCGGCGCCCCCGTCAGCGTGCCGGCCGGGAAGCCGGCTACCAGCGCGTCCACGGCGTCCAGACCCTTCGCCAGGCGGCCTTCCACGTTGGAGCAGATGTGCATCACGTGGCTGAACCGCTCCACCGTGAAGCTTTGCGTCACCCGCACGGTGCCGAGCGCGGCCACGCGGCCCACGTCGTTGCGGCCGAGGTCCAGCAGCATCAGGTGCTCCGCCCGCTCCTTCGGGTCCGCCAGCAGCTCGGCTTCCAGCGCCGCGTCCTCCGCCGGGGTGGCGCCGCGGCGGCGGGTGCCGGCCAGCGGGCGGATGGTGACGGTGTCGTCGCGCAGCCGGACCAGGATCTCCGGGCTGCTGCCGACCACGGCGAAGCCGCCGAAATCCAGGAAGAACAGGAACGGCGCCGGGTTGATCCGGCGCAGCGCGCGGTAGAGCGCGAAAGGGGGCAAGGCGAACGGCGCCGAGAAACGCTGGGACGGGACGGCCTGGAAGATGTCGCCGGCGACGATGTACTCCTTCATCCGCAGCACCATCGCCTCGAACGCGGCGCGGTCCATGTTGGACACCGGGTCGGGCGGCGGCAGCGCCACGGGCGGGGCGGCGCGGGGCAGCGGGCGGGCCAGGGCCGCCTGCGCGTCGGCGATGCGGGCCTGCGCCGCGTCCCAGGCCGCTTCCGCGGCGACGCCCGGCGCCGGGCGGACGGGGACAGCCAGGGTCAGCTCGTCGCGCACCGTGTCGAACACGGCGAACAGGGTCGGGCGCAGCAGCAGCGCGTCCGGCAGGCCGAGCACGTCCGCGTTCTTGTCCGGCAGGCGCTCCATCAGGCGCACCATGTCGTAGCCGAGCATGCCGAACAGCCCGCCGCACATCGGCGGCACGCCCGGCGGCAACGGCATCTGCGATTCGGCGACCACCGCGCGCAGGCTGTCCAGCGCCGGGCGCTCGTCCCGGACGAAGGCGTGCGGCGCGGCCAGGGCGTGGCGGTTGACCTCCGCCCGGCCGGCCACGCAGCGCCACAGCAGGTCCGGCGCCATGCCGATGATGGAGTAGCGTCCGCGGGAGGAGCCGCCTTCCACGCTTTCCAGCAGGAAGCTGTTGGGCTGCCCATGGGCGAGCTTGAGGAAGGCGGCGACCGGGGTTTGGAGGTCGGCCACGTCGGTCACCGCCGCCAGCGCCCCCTGCCCCGCCGCGTAGGCGGCGGCGAACTCCGGCGTCATCCCCGCCGTCATTGGGCGATGCTGTCGAAAAGCTGGCGGTTGACCGTCACGTGCTCGCGGTCCCGCAGGGCGGCGGCGAAGGTCAGCTCCAGGTCGTTGCTGGCCTGCCCGGCGCGGGCGAGGCGCAGGCGGTCCATGCCGGCCGGGTCAGCCGCCGGGTCGGGCCGGGTGACCGCCACGGGAACGGCGACGACGAAGCCGGTCAGGGTCTCGACCATCGTCGCGTGCCCGGGCTCCGTGGCGAAGAGCGGGCCGGCGAGGCCGTCCGGGATGCCCGGCTGGCGGGCGGCGCGGGTGACGGGTGGGGTGCGGGTCACGGGGAGGCCGGACGCGGCGGCGGCGTCGGCCAGGCTCGCGCCGCCGCCGACCGCGGTCAGCAGGCGGGTGGCGGCCACGTCCTGCTCGTGCCGCCGCGCGTCCCGCAGCCAATCGTCCCGTACCCGGTCCGCCACCTTGTCCAGCGGCAACTGCTCGGGCGGGGTGACGCTGTCCACGGACACGGCGTAGAAAGCGTGGCCGGGGCCGTCTTCCAGGGTCGGCTGGTCGGCGGGGGCCAGGACGAAGGCACGGGAAACGATGGCCTGGCGCAGGGCCGGGTCACCGGGGATGGGCGCCGGGCTGCCGTCCGGGGTGTTGCCCGCCTCGTCCAGCGTGCCGGTGGCGGCGAGGAGGCCCAGGTCGGCCGGCAACTCGTCGAGCTTGGCGCCGCCGGCCAGCGCGTCCTGCACCTTGTTGGCGCGGTCGTACACCTGGTCGGTCGCCCCTTCCAGCGCCACGCGCGCCTTGATGGCGGCGGCCACCGCCTCGAACGGCTGGTTCCCTTCCGGGGTGGCCTTCGTCACCCGGAACACGGTCCAGCCGCCTGCGGACCGCTCCGGGCCGGTCACCACGTCCGGCGCGGCGGCGAACACGGGGGCAGCCAGGTCGGGCGCGGGGAAATCGGCCTGCGCCGTGTCGTCCAGCGCCACGGCGGAGGCATTGGCGGCGGAGGCCTGCCCTTGCATCGCGTCCCAGCCGGCGCCGGCGATCCAGGCCGTGGCGAGCGCCTTGCCGGCGGCCTCGGTCGGGGTGACGATCAACTGGACGGAACGGGTTGCGGGCCGGGAGTAGTCCGCCTTGTGGCTGTCATAGTAGGCTTGGGCGTCCGCGTCGCTCACCGTGATGTCCTTCGCCAGGCTTTCCGGGGATAGCACCACCACCTTGACCCGGCGGTATTCCGGGGCGCGGTAGTCGTTGGCGTTGTCGTCATACTGGCGCTGGATCTGCTCCGCGGTGGGCGCGGGCGGCTCGCCGGCGGCGGCGAAGGGCAGGCTGACCAGGTCGGCGGTCCGCGTCTCGCCGTCATGGGCGAAGGCGAGGCGGTTCACCACGTCCGGGGACACGCCGCCGGCGCGCACCGCTTCCACCACCTCGCGCTGGGCGACGTCGGTGCGCAGCAGGGTCAGGTAGCGCGCCTCGGTGTAGCTGTTGTTGCGCAGCACGCTGCTGAACACGGCACGGTTGAACTGCCCGTCCGGCCCCTGGAAGGCGCGGGTCTCGAAGGTGGCCTGCCGCAGCGCCTCGTCCGGAACGCTGACGCGGAGCCGAGCGGCTTCGGCGGCGAAGGCGGCCTGGATCACCAGCGCGTCCAGCGCCTGCGCGGCCACCGCCCGGCGCTCGTCCGGCGTGGGCGGGGCGGTGCTGCCGGTGGAGCGCGTCACCTGCGCCAGCAGGCGGCGGGAGGCGTCCTGCAGCTCCGCCGGGTCCACCCGCTGGCCGCCGACGGTGGCGACGCTGTTGGGATCGGCCCCGCCCAGCAGGTTGCGCGCGACGTCCGCCACGCCCCACAGGCCGAAGGAGGCGATCAACACGACGAAGAACACCTTGGCGGGCCAAGTGCCCGCGAAACGGCGGAGGGAGGCGAGCATGGGGGCAACCCGGATTTGAGGCGCGGCACCATACGGACCCGCCTCGCGCATTGCCAGCCCGGGGTGCGCCCGGTAGGGACGGCGGCGGAGGGGTTCCATGCATCAATTGATTGCCGGCAACTGGAAGATGAACGGCACGGCGGCCGAAGCGGCGGCATTGGTCCAAGGGCTGGCGCAAGCCCTGCGCGGGGCTGACACGCCGTGCGACCTGCTGGTGTGCCCGCCCGCGACCCAGTTGACGGCGGTGGCGGGGGCGCTGGCGGGCACGCCGGTGGCGGTGGGCGGGCAGGATTGCCACGCGGCGCCATATGGCGCGCACACCGGCGACATCTCCGCCGTCATGCTGCGGGACGCGGGCGCATCCTGGGTGATCCTGGGGCACTCGGAACGGCGGGCGGAGCACGCGGAAAGCGACGAGCGGGTGCGGGAGAAGGTAGGGGCCGCAGTGGGCGCCGGGCTGACCCCGATCGTGTGCGTGGGAGAAACGGTCGAGCAGCGCAGCGCCGGGCGGCAGTTGGAGGTGGTGGGCTGGCAACTGGCCGGCAGCCTGCCGGCCGGCTTCGCCGGGGCCGTCGCCTACGAGCCGATCTGGGCCATCGGCACCGGCCAGAGCGCCACGGAGGAGGACGTGGAAGCGATGCACGCCTTCATCCGGGCGGAACTGGTGCGGCAGTTCCCGGAACACGGCGCCGGGCTGCGCATCCTGTACGGCGGCTCGGTCAAGCCGGGCAACGCGGCCGCCTTGCTGGCGCTGCCGGACGTGGGCGGGGCCTTGGTGGGCGGGGCCAGCCTGGTTGCGGCGGATTTCCTGGCGATCGCGGCGGCGGCCCGGCCAGGCTAATCGACCAGGGACGGCAGGAAGTCGAACGACAGCACCTCGGCGGCCGTCCACTCGCATTCGTCCGGGAAAGCCTGCTCGCGCAATCCCGTCTCGTCGGACGCCTTGCCGGCGGCCAGCCGGTACTTCGCGACGACGCCGCCAACGGACGGCCGGAGGCTCGGGCTGTCGTGGAGCAACTCGTCGATCTCGTCGCGTTGCTCCAAGATAGTGAGTTTCTCCCTCTTGCCCGCCCGTTCCGGCTGGTAGCGCCACTTCAGCGGTGGATCAGCAGCGCCTGGATGGGGCTCGCCAACTGCCGCTTGTCGCTTCGCATCAGCCCCTCGATCTCCTCCACGAGGGTCTCCGTGTCCAGGCCGGGAATGCGCAGAAGGCGCAGGCGGCGCCCCTGTTCTTCCAGCCAGGCGCAGAAGTCCGTCTCGTACTCCGGCCCGTCCGCTCGAAGACCGGGATCTGGATGCTGTCAACCTCGCGCATCGCGGTACGGTAGCATCGATGCGGCGAGGGGTTCCAGCGCCGGGCCAAAAGCCCTAGGAACGCCCCGCCGTCGAAGGACCGTTCATGACCACCGTGCTGCTGATCGTCCACCTGTTCGTCACCCTCGCCCTGATCGGCGTGGTGCTGATCCAGCGCAGCGAGGGCGGCGGGCTGGGCGTCGGCACGTCGCAGGGCATGGGCGGCTTCATGTCGGGGCGGGGCACCGCGAACCTGCTGACGCGCACCACGGCCGTGCTGGCGACGATCTTCTTCGTGCTTTCCATGGGCTTGGCGCTGTTGAACCGCGGCACCACGGTGGGGGGCCGCGCGACTGACATCCTGGACCGGCCGCCCACCCGCACGGCGCCGGCCCTGCCCCGGTCCCCGGCGCTGTCGCCGAACCCCAACCCGACCCCGTCGGCGCCGCCCGACTCGGCGCTGGTGCCTCCCGCGACCCCGCCTGATGTGGCGCCAGGGGCGGCGTCCGGGGCGGCATCCGGGGCGGCGCCCCCGGACGCGTCCGCGACGGCGCCCGCCGCGCCGGGCGCCGCCGTTGCGCCGCTGCCGGACGCCTCGCCCCCGCCGTCCCCGGCCACAGGGGGACCGGATAACGGCGAGGCCGGCCAGCACTGACGCTTTGACGGCTTCACGCCACCCGAGTGACCGGTGTAGGACAACGATCCATGACGCGGTTCGTATTCATCACCGGCGGCGTGGTCTCCTCCCTGGGCAAGGGCATCGCTTCGGCGGCGCTCGGCACGCTGTTGCAGGCGCGCGGCTATTCCGTGCGGCTGCGCAAGCTCGACCCTTACCTCAACGTGGACCCGGGCACGATGAGCCCGTACCAGCACGGCGAGGTGTTCGTCACCGATGACGGGGCGGAAACGGACCTCGACCTCGGCCACTACGAGCGGTTCACCGGCGTGCCCGCCACCCGCAGCGACAACGCCACCACCGGGCGCATCTACTCGGAGGTGATCGCCCGCGAGCGGCGGGGCGACTACCTGGGCGCCACGGTGCAGGTGATCCCGCACATCACGGACGCTATCAAGGAAGTGATCGTCCGTGACCTGCAAGACGAGGACGGGCGGGAGCTCGACTTCGCGCTGGTCGAGATCGGCGGCACGGTCGGCGACATTGAGAGCCTGCCCTTCCTGGAAGCGATCCGGCAGCTCGGCAACGAGTTGGGGCCGGAGCGCACCATGTTCGTGCACCTCACGCTGGTGCCGTTCATCTCCTCGGCCGGGGAGCTGAAGACCAAGCCGACGCAGCACTCGGTGAAGGAGTTGCAGAACGTCGGCATCCAGCCGCAGATGCTGCTGTGCCGGTGCGACCGGCCGATCCCGGACGGGGAGCGGCGCAAGATCGCGTCCTTCTGCAACGTGCGGCCCGAAGCGGTGGTGGCGGCGCTGGACGTGGACACGATCTACGCCGTGCCGATCAGCTACCACCGCGAAGGCATGGACCGCGAGGTGGTGCGCCATTTCGGCCTGCCGCAGCACGGCTCCTCGCCCGACCTGGGGCGCTGGCAGCAGATCGTGGACGTGGTGCGCGCGCCGGAAGGCGAGGTGCGGATCGCCGTGGTGGGCAAGTACACGAACCTGCTCGACAGCTACAAGTCGCTCAACGAGGCGCTGGCGCATGGCGGGATCGCCAACCGGGTGCGCGTCCGCCTGGACTGGGTGGACAGCCAGGTGTTCGAACGGCCGCACGCCATCGCGCGGCTGGAGGGCGTGCACGGCATCCTGGTGCCCGGCGGCTTCGGCGAACGCGGGACGGAGGGCAAGATCGCCGCGGTGCGCTTCGCCCGGGAGCACCGGGTGCCGTTCTTCGGCATCTGCTTCGGCATGCAGATGGCGGTGATCGAGGCCGCCCGCC
>CAXTLC010000018.1:0-58590 GCA_964245075.1 uncultured Acetobacteraceae bacterium
TTCTCACGAGCATCTTTATCCGACGGTTAACCACATACAGTCGGATGATCGAGGGCGAGTAGTTGACTATTGCACGTATTGCGGCGCAGCCATTACTTCATGCGGCTGCTCCCTTTCAGTGCATACAAAGTTGCTGGCATCAGTCGTGTCGCCGCTGCCTTTATACTCGGCCACTTTTGGGAAGACACAAAGCGGGCGGGTCATAGCAGGTAGTTTTGTTTGATCGTCCAGGGGATACTTCGTCGCAACGATACGCTCCGGCGCTTGGCCTTGCTCAACCCAGCTCTGGAGTGCCAAGAGAACGTTGTGGTCAGCGTCGGCCGGACCTCCCGGATTGTCCGCGCCGCCAAAGACGTTCGGACCAGGTCCCCCGAAGCAGTGAGCCACACCGGGCGCCATGAACAGCCGAAAGAAACTCTGTGCTCGGCTATACTGCTGTGCGCTGCCCTGACCCACTCCACTGGGCAGGTCGACTCCCGACCCGTACCTTCCCGGTTGCGGAAGCTGGTCCTGTTGCCGTGCGAGACGCAGGAAGTAGTTGATGTCATCCTGGGACGGCACCAGAGCGTCGGCCCAACCGTGGTACATCAGGAACTTGCCGCCGTGCGACTTGAATGCCGAAAGGTTCGTGCTGTTCGCGTTCGCGACAAGTCCAAGCGTGCTGTCCAGGTAGTTCACGTCATGATCGAAGTCGAATGTCCGCCAATCCCATTTGCTTCCGAATACCCAGTAGAACAGACCATCGAAGGTCGGCTCTGTCGAGGCGAAGGTAATGCCTTCCTGGGCAGCCACGTCGAACAACCCGCCCGACTCCGCGCCACGGTTGATGCCTGGATAGATCAGCGCGCCTGTTCTGGGATCACGCGGCCCGTCGTAGATCAAGTTGAGAGCCTGCGCTTGCTCCGGATTCAAGCAATTATCGGCTTGCCCAGACTTGCACAGCAGTTTGCGGGCATCCCAGTGACAGGAGCGTGGGTCGGTGAGGAACGTGTCTGTCGGTAGTCCGCCGCTGCTCACGGCGCATTCCGCCAAGACGCTTTTCGTAGCCAGTTGCAGCAAACTCTCAGGTATCAGACTCTGGGCGGTCGTGTGCGTCACCGCATACTGCCACAGGATACCGACGTGGAGGTTTGTCCGGTTCTCGGCTGGTGCGCCGCCGACTATGCCGTCGTAGTCGTCCGGAAACTGCTCGGCTTCGTGCAGCGCCTGGCCGCCGCCTGTGGAACAGCCAGTGAAGTAGGAGTAGTCTGGCTGCCGCCCGTAAAAGCCGGTGACGATGTCTTTGCCAGCCAACGTCATCAAATGCGTGGAGCGATACGCGAAATCAATTTGCTTTTGCGGATGCCCAGTCAGCGGTTTGCCATCGAGAGTCGTCGAGGGGGACGTTCCCATGTCCGTGTTCACGACCGCGAATCCGAGGCGAAGCGTTGCCGCAAGCTCGGCGTACACGATCGCGCCGGCATAACCGCCGTTGCCGGTGCCGACGAAGCGGCCGTTCCAGGCGTTGGAGTCTGACGGCATCCAGATCTCGACGCGAATGTTCGAGTCCGGCGTGGGTGTAAGCGTCGCAGTGACGCGACAGAAAGCGGGCAGGCCCGGATTGGCTACTCCAGTCGGATCGACGTAAGTCCCAGCTTGTATCAACTCAGCAGTGTTGATCAGGCCGCCGCTTAGCTGAGTTCCAGCGAGGTCATTGCAAGCTATGGCAGCATATGCCGGCTTCGCTAGAAAACCCATGCTGGATATCGCAGCAATGTATATGATCGGTTTGCAGCAACTCGAAAGCAACCAAGATTTTGACTGCTGTATCAGATTAGAACTCACAATGCCGTCTCCGCCCAGTGTTTTTCTTAGTTCAGCGTTATTATTGCATCTCGGACTGGAAAACAACCGACATGGACCGCGGCCGCCATCTCCTTCGAGATCGGCCGTCAGTCCCTGTCGCCTCAACCCCCTGCTTGGGACGATGTCATGCCGTCTTGTCTCCAGTCACTCCCAGCGCTGCCTGCGCCGCAGCCAGCCGTGCGACCGGGACGCGGTAGGGCGAGCAGGACACGTAGTCCAGCCCGACTTCTTGGCAGAACGCGATGGATGCCGGGTCGCCGCCATGCTCGCCGCAGATGCCCATCTTGAGGTTGTTCTTGGTCTGCCTGCCTTTCTCGGCCGCGATCCGGACCAGGGCGCCGACCCCGTCCACGTCGATCGACACGAACGGGTCCTTGGGCAGGATGCCCTGGTCCACGTAATGCGGCAGGAACTTGCCGGCATCGTCACGGGACAGGCCGAACGCGGTCTGCGTCAGGTCATTGGTGCCGAACGAGAAGAAGTCGGCCGACTTGGCGATGCTGTCGGCGGTCAGCGCAGCCCGCGGCAGTTCGATCATGGTGCCGACGGAATACTCGATGGTCTTGCCAGTCTCCTTGAAGACTTCCGCCGCCACCCGGTCCACCTGCGCGCGGGTGATTTCCAGCTCCCGCTGCGTTGCCACCAGGGGAATCATGATTTCCGGCACCGGAGCGCGGCCGGCCTCCGCCGTGGCGGCGATGGCGCCCTCAAAGATCGCGCGGGCCTGCATCTCGTAGATTTCCGGGTAGGAGATGCCAAGCCGGCAGCCCCGGTGGCCGAGCATCGGGTTCGCCTCCTTCAGCTCGTC
Organism: uncultured Acetobacteraceae bacterium; assembly: GCA_964245075.1. Taxonomy (GTDB): domain Bacteria; phylum Pseudomonadota; class Alphaproteobacteria; order Acetobacterales; family Acetobacteraceae; genus LMUY01. Next base: position 2,654 of record CAXTLC010000018.1, read on the forward strand.
CGCGCGGCGCCGAATCGTTTCCAAGTCCTCGCCCAACCCGGCGGCGACGTCGGCTAGCTCGGCTTCCTGGTGGGGCAGGAACTCGTGCAGCGGCGGGTCCAGCAGGCGGATGGTGACCGGCAGCCCGGCCATGATGCGGAACAGGTCACGGAAATCGTCGCGCTGGAACGGCAGCAGCTTGGCCAAGGCGGCACGCCGGCCACGCTCGTCCTGCGCCATGATCATCTGCCGCACCGCACCGATGCGCGCCGGGTCGAAGAACATATGCTCGGTCCGGCACAGGCCGATGCCTTCCGCGCCGAACTTGCGGGCGGTCTCGGCATCCAGCGGAGTTTCCGCGTTGGTGCGCACCTTCATGCGGCGCAACCCGTCCGCCCACTCCATCAGGGTGCCGAAGTCGCCGGACATCGCGGGCTCGACCATCGCGACGGAACCGGCGAACACCTCGCCGGTCGCGCCATCCAGCGTGATGGTGTCGCCCGCGCGCACCAGATGGTTGCCAGCCGTCATGGTCTGCGCGCCGTAATCCACGCTGATCCCGCCGGCGCCGGACACGCAGGGCCGGCCCATGCCGCGCGCCACCACCGCCGCGTGGCTGGTCATGCCGCCGCGGGTGGTGACGATGCCGCGGGCCGCGTGCATGCCGTGGATGTCCTCCGGGCTGGTCTCGATCCGCACGAGGATGACCTGCTCGCCCTTGGCGGCGCGCATCTCCGCCTCGTCGGAGTTGAACACCGCGACGCCGCTGGCCGCGCCCGGGCTGGCGGGCAGGCCCTTGGAGATCAGCGTGCGCTGCGCCTTCGGGTCCAGCGTCGGGTGCAGCAGCTGGTCCAGGCTGGACGGGTTGACCCGGCGCACTGCCTCCTTGCGGTCGATCAGGCCGGACTGCGCCATCTCCACCGCGATGCGCAGGGCGGCGGCGGCGGTGCGCTTGCCGCTGCGGGTCTGCAACATGTACAGCTTCTGCTGCTGCACCGTGAACTCGATGTCCTGCATGTCCTTGTAATGTGTTTCGAGCGTGGTGCGGACGCGCACAAGGTCCTGGTACACGGCGGGCAGCGCCTCCTCCATGGAGACCTCGCCCGGCTTTGCGCGCAGCTTGGAGAGCGGCTGCGGCGTGCGGATGCCGGCCACCACGTCCTCGCCCTGCGCGTTGACCAGGAACTCGCCGTAGAAGACGTCCTCGCCCGTGGATGGGTCCCGGGTGAAGCACACGCCGGTGGCGCAGTCGGCCCCCATGTTGCCGAACACCATCGCCTGCACGTTGACCGCGGTGCCCCAGGAGGCCGGGATGTCATGCAGGCGGCGGTAGGTGTTGGCGCGCGGGTTCATCCACGAGCCGAACACCGCGCCGATCGCACCCCAGAGCTGCTCGCCCGGGTCTTGCGGGAATGGCTTGCCGAGATCGGCCTCGACCATCGCCTTGTACTCGGTGACCACCTGCTGCCATTGCTCGGCGGAAAGCGCCGTGTCTTCCGTCACCCCGGCGTCGATCTTGGCGCTCTCGATGATCTCCTCGAAGCGGTGATGATCCACGCCCAGCACGACGGAGCCGTACATCTGGATGAAACGGCGGTAGCTGTCCCAGGCGAAGCGAGAGTCCCCGCTGGCCTGGGCCAGGCCGCCCACCGTCTCGTCGTTGAGGCCAAGGTTCAGGACCGTGTCCATCATGCCCGGCATCGACACCCGCGCACCGGAGCGCACGGACACCAGCAAGGGGAACTTGCGGTCTCCGAAGCGGAGGCCGACCGCGTCCTCCACCAGGAGGAGAGCGTCCTTGACCTGGGCATCCAGCTCGTCCGGGTACTTGCGGCCGTTGTCGTAGAAGGCGGTGCAAACCTCGGTGGTGATGGTGAAGCCCGGCGGCACCGGCAAGTCGATGGAGGCCATTTCGGCGAGGTTGGCCCCCTTTCCCCCGAGCAGGTTGCGCATGTCGGCGCGTCCCTCGTTGTGGCCGGCGCCGAAACTATACACCCACTTGGTCATATCAGCCCTCGATACGGGAGAAGTCGGCTACCCGGTCCATGGTGGCCCGGACACGGTGTAGCAGGTTGAGACGGTTGCAGCGAAGTGCTGGATCAGGGTCATTCACTGTTGCTTCGTCAAAAAAACGTCCCAAAGGCTGTTCCAGAGAAGCGAGATCCCGCATGGCTGTAGTGAAATCAGTCATTTGCAAATGCTGCGTCAAGTTTGAGTTAATAAGTTCAATCCGTTCGAGCAGGATACCTTCGGCAGGCAAATGGAACAGTGCTGGATCAGGCTGGCCGTCATGCGGACCGTCCTTGGCATCCTCGATGCGCCCGATGTTGGCCGCCCTGCGATAGGCGGTCATCAGGCTCGCGCCGGTTTGCGTGCCCAACAACAAGCTGACTTGATCCGACAACGCGAGCACGGCGGCCAAGTCATCCACCCGGCCCGCCGCGAACACGGCGTCCAGCACGTCGTGCCGCGCCCCTTCCGAGCGCAGCAGCACGCGCGCGCGGTCCACGATGAAGGCGAGCACGTCGTCAATGGGCGGGGCCGCCGGCAAGGAAGCGGCGCACAAACCGATCAACTCGCGCAGGTGGAGGCGAAATCCACCGTCACGAATGATGCGCACCACGCCCAGCGCCGCCCGGCGCAGCGCGAACGGGTCGCCTGACCCGGTGGGCTTCTCGCCAACCGCGAAGAAACTCGCCAGCGCGTCCAGCTTGTCCGCCAGCGCCACCGCGACCGTCACGGGCGCGGCCGGAACCGGGTCCGCCGGACCCTTCGGCGCGTAATGGTCCCGTACGGCGTCGGCCACCGCCGGGTCCTCGCCATCGTGCAGGGCGTAGTAGCGACCCATGACCCCTTGCAGTTCCGGAAATTCGCCGACCATGCCGGTCGTCAGGTCCGCCTTGGCGAGCCAGGCGGCACGGGCCGCGAGCGCCGGGTCCGCCCCAACCAGGGGGGCGACATGCTCGGCCAACTGCATCACCCGGTGCACCCGGGCACCCTGGCTGCCGAGCCTGGCGTGGAAAGTCACCGCGTCCAGCGCGGCCACCCGGCTCGCCAGCCGCGCCCGGCGGTCGGCGTCCCAGAAGTGCCGGGCGTCACTGAACCGGGCGCGCAACACCCGCTCGTTGCCGGCAACGATGGCGGCGCCCCCATCCGGCGCCTCCACGTTGGCGGCGAAGGCGAAGAACGGGGCAGGCAAGCCGTCCGCGGTGCGCAGGGCGAAGTAGCGCTGGTTCACGCGCATGGAAACCTGCATCACCTCGGCCGGCAGGTCCATGAATCCGGTGTCGATGCGGCCCAGCAGCGGCACCGGCCATTCCACCAGCCCCGCCACCTCGTCCAGCAGCCCCGGGTCCTCCACCACGCCCAGCCCCCTCGCCGCCGCCAGTGCTGCCACGCCTTCCGCCACGTGCCGCCGCCGCTCGGCCGCGTCCACCATCACGCGCTTGGCCAGCAGCCCGGCCCGCCATTCGGACGCCGAACGCACCGCGAAGGCGCCCGGCGCCATGAAACGGTGGCCCTCCGTCTCGTTGCCCGCACGCAGGCCATGGCCATCGTCGCCGCCATCAGCCAGGGAGAACGGCACGGGAGCGCCGTCCAGCAGGCAGAGAACGCGGCGCAGCGGGCGCACCCAGGTGAACAAGCTGCCCGTAGCGCCCCAGTGCATCGATTTCGGCCAGGGGAAGCGCCGCAGCACGCCGGGGAGGGCGGACGCGACCACGGACGCCGCCTCCCGCGCCGGGGCCGTCTTGTGCAGCACCCAGTGGTCGCCCTCCCGGGCCAGCGCCTCGCGCGCGGCGCCGTGCTTGCGGAGGAAACCGGCCAGCGCCTGGTCCGGCGCGGTCAGGCGGGGGCCGCGCTCGACGGTGCTGGAAGCCGGCACGGCGGCGGCCACGGTCGCGGCCAAGGCGATGCGGCGCGGGCCGTGGAAGGTCTGCGCGGTTGTGGGCGACAACGCAGCCAACGCCTCGGCCATGGAACGAGCGAGGTCCTCGGCGGCCCGCGCCTGCATGCGGGCAGGGATTTCCTCGCTGAACAGCTCAAGCAGAAATTCGGGCATTAGGCTGCCAAGGCAGGTTGGACGTCGGTTTGGCTGAAATCATTGCCCTTGAACAGCAGCGGTTCGCCCGTTGTCTTGGCCAATGCGTAGGCGAAGCAATCTCCATAGTTCAGTTGCGCCGGATGGTTGCCCCGTCCGAAACGGACAAAGGCGATCCGAGCGACCGCCGCCTGTTCTGCCGAGACGGATACGATGTCCAGCCGCATGGCGGTCATCAGGTTCTCCAACCGCGCGGTCGCTCCGGACCGCCGCTTGCTTTCGATGACGACGAACGATTCAAACCAAGTCGCTGCCGAAATCCGGCGGCTCCTGGCATCAACCATCGCAGACAGGATGGCTTCCTCGTCAGGCTCGAGGAACACGACCGCCAGGAGTGCGGAACTGTCGATGATCAAATGGGCAAGCCGGTTTCGAGATCGTAAAGCCAATCGTGGTTGGACGAGATGTCGCCACCGGCCTTGGCCAGTTCTGCCCGGATTTCTGCCGTGATGGCCCGGATCTCCTGCTTCCAGGCCTCCCTGTTCCGGGCTTTCTCCTCGGCTTCGACACGCTGCCGCAAGGCGTCCGTCACCGCCGAGGTGACATTCCGCCCGGTCAGCTCCGATAGCCGCGCCGCGAGCCGGTAAGCCTCCTCACTCTTGATGTTCAGCTGCATGCCCATCGAGGTAGATTGTCACGCCAAAGTGGTAGAAGCAACGTTCTCGCCCGCTAGCCAGCCCTCGCAACACCCTTTCGCCAGCGTCCGCACCCGGCCGATGTAGGCGGCGCGCTCCGTCACGCTGATCACGCCGCGGGCATCCAGCAGGTTGAACAGGTGGCTCGCCCTGATGCACTGGTCGTAGGCGGGCAAGGGCAGCCTGGCCGCCAGCAGCGCTGCGCATTCGCGTTCCGCATCGGCAAAGTGCCGGGCCAGCATGGACGTGTCCGCGTGCTCGAAGTTGTGGGCGGAGTATTCCTTCTCGGCGCGGAAGAACACGTCCCCGTAACGGACGCCGGCGCCGTTGAAGTCGAGGTCGTACACCCGCTCCACGTCCTGCACGTACATCGCCAGCCGCTCCAGGCCGTAGGTCATCTCGAAGGACGGGACCGCCACCGGGATGCCGCCGACTTGTTGAAAGTAGGTGAACTGCCCTACCTCCATCCCGTCGCACCAGACTTCCCAGCCCAGGCCCCAGGCCCCCAGGGTGGGGCTTTCCCAATCGTCCTCGACGAAGCGGATGTCGTGCAGCGCCGGGTCCAGGCCGATGGCGGCGTAGGACGCGAGCATCAATGCCTGCGCGGTGTCCGGCGCCGGTTTCATGATGACTTGATATTGGTAGTAATGCTGAAGCCGGTTCGGGTTCTCGCCATAGCGGCCATCGCTCGGGCGGCGGCAGGGCTGCGCGTAGGCCGCCCGCCACGGCTTCGGCCCGAGCGCGCGCAAGGTTGTCGCCGGGTGGAAGGTGCCGGCTCCCATTTCCAGGTCGTACGGTTGCAGGATGACGCAGCCCTGTGCGGCCCAGAACGCGTGAAGACGGAGGATAAGGTCTTGGAAGGACGGTGCGGCCGGGTTCATGACGGCCTATGGTAGGCATGCGCCGGGCCGTGGCAAGCAACGCGGCGGCCTTTCCCGCGTTCCAGCCCCATGGCACGCGATGGCAACCCGCCCGACTCCGAGATCGCTCGCATCTTGCGCGAAACACGCCGCATCGCGGTGGTCGGGGCGTCGCATCGCCCGGAACGGCCATCCCATGGCGTGGTGCGCTTCCTGTTGGCCCATGGTTGGGACGTGACCCCAGTGAACCCCGGGCTGTCCGGACAGATCTTGCTGGGACAGCGCGTGGCCGCGACGCTGGACGAGGCTGCGACGTTGAACAAGGCTGGGCCGCTCGACATGGTGGACATCTTCCGGGCCGCGGATCAGGCGGGCGCGGTGGTGGATGACGCCATTCGGCTCGGAGCGCGCTCGGTCTGGCTCCAACTGGGCGTGATCGACGAGGCGGCGGCGTTCCGCGCGCGCCAGGCCGGCTTGGCGGTGGTGATGGACCGGTGCCCCGCGATCGAGGCGCCGCGGCTCGGCGTCGTTGCCGGAACGCATCGCTTGAACTAGGCTTTGAACCAAGCCATGCCGGCGACCGAAACCGGCCGACCAACTCCTGCATAGGTGGAACCATGACCAACGAGGAACGCGACCTGATTTCCCAGTTCGTCGCCAGAGTGGGAGGCAACGCGGCTGGCGGCTTCTCCCGCGCCGTGCCGACCTCGCAGCCGGCTCTGCCGCCCATCGATCCGGAAGCGGACCGCTTCATCGCGGACCAGTTCGCGTCGCACCCGGAAGCGCGCTACCGAGTCACCCAGATGGCCGTGGTCCAGGAAGCAGCCCTGGCCGAGGCTGCAAACCGGATCCAGCGGTTGCAGGCGGAGTTGCAGGCGGTTCGGCAGCAGCCAGCGCAGCCGGCGCAGTCCAAGGGCTTCCTGGGCGGGCTGTTCGGCGGTGGTGGCGGCTCGCAGGCGCCTCAGGGACAGCCGGCATGGAACCAGGGTGCGGGGCAGCAACAGCAGTACACGGCGGCCAACGCGGTGCCTCCGCCGCAATACCCGCCGAACATGCAGCCTGGCATGTTCGGGCGCGCCGGCGCTGGCGGCTCCGGGTTCCTGGGGTCCGCGTTGACCACGGCCGCAGGCGTCGCCGGCGGCATGGTGGCTGGCAACGCGCTGATGGACCTGTTTTCCGGCCATCACGGTGGCGGCATGTTCGGCGGCGGTGAAGGCTTTGGTGGCGGCATGCCGGGCGAGACCACCATCGTCAACAACTACGGTGACGCCGGCGGGGGAGCCACGGGCGGCGGAGAATGGGACAACGCCGTCCAGGGTGACGCCGGGTGGGACAACAGTGGCGGCGGCGGCGGGTTCGACGACGGCAGCGGTGGCGGCGGCGGGGGCTTTGACAGCGGTGGCGGTGGCGGGTTCGACGACAACTCGCTTTAGCGAACGTGTGGTCGGAGCACCACGATCGGGTCCGGCCGGAATGGCTGGACGGCAACGGCCACATGAACCTCGCCTTCTACGTGCTGGTGTTCGATCGGGGCACGGATGCCTGGCTGAACATGGCAGGCCTTGGCGCCGCGCACCGTAGCGCCACGGGCCATGGTGTGTTCGCCGTCGAATCGCACACGGTCTATCGTCAGGAAGTCGGGCTTGGCGCTCCGCTCTGCGTCAAGACCCGTCTCGCCGCGGCAGAGCGCAAGCGGTTGCATCTGCTGCACGAGATGAGTTCGGAAACACAGGAAGTGGCACGGCAGGAGGTGCTGTTCGTCCATGTGGATCTACGAACCCGGCGGTCTGTGGGTTTGCCCGAAGGCAAGGCGGCAGAGATCGCCGCTCTCGCCCCGGCCGAGGCATTGCCGTCCTGGGTTGGCCGGCATGTCGGCCAGGCGCGTTGAAACCGTTTTAACCTGTCGCGGATAGCATGCGGCTCAAACCGGAGCCGAATGCACGATGTCCGTCCTATCCCATTCAGCCCTTGAGGTCTCGACGTCTATCTTCCTTCCCGCCGCGGTTGGCGCCGCAGCGATGGTGGGGGTGGCATCGACCGCCGGCGTGGACATGACGGTTGCAGTTGCGATGGGGCTGGCGGCGGCGGCAGTGATGGCGGGCTATGCGGCCCTGGTTTTGCACTCGCTCTCGCCGTTGCGAGGGGGGTCGGGCGGTGCAAGGTCGCCCAGGGAGGTCGTGGCGCTCGCCTTGCACCGGGAAACGGCGCTCCAGGCCAACCTCGCGTCACTTCGTGGCCAAGTGTCGGCCCTGGAAGCACAAGCGGCCGAAACGGCTGACCGTCGCACGAAGCGCGCCGATGCCATTCATCGCCTGCAAGCGACCATGGCCCGGCAGATCGAGCAGGAGAGTTCGGTCGAGGCCGAACTGGGCCGGTCCACCTCCGGCGTGCTGGAAGGCATCGCGGCGGCATCCCAGGAAATGGCCGCCGTGCGCGGTGCGGCCGAACTCGCGGCAAAGGGCATCGGCGAAGTGGCCAGCGCGTCCGAGCAATTGGCTGCCTCCATCGGAGAGATCGCGGTGCAGGTCGCCCGAAGCGCTGACAGCGCCCGGCAAGCGGCGGCGGAAAGCAAGCGGACGGACCAGTCCGTGGAGGAGCTCGCGAACGCCGCGGGGCGGATCGGTGACGTCGTGCGCCTGATCGGGGACATCGCGGCGCAAACCAACCTGCTCGCGCTGAATGCGACCATCGAGGCTGCGCGCGCCGGGGAAGCCGGGCGCGGCTTCGCGGTGGTCGCGGGGGAGGTGAAAAACCTTGCTGCCCAGACTGCACGCGCCACCGAGGAGATTGGCGGCCAGATCGCGGCGATGCAGTCGGCGACGGAAGGCAGCATCGGGGCGATCCGTGCGATTTCGGGCCGGATCGAGGACATCAGCACGCTTGCGGCGCAAGTCGCTTGCGCCGTCGAGGAACAGGGTGCTGCAACGGCGGAGATCGCGGGCAGCGTGCAGCGGGTTGCGCTCGGCACCGGCACGGTGGCGGACGCCATCGGCCGCGCGGAGGAAGCGACGAAAGCGGCCCGGTCCAGCAGCAATGCCATCGCGCAGTTTGTCAGCGGCGCCCACTCCCGCCGCGCCGTCATGTTGACCGCGGTGCAGGAGCTTGGAAGCGCTACGGGTTAGCTGAAGCAGGGCGGCAAGGCACGTAGGCGGGGCGTCATGCGCTGCCTTTGAAACGAACAGTCAGCCGCTGCCGATCAATACCCCGATCCCCAGCACCACGGCCCCGCCCAGCATCACCTTCGCCATCGCGGAAAGCGGCGCGGTGTCCATGTAGCGCCATTGCACCCAAGCGATCGCCGCCAGTTCCACCACCACGGCCGCCAGGGACAAGGCGAACGCAGTCCAGAACTCCGGAACCAGGAATGGCAAGGTGTGGCCCAAGCCGCCCGCCGTCGTCATCAGCCCGCATACCAGGCCGCGAAGATATGGCGTGCCACGGCCAGACAGCTTCCCGTCATCCGCCAAGGCCTCGGCAAATCCCATGGAGATGCCAGCGCCGATGGACGCGGCCAGCCCGACCAGGAAGGTGTTCCAAGTCGAATGCGTCGCGAATGCCGCGGCAAAGACGGGCGCCAGCGTGGACACCGAGCCGTCCATGAGACCGACCAGCCCGGGTTGCACGATCTGCAACACGAAGCGGCGCTTGGCATCGTTGTTCTCGCGCTCCCGCACGTCACCGGGAAGGTGCTTGGCCTCGATGGTGCCGGCGGTGTGCTCGTGCTCGGCCTCGGCGACGGCAAGGTCACCCAGCAGGCGGCGGACGGCCGCATCGCTCGCCCGGCTGGCGGCCCGGGTGTAGAACCTGGCTGCGTCGTTCTCCATCCGCCTTGCATGCCGCCGCACTGCTTCCAGCCCAAGCGGGCGGACTTGCCAGACCGGACGGCGGGACACCAGGCCGCGCACGTCCTCGCGGCGGATCAGCGGGATATGGGCGCCGAAGCGTTCCGTGTAGGTGTCGAGCAGGACGCGGCGATGCCCGTCCTCCTCCTGCGCCATGTCGTTGAACACCTTGGCCGTGTCGGGAAACTCCCCGCGCAGGCTTTCGGCAAAGTCGGCGTACACGCGGCCATCCTCCTCCTCGTTGCTGATGGCGAGGGCAAGGATCTCACGTTCAGACAAGGCAGAGAAATCGCGCATCGCCGTGATATGGCCGGCAAGCGGCTATTGATCAAGTCATGCGAAAGTATTGCGAATGCCTCTCAGTGTCGGAAATGGCGGAGTCCAGTAAAGACCATGGCAATGCCGGCTTTATCCGCCGCCGCGACTACCTCTGCGTCCCGCACCGAGCCTCCGGGCTGCGCCACCGCGGTGGCGCCCGCGGCGACCACCGCTTCCAGCCCGTCAGCGAACGGGAAGAAGGCGTCCGAGGCGGCGACGCTGCCGCGCGTCAGGCTTTCCGGCAGGCCCGCGGCAGCGGCGGCGGCCCCACCCTTCCACGCGGCGATGCGGGCCGCGTCCACCCGGCTCATCTGCCCGGCGCCGATGCCCACCGTCGCACGGGCGCGAGCGTAAACGATCGCGTTGGATTTCACGTGCTTGCACACCTGAAACGCGAACAGCAGGTCCGCACGCTCCTCCGCCGTCGGCGCGCGCCGGGTGGCCACGCGCAAGTCCTTCTCCGTCACCCGCCCGGCGTCCCGGGTCTGCACCAGCAGGCCGCCTGCCAGGCTGCGCACCTGCAACCCAGGCGCCGCCGGGTCAGGCAGGGCGCCGGTCAGCAACAGGCGCAGGTTCTTCTTGCGCGCCAGGATCGCGCGGGCGTCCTCGTCGGCATCCGGCGCCACGATCACCTCGCTGAAGATGGCGGCGATGCGCTCGGCCGCTTGGGCGTCCAGCGTGCAGTTGACGGCGACGATCCCGCCGAACGCGGATTGCGGGTCGCATCGCAGCGCCGCGTCCCATGCCTCTGCCAGGGTGGCGGCGCACGCGACGCCGCACGGGTTCGCGTGCTTGACGATGACCACGGCCGGCCCGGCGAACTCGGCGACGCATTCCAGAGCCGCATCCGTGTCGTTGAGGTTGTTGAACGACAGTTCCTTGCCTTGCACTTGCCGGGCGCTTGCCGCGCCGGGGCGCTCACCGCTCGCGTACAGCGCGGCCTGCTGGTGCGGGTTCTCGCCGTAGCGCAGGGTTTGCCGCAGGGTGCCGGCAAACGCGATGCGGGCGGGGAAGGTCTCGCCCTCCTCGCGCGCGAACCAGGCGGCGATCGCGGCGTCGTAGGCGGCCGTCCGGGCGTAGGCGGCGGCGGCCAGGCGGCGGCGCAGCGCGAGACCGGTGCCCCCGTCGGGCAACGCGGCCAGCAGTTCGGCATATTGCGCGGGGTCGGTCACCACGGCGACGTCCCTGTGGTTCTTCGCTGCGGCGCGGATCAGCGCCGGGCCGCCGATGTCGATGTTCTCCACGGCCGCGTCGCGCCCGGCGCCGGACGCGATGGTGGCCTCGAACGGGTACAGGTTGCATACCAGCAGATCGATCGGCGCGATCCCGTGGGCCGCCATCTGCGCCACGTGCCCGGGCACGTCCCTGCGGCCGAGCAGCCCGCCGTGGATCTGCGGCACCAGCGTCTTGACCCGGCCGTCCAGGATCTCCGGGAAGCCGGTATGGTCCGACACCTCCGTCACCGCCACGCCAGCCGCGCGCAACGCCGCGGCCGAGCCGCCGGTGGACAGGATCTGCGCCCCGTGCGCCCGCAGGGCCTGGGCCAGCTCGACCAGGCCGGCCTTGTCGGAAACGGAAAGAAGGGCGCGGGTGATCGGGACGATGTCGGTCATGGCCGGCGCATAGCGGGACCGGCCTGGCAGGTCCAGGCCAGCCGCGGCCCGGCGAGGGCCGGGACGGCGGCGCGACCGCGGGGGAAGTTGTCACTCCGATGTCACGCGGGCGCGATATACCGGCGGCCCGGGCCGTGGTGAGAGCCGCCGAACCCAAGGCCATTCACGGCATGTTCCCGGAGTCGTTCCCATGAAGCGCCCGCTCCTCAGTTCCTGCGCCGCGATGGCGCTCCTCGCGGCTGGCGCCGCCGCCGCGCAGCCGTCCATCCGCTACGTGCCCGGAAGCCTTGCCGAGTCGGTGATCGCGGGCGGACCGTGGACACTGCACGGGACCGGCCGGCAGGCGCACGACGCTTCCGGCATCGTGCCGACAACCGCCGGGCCGCCCTACCAAGGCTCCGGAACGCCCTACGCGGGCATCTGCACCGCAGCCGGCACCCGCGCCAGGAACGGCGGCGTCAGCCTGATGCAGCCCTTCTACTTCCCGTTCGTGCAAGGAGCCGGCGTCGGCGCCGGCAGCATCCTGACCGGCTTCTTCGACTACCGCCCCCGCAACGAGGACGAGCAGACGGTCGAGGCCTATTCGGTCAATGCCGGGCAGACCTGGGTGTTCCCCAGCGCGGCGCTCGGCGTCAACCCATACTGCCCGGCCGACGTGACCGACCCGGACAACGACAACGTCCTGGTCGGCGGCTCCCCGGCCGCCTACGGCTCGGACAGCGCCAATGCGGCCGATAACGGGCTCGGCCATCCGTTCGCCGCGACATTCGGGCGGGAAACCTACCTCTACAACCTCAACCGCGCCGACGGCCACATCGACGTGGACCAACTGGTCGTCCACACCATCGGGGGCGGACGCGCCGGAGCGGCGGACGCCCCTCCGGCCGAGGGCTACGTGAGCCCGTTCGCATCCCGCGGGTACCCCTCGCTCACCCCGAACGTGATCGCCACCTCCGGGCTGATCAACCCCGACGCGATCCTCGCCAACGTGCCGCTGGGCGGCACGCACGGCTTCGTTTACGTTTCCAAGGCGCTGAACGGCGACGGAGCTTATCCGGCCTGCCCGGGCACGCCGCCCTTCGCATTGACCACCCTGATCAACGGCAAGCCGCGCAAGGCGAACCATGACCTGACGACGCTGCGCATCGCCACCACGGCGGATGGGCTCCATTTCACCGACGTGGGCGCCGTCAGCGGGATCGTCGACAGCGGTTCGACCGCGCTGAACGGCATCCGCTACCTCGGCAGCGGCGGGGTGATCCCGCTCGCCGACGGCCGCTACGGGATGTTGTTCAGCGGCGGCAGCTGCCTGGACAACGACTCCGACGGGTTCCACTTCGTGGGCTACGCCGAAACGGTCGACCCGGTGTCCAACGCCAGCGACCTTCTGGCCTGGCGCGTCGTCAACGGCTTCGACAACCCGATCATCTCGACGGATGCCGTGACCGACCCGGCCGGACGCCGGTACCCGCTCAACGCGCCGCTCGTGAGCGACAGCGTGGATCGGCTTGCCCCGGCCCAGGTCGCGCCCTTCCAGCCGCCTGCCGCCGGCTACAACGCGAACTTCTTCAGCGGACGGGCTTATGGCCCGCAACCCGTCGTGCTGAGCGATCACAGCCTGACCGTCGTGTTCGCCGGCTACAACACGCCGCAGCCGAGCAGCAACCTTGGCGACTACCGGACGATCGGCCGCTTCCAGCTCGAATTCCCCGCCGGCTACCTCAAGGCGCAGGAGTAGCGGAGGACCGGGCGACCCGCCGGGATCAGAGCCCCAACAGGTCGAGGGTGCGGCCGATCACCGCGCCCTCGTCGTAGCGCTGGAGCGCGCGCAGCCGGCCGGCCCCGCCCATCGCCGCGCGCGCGGCCGGGTCGGCGGCCAGGCGGGCGATGGCGGCGGCGAGCGGCGCCACGCTCCCCGCGGGAACGAGCAGGCCGGTGACGCCGTGCACCACCTGCTCCCGCGGGCCGCGTATGCCGGTGGCCACCACCGGCAGCCCGGTCAGCATGGCTTCGACCACGGACATGGGCAGGCCTTCGAAATGGCTCGGCAGGGCGAAGATGTCAGCCGCCGCCAGCAGCGCGGCGATGTCGGTGCGGTACCCCAGCCGGCGCACGCGGCTCCCGGCTGCCGCCAGCAAGGGGCCGAGATCAGGGCCGCGGTCGCTGGGCAGGCGGTCGCCGACGACCCAGAGTTCGGCGTCCGCCACCTCTGACATCGCGGTCAGCAGCTCGGGGTAGCCCTTGTGGCGCACCAGGCGGGACACGGCGATCACCACCACCCGGCCGGGCGGCACCCCGAGCGCCGCCCGGATGCGGGCGCGGGCTGCCGGGTCCGGGTGGAACAGCGCCGGGTCCCGCCCGTTGCCGACCGCGACGGCCCGGCGCGCGATGCCCAGCCGCCTCGCGTCGGCCGCCTCCTCCTCGGACACGGTGAGGACGATGTCGGTGAGCTGCCCGGCGCTCCACTCCATCAGGAAGGAGGCGAGGCGGCGCGGCCAGGGGGCTGGCTGGTTGAACAGGAAGCCGTGGCAGGTATAGGCCACCCGCGGCACACCTGCCGCCCGCGCTGCCAACCGGGCGAGGAAGCCGCTGATCGGCATGTGGCCGTGCACCAGGTCCGGCCGTTCCCGCCGCAGCAGCGCGACCAGCGCGCGGAACGCCCGCACCTGCGCAAGCAGGGAAACGCGGCGGACGAGGGGCACGGGCTCCACGCGGAACCCTTCGGCGCGCACGTCCGCCAGCAACGGGCCTTCCGCGCATACCCCCACCACCTCGTGCCCACGGGCGCGGATGCCGCGCATCAGCGGCAGGACGAAGTGCCGCAGCGAGAAATCGACGTTGGCGACCTCGACGACCTTCACGCGAGGCGAGCGCCCGGCCGGTGGGCACGGGGGCGAGGAGACGATATGACCATGACCCGAAAGGAGCCGCCATGCCCGCCAACCCGCCTGCAACGCTGAGGATGGGGCGCGTCGCGCTGACCGTCCACGACCTCGCCGGCGTCGCCCGGTTCTACGAGGAGGGCATCGGCCTGCGTCGCATCGCGGATGGTCCGGACCGGGTGCGGCTGGGGGCCGGACAAGAGGTGCTGCTCGAGTTGCGGCGGGACGAGGAAGCGGCCCGGGGTTCCCCGGCGGAGGCCGGGCTGTTCCACACCGCTTTCCTCCTCCCAACCCGCGGTGACCTCGCCCGCTGGGTGGCCAGCATCGCCGGGAAGCGGATTCGTCTGCAAGGAGCGTCCGACCACGGGGTCAGCGAGGCGATCTACTGCGCCGACCCGGAAGGCAACGGCATCGAGGTCTATGCCGACCGCCCGCGCGAAACGTGGCGCTGGACGGACAACGCCGTGGCGATGGGCACGCACCCGCTTGACATGCAGGACCTCCTGGCGGCCGGCGGCGGGCAAACCTGGCGCGGCGTGCCGGACGGCGCCGTCATCGGGCACGTGCATCTCCAGGTCGGCGCGATCCCGGCGGCGGAGGCGTTCTACACCGGGGTGCTCGGCCTCGACCTGACGCACCGCTACCGGGGCGGCAGCTTCTACAGCGCCGACCGCTACCACCATCGCCTTGCCACCAACACCTGGAACAGCCAGGGCGCCGGCGCGCGGACGGAGCGGGCCACCGGGCTTGCGGATGTGCAGCTCGTGGTGGGCGCCGGCCGCCTCGCGGCGGTGCGCTCGCAGGCTCCCGATGCGGCGGAGGATGCGGAAGGCAGGGTGACGATCCGCGACCCGTGGGGGACGGGGATCACCCTCATCGCCGGGGAACCGTGACCAGCCCCTCTCACCCGACTTTGGAAATCGCCCATTTCAGGTGCTGCGGGCCATCCGCGAACCCGGTCAGCACCACCTGCTCGCAGCGCTTCGGGTCGGTTCCGCCGAGATAGACGCTCTCCTCCAGCGTCATCCGGGCTCCCTCCGCGCGCAGCCGCCAACCGCCGCCGGAGGGCAGGCGCAGCAGCACCGCCTCGCCGTCCTGTTGAAGGTTGGCGGTCACGGCCGGATGCAGATGGAACCGCAGCGTGTAGGCCAAGGGTTCGGTTGCCTCGATCGCGTCCTCGCCGCGGATGTCCTCGCCACTCTCGGCCAGGTAAAGCCGGCGGCGGTGCACGGCCCCGAACGGCTTGCGGTAGCCGTCATGGCTCGCCTCCAGCCAGTGCGCGCCGTTGGCCTCCTGCCGCTGCACCTCCACCCGTTCCGGCTGCCGGCCGATGCCGCCCGGCGTCAGTTCGCTGCTGTTGGTGTCGGCGATCACCAGGGTGGAATGCGCGGCGGTGGACCGGGTCGCGGCCTGCCATTCCTGGCCGGCAGCCGGGGCGGCGCCGCAGTTGACGATCATCCGCTCACGCCCGACCGACACTTCCAGCGACAGCGTGCCGGCATGGGACAACCGGTCCACGCCGGGTGGGGGAGGGCGGCCGCAATCCACCACGAGCACGGTGCGCCCGGCCTGCAAGCGCTGGAACCCGCCTTCCGCCAAGCTGACCGGGGAGCGGACGCTGCGCCCCGCCTGGGCCAGCACCAGCTCGATCAGCGTGGGGTCCTCCTCCTTGCTGCCGTTGAACAGGGCAAGGCCGCCATCGCCGTGCCGCATCGCGCGCAGCGCCGGCGCCATCCGCTCGATGGCGCCGGACAAGGCGGCCGGCGGCTGCGCCTGGGCAGCCTGCAACAGGGCGCGGATCTCGACCAGGTCCTCCAGCGCGGCAAGCTGGGCGGCGGGGCTGCGCTCGGCGTGGCAGCCGTCCGGCAGCACTTGGCGCGCGATCTCCTGCGGCAGGAACTTCAGCGCCCGGGTCAGGAAAGAGGCTTGATCGGGCAGCGCGACGGCGGCGGCGATCAGCCCCCTCAGCGCGGTCAGGGCGCGGGCGTCCATCTCTTCCGCGGGCAGGTTGGCGGCCAGCGCGCGGGCATCGGCCACCAGGCGAGCCATCATGCGCTGGCGGAAACCGTCATCGGCGGACGCGGCGAAGAAGTCGTAATGGCCAAGCCAGGCGGCCAGCCGCGCCCCGGCCACGTCCGGCCGCCGGGTCAGCGGACCCGACGCCACGCCAATCCAATCGGCCACCAGTGCCCGCGCCCGGCCGCGCGCGGCGTCCGTGCCTAGCGCGCGCAGATCCCGCAACCAGGTGAAACCGTGCGCCGCCGCGGCCAGCACGGGCGATGCGGACGCATCCGCCCACCCTCCCGGCTTCAACCGCAGCACGGCGCCTCCCAGCGGCAGCTCGCCCTTCAGCAATCGCTCGCCACGGGCAGGGTCGCCGGGCCACAGATCCCGCACCGGCAGCATCGGGCCGTCCGGGATGCGCGTCATGCGCAACGCCGGCAGCTTGGCCATCGCCCGGCGCGCGTCCCGCATCCAGCGTCCGGTCATCATTGCGCCTTGCGCAGGCTGGCGATGGCGGCGGCGTAATCCGCAGCGCCGTAAACGGAGGTGCCGGCGACCAGCGTGTCGCAGCCGGCGGCGAGGATGCGGGGCGCAGTCTGCGCCGTGACGCCGCCATCGGCGACGATCCGGATGGCTCGGCCGGTCGCATCCGCCATCTGCCGCAGGGTGCGCATCTTGGACAGCGTTGCCTCGATGAAGGCCTGGCCGCCGAAGCCCGGATTGACCGTCATGACCAGGATGATGTCCACCAGATCGAGCACTTCCGACACGGCCGCGGCCGGAGTCGCCGGGTTGATCGCCACGCCTGCCAATTTGCCCAGGGAGCGCACGAGCTGGAGCGAGCGGTGCAAGTGCGGCCCGGCTTCCGCGTGAACGCTGATGTGGTCCGCCCCCGCCTGCGCGAACGCCGCGATGAACGGGTCGGCGGGCGCGATCATCAGGTGCACGTCGAACGGCAGCCGGGTGTGCGGGCGCAGAGCGGCCAGCACCGCCGCGCCGAAACTGAGGTTGGGCACGAAATGGCCGTCCATGACGTCAAGGTGAAGCCAGTCGGCGCCCGCTCGCTCGACAGCGGACGCTTCTTCGCGCAAGCGGCCGAAATCGGCGGCGAGCAGGCTGGGGGCGATGAGAACTGATCGTGACATCGTCATTCTTTCGATGTGACCGCTTCTAGTGCGCGAGCCGATTTGACCGCAAGCGAGCCGGTCACGGTTTTACCAGACGAGCAGCGAAGAAACCGTCCATGCCGCCCCGATCCGGCCACAGCCCCGGGTGCGTGCGCAGGCAGCCGCCTTCTGTCCGCGCTTCCGGCAGGCCGGCCAGTTCCGCCGCGGTGAACGGGTCGTGCCGCAGCCCGGCGGCTTCGGCTGCCCCCAGCGCGCCCGGCCCTTCCTCCGGCTGCAAGGAGCAGACGGCGTACACCAGCCTGCCCCCGGGCCGCAGCATCGCCGCCGCCGCCGCGAGAAGCGCGCGCTGCTGCGAAACGGAGGCGGCAACGTCCCGTGAACGCTTGAGGTGCGGCACGTCCGGATGGCGGCGGATCGTGCCGGTGGCGGTGCAAGGCGCATCCAGCAGCACGGCATCCAGCGGGGCAGGCGGCCGCCAGCTCGTCGCATCCCCCACCACCACCGTCGCCGGAAGCCGAAGGCGCCGCAGATTGTCCCGCAAGCGGCCGATGCGGCGCTCGTCCCGGTCCAGTGCCAGCACGTCGGCTCCCGTCGCCGCGAGCTGAAGCGCCTTGCCGCCGGGCGCCGCGCACAGGTCGGCGACACGTTCGCCGGGCTGGGCGGCGAGCAGCCGGGCGGGAAGAGCCGCGGCGGCGTCCTGCACCCAGAACGTCCCGGCCTCGAAGCCGGGCAGGTCCGTCACGCGCGTGCCCGGCGCGTAGCGGACGGTTCCGGTGGGCAGCAGCGTACCGCCGGGCGGCGCATCTCCCCGCACCGTCAGGTCCAGCGGCGCTTCCCTGGCGTGGGCGGCCGCGATGGCGCGCGCGTCGCCGCCCCAGCTCGCCCAAAGCCAGGCGGGGGTGTCCAACCGCGGCCCGTCCAACCCCGTCAGCGCTTCCGTGCGCCCCTCCGCCACCCGGCGCAGCACGGCATTCACCAAGCCGGCGAACGGCGCCAAGCCGCGGGTCCGCGCCAGCGCCACCGCGGTCGCGACGGCGGCGTGGGCCGGCGTGTCGAGCAGCAGCAGCCCGGCCGCGCCCAGCCGCAGCACCTGCCGCACCGCGTCCGGCGGCGCGCGGCGCAGCAGCGGTTCCAGCACCGCGTCCAGCGAGCCGGCGCGGCGGAGCACCGCGGCTGCCAGCCGGTGCGCCGCCGCACGGTCCCGCGGCTCGCCGGACGGCAGGGCGTCGAGCGCCTCCTCCAGCGAGCGGTGTCGCACCAGCACGGCCGTCAGGAGGTCAAACGCGTCCTCGCGCGTGGGATCGGTTCTGGAGCTTGCCATGGAGCGGGCCTTCATGGCGCGGATCAGGGACGCATGCTAGAGCGCCGCCATGCATGAGGAAGCGGGTGACCTGCTCGACACCCGGCGGCCGCGGCTCCTGCTGCTCGCCTTTTGCCTGCTGGCCTGGCTGCCGGGCTTGTTCACCCTGCCGCCGACCGACCGGGACGAGAGCCGGTTCGCCCAGGCCACCAAGCAGATGATCGAGACCGGCGACTTCGTCCGCATCATGAACGGCGACGAGCCGCGCAACCGCAAGCCGATCGGCATCTACTGGTTGCAGGTCCCGTTCGCCGCCGCCGCCCGCGCCCTGCACCTGGCGGCGGACAACCCGGTCTGGCCATATCGCCTGCCCTCGGTCGCGGGTGGGCTGTTGGCGGTGCTGGCGACCTACGAGATCGGGCTGGCGATGGGAGACCGCCGGGCCGCCCTGCTGGCCGCGGGCTTCCTGGGAGCGAGCGTGGTCCTCGTGGTCGAAACCCATTTGGCGAAGACGGACGCAGCGCTGGTCGGGGTGACGACGGTGGCCATGGCGGTGCTCGCGCGCGCCTATGCCGGGTTGCCGGTCGGGCGGGGGAGGGCGGCGCTGTTCTGGCTGGCGGTAGGCGGCGGCATCTTGCTCAAGGGGCCGGTCACGCCCGCAATCGTCGGCCTGGCCGCGGCAACCCTTGCCACCCTGGACCGGCGTGCGCGCTGGCTGATCGCCTTGCGCCCTGGGAGCGGCGTGCTTCTGCTGCTCGCGGCGGTGCTGCCCTGGTTCGTCGCGATCGGCCTGGCGACCCACGGCGCATTCTTCAGCGACGCGGTGGGCGGCGACCTCGGCCGCAAGCTCGCCAGCGGCGACGACGCGCACGGGGCGCCGCCGGGCTTCCATCTGCTGCTGCTGCCGCTGCTGGCGTTTCCCGCCACCGTGCCGGTGCTGCGCGCTCTGCCGCAGGCTTGGAAGCGGCGAGGGGAGCCGGCTGCCCGGTTCCTGCTCGCCTGGATCGTCCCCGCTTGGCTGATGTTCGAGGCGGTCCCTACCAAGCTGCCGCATTACACCCTGCCGCTCTACCCGGCAGTGTTCCTGCTGGCTGCGCGGATTTGGGTCACAACGCCCGCTCGCCCAGCCGGCGCTTGGGGAGGGTGGGTCACGCCGGGCTTGGGCCTCCTCGCCGCCGCGGTGCTGGGCGTGGCGGCTGCCGCCTTGCCGATGGTGGCCGGCGCCTCGCCCCTGCTCGGGGGGCCTGCGCTGGCGGCAGCGTGCGTCGCCGGGTGGGCGGCCCTGTGGCCACGCCGGCCCATGGCGGCGCTGGCCGCCATGCCGCTGTTCACCGCCGCCTTGCTCGGCTGGGAGCTGCCGCGTGCGGCGCCGCTCTGGCTGGCGCCGCAGGTGGAGCATGCGTTGGCCGCCGCCGGGCTGGCCGGCCGCCCTTTGGCGGCAGTCGGATTCCACGAGCCGAGCCTGATGGTGCTGGCCGGCACCGCCACGATCATGTCCCCCACCGGCGCCGACGGGGCGGACGCGCTTGCGGCGGGCCGGGCCGGAGCCGCCGCCGTGGCCGAGCGGGACGAGGCGTCGTTCCAGGGCGAGGCGGCCCGGCTCGGCTTGCACCTGCGCGCCTTCGCGACGCTGCGCGGCTTCAACTACTCGCGCGGGCGCCAAACCAACCTGACGTTGTACGGACCATCGACGGCCGGCCGTTGACGGCAGCAGACCGGCGCGACCGTTGTTGCAGCCTGTGAGCCTTGCGTGCGCCGAACGCGATCTCGTCCGCATCGCGCAGACCTCGTGGACGCAGCGTTCCTCCCCGCCGACCATGACGGACCACCTGGAGGCCGAACATGCCGTCCGTGTTCTCGGTCAGCCGAAGGGCATCCGGAAGGCACGCTGCGGCGTACAGATAGCGTCCGCGTTTGGCCAGCAGCGATTTAGCTTGCGTAGTAAGGTTTACGTTAACCTCTTGGTGTGAGACTGGCCGAGAAGGCCTGGCAAAACCCGGTAGCCCCTTTCGCTCAACGTCCGCGCGGTCGCCGTCGGATGCCTGGGCACGCAGGAGCATCGCGTTTGCCTGCTTATCAGCGCATTTCCGCCAACGGGCTTATCGGCCGCCGCCGTTTCGTCCCGGGCTTCGCCCTGTCCACCGCCGGGCTGACTGCCGCGCTTGGGGCGGGAGTGATGGAATTGGGTCCGCAGTGGGGTGACGGCGCTCCAGTGCGGCCGGAGCGGGCTGGGACGGCGGACGCCCCACCCTTCGTGCCGCTCCCGCCGCCCGCACCGCCGCCGGTGCGCATGCATTCGGCGGCCATGCGGCAGGACTGGCTCGCCTTCCGCCACCATTACGTGACACCCGAGGGCCGGGTGATCGATACCGGGAATGGCAACGCATCCCACAGCGAGGGCCAGGGCTGGGGCCTCATGGCGGCGCAAGCGGCCGATGATCCGGACACGTTTGCCCGCCTGTTGGAGTGGACCACGCACAACCTGCGACGGCGGTCGAGTGACGCCTTGCACGCTTGGCGCTACAAGCCGTCGGACGCCAACCCGGTGTCTGACCTGAACAACGCCACCGATGGAGACTTGTTCATCGCCGCCGCGCTCGCCCGGGCCGCAAGACGATGGCAGCGCCCGGAGTATGCCGCGCAAGCGGCGCGGCTGGCCGGTGACATCCTGGGCCTGGTCCGCACTGCGGGCGCGCGCACCGTGCTGCTGCCCGGCGCCAATGGGTTCGACAAGCCGGATTGCCTGGTGGTCAACCCGTCCTACTACACGTTCGGCCTGTTTTCGGACTTGGCCGCGCTGGCCCCTTCGCCGCGTTGGCAATCGCTGCGGCAAGAAGGTTTGGCCTTGGTGTTGCAAGCCCGCTATGGCCGCTGGGGCCTGCCGCCCGATTGGGTGCGGGTGGACCGGCGGGACGGCTCGCTGGCCATTGCGCCGGGCTGGCCGCCGCGGTTCTCCTGGGATGCGATCCGCGTGCCGATGCACCTGGCCTGGGCCGGCATCTCAGCCAAGCCTTTGTTCGACTCGTTCCGGCAATACTGGACGGCAGGCGCCATGGCGCCTGCCTGGGTGGATCTCGTCACCGGCGAAACCCCAGCCTACGCGGCCCCCGCCGGCATCCGCGCCGTCGCAGCGCTGGCAATGCGCGCCAACAGTCTGGACGGCGCCGCTGCATTTCCGGCTATTATGTCAGCGAATGACTATTATGGTGCCGGTCTCGTACTCCTGTCGCGGATTGCCGCGGAGGAGGCTACGCAACTGGCTGCATAAACCCGGAGCTTTTCCATGAGCGACCAAGCCAGCGACGTCACGAAGGCCCTGGCCGCTTTCGGGTCGCCGGCCATCCGCTACCACAGTTTTGGCCAATCTGCGGCCCGGCCATCGGGTGCGGCGCCGTTGCGGCGGGTGAACTGGCCTACGCGGCCGCCCGAGCAGCAACCCGCGGCGGAGCGGGTTCAGCAGGCAGGGCCGGTCGTCGCGCCGGAACTTGGGCCGGGAGTCCCGCCACACACGACCGCGCACCCCGCATGGCAAGAAACTCCTCAGCCTGCGCCGCTTCCCTCACCGGACGTGGCGGCACCGCCGAAGCCGCTTGCCGAATGGGCCGTGCCGGTGACGATGCCGGTGACGATGCTGCTCGGTTCCGCCATGATGCCTCAACCCAGGCTTCCGCCCGCGTTTCCGCAGCCAGAAGCGGCCCCACCTGCCGCCATGGCAGCTTTGCCGCTGGCTCACGCTCCCTCGGTTGCTCCGCCCTCGTTGTCCAGGCCTGACACGGCGTCCGTCGTTTACCCGCTGCCGTGCTCGACGATGGCGCCATCGCGGGCCTTGGCACCGGTCCCGGTGACGGCAAAACAGAGTGCGGCCGGTTTGGCTGGCAGCGTCGGCCTGTCACCAGCCAGCACCTTGCCGGAAATCTTCGACTTCCTCGCTTCTGCCACCTCGCGCAACGGAGCGTCACGCCGCTAAAGCATCATCCGACTGCCCGCGGTCAGCTGTCGGACAAAGATACTGGTGAAAACAACAAGATAGAGCTTTCTTCCGACGTACTTCGATCGGGAAAAGCTCTAACCGGGGCTCATGAGGCGTGTGCTGGTGTGGCATGTGGTCACACACGCTGTTGCTAGATCGCCACAAACTTTTTGGTAAGCAATTCACCAGCATAAGCTTGGGCAAAGCTATGCTAGCGGCCAAACCTTTTTTATCGCACATAGCAGTGACGGAATTCGGACATAGCTCTTGTCCACACTGGGAAACCTGACGATGCTTGAGACGGTTCGAACCCGGGGTGTTAAATGGCAAGGAGGCTCAAGGCAGACCTGGTCAAGCCGGCTGCTCCACGGTGCTGCCGGCGTCCTTGGCATCACCCTGCTGGCGGCAGTTGCGACCGTTCAGTTGGAGCCACGGCAGCAGGCCATTCTTGCAGTGTCGTCGGCGATCGTCTTCCTGCTTGCCAACCGCTTCCCCGGCCGGGGAGTGTCCGTCTTCCTGGTGATGCTCAGCTTGGCCGTTTCGCTGCGCTATATCTTGTGGCGCGTCACGGAAACACTGGATTTCGGCAGCTTGCCGGAACTGTTGCTCGGAATCGCCCTGGCGCTTGCCGAGGTTTACGCGATCATCGTGCTCGTCCTGGGCTATGTCCAGACGCTCTGGCCATTGGAGCGGCGGCCGGTCCCGATGCCGGACGACCCGTCGGTTTGGCCTTCGGTGGACGTGTTCATTCCAACTTACAATGAGCCGATGTCCATCGTGCGCGCGACCGTGCTGGGCGCCATCGCCATGGACTGGCCGCCTGGAAAGCTGCGGGTGCACCTGCTGGATGACGGCCGGCGCGATGAGTTCCGGGGTTTGGCGGCGGAGTGCGGCATTGGCTACATCACCCGGGCTGACAACCTGCACGCCAAGGCCGGCAACTTGAACAACGCGTTGGCGCAGACCGATGGCGAGTTCATCGCCGTGTTTGACAGCGACCACATCCCAACCCGCGCATTCCTGCAAATGACCATGGGTTGGATGGTGGCCGAACCGCGCAACGCGCTGGTGCAAACACCGCACCATTTCTACTCACCCGACCCGTTCCAGCGGAACCTCGCAACCGGTACCCGCGTGCCCGCCGAGGGCAATATGTTCTATGGCCTGGTCCAGGACGCCAACGACTACTGGAACGCAACATTCTTTTGCGGTTCCTGCGCCGTGCTGCGCCGGGCAGCGCTGGAGGAAATTGGCGGCTTCGCGGTCGAGACGGTGACCGAGGACGCGCACACCATGCTCAAGATGCATCGGTGTGGCTGGGAAAGCGCGTATCTGCGCCTGCCGTTGGCGGCCGGGCTGGCCACGGAGCGTCTCATCTTGCACATCGGCCAGCGCGTCCGCTGGGCGCGCGGCATGATCCAGATCTTCCGCATCGACAACCCGCTGTTCGGGCCGGGCCTGACGATAGGCCAGCGCGTTTGCTACCTGCAAGCGATGGGGCATTTCTTCTTTGCCCTGCCGCGCGTCGTATTCCTGACAGCGCCGCTCGCTTTCCTGCTGTTCGGCCTGAACATCATTGCCGCATCGCCGCTGGCGATCGTGTCCTACGCGCTGCCGCACATCCTCCACTCCGTCGCCACGAACTCACGCCTGCAACGCAACAACCGGCATTCCTTCTGGTCTGAGATCTACGAAACGGTGCTGGCGCTGTTCCTGGTGCGGGTAACGATCGTGACCCTGTTCGCCCCACGCCGCGGCAAGTTCAACGTGACGAACAAGGGCGGCTTGCTGGAAAACGGGTATTTCGACCTGGGGGCGGTGTACCCCAACTTGATCCTGGCCTTCTTCCTTGTGGCCGCCGTGATCCGCGGGCTGGTGGGCATGGTGTTCTTCCACACGGAGCAGCTGACCTTCCAAGCGCTGCTGCTCAACACGATCTGGGGCTCCCTGTCGCTGCTGATCGTCATGGCTGCATTGGCCGTGGGCCGCGAAACCCGGCAGGTGCGCACCCGCGCGCGGGTGCGGGCCACCGTCCCGGTTTCCCTCCACCTGCCGGACGGCAGAGCGGTAGTCGGGACGACGCAGGACCTGTCCCAAGGCGGCAGTTCGGTAATTGCCGACCGGCCGTTCGGCGTGACGGATGGCTCGCTGGTGCACCTCGAATTCGTCATCGGCGGCGAGCCGGTTGTTATCCCGGCCCGGTTGCTGCGGTGGGAGCGGCGGTTTCTCCAGCTGAGCTTCCAGCCCGCCAACATCGCAGACGAAGCGGCAATCGTGCAGGCGGTGTTCGGCCGCGCAGACGCTTGGACGGATTGGAGCGCTTACCCGGTGGACCGGCCGCTGGCCAGTCTTTACCGCGTGCTGATCAGCATTCGCGGCTTGTTCCGCGCGCCTGACCGGGCCTCCCGACGTCCTACGAGCGGGGACTCGCCGCGTCGTCCCATGGGCGGCAAGCCGGCGGTGCCGGGCCGGCGCCAGATGGTCGGCACCGCAGCTTCGCTCGCGCTGCTGCTGGCGCCGGCCGGGGCGCACCCGCAAACCATCTCCGGCCAGTCAAGCGGCTTCGTGGTGCGCCCGTTGCCGGCTGCCGTGCCGGCCTTGTCCGCCAATCCACCGCGCGTACCCGGCTTGCTTGGCGTGCCCGCTGGCGGCGCTGCGCCGGCGCCGGCTGACCCGACCCAGTTCGTTTCCGCTCCGGCTGCTCCGGCCTTGGTTGGAAAGCTTGGCAGTGCGGCTCCATCCGAGCCGCCGTTGCCCAATGACAGTGCGCCGGCGCCGGCCCGCGCGACGCCGGTCTCGTTCGTGCCGGCCGGCGCCCCGGCGCAGACCAGGCAGTTGCTGCTGACCCTCCATCAACTCGGAGCGTCTGGCCCGCTGACCTTGCGCGGCACCAGCGAGTTGCAGGGCGTCCAGTTCGGCATCCGCGCCGACGAGGTCGTGACCGCGGCCACGCTCAACCTGTCGGGCGCCACCTCGCCGGCGCTGATCCCAGAATTCAGCAACGTCACGGTCACCCTCAACGAGCAATACGTCGGCACCATTCCGGTCAACCGCGACCAGCCGCGGTTCGAGAACTTCGAGCTGCCGGTAAGCCCGGTGTTCTTTCAGGACAACAACCGGCTGAACTTCCGCTTTACCGGCCGCTACACGCCAGAATGCAACGATCCGCTCAGTGGCCTGCTTTGGTCCACGGTGTCCGACACCTCGACCGTGACGCTTACGCTCGAACGGCTGCCGCCGCAGCGTGACCTGTCCCGCCTGCCGCTGCCGTTCTTCGATCCGCATGAGAAGGTCATGCTCTCGCTTCCGTTCGTCATGCCGGCGAACCCGTCCAACGACTCCCTCCAGAGTGCTGCCATCATCTCGTCCTGGTTCGGGCTGCTGGCCGACTTCCGCGGCGCCCGCTTCCCGGTGGTGTCCGAGGCTCCCTCGGAGGGCAACGCAGTCATCGTGGTCACCGGCCCCGACCGGCCCAGCAACATCGCGTTGCCGCCGCTCAACGGCCCCACCCTGGCCGTGGTGCCCAACCCCAATGATGCCTCCTCGTCCCTGCTCGTGGTTGCCGGGCGGACCGGGGCCGAGACGGTAATGGCAGCAACGTCGCTTACCCTCGGCAGCCGCACCCTGTCGGGCGACGCTTCCAGCGTTGTCGTTCAGGACGCGACTCCCCGCCGGCCTTATGACGCCCCTGCCTGGATCCCGGCCGACCGGCCGGTGAAGTTCGGCGAGTTGGTGGACGCGTCCGATCTACAGGGGACGGGCTACGTGCCCGGCATGATGCGTGTGCCGTTCCGCACCGCGCCGGACCTGTACACCTGGCGCAACCGCCCTTTCCCGATGGACCTGCGCTACCGGGCGCCGCCCGGACCGATCGAGGATCTCGCGGTTTCCCGCCTCGATGTCGGCATCAATGACCAGTACCTCGCCAGCTTGCCGCTCGCGACCGAGTCGTCCCGCACGGCGTCCTGGTTATCCAGGCTGTTCAACTTTGGGACAGTTCGGCCGACATCCCGGGTTGATGTTCCAGTGTACCAGGTGTTCGGCCAGAACGACCTGCAATTCTTTTTCGACGCCCAGCCGCTGCACCGCGGTGACTGCGTCGCGGTCCCGTCGGACCTTCGCATGGCGGTCGATCCGGACAGCACCTTCGACATCAGCCAGGCTTATCGATTTGCCGAGCTGCCGAATCTTGCTTACTTCGTCAGTTCCGGCTTCCCATTCACCCGCCTGGCTGACCTGTCGGACACGGCGGCCGTGCTGCCGGACCGTCCGACCCCGGTCGAGACGGCCGCATTCCTGGATCTGATGGGCCAGATCGGGTCGCTCACTGGCTACCCCGTCATCCGGTTGGCAGTGGTCAAGCCGGACGGCCTTGACAGTGTCAAGGACCGCAACCTGCTGGTCATGAGCGCCATCCCGCGGCTGGGCAAGGCTGCCGAACTGCTCACCGACTCGCCCTACCAGGTTGACGGCAACCGGCTCACGGTGAGGCTGACCACGGGCCTGGAAGGCGTGCGCCGGCTGTTCGGTGACCGCCTGGGCGAGGATCGGGACCGGGCTCGCACAAAACTGGCTGCCGCAGCGGGTGACGGCACGGCCGTGATGGTCGGCGCGCAAAGCCCCTTGAACGGCGCCCGCAGTGTCGTGGCGCTGCTCGGCGGATCGGCCGGAGCGATCGAGACGCTTGTGACCAGCCTGCGTGATCCGGACCAGGCCCCGCTGATCCAGGGCGATCTGGCGTTGCTGGCGGGCAACCGCTTCACCGCCTATCGCGTCGGCGGCTTGTACACGTCCGGCACCTTGCCGTTCTGGCTCTACCCAGCCTGGCTGCTGCATGACCGCCCGGTGGGAACCATGAGCGTGATGGTCATCGGCTGCGCCTTGGTGGCGATGGTTTACTTCGTCGCCCTCCGCCGGCGAGCGGCCGAGCGGACCCGCTCCCTCCCCGCCCGGCGTCCCTGAAGGGGCGAAGGATGCGCTTCCGGACCATCTTCGCCCTGTTGCTGATCACGCTTGCCGCGAAACCGCCAGGTGCCATTGCCCAACCTAGCCCGTCTCCTGCGACGCAGCCTGGAACGGCCGACGCGATCCGCGTCCTGCTGGAACAAGCGGACTACTGGCGTGGCAAGTACCAGGCTCAACTCTCCGACGAAGCGCTGACCCGAGTGCTGGCCTTGGACCCCCGCAACGCGGACGCATTGGCGCTACAGGCGCAATCGGCAGCCGACCGGAATGACCTGAAGTCGGCGCAAGTATCGCTTGCAAAGCTGCAATCGGTCCGCCCCGATGATCCGCGGATTGCCACGGTCCAGCAAGCCTTGCAGGCCGGCCCGCTCGACCCGGACATCTTGATGGAAGCGCGGCGCGAAGCCGCT
Source organism: uncultured Acetobacteraceae bacterium (assembly GCA_964245075.1). Lineage (GTDB taxonomy): Bacteria > Pseudomonadota > Alphaproteobacteria > Acetobacterales > Acetobacteraceae > LMUY01. The sequence goes on from CAXTLC010000018.1 coordinate 30,658, forward strand.
GCGGGTCAAGCCGCCCGGGCGGTCGCGGCTTATCGTCGTGCGTTCAAGGGCGATGATCCTCCGCCAAGCCTAGCCGTCGAGTATTATCAACAGCTCGCCTCAGTCGATGGGAACTGGGATGCGGCGCGCGACGGCCTTGCCGCACATATCCGCGCCGACCCGCAGGATCTGCGCGCCCAGCTCGCCTACGCGCAGGCGATGACCTACCACGAAGGCACGCGCGCCGACGGTGTGGACCGGTTGGCGGCGCTGTCAGCCCTGCCGTCCGTCGGCCCAACCGCGCGCGCGTCCTGGCGCAATGCGCTGCTGTGGTCGACTGACGACGACCGGGCTCAGGCGCAGATCGATGCCTACTTGCAGCAGAACCCCACCGACCCGGCGATCGAGGCCAAAAAGACCGAGATCAAGGCGAGCCTGCCGGATGCCGGTGTCCACTCGCGGCTGGAAGGCTACGCGTCCTTGGAGGACCACAAGCTCGCTGACGCGGAGAAGCAGTTCACGGCGGCCTTGGCGAGCAACCCGAACGACGTCGAAGCCATGTCGATGCTGGCAGTGATACGCCGGTTCCAGGGGCGGTGGGCCGAGGCAAGCGCGCTGATCGCAAAGATCGAGGAACTCGCCCCCGACCGGCGCAACGAACTGATCACCGAACAGAACCTGGACAAGCCGTACGGCCCGGCCGGCGGCGTCGGCCGCAGTGACCCTGGCGATGCCGGCCGTGCCATCCGCCGGCGATACGAGGAGGTCACGGCCTTGACGCGGCGTGGCGAGTTCGATGCCGCAGAAACGTTGTTGCGGCGCTTGACCGGCCCGCGTCCGAACGCCGGCAGCGTCCTGCAACTCGCTGACATCCAGGCCCGTGCGGGAAGGCTGAAGCAGGCGGAGGCGTCCTTTCGCACCGTCCTGCGAAGCCAGCCGGGCAGCGCCGCCGCGCTGGCCGGGCTCGCCACGGTGCTGACCCGCGACGGCAAGTCCGGGGAAGCCGATGCCCTGTTCGCCCGGGCAGAAGCGACCGGCCATGGCAGCTCGATCGGGGCCAGCCACGCGCAGGCGTTGCGGCAGGAGGCGTTGGCCGCTTCCGACCCGGCCACGCGTGCCGGCCTGTTTCGTCAAGCGGTGGCCGCCGATCCTGCGAACCCGTGGCTTCGCCTGGAACTGGCGCGCCTTCTGCTGAGCCAGCGGCAGGCCGACGAGGCGCGGAGCGTCATGGCGCCGGTCGCCGACGCGACGAAGCCGGGCGTGGATCAGTTGCGCGCCGCCATCTACTTCGCCGAGGCTGACGGTGACGACCGGCTGGGCGCCGTGCTAGCTGCGCGACTGCCCCCGAACGCGCTGACCCCGGACATGCGTGACGTGGAGGCACGCGCCGCCCTGGCCACCGATCTGCGGGACGCCCGCTCCCAGGCAGGCCTTCCCGCAGTGCGGCGGCGCCTGCTGGCGCTTGCCGCCAAGCCCGACCCGACAGGCGCCCGCGGGGCTGCTTTTGCGCAGGAACTGGTTCGGCTCGGCGACAAGGCCGGCGCCCGTGAAGTCATACGGACCGCCTACAATGTCCGCCCCCCGCAGCCGCAGCAGCGCATCGCCTATGCCGGGGCGCTGGTCGGCGCGGGCTACCCCCGTGACGCCGAACTGATCAGCGGCAGCTTGCAGCCGGAACGCCTTGATCCCGCCCAGCGCACGGAACTCACGCAGGTGCGCAACGGCGCCGCGGTTGTCGCCGCCGACGTGCTGACCGGTCGCGGCCAGGCGGCGGACGCGTACGACCAGTTGGCGCCCAGGCTGGCGAAGGAGCCGGAGAACCCGGAGCTCAATCTCGCGCTGGCCCGGCTCTACGCGGCGCAGAAGCAGCCCCGCAAAGCGGATCTGATCATCGAGGACATGCGGCGGCGCAACCCGGACAGCCCGTCCGTGCAGGTGGCGGCAATCTACGCGGCGATGCAGGACGGCGACATCGGGCGGGCTGCAGACCTGGCGGGCCAAGCCAAGAAAGAATCTGCCGCAGAGCCGCAAGTTTGGGTCGCCGCGGCCCAGGTCGCACGCGCCCAGGGCAAGTACCGGCAGGCGCTGGAGGAACTGCGCACCGCGCGGGACCTGCGCAGGAAGCAACTCGCGGCATCAAGCAGTTCCGACGCGTCCGACGTCATCCGGGCACGCTGGCCGTTCCACACGCCGGCGAGCGCGCTCCTGTCGGACCGCCCCGGCCTTGCCTGAGAACAAGGCCATGACAGCCCGATCTCCGTCTTCCCGCGCGCTGCTGCTCGCCTCGGTCGCTTTGGTCACGGTGGACCTGAGCGCCCGTGCGGCGCCTGCCTGGCCAGCCGGCCGGCAATACGCGCTCGACGTGCCTAGGAGCGTGGCCGACGATGCCGCCGCGCTGGCCGCTGAGCCGGTGACGCGCGAATACGAGCGCTACGCCAAATACCTGCCGGCAAATTCCGCCGACGATTTGGGTGACGTGTCGTCGTCAGGCCGGGCTGACCCTGGCCCGCCACCTTTCATGGACGTTCCCGCCGCCCAGCCGGAAACGGGCCCGGCGCCGGCCAGCGTGCAAACTGCGCAGGCAGCAAGCGGACGCGCCGGAACGCCGAACCCGTTCCGAGCGCCGGCAGCCGGCCCTTTGCCGGACGAGCCGCGGACTGGAGCCACGACCTCATCCGCTTCGCCGTCCGGGCGGGCCGTTCCCGTTGCGCCGGTCGACCCGCTGACGGTCGACATCGACCGCAGCATCCGGCAGATCTCCGCGGACGCGGCCCCGCAGGTGGCGGGAACCGTCAGCCTGCGCGGCCGGTCAGGCGCTGAGGGATTGAGCCAGTTGTTCGCGCTGGAGGCGCCGGTCGAGGCGAGCTTCTCGCCGGCTGGCTATGGCCGCTTGAAGGTGCAGGTAACGCCGACTTACCTGTTCTCCGGCCGGGTAAACGCCACCAACAGCCGGATATACGGCACGAACGCGCTCGCCCCAGCCGGGTCGGCCACAACGGTGGGCAACGCCAACAACGTTGCAGGCGCTGGCCTCGGCGTGGGCTACACATACGGTTCCGTTTCCGCCGATATCGGGACCACGCCGCTCGGCTTCCAAGAAACCAGCATCGTCGGCGGCATCGAGTATGCGCCGCGGCTGAGCAATGCGCTCACCTTGCGCGTGCTGGGTGAGCGGCGCGCCGTCACCGACAGCTTGCTCTCCTTTGGCGGGCTGCGTGACCCGCGCACCGGGGAAAGCTGGGGCGGCGTCACCCGCAATCGCGGCCACGTCCAGCTGGAGGGCGTGGCCGGCGCCGTAAGCTACTACGCGGGCGCAGGCGGCAGCGTGCTGACCGGCGAGCAGGTGAAGAGCAACACCGAGGCGGAGGCCGGCGCCGGGTTCAGCCTGCCCGTCTATACCACGCCGACCCAGCAGGTGCGCGTCGGGCTTGACCTCGTGTACTTTGGTTATCGGAGAAATCTGGGCAACTTCACTGTCGGCAACGGCGGCTACTTCAGTCCGCAGCAGTTCTTTGCCGCGATCATCCCGGTCACTTACCGCGAGCAGGTCACGCCTGACCTGGTTTATACGGTCGGCGGCTCCCTCGGCGGGCAGAACTTCCGGGCCAAGAGCCAGCGGACTTTCCCGAGCGATCCCGCGCTGCAAGCGCAGTTGGACGCGCTCGCGGCGGCCAACCCCGGCGTCAACACTCAACTTGCCGGGTTCAGCGGCACGGGGATCACTGGCGGCGCCCGGGCGGAGGTGGATTACCGGGTGAACGACAACCTGCATATCGGCGCCAAGGCGGGGTTCGACCGTTCGGGAAACTTCACCGAGGGGACCGGCCTGGTTTACGCCCGCTATGTGTTCAATGACCCACCTTGAGGACCCTTGCGATGGACGAGACGACGACCGCCCCGGCGCCGGGGCAGGCCGCCCAGTGGCGCCCATTCTTGCGCGCGCTCGCGGAGGAGGTGGACAGCCTGAGCGGCCCTGGCGAACGAGACGACATGCTGCGCGGGGTCGGCCGCCGCCTTTCGCGCATGATGCCGCTGCCTGCCGTCAACAGCCTCCCGGCACTGGAAATGGAGATCAACGACGCTTTGGCAGCAATCGGCTGGGGCACGGTCCAGCTTGAGCTGGACGAGGCGGAGGCAGTGTTGCGGGTCATCCACACCGGGCTGCCGCGCGTCGGCTCCCTCGGCAGCCCGGCGGGCCAATGGCTCAGCGCCATGCTGGAAGGTTTGTACGATGGCTGGTTCGCCCAGCAACCCGGCAACCAGCCGTCCCTGTCTTCCCTGCGGACGCAGGGCTCGGCTGGACCGGTGACCATCCTGCACTACGCGCGGCAATAGCCGCCTTGCCCGCACGGAGCGGCCCCATGCCTGGCGAGAACGCGAACCCAACTCACCGAGCGGCCAGTTCCGGGCGGCGCGGCTTCCTGGCCGCCGCCGCTGCCGCCATGCTCCCATGGGCGCCCCCGGCAAGGGCCGCAACGGTCAACATGGTCACGGTCGGCCGGGACGGATGGCTGTTCCCCGTCTGGGATCAGGTGCGCCACAGCGATGCAGCGACCGTCCGCCGGGTAACGGAAACGCTGAACGAAGCCATCGCGATCCTGGCAGCGGCCAAGATCGAGGTAGCGGTTTCGCTCACCCCTGCCAAGTCGCGCGTCTATCGTGATTACCTGCCGGACGATGTGAGGTGGGCCGCCGAGGCGGAACAGCGCTACGGCTTAGCCCTGGCGCAGCTTCGCCAGCCCGGCACCCTGGTGCCTGATCAGGCGGCGCTGTTCGCCCAACTCCGCACGCAGCGTTCGAACGAACCGCTGTTCTTCAAGGCTGACACCCACTGGACCGCGTTTGGCGCCGGGCAATCGGCCACCCTTCTGGCGCAGGAGGCAAGGAACAAGCTTCATCTGCCGCAGGGGGGCAAGCCCGGCATTCAACTGGCCGCTCCCGAAACCATCACCCAGGAGCACAATGACCTCGCGTCCTTGCTGCCTGCGGCCGAGCAGTCGAAGTACCCGTTCCAAAGCTACGCGGTGCGCAAGCCGGCGGCGGCCGGCGGGAGTGCGTTGCTGGCGAATGACGCGGCGGATGTGCTGGTGATGGGCAACAGCTACATGCAGCCGGCTTACGGGTACGCGTCCGTTGTTTCGGAACAACTGGACCGTCCCGTGTCGCTGTTCTGGAAGGTGCACCAGATGAGCCCGTACTGGACGATGCTGCAATATCTGGCGAGCGACGTGTTCGCCAAGCAGCGGCCCAGGCTGATCGTGTGGAACTTGGCTGAGGGCGACATGGAATCGGCGGCCAACAACAGCGGCACCTGGGGCAGCACCGCCATGCCACCAGCCGCGTTCCTTGATGCGCTGCATAAGACCCTGGGCGTGTGAGGAGAAGTCGGCTGCACCTAGTGGCCGCGTTGCTGGCCGGGCATCCTGCGGCAGGGCAGGAGGCGCTATACGGGGCGCAGCCGCCGCAAGGCTCTGCCTATGTCCGTTTCGCCAACGCCACTGGATGGTCACTGGAATTACGTCCAGATTTCCTGCCCCGGCGCACCCTGGGCCGCGGCGAGGCGGACCGGGTCAGTCCTTATGGCGTGGTCGAGCGGCCCGGCAGCCGCCCGCTGACGCTGGAAGTGGAGGCGGGCGGCCATACTGCCCGGGCTAGCCTGTCGGTGGCCGCCGGCAGCTTCGACACGGTGCTTCTTCGCGAGAGCGCGTCTGGCGCCTTGACCGCGACCGTGGTGGTGGACAAGGCGCCGTTCAACCAGGAACGGGCACGGCTCGCCTTCTACAACGCGACGCCGGATTGCCCCGCCGCAACGCTTGCCTTGGCGCCCACGGGCGCGGCGATATTCGATGGCGTCGGCGCCGGGTCCGAACGGTCCCGGGAGGTGAACCCGGCGACGGCACGCCTATGGGTTGGCTGCGCCAGGCAATCCGCTCCCGAACTCTCGGTGGACACCATGGAGATAGGCGCCAGCTACAGTATCTGGCTGATGACCCCGCACGAACAGCCGGTCGCATTCATGACCCGGGACGCGACGTCGCCCTACCGGCCGTAAGCACGGGGACCGTCAGGCGCGTTCGAGTTCGGCCTTGAGTTCCGGCAAAGCGGTGAACAGGTCGGCCACCAAGCCGTAATCGGCAACCTGGAAGATCGGCGCGTCCTCGTCCTTGTTGATCGCGATGATGACCTTGCTGTCCTTCATGCCCGCCAGATGCTGGATGGCACCCGAGATGCCGATGGCCATGTAGAGGTCCGGCGCCACGATCTTGCCAGTCTGCCCGACCTGGTAGTCGTTCGGCACGAACCCGGCGTCCACCGCCGCACGGGACGCGCCGATCGCGGCACCGAGCCGGTCGGCGATCGGATCGAGCAGCCTGAAGTTCTCGCCATTCTGCATCCCCCGCCCGCCGGACACGACCACCCGTGCGGCAGTCAGCTCCGGACGCTCGGAGGTGGAGAGCTCGGCGGACACGAACTTGGAAGCGTTGCCCGCCTCGGTCGCCGTGACGTCTTCGATGGCCGCCTGGCCTCCTTCGGTCGCCACGGGGTCGAACGACGCGGCTCGAACGGTGATCACCTTCTTCGCATCGGAGGACTTCACCGTCGCCAAGGCATTGCCGGCATAGATCGGGCGGATGAAGGTGTCCGCGTCCACCACCCCGGCGATGTCGCTGATCGGCTGCACGTCCAGCATGGCGGCCACGCGCGGCATGACATTCTTGCCCGTGGCGGTCGAGGCGGCCAGCAGATGGTCGTGGTGGCCGGCCAGTGAAACCAGCAGGTCGGCCAACGGTTCGGCCAATGAATGTTCGTACGCCGGGCTGTCCGCCTTGTGGACCACCGAGACGCCGTCGAGCTTGGCCGCCGCTTCTGCGGCAGCGCCGATGTTCAACCCCGCAACCAGGACATGCACGTCGCCCAGCTTGCGCGCGGCCGCGACCGCGCTGCGTGACGGTTGCTTGATCTGCGACCCTTCGAAGTCGAGCAGGACGAGTGAGGCCATTCAGATCACCTTCGCTTCAGTCTTGAGCTTGGACACCAACTCGGCCACGGAGCCGACCCTTACGCCAGCCTCCCGTTTCGGCGGCTCTGCCACGCTCACCAGTATCAGCCGAGGCGTTGGATCGACGCCCAGGGCCTCCGGCTTGATCGTCTCGATCGGCTTCTTGCGCGCCTTCATGATATTCGGCAGCGAAGCGTAGCGCGGCTCATTGAGGCGCAGGTCGGAGGTGATGATCGCCGGCAAGGTCAAGGCCAGCGTTTCCAGCCCGCCGTCGACTTCCCGCGTGACCGTCACCCCGTCGTCCGACACGACGAGCTTGGAGGCGAACGTGCCCTGCGGCCACCCGAGCAATGCGGCAAGCATTTGGCCGGTGGCATTCATGTCGTCATCGATCGCCTGCTTGCCCATGATCACCAGGCGGGGCTGTTCCTTGTCCACCAGCGCCTTGAGCATCTTGGCGACCGCGAGCGGCTGCAACTCGACTGCCGTTTCCACCAGGATGCCGCGGTCCGCACCCATGGCCAGAGCGGTCCGGATCGTTTCCGCGCAGGCGGGGACCCCCATGGAGATCGCGATGATCTCGGTCGCGACACCCTTTTCCTTGAGCCGTATGGCTTCCTCGACGGCGATCTCGTCGAACGGGTTCATCGACATCTTGACGCCAGCCGTCTCGACCCCGGAGCCGTCCGCCTTGACGCGGACCTTCACGTTGTAGTCGACAACCCGCTTGACTGGGACGAGGATTTTCATGGGAGCGCTAAAACTTCCTGGATACCAACAACACCCGCGCGGCAAGACGCCCGCTGCCTGAGTCCTGGCCGCAGGCGGATAGCTGAGAGCGCGGACCTTAGAAGCTGCCGTGAAGCAGTGTCAAACCACGGGGGCATCACGACCGCAGCAGGTGCAGCAGAAGCACGAACGCTGCGAGCGTGCCTGCTTGCAACAGCACGCGCCAGCGCATCAGCCGGTTGGACCGGTGCGGGTCGCCGCCGCCCCGCGCCAGGCCGATCAGGCCGGCCAACAGCACGCCCAGGGTTGCCGCCATCAGCAGCACGACCAGGATTATAAGCACGACTTTCATGCAGTGCACATGGGCTGACTCGCCATTTTGTGCACCCTCTCGGAAGCGCCTAGATTGACAGGCGGCACCCCGGGGAATGAGTACGCACCCATGCGCTCGCTCATCTTGCTCGTCCTTCTCTGCTTCCCGCTGGCCAGCCTTCACGCCCAGCCGGCCACGCAGGCGCCTGTCCTGACCCCGGCCCAGGCGCAGGCCGTGATCAACGTGCTGCGCGACGACAAGGCACGGGCGCAGTTCACCGCCGTGCTGGAGAACATGGTGCGCAGCATCCCTGCCGCCTCGCCGGCCAAGCCCTCGGCGGCGCCGCTCGCCGCCGACAGCGTGATCGGGCAGGTGGTGGTGGAAGGCTCGCACTGGGCGGGCGGAGTTGCCTCGCAACTGACCGCCACGGCGGAGGCGGTGAACGACGTGCCCCTGCTGTGGTACTGGGTGCGATCCATCGCGTCCAGCCCGGCGACACGGTCCCGCCTGGTGGACACGGGTTGGAAGCTGCTCGTCATCCTGCTGGCCGCCCGCGGCGTGGAATGGGGCGCAAGGCGCCTGCTGGCCCATCCCCGCACCCTGCTTTCCGCCCGCGCGCCGGCCGACCAGCCGATCGCGGCTGACCTGGAGGACGGCGCCACCCCGACGCAGGCGACTCCGCAGCGCCGTGGGCTGAGCGTCGCGTGGCGGATGCTGCGCCGGTTGCCGTTCGTGTTCGCCGCCCTCGTGCTGGACCTGGTGCCGGTTGCCGTGTTCGCGGCCGTCGGCCACCTGCTGCTGGCCACGCCGCTCGGCACCACGACCAACAGCCGCCTGGTCATACTGGCCGTGGTGGACGCCTACATCGTGTGCCGGGTCATCATGTGCATCACCCGCGCCTTCGTGTCCCCGCAGGATCAACGGCTCCGGCTGATCCAGTGCGACGACCACTGGGCGGGGTTCGCCGAAAGGTGGATGCGCCGCATCAGCGCCGTGGCGGTGTTCGGCTACGCTGCGGCGGAGGTCGGGCTGCTGTTCGGGTTGTACCGCTCGGCGCACGACTTGCTGCTCAAGCTGGTCGGCCTGGTCGTGCACGTCATGCTGATCGCGGTGGTCCTGCAATGCCGGCAGGCGGTTGCCAGCCGGCTGCGCGCGCCGCGGCGGAAGACGGGCGTGCTCGCCAGCTTGCAGAACCACTTCGCCAGCGTCTGGCACGTGATCGCGATCTTCTACATCGTGGCGCTGTGGCTGGTTGCCGCCGCCGAGATACGCGACGGCTACGCGCGGCTGCTGCACTTCTTCGTCGTGACTACGGCGGTGGGCATCGCTTCCCGCCTGGCCAACATCGTCCTCCTCGGCGCGCTCGACCGCTTGGCCCACGTCGGGTCGGACAGGTTCAGGCGGTTCCCGGGGCTGGAGCGGCGCATCGGCTACTACTACCCGGTGCTGCGGGCAGCCGTGATCGGAGTGCTGGGCGCCGCCACGCTGCTGGCATTGCTGGAAGTCTGGGGGCTTGCCCCGGTGGCCTGGTTCGCTGGCGGGGCGCTCGGCGGCCGCCTGTTGACGGCGCTGCTGACCTCCGCCCTGGCCGTGCTGATCGCCGTCCTGGTCTGGGAGTTCGCCAACTCCGCGGTCGAGAACAAGGTCGCCAGCCTGACGCGGGCGGCGCAGACCGCGCGGGCCGCCCGCTTGCGCACCCTGCTGCCGATCCTGCGCACCACCCTGCTGGTTGCCATCCTCATCGTCACCGGGCTGATCGTGCTCAGCCAGATCGGCTTGAACATCGCCCCGTTGCTGGCCGGCGCAGGGGTGCTCGGCGTGGCCATCGGCTTCGGCTCGCAGAAGCTGGTGCAGGACCTGATCACCGGCCTGTTCCTGCTGCTGGAGAACACGATGCAGGTGGGCGACACCGTGACGCTGGGCGGGCTGACCGGCACGGTCGAGTACCTGTCCATCCGCACCATCCGCCTCCGGAACATGGACGGTTCGGTGCACATCATCCCGTTCTCCTCCGTCACCACCGTGACCAACCAGACGCGGGACTTCTCCTACGCGGTGGTGGACCTGCCGATCGGGCTGAACGAGGAGCCCGACCGTGTCAGCGACTTGCTGCAAGGTGTCGTGAAGGCCATGCGGGCAGAACCGCGCTGGGCAGACTCGATCACCGCGGACCTCGAAGTGATGGGCGTTTACGCCTTCACCGATTCGGCTTGGACCATGCGAGTGCGCATCCGCACCACCCCGTCGCAGCGCTGGGTGGTGAACCGGGAGTTCAACCGCCGGGTGAAGTACTGCTTTGACGAGAACGCGGTGCAGAGCCCGATCACCGCCTACAAGGCTCAGGGCTGGTTGCCACCTGGCTCCGAGCGGCCGATGCCCCGGCCCGCCCCCCACCCCATGCAGGAAGCCGCGCAATGACCGACTCCGGGACCGCCTCCGGGACCCCCTCTGGGACCGACCGTGCGACCAACCCTGCCGCCGCCCGCCCCACCATCGCCGAACTGGTTGGCCGGGACGGCTTCGCCTTCGTGCATGACAACGAGATGCGGAGCGTGTTGCAGGCAAACGGGCTGGATGGATGGGACGCGTTCGCCGCAAGCTGGGACGACCTGGGCGTGGACGGCTACATGGCCGATGGCGGCCGGTACCGGCGCCGGCGGCACGCGGCATTTACCGCCACGCCGGCCGGGATCGTCCGGCAGGAGCACCGGCCGCACTACCAGAGCCGCGACTACAACGCGCTGAACGGCGGCATTGCCCGCTGGTTCGACCCGGTGACGCCGCAAACGGAGGCCTCTGCCGCCTTCGGGGCCATCTTGCGCACCTGCCAGCGCGTGTTCGACACGATATCCCCCGGCGTGGCCGCCTGGGACGTGGAGGTGCACCAGTTCCGCATTGAGGCGCAACCGGGCCGCGCCGGGCAGCCAACGCCGGAAGGCATGCACCGGGACGGGGTGGACTGGGTTCTCGTGCTGATGGTGCGGCGGGAGAACATCGCCAGCGGCGAGACGACGATCCATGACGCGGAACGCAAGCTGCGAGGCTCCTTCACCCTGGCCCGGCCCATGGACGCGGCCTGGGTGGACGACGGCCGCATGTTCCACGGCGTGACCCCGGTCGAGCCGAGGGACTCTGCGGCGCCGGCATTCCGGGACGTGCTGGTAGTGACCTTCCGGCAGCCCTCGGGCGCGGCCTCCTCCGCTTAACCGCGCGGCATCGACCAGGGCGCGGGTGACAGCCGCGTCGTCGCGTCGTTCAAGCGCCGGGCCGCGTTCACCATGCGCTCCAGGCCGCGTGCCTGCTCCCCGGCGCTTTCCGCCGCGTCCGGAGCACCTTGCAGGAGGTCGAGCACCGCGTCGTGGAACACGCGCTGCTCCGCGTCCGGCATGTCCGCCATGCCGAAAACGTAGTCCGGCACGTCAGCCGAGCGTCCGTCCGTGAGGTCGCGCTGGTTGCCGAAGAAGTGCAGCAGCCTGCCGCTCTCGTCGAACACCGGCGAGATGAACAGCAGGTTCCAGAACGTCGAGCCGTCGCGGCGGTGGTTGATGATCCACTCGACGCAGCCCCGGCGTTCGGCCAAGCAGCGGGCAATGCGCCTGGGAGTCGCCGGGTCGGTGTCCGGCCCTTGCAGGAAGCGGCAGTTGCGGCCGACCACCTCCGCCTCCGTGTAGCCGGTCAGCGCCGCAAAGGCCGGGTTGACGGCGATCATGGGGTGGTCCGGCAGCGCCGGGTCGGTCAGCACCATCGGTTCCGTGCTGTGCGCCATCGCGAACAGCAGCGCCCGGGTGATAGGGTGTTTATCGGTCATGCCGGCCAGCCTTTCGTGCTTGGCCGGATGCTACACGCAGCCGAGCCTACTCCGCCACGCCCCGGACCATCAGCATCGCCCGGCGCAGCCGGGCCAATCCGCCGCGCACATGGCCATGCTCGCACATGTTCCGGCCGCTCTGCCACAGCAGTTGCGCGTGGGGCGGCATGTCCGGCTGTTCCGCCAACCGGTCGGCCAGCTCGATGCAGTATTCTGCCGTGTCGGTCGTCACCGGAATTGGCCCGTCCGCAAACGCCGGAGCCGGCATGGCAACGGACAGGGTGGCCAACAGGAACGCTCGCGTCATCGCAGCCATGATAAGGCCGCCACCCCTTGCCCGGCATGGGCGGCAGGTGACGTTCGCGTCACGCAGCCGCGGCGAGCGCCAAGGCCGGATTGGCAGCCGGACGAAGCGGCAGCGTCAGGATGGCCCGCAGACCCGGCCCCGCATCCTCAAGCTGGACGCTGCCGCCATGCAATTGCGCCACGGCCTCCACCAGCGCCAGACCGAGGCCGGAACCGGGCGTGTGACGGGCCTGTTCGGCGCGGAAGAACCGTTCGGTCGCCCGTTCCCGGTCGGCCGCGGACAAGCCCGGCCCGGCGTCCTGCACGGTCACGGCCACATCCACCGCCCCGCATCGGGCGGCAAGCCGCACCGTACTGCCGGGCGGCGAGAACTTCAGCGCGTTGTCCAGCAGGTTCACTACCGCTTGGCAGATCAGGTCACGGTCGCCGTGCACCAGGAGGCTTGCGGGCTGCTCGAAGAGCAGGTGGAGGCCGCGCTCCTCTGCCGGCGCAGTGTATAACTCCGCCAACCCGGCGAGCATGGGGGCCAGGTCCAGGTCGGCGAAGGCGGAGCGCCGAGCGCCGGCCTCGATCACCGCGATCCGCAGCAGGGCGTCGAACATCCCGGCAACGCCGTCCAGGTCGGTGATCGCGCGGTCCACCGCGGCCCGCAGCTCCCCGGCGCTCCCCGCGTGCTCGGCGGCGTCCTCCAGCCGGGTGCGGGCGCGGGTGATGGGCGTGCGGAGGTCGTGCGCGATGCTGTTGGACACCTCGCGCACGCCGTCCATCAGCCGGCCGATGCGGTCGAGCATATCGTTGATCGTTTCCGCGAGCCGGTCGAACTCGTCGCCCCGCCCGCTCACCCGCACCCGGCGGCCCAGATCGCCCTGCGCGATCGCCGACGCCGTGGAGGACACGCTGGCGATCATGCGGCGGAACAGGCGCTGCATCACCAGGCCGCCAACCGAGGCCAGCACCGCCAGCAGCACGAGGGACCAGAGCAGCGCCGAGGTCAGCAGCGCGCGCAAGGGAGTGCGGGTTTCCACGTCCCGCCCGACCAGCAGCCTGGCGCCATCCGACAGGTCGAACCGGCGCACGCGCGCCATGCTCGTGACGTTCGCCCGCGACACTTTCAGCTCGTAGGGAGTGTCCGCCGCCGTCACCCCGCCTGGCCAGGATGCCAGGTTTCCCGCCAGCAGGCGTCCGCGGGCGTCAGCCAGCAGGTAGATGGCGTCGTCGTCGACGTTCTCCGCCAGCCGGTCCTCGATGGTGGCCTGCAACGCTGCCACGCCGCCGCCCTGCCACTGCTCGGACAAGCCCTGCGCGTCCGCGCGGATCGCCGCTTCCACCTGCCGGTCCAGCAGCCCGGCGGTGGACCACCAGAGGAACAGCACGAGCGCCAGCGCGCTGAGCGCGAACAGGATCGAGTACACCAGCGCCAGCCGCAGCCCGGCAGACCGCCACAGCCGCGGCCGGCCGGGAAAGCCGAACCGCGGCCGCTTCGTCCCGGCGGGCGAGACCTTAGTCGGCGCGGAGGATATAGCCGGCATTGCGGACCGTGTGCAGCAGCGGGGTCGGGAACGGCTTGTCCACCTTCTGCCGCAACCGGCTGACGTGGACGTCGATCACGTTGGTCTGCGGATCGAAGTGGTAGTCCCAAACGCCTTCGAGCAGCATGGTCCGGGTCACCACATGGCCGGCGTGCCGCATCATGTACTCGAGCAGGCGGAACTCGCGCGGCTGCAGGTCGATGCGCTGGCCGGCGCGCCGCACGCTGCGCGAAAGCAGCTCCATCTCCAGGTCGCCCACCACCAGCTTGGTCTGCGGTCCCTCGTTGCGGCCGCGCCGCGCCAGCGCCTCCACCCGGGCCAGCAGCTCGGCGAAGGCGAACGGCTTGGCCAGGTAGTCATCCCCCCCAGCCTTGAGCCCGCGCACCCGCTCGTCCACCTGGCCCAGCGCCGAGAGGAACAGCACGGGCGTCGTGTTGTCCTGGGCGCGCAGCGTTTCCAGCAGGCGCAGGCCGTCGATGCCGCCGGGCAGCATCCGGTCCAGGATGATGGCGTCGAACGCCTCGCTGGCGGCCATGAACAAGCCGTCGCGGCCATTGTCGGCGTGCTCGGTCAGGTGCCCGGCCTCCTTCAGGCCTTTGACGATGTAGCCTGCGACGTCCTTGTCGTCCTCCACCACCAGGATTCGCATCAGTCAGTGCTCTCGTTCGGCCGGCGGCCGACAGTCACCGGCACGTCCAGGGTTTGCCCGTGCCGCTTGACCGTGAGCGTCAGCCCGGACCCGGGCGGCGCGGCGCTCACCGCCTTGATCAACTCGTGCGCGCTGTCCATTGGGCCGCCGTTGACGGCCATGACGATGTCGCCGGCTTGCAGGCCGAATCGCGCCGCCGGACCCGTCCGGTCCACGTTGGCGATCACCACGCCAGCGGGACGGCCGCGCGGGACGCCGGGCGTGTTCGGCACGTCCTGCACCGCCACGCCCAGCCAGCCGCGGTCGATGTGCCCCTTCGCCAGCAGCTCGGCCACGATGTGCTGGGCGATCTCGCTGGGGATGGCGAAGCCGATCCCGACCGAGCCGCCGGTGGGGGAGACGATCGCCGTGTTCACCGCCACCACCTGGCCTTCCAGGTTGAAGGTGGGGCCGCCGGAGTTGCCCGGGTTGATCGGCGCGTCGATTTGCAGGAAATCATCGAACGGCCCGGCGCCGATATCCCGGCCCCGTGCGGAAACGATGCCGGCGCTGACCGAGGAGCCCAGCCCGAACGGGTTGCCGGCGGCCAGGATCCAGTCGCCCACCTCCACGTTGCGCGAGTCGCCCCACGTGACCGCTGGCAGGGACGGGGCGCCATCCACCTTGATGACGGCGATGTCCGTCAGCTCGTCCGTCCCGATCACGTGGGCCTGCAACTCCGACCCGCTGGACAGCGAGACGACGATGCGGTCGGCATGTCCCACCACGTGGTTGTTGGTGACGATCACCCCCGACGCGTCGATCACGAAGCCGGACCCGGCGCCCTGCACCTGGTCCCGCCGGGAGCGGAGGCGGTCGCGGAACTGCTTCTCCAGCGGCGTCCCGCGCAGGGCGGAGGGCAGTTGCGCGTCCCCGCCGCCGACGTTCTCGGTCACCGCGATGTTGACGACGGATGGCACCACCCGCCGCACCAGCGGCGCCAGGGAGGGCAGCGCCGCGCGCAAGGGTCCGCCGCTGCCCTGCGCCACGGAGTTGTCGCAGCCGGACAGCAGGATCGCGGCTGCGAACAGGAACGGGCACAGGGCCGCCTCGGGTCTGGGGTGGCGTATGTCGGTCATTGTTCGATGGTGGCGCTTGGCGGACGAAGCGACAAGGATGTCATCCCGGATGCTCCGGCCAGTCGTGCCTGGGATAGCGCCCGCGCATGTCCCGCCGCACGTCGGCCCAGGTGCCGGACCAGAATCCGGCCAGGTCGGCGGTGACTGCCACGGGCCGCCCGGCCGGCGAAAGCAGGGCGAAGCGCAGCGGCACGCGTCCGCCGAGCAGCAGCGGCGTCGTGCGCTGGCCGTAGAACGCCTGGGCACGGGCCGCGGCCACCGGCACCGCCGCCGTGTAGTCGATCGCCGCGCGGCCTCCCGGCAAGCTCAGGTGGGTCGGCAGGTCGCGGTCCAGCCGGGCGGCGGCTTCCCGCCCCAGCCGGGCGCGCAGGAGGGCGGCCACGTCGAGCGATCTCACCTCCGCCAACCGCGCCGTGCCCAGCAGGTGGGGCGCCAGCCAGTCCGCCGCTTCCGCGGCCAGCGCGGCGTCCGATAGGTCCGCCACCGACGGGTCGGTGCCGCGCAGCAGGGCGGCGCGGGCCTGGATCTGCCGCGCCGCGTCCGTCCAATCGAGCGCATCCAGCTTGCGGCCGACCTGGGCCGCCAGGATGCCGGCGGTGGCTTCCGGGTCGGCCGGCACCGTGCGGTCCTCCAGCACCAGCGCGCCCAGGCGGCGGCGGCGGCGGGACAGCACGGCGCCGGACACCGGGTCGAACCCGTGCTCGACCGACTCCGCCATGCGCGCGGCGGGCAGGTCCGCGGGGTCGAGCGGCGCCGCCAGCCGGATGCGCGCCGCCGTGCCCAGCTCGATCGCGCCCACAGCCAGCAGCGTCGCGCGGGCCAGCGGATCGGCCGCCGGCAGCTTGGCCCCGCCGCCGCCGGACAGGCGGAACGACCCGACGGCGTCGCGGCGCTGCGCGATGCGGTCGGGAAAGGCGGCGGCGAGCAACGGCGCCGGGTCGCCGGCCGCGGGCGCGGCCGTCCGCAGCCGCCGGCGGTATCCATCGGCGGCGTGGCGGATGCGGGCGAGGGCGCCGCGGTCTGCGTCCCGCCGGCCGGCCAGCGCGTCCAGCCGCAACGCCACGTCCGCCGGCGCGTCCCGCTCGCGCAGCGGGTCACGCTCCTCCAACAAGGCGGCCAGGTCCGCGGCCAGCGCCGCTTCCCCCGGCGAGCGGGCAGCCAGCATCATCGCGGCCAGCCGGGGGTGCGCGCCCAGTTCCGCCATGCGGCGGCCGGCGGCGGTGAGCGCGCCGCCATGCGTGGCGCCCAGATCCTCCAGCAGCGCGCGGCCGGCGGCGAGGGGGCCGGGCGCAGGCGGGTCGGGGAAGGGCAGGGCTTCCGGCGCGGTTCCCCAGGCCAGGCAGTCCAGCAGCAGGCCGCTCAACTCGGCTTCGGTGATTTCCGCCCGGTCAAAGGGCGGCAGGCCGCGGTTCAGCGCCTCGGACCACAGCCGGATCGCGACGCCCGGCGCTTCCCGCCCGGCGCGGCCGGCGCGCTGCTCGGCGGCGGCGCGGCTGATGCGCAGCGTTGTCAGCCGGGTCAGCCCGGTGGCGCCGTCCAGCCGGGGGGTGCGCCGCCAGCCGCCATCGACCACCACGCGCACGCCGGGCACGGTGAGCGAGGTTTCCGCGATGCTGGTCGCCAGCACGACCCGGCGCCCTTCGGCGGGCCGCAGCGCCCGGTCCTGCTCGGCGGGCGGCAGATCCCCGTGCAGCGGCAGCACCAGGGCGCCGCTTCCCTCCAGCGCCGCCTGCGCCCGCCGGATCTCCCCCATGCCCGGCAGGAAGGCGAGGATGTCGCCACCGTGCGCGCCCAGGGCGTCATGCACCGCGGCGGCCACGGCGGCGGGCAGGTCGCGCGGGGAGGCGATGTCACGCCGGGCGTGCTGCACCGCCACGGGATAGAGGCGGCCGGCGCTCTCGATCACCGGGGCGTCCATCAATGCGGACAGCCGCGCCCCGTCCGCGGTGGCGGACATGGCCAGCAGCCGCAGCTCCGGGCGCAACTGGCGTTGCAGATCCAGGCACAGCGCCAGCGCCAGGTCGGCCGCCAAGGCGCGCTCGTGCACCTCGTCCAGGATCACCAGCCCGATGCCGTCCAGCCCGGGGTCCGACAGCAGGCGCCGGACCAGCAGCCCTTCCGTCACCACCTCGATCCGCGTCGCCGCGGAGACGACCCGTTCGAGCCGGGTACGGTAGCCGACAGTCTCGCCGACCTGCTGGCCGAGCAGCGCCGACATGCGGCTCGCGGCGGCCCGGGCGGCGAGCCGGCGCGGTTCCAGCATCACGATGCCGCCCGGGCGGCCCGGCAGCCGGCCGAGCAGGTGGAGCGGGACCAGCGTGGTCTTGCCCGCGCCGGGCGGCGCCACCAAGACGGCATTGCCCGCTCGGAGCGCCTGTTCCAATGCGGGCAGCGCGTCCTCTACGGGCAGTGACCCTGTGAGCGGCAAGTTGACCGGAGTGTCACGGCTCGTTGTTGGAATGAAACCACGCCCCTGCTGCGAGTTGCTGTTTTGCATCGTCAGGCAAAGCAATTCATTGCGGCGTTGCTGCGCCGTCCGGTAACAACTACGGTCACCATATTGGCCTGAGGAGTTGCAGCAGCATGAGCCTGACCCGCAAGCGCGTGCTGGTAACGGGCGGCGCCGGCTTCCTCGGTTCGCATCTTTGCGAGCGCTTGATTGGCCAAGGGCACGATGTGCTCTGCGTGGACAATTATTTCACCGGGCGCAAGGACAACATCTCCCACCTGCTCGGCCTTCCGCAGTTCGAGGCCATGCGCCATGACGTGACCTTCCCGCTGTATGTCGAGGTGGACGAGATCTACAACCTGGCGTGCCCGGCCTCGCCCATCCACTACCAGTTTGACCCGGTGCAGACGACCAAGACCTCCATCATCGGCGCGATCAACATGCTGGGCCTGGCCAAGCGGGTGAAGGCCAAGGTGTTCCAGGCCAGCACCAGCGAGGTGTACGGCGACCCGACCGTGCACCCCCAGACGGAGGACTACCGCGGCAACGTCAACCCGCTCGGCCCCCGGGCCTGCTACGACGAAGGCAAGCGCGCCGCGGAAACGCTGTTCTTCGACTACTGGCGGCAGCACGCGACCCGCATCAAGGTCGTGCGCATCTTCAACACCTACGGTCCGCGCATGCACCCGAATGACGGCCGGGTCGTGTCCAACTTCATCGTCCAGGCGTTGCGGGGCGAGCCGATCACCCTGTACGGCGATGGCAGCCAGACGCGCGCGTTCTGCTTCGTGAGCGACCTGGTGGAGGGCTTCGTGCGCCTGATGGATACCGGGGATGAGGTGACGGGGCCGGTCAACATGGGCAATCCGCACGAGATCCCGGTGCGCGAGCTGGCGGAACGGATCATCCGGCTGACCGGCTCGGACTCCACCATCGTGTACCGTCCGCTGCCGCAGGATGACCCGACCCAGCGATGCCCGGACATCAGCCTGGCCCGCACCCTGCTGGGCTGGCAGCCCACGGTAGCGCTGGATGACGGGTTGCAGCGCACCATCGCCTATTTCGCGCGCCTGCTGGCCGAACGGGGGCAGGAAGCCCCCGTGACGGACGCCGTGGCGGCTTGAGCGTGGCGCAGGGCGGAGGCTTTCGATGAAGATAGCCATGATTGGCGGCGGCTACGTGGGCCTGGTGTCGGGTGCGTGCTTCGCCGACCTCGGCGTGGACGTGTGCGTGGTCGAGCGGGACCCGGCCAAGCTCGCCATGCTCCACGCCGGCGCCATGCCGATCTACGAGCCGGGGCTCGAACGGCTGGTGCAGGAGAACGTGGCCGCCGGGCGGCTCCGCTTCACCGATGACCTCCCGTGCGCCGTGGCGGGGGTGGAGGCGGTGTTCATCGCCGTCGGCACGCCCACCCGGCGCGGGGATGGCCACGCCGACGTCAGCTACGTGAACGCCGCCGCCGAGCAGGTCGCCCGCGCGCTCACCGGCTACGCCGTGATCGTCACCAAGAGCACGGTCCCGGTCGGCACCGGCCGCAGCATCGCCGCCATCATGCGCGCGGCGGCCCCGGCTGCCGAGTTCGACGTCGCCAGCAACCCCGAGTTCCTGCGCGAGGGAAGCGCCATCGGCGACTTCATGCGCCCGGACCGGGTGGTGATCGGCACCGAGAGCGAGCGGGCGCAGGACGTCCTGCGCCGGCTGTACCGCCCGCTCTACCTGATCGAGGCGCCGATCCTGTTCACCGCCATCGAGACGGCGGAGCTGACCAAGTACGCCGCCAACTCATTCCTGGCGATGAAGGTGACGTTCATCAACGAGATGGCCGACCTGTGCGAGAAGGTCGGCGCGGACGTGCATGACGTGGCGCGCGGCATCGGCCTGGACGGGCGCATCGGCCGCAAGTTCCTGCACCCCGGCCCGGGCTATGGCGGTTCGTGCTTCCCCAAGGACACGCTGGCGCTGGCGCGGATCGCGCAGGATTGGGGCGCGCCGTCCCGCCTGGTGGAGGCGACGGTGGCGGTGAACGAGGCGCGCAAGGCCGGCATGGCGGCCCGGGTGGTGGCGGCCTGCGGCGGCAGCGTGCGCGGCAAGGTGATCGCGGTGCTCGGGCTGACGTTCAAGCCGGAAACCGACGACATGCGGGACGCCCCCAGCCTGCCCATCATCCACCGCCTGGTGGAGGAGGGCGCCCGCGTCCGGGTTTTCGACCCCCAGGGCATGGAGCAGGCCAGGCCCCTGCTGCCGGCAGCCGTGGAGTACGCCGGGTCCGCCCCGGACGCGTTCGGGGAAGCCCACGCCATGGTGCTGACGACGGAGTGGAACGAGTTCCGCGCCATCTCCCCCGAGCGTCTGGCATCGGCGCTGAAGGACCGCGTGGTCGTGGATCTGCGCAACGTGTTCGACCCGGCCGGGATGCGGGAAGCCGGGTTGCACTACTACGCGGTCGGCCGCGGCATGAGCCCGGCCCCGCAGAAGGCGCACCGGGCCGCCTGAGCCTCACAGCATGGCCAGATGCACGCCTGCACTGGCCATGCTATGTCTCTTGCGATGTCGCGCCGAACGATCGAGGTGACGCCGGAGCTTCTGCTGCGGGCCTATCGCGTGGGGCTGTTCCCCATGGCGGAGACCCGCCGCGGCAACCGGCTGTATTGGCTGGACCCGGAGTACCGCGGGGTCCTGCCGCTGGACCGGTTCCACGCCCCCCGGCGGCTGCTCCGCACCGTGCTGCGCGGCCCCTACGAGGTCACGGCGGATCGTGACTTCCCCGGCGTGATCGCCGCTTGCGCCGCGGCCAAGCCTGGGCGGGAGGATACCTGGATCAACCGTGACATCGAGCGGCTGTTCACGGACCTGCACCGCTCCGGCTTCGCCCACAGCATCGAGTGCCGCCAGGAGGGCGTGCTGGTCGGCGGCCTTTACGGGGTGAGCCTGGGCGCGGCGTTCTTCGGCGAGAGCATGTTCAGCACCGCGCGGGACGCGTCCAAGGTGGCGCTGGTGCACCTGGTGGCCCGGCTCCGCCTCGGCGGCTACGCCCTGCTGGACACGCAGTTCGTCACCTCCCACCTCCAGCAGTTCGGCACCGAGGAGGTGCCGCGGGAGCGCTACAAGGCCCTGCTTGCCGCCGCCGTGGGGGGCACGGCGCAGTGGGACGCGGAGGGCGGCGCCGCGCTCGAGGTGGAGATCGCCCGGCTGGCCGGACGGTGACCCGGCTGGCCGCTTTCCTCCTGCTGCTGCCCAGCTTGGCGGCGGCGCAGCCGCGGCTGGTGCCTGCGGGGGACGTGGACGTGCTGTACCGCCTCGCCGGGGCGGCGGCCGGGCAGATCCCCGGCGGCGCGCCCGACGGCGTGCGCCTGCAATGGGACGCCGCGGGCCAACGCCTGCGTGCCGAGGTGGTGAACCGGCAGATCTACGCCATCACCGACCTGCCGCGCCGGCTGGAGCAGATCGTGTTCGCCCCGCAAGCCTCCCTGCTGGAACTGCCGCTGCGCGGCGGCGACCCGCAAAGCCTGCTTGCCGGCGCCGATGTGCGGTTCACCCGGCGCGGCGCCGGCCGGGTGCTGGGCATGGACTGCACGGAATGGCAGGTGCAGTCCCGCACCCTGACAGGAACCGGCTGCGTCACCGCGGATGGCGTGGTGCTGCGGACCGAAGGCAGCTTCGACGGCCGGCAAGGCAGCGCCACGGCCGTTTCGGTCAGTCGCGAGCCGATCCCGCCGGAGCGGTTCGTGCCGCCGCCGGGCCTGTTCCGCCTGAAGCTGGGCACGCGGTGAGGGCGGCGGTGCTGGCGGTGCTCGCGGCCATCCCGGCGCTGGCGGCGGAGCGGCCGCCGATCACCCCGCAGCGCGACGTCGATATCACCTACCAGGTGGCGCAGCCGGTCCCGGGCGGCCCGGCCCTGGCGCAGCGGATGCGCTGGTCGGTGGTGTCCGGCCGCCTGCGCGTGGACCCGCCGTCGCCCGGGTTGTACATGATCGTGGATTACCGGGCCAAGCGCATGGCGGTGGTGAAGCTCGCCGAGCGGGCGGTGCTGGACGTGTCCACCGCCGGCCCCGGCCTGCCGGGTGCGGCGGCCGGGGCCTACACGCGGCAGGATGACGCCGACATCGCCGGGCTGCGCTGCACCAACTGGCTGACCGCGGATGCGGGTGGCCACGAGACGACCCTCTGCTTGACGGCGGACGGCGTCATGCTGCGGGCCAGCCAGGGAAGCCATCCGCTGCTTCAAGCCCTGTCCGTCCAGTACGGCCCGCAGGACCCGGCGGCGTTCGTGCCGCCGGACGGCTTCCGCCACGTGGAGGGCGGCAAGCCGTGAGCGGCGCGCCCGTGCGCGAACGGGTGCGTTCCCGCCGCAAGCCGCCCGCCCACCCTCTGCACAAATCCCCGTGGCCCTGGAACGACCGGTCCGGGCGCTTCTCGCCGTTCAAGCTGGTGACGCTCGGGGTGGAGCTGGCGCCCGCCCTCTGGATCGCCTGCGCCTTCGCAGCCGGCCGGCTCGGCGCGCGGCCGATCCTGGAAGCGAACCACCAGACCGGGCTGTGGGCGACACGCTTCCTGCTGCTGACGCTGACGCTGACGCCGGCACGGGCGATTCTCAACTGGCACCGGGTCGTGCTGATCCGCCGCCAGTTGGGGCTGACTGCCCTGTTCTACGCGCTCGCCCACCTGGTGCTCTATGCCTGGGACCAGCAGTGGAACCCGGTCACGGTCGCCATGGAGATCCTGCGCCGCTTCTACCTGGAAGTCGGCTTCGTGGCGCTGGTGGGGCTGGCGGTGCTGGGCGTCACCTCCACGGACCGGGCGCTGCGGCGGCTCGGCCATGCCTGGAAGCGGCTGCACCGGCTCGTCTATCTGCTGGCCTTGCTGGGAGTGTTCCATTTCTTCCTGCAATCCAAGGCGAACGTGGCCGAGGCGACGCTGATGGCCGGGCTGTTCTTCTGGGCGGCCGGCTGGCGGCTGCTGCCCGCCGGCCCGGACCGCGAGCCGCTGCCGATCCTGGGCTTGGGCGTGGCCGCGGCGTTGCTGACCGCCGCGGCCGAGTATGCCTGGTACGCCCTTGCCACCCGGATCGATCCGGTGCGCGCCCTTCGCGCGGAGCTGAACGTTTCCTACGGCCCCCACCCGGCCGGGCAGGTTCTGCTGATCGGCCTGTGCCTGGCCATCGCCACCGGGCTGTCCTGGGCGCAGCACCGCGAGCGCCTGCGTCAGACCGGGCTCTTCCACGTGGCGCTCTATGGCGGCGGTGCGCTGATCGCGGCGGCGCTGGCCTTCGCGTTCAACCTGACGGACGACTGGCTGCCGGACGATTGGATGGTCTGGCAGGCCGCCGGCGTGTTCGTGGCCGCGCTGGCGGCGCTGGGCCTGTTGCGGCGGGCGCTGCCGCGGGGGCGGGTGGCGCTGGACGTGATCTGCGCCGCCATCCTGCTGTTGCCGATCGTGGCCGGGCTCGCCGTCTGAGCGGGTCCGCCCCCGGCTTGTAAAATCCCGTGCCCTGTGCGCCGATGCCCGCAACAAGCCGGCTTGATCCGGCAGGAGTTCTGGGGAGCGTCCGCCGTGCCAACCACCCGCCGTACCCTGCTGCTGGCCTCGGCCGGAACCCTCGCGACGCCCTGGGTCGCGCGTGCGGCGGACACCATCAGGATCGGCGTCACCTCGCCGGTGACCGGCCCAGCGGCCGAGTCGGGCGGCTTCCAGGTCACCGGGATCAAGCTGGCGGTGGACGAGGTCAACGAGAAGGGCGTGCTCGGCAAGCAGGTCGAGTTCACGGTGGATGACGACCAGACCACGAACCCGGGCGCGGTGCTCGCCTTCTCCCGCCTGTCGGGCGACCCGGCGATGGTAGGCTTCATCGGCTCCGTCCGCTCCACCCAGGTCAACGCGATGGCGCCGGACGTGCAGAAGATCGGCAAGCCGATGATGATCGGCGGCACGGACCCGGCGCTGACCCACATGGGCAACCGCTGGCTGTTCCGCTGCCGCCCCAACGACACGTACTCCGCCAAGGTCATCTTCGCGTACGGCGACGAGACGCTGGGCAAGAAGAAATGGGCGATCGTGCACTCGACCGACGCCTTCGGCACCGGCGGCATGAAGGCGTTCACCGGGAGCCTCGAAGCGGCCGGGCTGCATCCGTCCCTGGTGCAGGGCTACACCAACCAGCAGGCGGATTTCACCCCGGTGGCGCTGGCGGTGCGGCAATCCGGGGCGGACGTGCTGTGCACGTACTTCACCTTCGAGACCGATGTCGGCGTGTTCGCCCGGCAATTGCGCCAGCTCGGCGTGCGGGTGCCGTGGATCGGCTCGCCTTCCATCGTCAACACCTCGGCGCTGAGCCTGGGCGGCGCCAGCCTGTACGGCACGTGGGGCGTGGCCGACTACGCGGTGGACGCCAGCCCGGCCTCCAAGGCGTTCGCGGCCAAGTTCCAGGCGGTGCGGAAGTCGCCGCCGGACAACCAGTCCTCCTGGGCGTACGACGGGGTCCACCTGCTGTGCCGCGCGATCAACGACGCCGGCAGCACGGACCCGGAGAAGATCCGCGCCGCGATCCTGGCGACCCGCGGCTACGCCGGCGCGGAAGGCGAGTACGACTTCGACCCCAACGGGGACGGGCTGCACGGCTACAACGTGGTCCGCAACGAGGGCGGCAAGGTCGTGTTCGACAAGCACATCGACTTCCCGGCGTGACCGCTTGAGCCTGTTCCTCCAACTGCTGTTCACCGGGCTCGGCATCGGCAGCATCTACGCCCTGGTCAGCCTCGGCTTCGTGCTGCTGATCCGCGCCGCGGGCGTGGTGAACTTCGCGCAAGGCGAGTTCTCCATGCTCGGCGCCTACATCATGGTGATCCTCGCCAACGATTGGGGCGTGCCGTACTTCATCGCGATCCCGGCCGCCGTGGCGCTGATGGCCGGGTTCGGCGTGCTGTTCGCCGGGGTGGTGTACTGGCCGCTGCGCCACCGCGGCCAGTTGCCGGTGATCATCAGCACGATCGGCGCATCCATCCTGATCGCCAACGGCACCCTGGCCGCCTACGGCCCGAGCCCGCAGGTGCTCCCGCCGCTGTTCGGCGACGGGTTCGACATCGGCGACGTGTACATCGACAGCCAGTACCTCGCCATCCTGGTGGTCACGGCGCTGCTGGTGCTGCTGCAATACCTGGTGTTCGAGCGCACCCTGCTCGGCAAGAAGCTGCAAGCGACCAGCCAGGACAAGGAGATGGCGAGCCTGCTGGGCATCCCGGTGGCCACGATGGTGCTGTTCACCTTCGCCTACAGCGCGGCGCTCGGCGGTATCGCCGGGGTGCTGGTCGCGCCGGTGCTGTTCGTCAGCGTGCAGATGGGCGCCGTGGTGGCGCTGAAGGCGTTCGCCGCCAACATCATCGGCGGCTTCGGCAGCATCCCGGGCGCGATCCTGGGCGGGCTGGCGCTGGGCGTGGCCGAGACCATGGGCGCGTCCTACATCTCGGTGCCCTACAAGGACGCCTTCGCCTTCGCGCTGCTTCTGCTGGTGCTGGTGGTCCGCCCGCAGGGGATCTTCGGCGAGCGGATCGCGGAGAAGGCGTGATGGGCGGCCAACCGGGCGTTCCCGCGATCATGGGGGCGCGGCCGTGGCGCGGCGTCGGTCCGGCGATCGCCGCGGCCCTCGCCCTGGCCGCCGCGGCGCAGCTCGCGCCCGGGTCCGGCTACACGCTCAACCTGCTGATGCAGGCCGCGACCTACGCCATCGCGGTGGCCGGGCTGGTCGTGGTGCTGGGTTACTGCGGGCAGATCTCGCTGGCGCAGGCGGCGTTCTTCGGCCTCGGCGCGTATGGCACGGCGCTGGGTGTGGTGGACCACCACCTGCCGTTCCTGCTCGCCCTTCCGGGCGGCGTGCTGCTGGCCGGGCTGTTCGGCCTGGTGCTGGGCGCGGCCAGCCTGCGCCTGGGCGGGCACTACCTCGCCATGGTCACCATCAGCTTCCAGCAGATCCTGACCCTGGTGCTGACCAACTGGATCAGCCTGACCCACGGGCCGGACGGCGTCGGCGGCATCGTCCGGCCGGCGGGGCTGACGGGCGGCGCCGCCTACCTCAGCCTGTGCGCCGTCACCCTGGTGCTGGTCACGCTGTACGCCTGGCGGCTGAAAACCAGCCGGCTCGGGCGCGCGATGCAGGCGGTGCGGGACAACGAGATCGCCGCCGGCACCTGCGGCATCGACGTGTTCCGCACCAAGGTGCTGGCGTTCGGCATCTCCGCCGTGCTGGGCGGGCTGGGCGGCGGGCTGTTCGCCGGGGCGTTCGCGTACATCAGCCCGGACCAGTTCTCCTTCGCCGAGTCGATCGTGCTGCTGACCATGGCGCTGCTGGGCGGGGTGCAGTCGCCGTTCGGCGCGCTGCTCGGCACCGGGCTGCTGGTCATGCTGCCGGAATGGCTGCGCTTCCTCCAACGCATCTACCTGGCGGTGTACGGCGGCGCGGTCATCCTCATCATGGTGTTCCTGCCGGACGGGCTGTGGGGCCTGGCCGCGAGCCGTTGGCGGAGGGCGCGCGGGGCGGAAGGGGCGGTGGCGCCGCTGCCGCTGCTGTCCCAGTCCGCCGGCGCGTCCGCCGACGCGGCGCTGCGCATCCGGGGTCTCGCCAAGCATTTCGGCGGGCTCAAGGCGCTGGACGGGGTGGACATCGCCGTGCGCCGCGGCACCGTGCACGCGCTGATCGGGCCGAACGGCTCGGGCAAGAGCACCTTCATCAACGTGCTGACCGGGTTGTACCGCCCGACTGCCGGCCGGATCGAGTTCTGCGGCGCCGACATCACCGCCTTGCCGCCGCACGCCCGCACTCGCGCCGGGCTGGCGCGCACGTTCCAGAACATCCGGGTGTTCCGCGGCATGACGGTGCTGGAGAACGTGATGATCGGCGCCGAGCGGCCCGGCAACGACGTCGCCGGCCAGGCTGGCCCCGTGGTGGAGCGGGCGCTGGCCGCGCTGGATTTCGTCGGCCGCCGGGCGGACGCGCTGCGCCCGGTGGGGGACCTGTCCTACGGCCACCAGCGCCACGTGGAGATCGCCCGCGCCCTGGCCGGCAGCCCGCAGGCCCTGTTGCTGGACGAGCCGGCAGCCGGGCTGAACATGACGGAGAAGGCCGAGCTGGGCGCCTTGCTGCGCCGGCTGAAGGGGCATGGGCTGACGGTGCTGATCGTTGACCACGACATGCATCTGGTCGAGTCGGTGGCGGACCACATCACCGTGCTGAACTTCGGCCGCCGCATCGCCGACGGCCCGCCGCAGGCCGTGCTGCGCGAGCCGGACGTGATCGCCGCCTACCTCGGCGCGCCCCCGAAGGCCCGCGATGAAGCTGCTTGAGCTGCGCGGCCTGGACGCGGGCTACGGCGCCGGCCCGGTGCTCAAGCAGCTCAGCCTGGAGGTGGGGGAGGGGGAGATCGTGGCCCTGCTCGGCTCCAACGGCGCCGGCAAGAGCACGACCCTGCGCGCCGTGTCCGGCCTGGTGCCGCAGGTGTCGGGGGAGATCGTGCTGGCGGGCCGCTCCCTGCGCGGGATGAAGCCGGAAGCGATCGTGCGGGAAGGCATCGCCCACGTCCCCGAGGGCCGCCGGGTGTTCCCGGGCCTGACGGTGCGGGAGAACATCATGCTCGGCGCGTCCAACCGCCGCCGGGTCGGCCGGCGCGCATTGAACGGCGAGGTGGACGGGATGATCGCGTCCTTCCCCGACCTGGCGCGCTTGCAGCACGCGCTGGGCTGGACGCTGTCGGGCGGGCAGTTGCAGATGGTGGCTGTGGCGCGCGGCCTGATGGCCCGGCCGCGCCTGCTGCTGCTGGACGAGCCGTCGCTCGGGCTGGCGCCGCTGATCGTGCAGCAGGTGTTCCGCATCGTGGCGGACATCCGCAGCCGGGGCACGACGGTGCTGCTGGTGGAGCAGAACGCGCACATGGCGCTGTCGGTCGCGGACCGGGGATACGTGCTGGAAACCGGGCGGCTGCTGACGTCCGGGCGGCCGGCGGAGTTGTGGGCGGATGATGGGGTGCGGGCGGCGTACCTTGGGGGAAGGAGCGGGACGGGGGTGGAGGG
>CAXTLC010000019.1:0-14158 GCA_964245075.1 uncultured Acetobacteraceae bacterium
AGCAGAACTCCGCCGCGCCCAGCGCGCCCCAGGAGATGCCATAGCGCGCGTTGTTGAGGCAGGAGAACGGACCGCGCAAACCCTTCACGTTCGGCAGCATGTTGCCCGCCGGGACGAACACCTCGTCCATCATGATCATGCCGGTCTTGGACGCGCGCAGGCTGAACTTGCCCTCGATCACCGGGGCGGACAGTCCCTTCATCCCCTTCTCGAGGATGAAGCCGCGGATGGCGCCGCCGTCGTCCTTCGCCCAAACAACGAACACGTCCGCCAGCGGCGAGTTGGTGATCCAGGTCTTGGACCCGCTCACCAGGTAGCCGCCGTCCACGCTCTTGGCCCGGGTGCGCATGGACGCCGGGTCTGAGCCGGCATCCGGCTCCGTCAGCCCGAAGCAGCCGACGAACACGCCCGACTGCAACTTGGGCAGGAAACGCTGCCGCTGATCGTCGGACCCGAAGGCCCAGATCGGATACATGACCAGGGAGGACTGCACGGAGAACGCCGAGCGGTAGCCGCTGTCCACCCGCTCGACCTCCCGGGCGATCAACCCGTAGGCGACATACGACACGCCGGCGCAGCCGTAACCCTCCAGGGTTGCACCCAGGAAACCCATTTCCCCCATCTCGTTCATGATCTCGCGGTCGAACCGCTCGTGGCGGTTGGCGAGCAGCACGCGGGGCAACAGCTTGTCCTGGCAGTAGGCCCGGGCGGCGTCGCGGATGGCGCGCTCATCCTCCGTGAGCTGGTCGTCAAGCAACAGGGCGTCATCCCAACTGAACGGACCCATCGGCCGGTTCTGCGGCGCCGGGCCGGGCGGAGCGTCCTGCAACGGACTGCCTTCGGCGGCCTCGGGAATGGCGACCGGAGCGATGACGTTCATGCCGGGGTTTCCTCCGCTTGGCGCGCAGCCGCAGCGCGCAAAGGCGAGCGTATCAGCATGAAGGCCGGCACGTCACCGCCAAATCCCTGCACGGCCGGCCCGAGATCATCGTCCCTGCCACGGCCCTCGCGGCGAGCCGGCCGGTCGCGCGAGCGGTCCTGCTCCCGGACGCGTTCCCCGGGACGGTCTGCGTCACGGGGGCGGGCGGCCTCCCTCGCAAAAGGCTCGCGGGCCGAAGGCTCGCGGATCGAGGGCTCGCTCCGCTCCTGGGCGAGCGACGCCGCTTCTTCCGGCACAGCCCGCGGCGTGCGGGCGCGCCGGGGCTCGGCAACGCTCCGTTCCGGCTTGGACTCGCCGCGCCGGGGCTTCGCATCCGGCTTGGCAGCGCTCCGGCTGCGGCCGCGGCGCTTGCGGCCGTCACCCTCTGCCCAGTCCACTGGATCAAGACCATCCACCGTCAGGCGCGGGATGGGGGAGCCGACCAGGGTCTCGATCGCCTCCACCGCAAGCCGGTCGTCCGGCGTGGCCAGGGTAAACGCATGCCCGGTCAGGCCGGCGCGGCCCGTGCGACCGATGCGGTGCACGTAATCCTCCGCGTGGTGCGGAACGTCGAAGTTGAACACGTGGGACAGGCCGCTGATATCCACGCCGCGCGCCGCCACGTCGCTGCACACGAGCAGCCGCAACTCGCTCGCCTTGAAACGGGCCATCGTTGCCGTTCGCTCGGACTGCGACAGGTCGCCATGCAGGGCGCCGACGTCGAAGCCGTGCCGCTTGAGCGACTTGTAGAGGATATCCACCTCGATCTTCCGGTTGCAGAAGATCAGCGCGTTCTGCACCTGTTCGGACCGGATCAAACGCCGCAGCGCTTCCCGCTTGTCCAGCTCCGCCACCAGAGCCAGCCCGGCCACGATGGTCGTGGCAACGGACGCCGGGCGCGACACGGTGATCTGCTTGGGATTTTGCAGGAACGCGTCTGCGAGACGCTTGATCTCCGGCGCCATGGTCGCGGAGAAGAACAGCGTCTGCCGGGTGCGGGGAAGCATGGCGACGATGCGCTCGACATCAGGGATGAAGCCCATGTCCAGCATCCGGTCCGCCTCGTCGATCACCAGAATGCGGGCGTCCGTCATCAGCAGCCCGCCACGCTCGAACAGGTCGATCAGCCGGCCCGGCGTCGCGATCAGCACGTCCACGCCCTTGTTCAGCACATCCTTCTGCTCGGATATGCTCTCGCCGCCGACCAGCAAGGCATGGGTCAGCTTCAGGTTGCGGCCGTATTGGACGAAGTTCTCGGCCACTTGCAGCGCCAACTCGCGCGTCGGTTCCAGGATCAGCGAGCGCGGCATGCGGGCGCGGGCGCGGCTGCCGGCCAGGATGTCCATTAACGGCAAGGTGAACGACGCCGTCTTGCCGGTGCCCGTCTGCGCCACCCCCATCACGTCACGGCCCATCAGCACGACGGGAATGGCTTGTTCCTGGATAGGGGTCGGATGCTGATAGCCCATCGCGGCAACAGCTTCGAGAATCGGCTGGGAAAGGCCCAGATCGGCGAAAACGGTCCGTGGCGCTTCCGGAACGTCGGCAACCAGGTTGGCAGCGGCGCCGCCGACGTGCATGCCCGGGTCGGCCGGATTCGTCGCCGCCTCTTCTCCGCTCCCATCGTGTTCCACGGGATGCGGAGCAGGCTCGGCTGCTGACACCGATGCTGTGTCGGCAGCCACGGCGCCAGGGGCCTCCGGAGGGACGACCGGGTCGTCGGCCGTAGGGACGACTTGGTCGTCGGCTGGAGGGACGACCAGGTCGTCGGCTGATTGCAGCGTGTTGTCCGCCGAAGCGGGTGTCGTTTCGTTCAACAAGAGGTTCCGGTCGTTCCATGATGCCGGCGCATTGGCTGCCGGCTGAAGGCGCCGCGTGGCGCCGGGCGCGCGTTCCGTGCCGCACGCCCGCATATCTGTGAGGGGGCTGCCGAAGTCAAGGCAATGCCTCCGCTTCTCCTGCAACGTTTCTTGGTTGCTGGCGTAGGAACCGTTGAAGGAGTGCCGCCCATGCCAGACGCCGACGCAGCCCTGCCAATCGAGGATTACGCACTGATCGGCGACTGCAACACCACGGCGTTGGTCGGCCGCAACGGGTCCATCGACTGGCTGTGCTGGCCGCGGTTCGACAGCGCCGCATGCTTCGCCGCCCTGCTCGGCGCGCCGGGCAATGGAAGGTGGCTGCTCGCCCCGGCCGGAAAGGACGTCCAGGTCAGCCGCGACTACCGTGACGGCGGGCTGGTGCTGGAAACAGTGTTCACCACCCCCGGCGGCTCGGTGGCGCTGCTGGATTTCATGGTGCCGGAGCTTGGCAACTCCACGATCGTGCGGATCGTGCAAGGCCGGTCCGGCCGCGTGGATATGGCGATGGACCTTGCATTCCGGTTTGACTACGGCTCCTCCGTGCCCTGGGTGACCCGCAACGAGGACGCCGATGCGCTGGTGGCCATCTCCGGGCCGGAGATGACCGTGCTCCGAACGCCGATCGCGCTGAACGGGCGTGACCTGCGCACGGTCGCCGAGTTCAGCGTGGCCGCTGGGGAGCAGGTGCCGTTCGTGCTCACCCACGCGGCGTCCCACATGCCGGTTCCGCCCGCGCTGGATGCCGGAGAGGCGCTGGCCCGGACCGACCGCTACTGGTCGGAGTGGTCCCGCCGGTGCACCTACAAGGGTGAGCACAGCAAGGCGGTGCATCGCTCCCTGCTGGTGCTGAAGGCGCTGACCTATCACCCGACCGGCGGCATCGCCGCCGCCGCCACGACGTCCTTGCCCGAGCAGTTGGGCGGCTCGCGCAATTGGGACTACCGCTATTGCTGGTTGCGCGATGCGACCCTGACGCTGTTCTCGCTCATGAACGCAGGCTACTACGACGAGGCAGGAGCCTGGCGCGACTGGCTGCACCGCGCCATCGCCGGCAGCCCCGATCAGATCCAGATCATGTACGGCATTGCCGGCGAGCGGCGGCTGGCGGAGTGGGAAGCGAAGTGGCTGCCGGGCTATCAAGGCGCCTCTCCGGTCCGGATCGGCAACGCCGCGTCCGAGCAGTTGCAGCTGGACATCTTCGGCGAGGTCACGGAAGCGCTGCACCAAGCTCGTTCCGGAGGCCTGACGGCGACGCCGGATAGCTGGAACCTGCAATGCGCCATCATCAAACACCTGGAAACCATCTGGCAGCAGCCGGACGAAGGCATCTGGGAGACGCGCGGCGGCCGCCAGCAATTCACCTACTCGAAAGTCATGGTTTGGGTTGCCTTCGACCGGATGGTGAAGGATGCGGAGGAACACGGGCTTGACGGGCCGGTGGAGCATTGGAAGAAGGTTCGCGACCAGATTCGCGCCACCGTGCTGGAGCGCGGCTTCCACGCCGGCAAGAACAGCTTCATCCAGCATTTCGACACGGATGAACTGGATGCCAGCCTGCTGCTGATCCCGTTGGTGGGCTTCCTGCCGCATGATGACCCGCGCGTGCGCGGCACAACGGCAGCGATCGAGCGCGAGCTGCTGCAGGACGGCTTCGTGCTCCGTTACAACACGACCGACAGCAAGGATGGCTTGCCGCCAGGCGAGGGCGCCTTCCTGGCCTGCTCGTTCTGGCTGGTGGACAATTGGCACATGCAGGACCGTCAGGACGACGCGAGGGCGCTGTTCGAGAAGCTGCTGTCCCTGCGCAACGATCTCGGCCTGATGAGCGAGGAATACGATCCGGCGGCCAAGCGCATGACGGGCAACTTCCCGCAGGCATTCAGCCACACCGCCCTGATCTCAAGCGTGATGAACATGGCTCAAGGCGGACCGGCACAGCTGCGGGAGGCGGAGGCAGAAGCGTCAGACATTTGAAGCATCATCCGAGCGCACGCAGTCAGACGCCGGATAAAGATGCTTGTGAAAACAGTGGGGTAGAGCTTCTTCCGATCCACTTCGATCGGAAGAAGCCCTACTAAGCCGGGTCACACCGCCTCGGCCCGCACATCCTTGATGTCACGGAAGGTGAGCCGCTCATTGGCGTCCGTCACCCGTTTCAGGGAGAACTGGGATGAGGCGAGGAACACCGGATCGCCGTCCACGTCGTCGGCCATGGCGGTACGCTGCATTTGGCCGAACCGCTCCACGTCGCTCCTCGGCCCGCTGACCCACCGGGCCAGCGCGTAGGGCACGCCCTCGAACCCGATCGCGACGCCGTACTCGCTGGCCAGCCGGGCAATCAGCACGTCCAACTGGAGCGTGCCAACCACCCCCACGATGGGCGGGCTGCCGTCCTGCGGGCGGAAAAGCTGCACCACGCCTTCCTCGGCGAGTTCCTGCAACGCGCCACGCAGCTTCTTGGCCTTCATCGCGTCATCCAGCCGCACCCGGCGCAGGATTTCCGGCGCGAAGTACGGCACGCCGACGAAGTTCAGCTCCTCCTCCTCGCTCAGCGTGTCGCCGATGCGCAGGGTGCCGTGGTTGGGGATGCCCACCACGTCGCCGGCGAACGCCTCGTCGGCGATCTGGCGGTCGCGGGCGAAGAAGAACTGCGGGGCGTGCAGCGGGATCAGCTTGCCGGTCCGCACCTGGCGCAGCCGCATGCCGCGCTGCAACCGGCCGGAGCAGACCCGTGCGAAGGCAATGCGGTCCCGGTGGTTGGGGTCCATGTTCGCCTGGATCTTGAACACCAGCGCGGTCAGCTTGTCCTCGCTGGCACCCACCGTGCGGGTGTCGGCCTTCTGCGCGCGGGGCGGCGGGCCGAAGGCGGCCAGGCTGTCCAGCAGGTCGGTCACGCCGATCTCCTTGATGGCGCTGCCGAAGAACACCGGCGTCAGATGCCCGGCGTTGAACCCGGCCAGCTCGAATTCCGGGAGCGCCGCGCGGGCAAGGTCGATCTCCTCCGCCATGGCGATCATGCGATCGTCCGACTGCGCGACGGGCTCGGCCGTATGCACCTCGCGGGTTCGCAGGTCATAGGTGCCGGCAAAGCTGGCGGCGCGGCCGATCGGCCAGGTCACCGGGGCAGTGTCGAGCGCCAGGGTGTTGGCCACCTCGTCCAGCAGCTCGAACGGGTCGCGCGCCTCGCGGTCCATCTTGTTGACGAAAGTCAGGATGGGGATGTCGCGCAAGCGGCATATCTCGAACAGCTTGCGCGTCCGCGCCTCGATGCCCTTGGCGGCGTCGATCACCATCACCGCCGAGTCCACGGCTGTCAGGGTGCGGTAGGTGTCTTCCGAGAAGTCCTCGTGGCCCGGCGTGTCCAGCAGGTTGAACACGCACCCGCCATATTCGAAGGTCATCACGGAGGTGACGACGGAGATGCCGCGCTCCCGCTCGATGCCCATCCAGTCGGAGCGCGTGCGCCGCCGTTCCCCCTTGGCGCGCACGTTGCCGGCGAGTTGGATGGCGCCGCCGGCGCGCAGCAGGCGCTCGGTGAGGGTGGTCTTGCCGGCGTCTGGGTGCGAGATGATCGCGAAGGTGCGGCGGCGGGCGATCTCTTCGGCTGGGGTCATGATTGTAGTTCTTTGGGTTGTGCGACGCCGGCTTGACGCTATTGGAGGCGAAGACGGCTTACCGAATGCTACCGCAGGATTGCCGGCTTCAGCTCCATTTGCCGAGCGCGCTTACCCCCCCCCCCCACGCTTCGGGCACGTCTGGCACGGCATGGGATTACGGCAACCGAGGTCCAGCGCGTTTCTGGTTGGGTCGCGACGCGCTGGTTGCCGGCATCAGCGCGAGTAGAACTCCACCACCAGGTTCGGCTCCATCTGCACCGGGTATGGCACATCCGTCAGCTTCGGCGCGCGGGCGAAGCGGCCCTTCATCGCGCGGTGGTCGACCTCCAGGTACTCCGGCACGTCCCGCTCGATGCTCTGCGTGCTGTCCAGCACCACGGCGAGTTGCTTGGACTTCTCCCGCACCTCGATCGCGTCGCCGTCCTTGACGAGGAAGGAGGGGATGTTCACCCGCTTGCCGTTCACCAGAACATGGCCGTGGTTGATGAACTGGCGCGCGGCGAACGGGGTCAGCGCGAACTTCAGCCGGTACACCACCGCATCCAACCGGCGCTCCAGCAGCTCGATCAGGTTCTCCGACGTGTCGCCCTTCCGGCGCACCGCCTCGTCATAGTACTTGCGGAACTGCTTCTCGCCGATGTTGCCGTAGTAGCCCTTCAGCTTCTGCTTCGCCATGAGCTGGATGCCGAAATCGGTCGGCTTCTGCTTGCGGCGCTGGCCGTGCTGGCCGGGGCCGTAGTCGTGCTTGTTGATCGGCGACTTGGCGCGGCCCCAAAGGTTGACACCCAGGCGGCGGTTGATCTTGAACTTGCTTTCGGCGCGCTTCGTCATGCGCAAGGCACTCCATTCTATGTCGCCCACGTTGGGAGCGTTGTTGCACCGGTAGTCCGAAACGGCGATCGGCGGGCGCAGGCCATCCCCAGCGCAAGGGGGCCTGTCCACGTTCCCGGCAGTGCGGCGGGGGTTACGCCGGCGCTCCCGGCTTGTCAAACCAGGGCGCAAGCCGCATCTGCGCCGTCATGATCAACCGTGGCGAAATCATCTGGCTGGGTGTTGCATCCGGGGTCACCGGCGGCATGATCGGCGGCGTGTTCCTGGCATTCGGCCTGCTCCTCGTGGGCCAAGGCGTGCACATGGGCATCGTGCCGATCTGCGTCAGCGCGCCCTGCTCCGGGGTGATCGGCTGGCTGCTGGCGCGGCGCCTGGCGCGGCAACTCGGCTAGAGCATCACCCGACCGCCCAGGGTCAGCCTTCGGGGCCACCTCGATCGGAAAAAGTTTTAGGCGGCGCCGGTTCGCAGGGCGGCAACCCGCACCCGTTCACCATGCACCACCGCTACCCCGCTGCACGCGATCACCACCGCGCCCACCAGCACCCAGCGGTCCGGCACCGTGCCGAACACCAGCCAGCCCAGCGCGGAGGACCAGATCAACTGGGCGTAGGTCAGCGGCGCCAGCACCGTCGCGCGGGCGTGGCGGTAGGCCAGCAACGCCATCCACTGCCCGCCGGACGCAACCACGCCGACCGCGACGCAGAAGCCGGCCTGCCAGGCCGTGAGCGGGCGAAGGAAGAACGGCAGGGCGCAGAGCAGCAGCACGAACCCGGTCGCCGCCGTCCACAGCAGCGTCACGCTGGAACGGTCCACCCCCACCAGGCGCCGCGTCACCAGCATGCCGGCGCACCAGCACAGCGAGGAGCCAAGCACCAGCAGCACCGCCGGGTGCAGGCCGCCCACGCCCGGCCGCACCACGATCAGCACGCCGAGGAAGCCCACGCCCACCGCGGCCCAACCCTGCGGCCGCACCACCTCGCCCAGCACCGGAATGGCGAGCACGGTGATCAGCAAAGGGGTGACGAAGTTGATCGCGGTCGCTTCCGCGATCGGCAGGTAGCCGAGCGACAGGATGAAGAAGATTGCGCTGCCCACCACGCCCACGCCGCGCAGCACCTGCAAGGCCGGGCGGCGGCTGCGCATGGTCGGACGACGCCGGCGCAGCAGCGGGGCGCCCGCCATGGCCACGAAGACGGTGTAGCGGATGGTGGCCAGCTCGACCGCCGGCACGCTGGTGGTGACGTATTTCGCCATCGTGTCGGACATCGAGAACATCACGGTGGCGAGCAGCATGAACGCCCCGCCGCGCAGGAAATTGTCTGGCATCGTACCAGCTAAGCATACCCGGCGGTTGTTCGGCACATGCTAGATGCAGCATGGGCGGTTTGTCATCACGGCTTCGCCCAGGGCTGATCTAAGGTCAGCCCGGAGCAACAAGGAACGCCAGCCATGCGCATCGCCGTCGCCGCCGCCGCTATCATGGGATTGGCC
Organism: uncultured Acetobacteraceae bacterium; assembly: GCA_964245075.1. Classification (GTDB taxonomy): domain Bacteria; phylum Pseudomonadota; class Alphaproteobacteria; order Acetobacterales; family Acetobacteraceae; genus LMUY01. Next base: position 8,722 of record CAXTLC010000019.1, read on the forward strand.
GGCATTGGCAGCGCGCAGGCCGCCACCGAGACGCCGTACTCCGAGGCGGCGTTCACGGCGGCGCAGCAGGCCGGCGCGCCGATCCTGATCGACGTGTCCGCTCCCTGGTGCCCGGTCTGCGCCAAGCAGCGCCCGATCCTGTCCCAGCTCTACGACACGCCGGAGTTCAAGGAACTACGGGTGTTCACCGTGGATTTCGACACCAGCAAGCCCCTGCTGCACACGCTGGGGGTGCAGATGCAGTCCACCCTCATCGTGTACCACGGCGCCAAGGAGGAGGCGCGCGCCACCGGCACCACCGCCGCTCCCGCGATCCACGACCTGCTGGCGAAAGCAAACGACTAAGCGCGCGTGAACGGCGGGAGCCTCGGCGCCGGATACCTCGCCGGCGCGCTCTCGACGCTTTCGCCCTGCGTGCTGCCGTTGCTGCCGCTCGCCGTCGGCAGCGCGTTGGCCGCGCACCGGTCGGGCGCGCTGGTCCTGGCGGCCGGATTGGCGCTCTCCTTCACCGCGATCGGGCTGCTCGTGGCCACGGTGGGCTTCGCCATCGGCCTGGACGGCACGGTGGTCCGCACCGCCTCGGCCGTCCTGCTGATGGCGCTCGGCCTCGTGCTGCTCAGCGGGGCGTTGCAGGTCCGGCTCGCCACGGCGGCCGGGAGCCTGCCGAACGCCGGCAACCGATTGCTGGCGCGGCTTGCCCCGCGCGGGCTGGGCGGCCAGTTCGTCGTCGGCGCGGTGCTCGGCGCGGTTTGGAGCCCCTGCGTCGGGCCGACACTGGGGGCCGCCTCGGTGCTGGCCGCCCGAGGGCAGGACCTGCTGGCGGTGGCCGCCGTGACCCTGGCATTCGGCCTGGGCGCGTCCACCCCGCTGCTGCTGGTGTCTTTCCTGTCGCGCAGCGCCTTGTTGCGGTGGCGCGGGCGGATGGCGCAGGCCGGGCAGGCGGGCAGGATGCTGCTCGGCGGCGTGGCGCTCGCGGTGGCGCTGCTGGTCCTGAGCGGTTTGGACCACCGGGTCGAGGCCGCCCTGGTGAACGCCTCCCCCGATTGGCTGACGGACCTCACGACGCGGTTCTGACGCGCCTACCCTTCCGGCCGGCCCCGCCGCATGCGCCCCTGCGACAGCTCTGCCACGACGCCGTGCAGCGTCCGCACCTCCTGCTCCGTCGCTTCGGCGCGCTGGAACAGGTGGCGGATGTTGCGGACCATGCCCGGCCGCTTCGGCGCGTTGCGGAGGAAGCCGCACGCGTCCAACTCGGCGATGAGATGGCCGAGCAGCCCATCGAGAGCGCCCTTGCTCGCGATGGCGCTCTCGTTGGTCATCATCACGCGGCCCGGCGTCCCGTCCGCGGCGGTCCACCACTCGTACGCCATCACCATCACCGCCTGCGACAGGTTCAGCGACATGAATTCCGGGTTCAGCGGGAAGCGCACCAGCGTATCCGCCTCCGCCATGTCGTCATTGTCCAGCCCGGCGCGTTCCGGGCCGAACAGCAATCCGCAGCGCAGGCCCCGCCCGGCCGCCTCGTGCAGCGCGGCGCCGGCAGCGCGGGCGGTCATCACGGGCTTCACGATGTGGCGCGGGCGCGGGCAGGTCGCGAACACGCGGTGCAGGTCGGCGACGGCCTCGGCCACCGTGCCGCACACCGCCGCCGCGTCCAGGATGCGGTCCGCGCCGGACGCCATGCGCCAGGCGCGCTCCTGCGGCCAGCCATCCCGCGGCGCCACGAGACGGAGGTGGAACAGCCCGCCATTGGCCATCGCCCGCGCGGTGCTGCCGATGTTGTCGGCGAGTTGCGGGCGCACGAGCACCACGACCGGGCTGCCCGGGATGGGTTGCAGCGCCGCGCCGCCGTCGCGCCCCGTCACGGAACGGGGTGCCGCGCCAGCCAACGCCGCATGAACGCCTGCTCCTTGGCCTGGGACGCGATGATGTCCCGCGCCAGGCGGCGCAGCGCCGGGTCACGGCCGTGTTGCAGCTCGATCTTCGCCATGTCGATCGCACCCTGGTGGTGCGGCAGCATGCCAACCACGAAATCACGGTCGGGATTGCCTGAGTAGGGCACGTCCATGCCCGACATCATCGTCTCCATGGCGTGCTTGTAGGCGGCCGTGGCGGGGCTGCCGGCGGTGTTGGAGGGAGGCATCGCCATCGGCGGGGTTTGCGCCGTCGCCACGCCGCTGGCCAGGAGCAGCGCCGCGACTGCCTGCCGAACCATGCGCAGCGGGCTCATTCGGTGCGCCAGGTGGTGCCGCCGGGACCATCCTCCAGCACGATCCCCTGGGCGGCGAGGCCGGCACGGATGGCGTCGGCACGGGCGAAGTCCCGCGCCTTGCGGGCGCGGAGGCGTTCGGCAACCGCGGCTTCCACCGCCCCGGCGTCCGCCCCGCGGCGGAACCAGGCGACGGGCTCGGTGCCAAGCAGGCCCAGCATGGCCCCGCCGGCGCGCAGCCCGGCGGCGGCGGCGGCGTCCCCGGCCAGCGCGTCGTCCGCCAGCCGGTGGAGCTGGGACAAGGCGAGGGGTGTGTTGATGTCGTCGCACAACGCGTCCACCACGGCGTCCGGCATCGGACCCGGAACGGCGCCGCTGCCCAGGGCGCGGTAGAACCGGTCCAGTTCCCGCCGGCTCTCGTCCAGCGCGTGCGCGGTGAAATCCAGCGGCGCGCGGTAGTGCGTCCGCAGCAGCAGCAGCCGCACCGCCTCGCCCGGCGCCTCCCCCAGCACGTCCCGCACGGTGGTGAAGTTGCCGAGCGACTTGGACATCTTCTGCCCCTCGACCCGCAGCATCCCGTTATGGATCCAGATCCGCGCGAAGCTCTCGCCGGGAAAGGCGCAGCAGGATTGGGCGCGCTCGTTCTCATGGTGGGGGAACAGCAGGTCCGCGCCGCCGGCGTGGATGTCGAAGCTCGCGCCGAGGTAGGTCCAGGCCATGGCGCTGCACTCGATGTGCCAGCCCGGCCGGCCGCGCCCCCAGGGGCTGTCCCAGCCCGGCAGGTCCGGCCCGGACGGCTTCCACAGCACGAAATCGCCCGCGTCCCGCTTGAACGGCGCCACCTCCACCCGGGCGCCGGCAAGCAGCTCGTCCGGGCTGCGGCCGGACAGGGCGCCGTAGTCCTTGTAGCTCGCCACGGCGAACAGCACGTGCCCCTGGGCGGGGTAGGCGTGCCCGGCGGCGATCAGCCGCTCGATCACCGCGATCATGGGGGCGATGTGGGCCGTGGCAAGCGGCTCCACGTCCGGCGGGACCACGCCCAAGGCCGCCATGTCGGCGTGGAAGTCCGCCAGGGTGCGTTCGGTGACCTGCGCGATCGTCTGCCCGGTCGCGGCGGCGCGGGCGTTGATCTTGTCGTCCACGTCCGTGATGTTCCGCACGTAGGTCACGCGCGGGTAAAGGTGCCGCAACAGCCGCACCAGCACGTCGTTCACCACCTCCGGCCGGGCATTGCCGAGGTGGGCGCGGTCGTACACGGTCGGTCCGCAGGCATACAGCCGGACATGGGCGGGATCGATCGGCGCCAGCGCGTCACGCTGCCGGGTGAGGCTGTTGTGCAAGGAGAGGGTGGGCATGGCGGGCTGTTGTCCCGCACCGCGTGCCGGCTGGCAATCGCCGCGTGGCGGTTGACGTTCAGCCCAGTTGCAACTAACTCGCAATTCCAATTGGGCGGGAGTTCCGACAGTGACAGTCACGACGCAGCGCAGCCTGGGCGGGCGCGGCCGGTTTACCCGCTGGATCGCCGTGTTCGGGCCGGGCCTTGTCGTCATGCTGGCTGACACGGACGTCGGCAGCTTGATCACCGCCGGGCAGAGCGGTGCGCAATGGGGCTACCGGCTGCTGCTGATCCAGGCGCTGCTGATGCCCATCCTATACATCACCCAGGAACTGACGGTGCGGCTGGGCATCCACACCGGCCGCGGCCATGGCGAGCTGATCTGCGAGACGTTCGGCCGCTTCTGGGGCTGGGTGTCCGCCATCGGGCTCGCGGTCGCCACGGCGGGCGCGCTGCTGTCCGAGTTCTCGGGCGTCGCGGCGGTGGGGGATCTTTACGGCGTGTCCCGCTTCGTCAGCCTGCCCTTGGCGGCGGTGGCGCTGATCGCGGTGGTGCTCACCGGCTCGTACCGCCGGGTGGAACGGGTGGCGATCGTCATCGGCCTGTTCGAGTTCGCGTTCTTCGCCGTGGCCTGGACGGCGCACCCGTCGTTGACGCGGGTGATGTCGGACGCGGTGCTGATCCCGTACGCCGACAAGGACTACCTGTTCCTGTGCGCGGCCAACATCGGCGCGGTGATCATGCCGTGGATGGTGTTCTACCAGCAATCCGCCATCGCCGACAAAGGCTTGCGCGCCGAGCACCTGGGAGCCGCCCGGGCCGACACCGCGGTGGGCGCGGTGGTGACGCAACTGGTGATGGCTGCGGCCCTGATGGCGTGCGCCGCGGTGATTGGAGCCGCCGACCAGAGCGTCACGCTGAACACGATCGGCGACATGGCGACGGTGCTGACGCCGCTGCTGGGCGCGGCCACCGGCAAGCTGGTGTTCAGCCTGGGCGTGCTCGGGGCCGCCATGGTGGCGGCGATCGTGGCCTCGCTCGCGCTGGCCTGGGGCATGGGGGAGGTGGCGGGCTACCAACGCTCCCTGGAACTGCCGCCGCGGCGCGCATACTGGTTCTACGGCGTGTATGCCGCGTGCATCGTGGCCGGGGCGGCGCTGATCGCAGTCTCGCCCAACCTGGTCTCGCTCAACGTGGACATCCAGGTGATGAACGCGCTGCTGCTGCCGTTGGTCCTGTTCTTCCTGGTGGCGCTGGCCATCCGCGCCCTGCCGCCCGGCCTGCGCTTATCCGGAGCGTACCGCTGGGTGGTGATCGTCGTGCTGACCATCACCACGGCATTCGGCGTTTACGGCGGCCTGTCCGGCGCCGGGCTGCTGTAAGGCGGCGGGTCAGCCAGAGGCGGCCTGACGCGGCAGCGGCCCATCCTGGCGCACGCCATGCCACGCGAGCACGGTGTCGATCAGGAACGCAGCCAAAGCCGCGATGGTGCAGCCGAGCGCCGCGCCGAACAGCAGCAGCAGGACCATGCTGTCCGACGCGTTTCGCAGCGTGGTCAGGAACAACGCGAACGCGGCGCCGCACGTGGCGACTCCGGCAAGCGCCGCCAGGGCCACCGTCGTATCGAGCGCCGAACGGCGGCGGCGCAGCCGGGCCAGATGGCGCTGATAGCCGGCCCGCTTGCCTGCGTCGGTCGCCGTCTCGGCCAATTCGCTGACATGCTCGTAGTGGTCCGCCACGCGGCCCAGCCGCGTGTTGAACACGTTCAGCAAGGTGCCGATGCCGGACAGGAGGAAGACCGGCGTCAGCGCGGTCTGGATGACGTGGGTGACCGAGTCGAGCGAATGGGAGTCAACCCCGTCCATCAATGCCACCCATCAGCTTTGGGCCAC
>CAXTLC010000019.1:14258-58211 GCA_964245075.1 uncultured Acetobacteraceae bacterium
CGAGCGAATGGGAGTCAACCCCGTCCATCAATGCCACCCATCAGCTTTGGGCCACTCGCAGCCGATCGGCCGCCCGCGGGCGGCCGATCAGGGGCAGCAACTCGCGCATCTCCGGGCCGCGCTCCTCCCCGGTCAGCGCCAGGCGGAGGGGGTGGAACAGGGCGCGTCCCTTTCGTCCGCTGCCGGCCTTGAGCGCGTTCGTCCATTCGGCCCACACGTCTGGCGACCACGGCTCGGGCGGCAGGGCGGCCAAGGCATCCCGCAGGAACCCGCTTTCGCCTTCCACCACGGGCGGCACGATGCTGCCAGCCACCACATCCCACCAGGCGCGCGCTTCCGCCAGCATGTCCAGGTTGCCGCGCACAACCTCCCAAAAAACCGGGGTGGCGCCGGGAGGCAGCCGGTCCTGCACCGCTTCGAAGGGCAAGCCGTGCAGCACCCGGCGGTTCATCGCGAGCAGTTGGCGGATATCGAACCGCGGCGAGGAGCGGGAGAAGTGGGCAAGGTCGAACCCGGCGGCGAGCTGGTCCATGCTGGCCGGAACCGGGTCGTCCGAGGTTCCGAGCTTGGCCAGCACGGACGTAATCGCCGACGGCTCCACCCCGTCCTGGCGCAAGCTCCGCAGGGACAGCGCGCCGGTGCGCTTGGACAGCTTGCCGCCGTCGTCGCCGACCAGCAAGGGCAAGTGGGCGAAAGTGACGGCGCGCGCGTCCCCGCCCAGCGCCGCCCAGATATCCAGCTGCACCGCGGTGTTGGTGACGTGGTCTTCCCCGCGGACGATGTGGGTGATGCCGGTCGCCAGGTCATCCACCACGGACGTGAAGGTGTAAAGCGGCGCGCCATCCGCGCGCACCAGCACCGGGTCCGAGATGGTGGGCAAACGCACCTGCTTGGCGCCGAGCACCGCGTCCTGCCAGGCCGCGGCGCCGTCGGACAGGCGGAACCGCCAGTACGGCGTCTTGCCCCCTGCCTCGGCCGCCGCGCGCTGCTCCGGGGTGAGCTTCAGCATGGCGCGGTCGTACAGCGGCGGCAGGTTGCGGCGCAGGCGCTGGTCCCGCTTGGCTTGCAGCTCCGCCTCGCTCTCGAAGCAGGGATACAGCCGGCCTGACGCTTCGAGCTGCCGTGCGGCGGCCTCGTAGCCGGGCAGGCGGTCGGATTGGCGGAAGCTGTCATCCCAGGTGATGCCGAGCCAGCGAAGGTCCTGCTCGATCGCGTCCGCGAACTCCGGCCGGCTGCGCGCGGCGTCCGTGTCGTCGAAGCGTAGAAGGAAGGCGCCGCCGTCCCGCCGGGCAAGCAGGTAGTTCGCCAGGGCGGCGCGCACGTTGCCGACATGCAGCAAGCCGGTGGGAGAGGGGGCGAAACGGAGCCTCATCGACGCGTTCGCATGGGGGACAAGCAGTTTCGTCCTAAACCGATTGGCTCCCTCTCCCTATGGGAGAAGGGCGAGGTGAGGGGTGCCGCCGACATGCGACCTGGCCAGGCGCTGTTCATTCCTCCTCCCCATGCCGGCGAGGGTCGAGCGCGCGCCAGTCGCGGTCTTCCTCGCTGGCAGGGCGCTCGCCGAAGACCGCGAGCTCGGTGGCGCTGCGCCACGCGCCCTGCGGGTTGTCGGCGATCTCCGCGTCCTCGCCGAACGCGAACCACGCGTCCAGCACCTCGCGGGCCGACAAGCCGGGACCGCGGCACCGCTCCACGCTGTCACGCACGTAAGCGCGGGCGAAGGCGTTGGCCTGCATCAGAGTGGGAAAGCCGCCCACCTCCTCCACCAGCTTGTCCTCGGACGCGCCCGACAGGTCCAGGATGCGGACGCGCCATCCCCCCTGGGGAGCGAACAGGTCACTCAATCCTAGGCCACCAGCCCGGTGTAGCCGTTGGTGATGGGATAGCGCCGGTCCCGCCCGAACGCCCGCGCGGTGATCTTCACCCCGGGCGGCGCTTGCCGGCGCTTGTACTCCGCCCGGTCCAGCATCCGCCAAACCCGCAGCACGGTGGCGCGGTCGTGCCCCTGGGCCACCATCTCGTCCACCGAATGCTCGCCCTCCACCAGGCCCGACAGGATCGCGTCCAACTCGTCGTACGGCGGCAGCGAGTCCTGGTCGGTCTGATCGTGCTTCAGCTCGGCTGAGGGCGGTTTGCTGATGACCCGGTCCGGCATCACCGGGCCGTCCGGACCCTGGCTGCCAGCGGGAACATGCGCGTTGCGCCATCGGCACAAGGCGAACACGGTGGTCTTGTAGACGTCCTTCAGCACCGAGTAGCCGCCGCACATGTCGCCATACAGCGTCGCGTAGCCAACGGACATCTCGCTCTTGTTGCCGGTCGTCAGCACCATGTCGCCGAACTTGTTGGACAGCGCCATCAGGATCAAACCGCGGGACCGGGACTGGATGTTCTCCTCCGTCGTGTCGGACTGGCGGCCGGCGAACAGCGGCGCCAGCGCGCCCTCGAACGCGCCCATCGCGGGGGTGATGGGCACCGTGTCGCAGCGTATGCCGAGCAGGCGGGCGCATTCCGCCGCGTCGTCCAGCGAATGCTGGCTGGTGTAGGGCGACGGCAGCATGACGCAGCGCACCCGCTCGGGGCCGAGCGCATCCACCGCCACCGCGGCCGACAACGCCGAGTCGATGCCGCCCGACAGGCCGAGCAGCACGCCGGGAAAGCGGTTCTTCCGCAGGTAATCCGCCAAGCCCAGCATCATGCAGCGGTAGATCGCCTCCAGCCGCCCAGGTTCGGCCACCGGACTCTGTGGCGCGCAGACAAGGCGGCCGCCTTCCCGCGTCCACTCGGTCAGCGTCACGCTCTCGGCGAAGAACGGCATCTGCACGGCCAACGAGCGGTCGGGATTGAGCACGAAGGAGGCGCCGTCGAACACCAGTTCGTCCTGCCCGCCCACCATGCCCAGGAACACGTAGGCGAGCCCGGTTTCCACCACCCGCTCCACCGCCAGGGCGACGCGCCGGGCCGGCTTGCCGTCCTCGAACGGGGAGCCATTGATCGACAGCAGAATCTCGGCGCCGCTCTCGGCCAGCGTTTCGGCGACGGCGGGGAACCACCAGTCCTCGCAGATCATCAGACCGAGCCGGAAGCCGCGGAACACCACTGGGCCGGGGGAAGCGCCGGCGTCGAACACGCGCTTCTCGTCGAACACGCCGTAGTTCGGCAGTTCGTGCTTGGCCCGGCGTGCCACCAGCTTGCCGCCGTCGAGCAGGAAAGCCGCGTTGTGCAGCAACGCACCGTCCTGCCAGGGACCGCCCACGACCAGGCCCGGGCCACCGTCATCGGTTTCGGCCGCCAACCGCGCCACGGCGGCCTCGCACGCGGCGACAAAGGCGGGCTTGCGGACCAGATCTTCCGGCGGATAACCGCCCACCGAGAATTCGGGCGTCACCACCAGGTCGGCGCCCAGCCGGGCGCCTTCCGCCCGTGCACGGCGGATCGCGGCGATGTTCGCCTCGATCTGCCCGGCGTGCGGGTTGATCTGCGCCAGCGCGATCCGAAGCGTTTCGACCATGCTGATGAAGCTAGGCGGCGCTCCCGGCTTTATCAACGGCGGCGGCGCTGCCCTTGCGCGCGCCGTTGCGGCGAAGCAGGAACTCGCGTCCCACCTTCACCTTCGCCTCGCCCTCGTAATCCACGATGTCCGCGGTGGCGTAGGTCTCGCTCCAGGAGTTGGGGATGTAGCTGCCCGTGCCGACCACGTCGATCGGCGCGTGCGAGTCCGCCATCACCCGGCATTTGTCCACGTTGAAACCAGACGACACGATGATCCGCACGCGGGGGAACCCTGCCTCGTCCAGCGATTCCCGCATGCGCCAGATCGCGGCGGCGGACACGCCGGTGCCGACCAGGTACCGCAATTCGGTGTCGCTGCGGTAGCGGCGGATGGCACCGGGCTGATGACGTTCCAGCACGGCGTAGCTTTCCCCGGGATCGAGGCCTTCGAGGAAGCGACCGCCATGCGTGTCCAGCCGGACAGACAGGCGGCCCGCCTCGGCATACTCCGGGAAGCGGCGGCACACCGCGACGCCATCCGTCACCTCGCGCCCGAAATAGTCCGTCAGCACCGTCAAGGCCTCGTCCGGGAACGTCTCCACGAACATCTCCGCGGCGCGCACGGTGGAGCCGGCATAGCCGATCAGGGCATGCGGCATGGTGCCCGCGCCGTGCATTTGGCCGAACCAGTGCGCGGTCAGTTCCGTGGCCGTGCCGACGAACCCGACAGCGCCTTCCCGTTGGGCCGCGGCGCTGCCGACGCTGGCGGCGTAGCCCATCATGTCCTGCATCTCGGCCCCCGCGCAGTGCCGGGCATCCATGGCGAGGAAAGCGGCCCGGGGCAGCGCGTTGCACATCTGGTAGGCGTTGTGCGCGGCCACGCACGCGGCGCCGAGCTTCTGAAGGAACAGCGTCTCGCAGTTGGACAGGTGCTGGAAGGAGCCGGTGACATAGACCAGCGGCTCGCCCGCGCCCACCCAACTGCCCTCGGGGTGGGTGACGTCCAGCTTGATCTCGAAGCCTTGTTCGGCGGCAACGGCCCGCAGCCAATCCAGCATCAACCGGGGGGCCGAAATCACCGGGCGGCGAAGGAACACGGCGTAGGTGACGCGCTTGTCGCCGAAGCGGGCGATGATCTTCCGCGTACGATTGAAATAAGCGTCGGTGCGGGCGTCGATGTCTTGGGACAGGGTCATGAACCACTCGCGTAGGAAGACCAAGGCTCTGCTCTGGACGAGGCAGGGGACAGTCGTCCCCTGCCTCCCTTCTGTCAAAGGTTACTGAGCGGCGATCGCAGGCAGCGTGCGCGGCAGGCGGCGGGCCTTGAGTTCCTCGGCAACCAGGAAGGCAAGTTCCAGCGATTGCTCTGCATTCAGCCGAGGGTCGCAGAACGTCTCGTAACGCTCTGACAAATCCGCTTCCGTCAGTTGGTGGGCGCCCCCGACGCATTCGGTGACGTTCCGGCCGGTCATCTCCACGTGCACGCCGCCGGCCCAGCCGCCCTCGGCCTCCTGCACGTCGAAGAAGCCGCGCACCTCCGCCAGGATGTCCTCGAACGAGCGGGTCTTGACCTTGGCCGCAGTGCTGATCGTGTTGCCGTGCATCGGGTCGCACAGCCAGAGCACCCGGCGCCCCTCCGCGCGCACCACCCGCACCAGGGGGGGCAGCAGGGCGCGGACGCGCCGGGCACCCATGCGGCTGATCAAGGTGATGCGGCCCGGCTCGTCCGCCGGGTTCAGCGTCTCGATCAGGCGGAGCAGGCCGGCCGCGTCCGTTGTCGGGCCGACCTTGATGCCGATCGGGTTGCGCACCCCGCGGAGGAACTCGACATGGGCGCCGTCCGGTTGCCGGGTCCGGTCGCCGATCCACAGGAAATGCGCCGAGCAGGCGTACCAATCGCCGCTGGTGGAGTCGACCCGGGTCAATGCCTGCTCGTAGGGCAGCAGCAGGGCTTCGTGGCTGGTGTAGAAATCGGTCTCGTGCACCTGGGGCGCATTGGCGCTGGTCACGCCGCAGGCGTCCATGAAGCGCAGCGTCTCGTCGATGCGGCCGACCAGCTCGTCATACCGGCCGGCGAGCGGCGAGCGGGCGGCGAAGGACAGGTTCCAGCGGTGCATCTCGTGCAGGTCCGCATAGCCGCCGGTCGCGAAGGCGCGCAGCAGGTTCAGCGTGCCGGCGGCCTGGAAGTAGCCTGTTTCCATCCGCCGCGGATCGGGCGTGCGGTCAAGTGCGGTGAAGCCGGGTCCATTGACGGTGTCGCCGCGGTAGGAGGGCAGGGTGGCGCCGCCGACCGTCTCCGTTTCGGATGAGCGCGGCTTGGCATACTGCCCGGCGATGCGGCCCAGCTTCACCACCGGCACACTGGCGCCGAAGGTGAGCACGACGGCCATCTGCAACAGCACCTGGAAGGTGTTGCGGATGATGGTGGCGTTGAAGTCGCCAAAGCTCTCGGCACAATCGCCGCCTTGCAGCACGAACGCACGCCCCTCGGCCGCGAGCGCCAGCGCCGCCTTGAGCCGCCGCGCCTCGCCGGCAAAGACCAGGGGCGGATAGCCGCCCAGGCGCGCCTCGGTCTGGGCGAGCGCCTCCGGGTCCGGATAGGACGGCTGCTGCTGGATGGGGTGGGCACGCCAGGATGAGGGGGACCAGGGGGTCATCTATGCAGGCCTTCGCCGCGGGCGTGGTTGTAATTCGGTGCACGTAGATCGTTGGCTGTCGCGTGGCTATACAGGGCGAAACCTGTCGTGAGAACCTCCGCTCCCGCCCGCACGGCCGTGCGGACCGCAGCATGCGTCAAGCCCAGCCAGGTGTGTTCCGGAAGGGCCATAGCTGCTTTGCTGGCAACATACATCTTGGTGCCGTCACGAATGACGTCCTGCGATGTTCCGCGCGGATTGGAGCGAGACGGCTTGCCGACCTGTGCAAGCAAGTTTGCGGTTCCCGTAAGCACGGTGGACGTAAAAGCCAGACAAAGCAGAGGACGCAATCAGATGGGTCTGTTCTCGACGCTGATGACCGCCCCATTCGACGCGGAAACAATCACCCTGCTGTATGTTCGGTTCAAGAGATTCGCCATCTCCTGATGCTTCGACTGCCAGCCGCCAAGGCCAAGCTGGGTTGGGTCGAAACCTTCCTCCTGCCACGGACGGGAAAAGCCGATGGCAATCGACCGGCATGCCCCTGTGCATCGTCGAAAGTCACTTCTTCCAGACCGATGCGCTCGATAGCTTGGTCCGCAAAACTGTCCTCAACGTGGGATTTCGTCGCACGGATCGCTTGTTTCCACCCTAAACTGTGCCTCCGTGTGGGACACGACTGCATCTCGCACGATGTTCAGCGGCGTCAGGCGATCATTCCGCCGCCTTGGCCGCCACGCCCGCCTCCCGCGTGCGGGTCCGCATGGTCACCCACTCCTCCGCCGCCGTTGGATGGACCCCGATCGTGCGGTCGAAATCCGCTTTGGTCGCTCCCGCGTTGATCGCGACCGCAATGCCCTGCATCATCTCGGGCGCGTCGTCCCCCAGCATGTGCGCGCCCACCACCCGTCCGCTGGACTGCTCCACCACCAGCTTCATCACCGTCTTGACCGTGCGCCCGGTGAACAAGTGCCGCATCGGCGTGAACCGGGTCAGGTAGATGTCCACCGGGTAAAGCGCCGCCGCGTCCTCCTCCGTCAGCCCCACGGTCGCGATCGGCGGATGGCTGAACACGGCGGTGGGGGCGACGTCGAAGTTCCAGTTGCGCCGGGTCGGGCTGAACAGCCGGTCGGCCAGCATATGGCCCTCGGCGATGGCAACCGGGGTCAGGTTCAGCCGGTTGCTCACGTCGCCGATGGCGTAAACATGCGGCAGGTTGGTCTGGTGGTCGCCATTCACCACGACCGCGCCGTTCTTCTCCATATGGATGCCGGCCGCCTCCAGGCCGAGCGTGCGCGTGTTGGGACGGCGGCCGACAGCCCAGAACACCAAGTCGGTCCGTCGCACCGCGCCATCCTGCAAGTGCACGAGGTAGCCATCCCCGTCGCGCTCCACCTTGGACGGCGCGGTGCCGCAATGGAGCTTCACGCCCTGCGCCGTGAGCGCCCCGGCCAGCGCCTCCCGCATGTCGCCGTCAAAGCCGCGCAAAGGCAGCGGCGGCCGGCAGACCAGTTCCACGCTGACGCCCAGTCCGGCGAAGATGCCGGCGAACTCCACCGCGATGTAGCCCGCGCCGATCAGCATCACGTGGCGGGGCAGCGCCGGCAGGAAGAACGCGTCGTCGGACACGATCCCCAATTCGCAGCCGGGCATGTCCGGGCGCAGCGGATGACCACCGACGGCGATCACGATGCGCTCCGCCGTGACCTTCGTTCCGTCCACGTCCAGCGTGTGCGGGTCGATGAACGTGGCGCGGGCGTCGAACCTGGTGCAGCCAGCCAGCAGGTTGACGTAGATGCCGTTCAGCCGGCTGATCTCGGCGTTCTTGGCGGCGATGAAGCCGGGCCAGTCATGGCGGCCTCGCTTCGTATCCCAGCCGAAACCGCGGCTGTCATCGGCGGCGATGCCGTAATCCGCGGCCATGACCATCAGCTTCTTCGGCACGCAGCCGACGTTGACGCAGGTGCCGCCCCAATGCGTGCTTTCCGCGACGGCAACCCGGGCGCCATGCCCGGCCGCGACCCGGGCGCAGCGCACGCCGCCGGAACCGCCGCCGATGACGAACAGGTCGAAATCGTAGGGCATGCCGCTGTCTTCCCGAAATGATCAGCCTGAAATGGGTGCGATGCCCGGCGTTGTCATTGCTGCCGGTCGGCGCAACAGACCGTACGGCCTTGCCCGCACTGCTCCATCCGAAGCGGAGCATCGTCACCGCAGGTTGCGTTGCATCCGGCCGCTGCCCTAGGTCGCTTGCCAACGCTGGTCACGCGGAGTGCTTTCCACAGCGGCGACCTCGGCCAGACAGTCAGCTTCGAACCAGCACTCGGGTCGGTTCGCCGCCGGGCCGCACAGGGGGCTGAAGATCGCCGGGCCGAACCCGGCGAAGCCGTTCAGGCCGCAGCCTGATGCGGAACGCCCTTTTCCTTGAGCAGCGCTTCCAGTTCGCCGGACTGGAACATCTCGGTCACGATGTCGCATCCGCCAACGAACTCGCCATCCACGTAGAGCTGCGGGATGGTCGGCCATTGGGAGAACTGCTTGATGCCCTCGCGCAGGCCGGCGTCCTCCAGCACGTTCGCGGTCTGGAACGGCACGCCCATGTGGCTCAGGATCTGCACCACGCGGGCGGAAAACCCGCACTGCGGGAAAAGCGCGTTGCCCTTCATGAACAGCATGACGCGGTTGTCCGCGATGTCCTTCTGAATACGCTGAGTAGCAACAACGGTATCGCTCATCGTGTCTTCTCCGGTTCGGGGGCAGAAGTCTGCAAGGCGAGGGCATGAAGCTCGCCGCCCATGCGGCCGCGCAGTGCGGCGTAAACGAGTTGATGCTGCTTCACGCGCGACAAGCCGCGAAACATCTCGCTGGTGACGGTCGCGGCGTAATGGTCCCCGTCGCCCGCCAAGTCCTCGACGGTTACGCGCGCATCGGGCAGGGCGGCGCGGATCATCGCCTCGATCTCGTTGGCGGCCATGGCCATGGTGACAGCTCCCCCACTCCTGCCGCAGGATATGGTGGTGGGCGGGAGTGGTGTCAAACGCCCTCCGTCAAGCCATCCACGCCTCGAACCACCCTTCATGCGCTGCCCGCAAGCTGCGCAACTCCACGGAGCTGCCGTCCGCCAGCGTGATCCGGTCACCTGCCGCAACCCCGAGGCGCAGCGCCGGCACCCCTGCCGCATCCGCGGCCAGCACCAGCGCCGCCGGGTCGGCAACTGCCACCACGTAGCGCCCCTGGTCCTCGCCGAACCACCAGGCATGGGCGTCCACTCCCGGCGGCAAGCCCTGAAGCTGCACGCCGACGCCGCCGGCCAGCGCCATTTCGGCCACGGCGACCAGCACTCCACCATCGGACACGTCGTGGCAGGCCGCCACCTGCCCAGCCCCGATCTGCGCCCGCACGAACTCGCCGTTGCGGCGCTCGGCCGCCAGGTCCACCGGCGGCGGCGGCCCTTCCTCCCGTCCCGCGACCTCCCGCAGCCACAGCGACTGGCCCAGCCAGCCTTCCGTCCGGCCAACCAGCACCAGCTCCGAACCGGACAGCAACGCCAGGCCGGCCGCGCGGGCTGCATCGGCGATCACGCCCAGGCCGCCGATCGCGGGGGTGGGCAGGATCGCGGCGCCGTCCGTCTCGTTGTAGAGGCTGACGTTGCCGCTCACGACCGGGAACTGGAGCGCGGTGCAGGCGGCGGCGATCCCCAGCGTCGCCGCGGCGAACTGGCCCATCACCTCGGGCTTCTCCGGATTGCCGAAATTCATGTTGTCCGTCACCGCCAGCGGGGTCGCGCCCGTGGCGGTGATGTTGCGCCACGCCTCCGCCACCGCCTGCATTCCGCCGGCGTGCGGGTCCGCGGCGCAGTAGCGGGGGGTGCAGTCCGTCGTCAGCGCCAGGGCCAGCGCGTGGCCCTCGACCCGGACGATCGCGGCATCCGCGGCGCCCGGCCGCCGCGCGGTCTGGCCGCCGACCGTGCTGTCATACTGGTCCCACACCCACGCGCGGGAGCACAGATCCGGGCAGCCGACCAGCCGGACCAACGCGTCCAGCACGCCCAGCGTGCAGTCCACCGGGCCGAGCGGCGGCTGCGGCGGCGTATCCACGGTGGGACGGTGGTAGAGCGGCGCCTGGTCGGCCAGGGGGGCAAGCGGGATGTCCGCCTCAACGAGGCCGCGGTGCCTGACGGTGATGCGCCCCGTCCCGGTCAACTCGCCGATGACGGCGAAATCCAGCTCCCACTTCTCGAAGATCGCCCGCGCCAGGTCCTGCCGGTCGGGGCGCAGCACCATCAGCATGCGCTCCTGGCTCTCGGACAGCATCATCTCGTAGGCGGTCATGTCCCGCTCGCGCTGCGGCACGGCGTCCAGGTCGAGGGCGATGCCGACATCGCCCTTGCCCGCCATCTCCACCGCCGAGGAGGTCAGCCCGGCGGCCCCCATGTCCTGGATGGCCACGATCGCGTCCGTCGCCATCAGCTCCAGGCAGGCCTCGATCAGCAGCTTCTCGGTGAACGGGTCTCCCACCTGCACGGTCGGGCGCTTGCTCTCGCTGTCCGAGCCAAACCCAGTGGAAGCCATGGTGGCGCCATGGATGCCGTCCCGCCCGGTCCTGCTGCCGACATACACGACCGGGTTGCCCACCCCGGCCGCGGCGGACAGGAAGATCCGGTCCCGCGGCGCGATCCCGACCGTCATGGCGTTGACCAGCGGGTTGCCGTTGTAGGCGGGGTGGAAGTTCACCTCGCCGCCCACGGTGGGCACGCCGACGCAGTTGCCGTAGCCGCCGACGCCGCGCACCACGCCGTCCACCACCCGCCTGGTCGCCGGGTGGTCCGGGCTGCCGAAGCGGAGCGCGTTGAGGTTCGCCACCGGGCGGGCGCCCATGGTGAACACGTCCCGCATGATGCCGCCAACTCCGGTCGCGGCCCCCTGGTAAGGCTCGATGAAGGAGGGATGGTTGTGGGATTCCATCTTGAACACGGCGGCAAGGCCTTCGCCGATGTCCACCACGCCCGCATTCTCGCCCGGGCCGTGGATCACCCAGGGCGCCGCGGTCGGCAGGCGCTTCAGCCACACGCGGGAGGATTTGTAGGAGCAGTGCTCCGACCACATGACGGAAAAGATGCCCAGCTCGGTCAAGGACGGCGTGCGGCCCATGATCGCCAGCACCCGGCCGTACTCCTCGGCGCTCAGGCCGAACTCGCGCGCCAAGCCCTCGTCCACGTTCCTCATGCCGCCAGCGCCTCCACCAGCCCGCTGAACAGCGGCGCGCCGTCCATGCCGCCCATCACCGGGTCCACCAGGTCCTCCGGATGCGGCATCAGGCCCAGCACGCGGCCGTTGGCGCTGAACACCCCGGCGATGGCGCGGGCGGAGCCGTTCGGGTTGGCAGCTTCCGTCACCCGGCCACCTGCGTCCACGTAGCGGAAGGCGACCCGGCCATCGCCTTCCAGCCGGTCCAGCGTCGCAGGGTCGGCCGCGTAGTTGCCATCGCCATGGGCGAGCGGGGCGCGGAACACGGCGCCCGCTTGCCAGTGCCGGGTGAACGCGGTGCCAGCCCGCTCCACCCGCAGGTGGCAGTCGCGCGACAGGAAGCGCAGCCCGGCGTTGCGCAGCAGCGTGCCGGGCAGCATCTGCGCCTCCGTCAAGATCTGGAAGCCGTTGCAGATGCCCAGCACGTGACCGCCCCGCGCGGCGAAGGCGTGGATGGCGGGCATCACCGGCGAGTGCGCCGCCATGGCGCCGCAGCGCAGGTAGTCGCCGTGGGAGAAGCCGCCTGGCAGCACCACGAGGTCGGTGCCGGGCGGCAGGGCGGTTTCCCGATGCCACAGGGTCGCCGGGCGCTGGCCGGTGGCACGGTGCAGGGCGATGGCGGCGTCCCGCTCGCGGTTAGTGCCGGGAAAGATGACGATGGACGCTTTCAAGGCAGATCGGTCCTCATGGTCGCCGGCAGGATGTAGCATGGAACGGCTGCCGCCGCGCGCAGGCAACTCCTCGGCTGGTTGCCGCATTCATAACGCCTCCATCACACGGACGAGACCCAATGCCTCACGAGAAGACCAAGTCGGACAACGACACCACCACCGCACGCTCCGCCAAGGCGCAGAAAGCGGAGGAGGTGCAGGCGGCTGGCAGCGCCAAGGCCGGCGCCGGCCACGCCCCGGTGCCGGAAGGCGGCCCGGCGCCAGCGCCGACCGGCGGCAAGGGCCATCCGATGCCCGCCACGTCCCGCGCGCATGCGGAAGGCACGCCGGAGGAGGGCACCAGTTCGGCAACGGCGGGGAAAGCCGAGAAAGAAGCTGCGTTCCGCAACGCCGAGCTGACCAAGGATCAGAGCGGGCGCGGGCACCGCAAGGCGGATTGAGCCGCCTTACCGGCGAGCGGGGCATGGCGCCTCGGGTGGCGGGCGCCGCGGCGCTCGCCGCCGCCATGATGCTTTCGGGGTGCAAGGACGAGAAACGGGCAGCGCCGCCGCCGGCGGACTCGTCCGCCGAGCGTGCCGTCAAATTGGTGGAACAGGATCTCCAGGCCAGTGCCAAGTTGCCGGGCGCCGCCCGGTTTCGGGGGGTGGCAGTCTATGCGCAGGCGCAACCGCAACGGCGAGCCGTATGCGGCCAGGTCACGCCCTTTCCGGACGATCCGAACATCTTCGTGCCGTTCGTGTCGGTCGTGACGCTTGGCGGCGAGCCTGGCGGTCCGCCCCGGGAAGGGTTCGAGCACTTCGTCGGCACCAGCACGACCGAAGCCAGCAGGGTTTATGCCGCAATCGTGGCCAACTGCTACGATGGCGGCGGCACGTCCGCGACGCCGTTGCGCAGCGCTGCCCCGACCCCGCCTCTGCCGGATGGGGTGCCCGACCCTGCTGCCAGCGCGTCAGCCCCATCCGGCAAGGGCGCCCAACCGGTCCCGCCCAAGGCCACGCAAGGGTTCTCGGGCGCGCCGGCTTCGGGCAGCGTGACGGTGCGGCAGAGCGCCAACGTCCACACTGACCCGCACGGCCCGTCTGTCCGGGTAGCCCCGCGCGGCACTGAGTTGCGCGTCTTCGCGCAGGCGCCGGGCGGCTGGTATCAGGTCGGCGACACCGCCCCCTGGGGCTGGATGCATGAAAGCATGCTGGACCGGCACTGACGATTGACGCGGCGTAAAAACCGCCGGCGTCCGGAGCCGTTGCAGGTGATCGAAGGAGTGACCCGCATGGCAACGCCGTCCACGCATACAACGGGCAACGACCCCGTCGAGGGCATCGATCCCGGGGGCACCCGCCCGACCAAGCCCGGCAATCCCGACAAGAGCGGCCCCGCTGTCCCGGGAAACGTCGGGGCGGAGCAGACGGTCGTCAGCGGCGACCAGAACCAGCCCGAGAGCGAGCGCGCCCGGTGAGCGGCACGGCAAAGGAAGCCGAACGCGCGCAGGAGCAGCGGCGGCGGGCCGAGAAGGGAGACGAAGCCGCTAAGGACGAACTCAGCCGCGGCGAGAACACCCCGTATCCGGCCCCGGCCATGCCGCATGATCCAAGCTTGGTGAAGCCTACCCGGTCCGAGTAGAGAACCTCCTTACCTCTTGAAGTCCTCTTCTCTTGGGAGAGATCTGGACCAGGGCCGTGAGGCTAGGCGGCTCTCGCTTGATGCCCTCCTCAGGGGGGGGGGAGAGGGCATCAAGTGCATTGAGTTCGTCCTAGCTGGCAACTTCCACCCGGAAGCTTTCGATCACCGTGTTGGCCAGCAGCTTGCGGCCCATTTCCTCGGCGGCCGACCGGGCGGCATCCGGGTCAGTTTCCGCCAGCTCCAATTCGATCACCTTGCCGGCGCGGACCTCGCCCACCCCGGTGAAGCCGAGATTGGCCAGGGCATGGCCGATCGCGCGGCCCTGCGGGTCCAGCACGCCATCTTTCAGCATGACGGTCACGACCGCCTTCATTGCATGGCCTCCGGCCCTTTCAGGTCACGCGAACCAGCTTCCGGCAGGATGCCGAGGCGGCGCGCGACTTCCTGATAGGCTTCCTCCACCCGGCCCAGGTCACGCCGGAAACGGTCCTTGTCCATCTTCTCGTTGGTCTTGCTGTCCCACAGCCGGCAATTGTCCGGGCTGATCTCGTCGGCCAAGACGAGGCGCATGTCCTCGTCCTCCCATAGGCGGCCGAACTCCAGCTTGAAGTCCACCAGGGTGATGCCGACGCCCAGGAACAGGCCGGACAAGAAATCATTTATTCGCAGCGTCAGCGCCACAATGTCGTCCATGTCGGCGCCGTTGGCCCAGCCGAAGGCGGTGATGTGTTCCTCCGCCACCATCGGATCGTTCAGAGCGTCGTTCTTATAGTAGTACTCGATGATGGACCGCGGCAGCCGCGTGCCTTCCGGGATGCCGAGCCGGGTGGACAGGGAGCCGGCGGCGACGTTGCGCACCACCACCTCGAGCGGGATGATCTCCACCTCGCGGATCAGTTGCTCGCGCATGTTGAGGCGGCGGACGAAGTGCGTGGGCACGCCGATCTCGCCCAGCCGGGTCATCAGGTACTCGCTGATGCGGTTGTTCAGCACACCCTTGCCGGTGATGACGCCCTTCTTCGCGCCGTTGCCCGCGGTCGCGTCATCCTTGAAGTATTGCACCAAGGTGCCCGGCTCCGGACCCTCGAACAGCACTTTTGCCTTGCCCTCGTAAAGCTGCCGGCGGCGGGCCATCATGCCTATCCTCGCGTTAGATGCGCCCTATAGCAGCCCCCCGCCCCGCTCGCCACCTGCGGCCGCCACGGGGGCGAACGCCGCCTGTCCCGCGGAACCCGGCGCGAACTGCCAGGTGGCCGGCCCGGAGCGGGGCAGCCCCAGCAGCGACGCGCAGGCCGTGCCGAACCCCTCGGCCGGCCGGACGGTCAGCGCGGCGTCCCGCGGCCCTTCCGCGTCGGCCAGGAGGTGCTCCCATTCCGACCAGTCCGGCGGCGCGGGCGCCGTCGCCTCCCGGAACCGGGGCCGGTGGCGGGCGACACGGGGGCTGGTTTCGTCATCGGGATCGTGCGCGGTGACCATGTGCAGGCCGGGCGGAAGAAGGAGCGCTTCCAGCCGCCCGGCCTCGTCGTTGCGGACGAACCACACCGCCAGCCGGTCAGCCAGCACCATGTTGAAGCTGCGGTAGGCCGATCCGTCCAGGGTCAGCATCGCCGTGGCGGCTTCCGTGGCTGAAGGCGACCGGAGGGCGAGCAGCGGCAGGTCACCCCGGCTGCGCTTGCCAGGCGCCGGGCCGAGGCTGCCGGGACGGTTCAGCACCGCCGCCACCAGGCCGGCGCCGTTGACGCCCATCCAGGTGCCGCCGCCGATGCGGTCCCGCCCGGCCACCACGCCGGGCTGGCCGGGCCACCATGCGGCCGGCGGATCCCATCGGCGGTCCAGGCGCTCGTCCCGGTTGGCCGCAAGCAACAGCGGCCAGGCATGGCCCGGCCGCTGCAGAGTGATCACGGTGCACACGGCGCGGAAGTATGGCCCCGCTCCCTGCGCGTTACCAGCCGAAGCGGTGGGCCTCGTGCCAGCGATGCTCTTCCTCCCAGTGGCGGTGCCGCTCCCACTCGTGGTGGCGCCACTCACGTTCCCGCCACTCGGCGGCACGCGGGTCGTAGCCGCCCTGGTAATAGCTGCCGTAATACTGGACCGGCTGCACGAGCGCCGTGGCGGGCACGCCCATGATGGAAACCGGCGCGGCCGATGCGGCCGCAGCCGCACCAAGCAGGCCGGCGAAGGCAGTCAGGCTCAACAGGGTCTTGCGAAACATGGATGGCTCCTTTCGATCGAGGCTGATCTTCGTCGCCGATCGGGGCAGTTCCATGGGCACATTGTGGGAAGATCGGGGCAGCGGGAGGCCGGCGTGCTGGAACTGGGCGGCACCGGCGGGCTTGAAACACCACCGCAGGAGGATGCGATGGCCCAGCAGATACCCTTGCCCGAGACCGAGGAGACCGGCGCCGAGCGGGACGGCGGGGTGCTGGAGGTGGCCGCGGATCTGGCGGCCAAGCGCCTGCTGCTGGTCAACATCGCGCTGCTGGGCCGTCCGGATGCCGGGGACCGCGGCTGGGTGCTGATCGACGCCGGGCTGCCCGGCACCGCCGGCGCGATCACGGCCGCCGCCGCGTCCCGCTTCGGCAAGGACGCCCGCCCGGGCGCGATCGTGATGACGCACGGCCATTTCGACCATTTCGGCGCGCTGGAAACGCTGGCCGAGCAGTGGGACGTGCCAGTGTACGCCCACACGCACGAACACCCCTACCTGAACGGCCAGGCATCCTACCCGCCGCCGGACCCGGCTGTTGGCGGCGGGCTCATGTCGGCGCTGTCACCCCTGTACCCGCGCGGTCCGGTGAACGTGTCGGCCCGGCTGCGTGCCCTGCCGGACGACGGCAGCGTGCCGCCCATGCCCGGCTGGCGCTGGGTCCACACCCCGGGCCACTCGGTCGGGCATTGCTCGTTCTGGCGCGAGGCGGACCGCGCGCTGATCGCCGGGGATGCGGTGATCACCACGGCCCAGGAATCCGCCTACGCCGTGGCCGTGCAGGCCCCGGAACTGCACGGGCCGCCCATGTACTACACGCAGGACTGGCCCAGCGCCCGCCGCTCGGTGGAGGCGCTCGCTGCCTTGGAGCCGGAGCTGCTGCTGACCGGCCACGGCCGCCCGATGCGCGGCGCAGCGATGCGCGCCGCCCTGCGTCGCTTGGCGGCCGAGTTCGACGAGCGCGCCCACCCGCCGCACGCCAAGTACGCCGAGCACCCCCTGTCTGCCGCCGATGGCAGCGCTTACGTCCGGAAGAACTGACCGCTTCACGCCGCGACGGCACCGCTTGGGAGGTCGTCGCGCAACGGCCGAAGCAAGCAACGCCCGCCGCGATCAGACGGCTGCCGTTTCCATGATGCCGGCCAGTGCCAACCCGGCCACGATCTCCTCCGGTGGCCACGCCAACCGCGGCCCTCCCTCGGCCAGGGCGATCGCCCCGACAAGGGCGCGCATGGTCGCAAAGGCGTGAACATCGATCACCGCGTCCGGATCACGGCTCAATTGGCGGCAGACCAAGCTGATGTAGCCGCCCGTGTCGTTCTCGAGCGCCGGCGCGAACCGGCCGATGATGCCGCGCACCGTATGCAGGCCGTGCACATCCGCGTAGGCCAGCAGGCAGGTGGCCAGCCCGCGCCAGCCATCGGCGCGGGCGCCGAAGATGGCGAACGGGCCGCCAGAAGCGCGGTCAACGCCGATCTGGCCGGCCCAGTGTTCTCCGGATGGCAGGGTACGAAGGTCTCCCGGGTTGCGGTTGCGCCATGGGCGGGACGCGAGAAAGGGCGGTGTCATAGGGTTGTCCTAAGTTCTTGGTCCGGCTGGGCTGGCGTTCGCCCGCTGGGAGGCGGCAGCGCTGCGCCGCTGGGATCTGGGGTGATGGCTGCGGGGCCGGAAGACAGCCTCATCGCATAGCCGGCGTTGCAGTATGAAGGGGTTTCTGACGGGTGCGCTGGAAACCAGTTCGGTGGCGCCGGTTGCATGCCGGCGTGTAATGGCTGTTATTGCCGCACGGACGTATGCAATTGGCCGCTCTTGAGCTATGTAACGCGCGGACCTATTGCCCAACAGCGGTGGGATGCTTGCCGGTCAGTTTTGTCGAGGATGATCATGAATAAAGTAACCTTCGCTATCGCCGCCGTTCTGACGCTGTCCACCGCGACGCCACTGTTGGCGCAGGGAGTGCCGGGCAACAATGCCAGCCTGCTTGGCACCGAGGGACCGAACAGCAACTCGGTCGGCTACCCCGCAGGCGACCGTCAGCTCGGAAAGCTGAAGACCACTGCCGTTGGGCCGCAAACCAACGTTTCCCGGCGCGCGGCGCGGCGCACCCCGCAACACGTCGCCCCCGTTGGCTGACACCGTCGCGTCACAGCCGGAGCGGCTGCCGCGCCATGACTGGCGAGGCAGCCTGCTGGGCGGTGGTGCCGGCGCGCGGAATTGAACCGCGGACCTACTGATTACGAATCAGTTGCTCTACCCCTGAGCTACGCCGGCGTTGCTGTCCCTATACCGGTCGGCATCTCCGCCTGCAACGCCGCCCTTTCCCGCTCACGGACGCCTGTCGGCCACTTTCCGGGCATAAGTCGTGCGCGGCGACGCTCCCAGCCTGGCCTGCCCCTCTGCCATCGGTCATCCTAGGCCCGCCATGACTGAACTCCGACCCGACGCCATGCGACTCGACCGCCGCCGCGAATGCCCGGATTGCGGATTGCTGCAATGCGTGCCGGTGCTGCCGCCGCATGGCGAGGCGGATTGCCTGCGGTGCAACGCCACCCTGCGGCGTGCCTGGCCAAACTCGCTCAACCGCGCCCTGGCGCTCACTGCGACCTCCCTGGTGCTGTATCTCGTGGCGGTGTTCGCGCCCTTTCTCTCAGTGGACATCGTGGGGCGGCTGCGTTCCACGACCATGATGTCCCTGCCGCTCGCGTTCTGGGAGCAGGGCACCTGGGAACTGGCGATCATCGTCTTGGTCACGGCGATCCTGGCGCCCTTGGCCAAAATCATTGTCATGTTGTCCGTCCTGCTCGGGGTCCGCCTGGCGAATCCGCCCCGCGTCCTGCCCCGGTTGTTCAAGTGGTATCGCCGCATCGGGCCGTGGGCGATGGTCGAGGTTTTCCTGCTCGGCGTCTTCGTCGCCTTCACGCGGTTGAGCGCCATTGCCACCGTCGAGGTCGGCGAGGCGCTTTATGCGGTGGCGGCGCTCATGCTGACGATGATCGCGGCCGACTGCTTCATGGACCTCGATGACGTTTGGGATGCGATGCAGGCGCGCGGGCTTGTTCCGCCCGTCCGGCCCGGTCCCCCTGGCGCCTCGCCGCTCAGCTGCACCGTGTGCGGCCGGGTGGAGGAGGCTCGGGACGGCGACCGTTGCACCCGTTGCGCGGCCAAGCTGCGCCGCAGGCTGCCCAACAGCCTCAACAACACCTGGGCGTTGGTCATCACGGCAACCCTGCTTTACCTGCCTGCCAACATCTACCCGATCTTGACGCTGACCCGCCTGGGCCGCGGCGGGCCGTCCACCATCATCGGCGGCGCGCAGGAACTGCTGGAAGCAGGGATGTGGCCGCTTGCGTTGCTGGTGTTCGTGGCCAGCATCATGGTGCCGGTGCTCAAGCTGGGGAGCTTGCTGGTGATGCTTGTCAGCCTCCAGCGGCGGTCCGCCTGGCGGCTGCACGACCGCACGCGGCTGTATCGCCTGCTGGATTTCATCGGCCGCTGGTCGATGATCGACGTCTTCATGCTCGCGACCCTGGTAGGACTGGTCCGTGCCGGCGCAATCGCCGCTGTCGCTCCAGGATTTGGCGCGATTTGCTTTGGACTGGTCGTGGTCTTGACCATGGTCGCCGTCTCGTGCTTCGACCCGCGCGAGATGTGGGATGCGGCCGGCGCACAAGCGCCTGTGGCACGCCTTGACCCGGATGGCCCTACGCCCGTCCCCGACCGCCGCGCTGCCAGCCCCGCTTAGCCGAGAACCGCATGAGTGATGAGATTCCGCCCCGCCGCGATGCGACCGCACGGGGCGCGCCATCGCAGGATGGCCAGCCAAACGCCCAGGTTCGGCGTAGATCGCCATTCTCCATCGTCTGGCTGCTGCCGCTCATCGCGGCCGTGATCGGCGGCTACATCGCCGTGACGACCTTGAGCCAGCGGGGGCCGGAGGTCGTCATCACCTTCAACTCGGCTGACGGTCTCACCGCCGGGCAAACCAGGGTCAGGCACAAGGCCGTCGACCTCGGCACGGTGAACACGATCGCGCTGGCCGCGGACATGACACACGTGCTGGTGCATGTCCGGATGAACCGGGAAGCGACACCATACCTCACCGACAAGGCGCGCTTCTGGGTCGTGCGCCCCCG
The DNA here is from genome assembly GCA_964245075.1 of uncultured Acetobacteraceae bacterium. Lineage (GTDB taxonomy): Bacteria > Pseudomonadota > Alphaproteobacteria > Acetobacterales > Acetobacteraceae > LMUY01. The sequence continues at coordinate 34,263 of CAXTLC010000019.1, forward strand.
CTTGTCAGCGAGCAGCATCTCGGGGCTGGAGACGCTCCTGTCCGGCGGATACATCGAGATGGACCCGGGCAGCAAGGGCGGTGGCGAGCAAACCAGCTACACCGGGCTGGAAACACCGCCCGGCATCCGTTCGGACGAGCCGGGCACCACATTCAGTCTGCGCGCCGACCGGATCGGCTCGATCGGCAGCGGCTCGCTGGTGTTCTATCGCGACATCGCCGTGGGCGAGGTGCTCGGCTACCACCTGCCCGCGGAGAACGGGCCGATCACGTTCGACGTATTCGTCCGCGCGCCGTACGACAAATGGGTCCGCACCACCACGCGGTTCTGGAATGCATCCGGCATATCGCTCGATCTGGGAGGCCAGGGCCTTCACCTGGAGCTGCAGTCGATCCAGGCGGTGCTGTCCGGCGGCGTGGCGTTCGGAACGGCGGAGGACGGCCGCAACGCGGAAAGCGCCAAGGCCAACGCCGAATTCACCCTTTACGAGACCCAGGGCGTCGCCGAAGCGTCCGGCTACAAGCAGCGCATACCCTTCGTCCTGTATTTCGAGAGTTCCACCAGCGGCCTGGCCAGGGGATCGCCGGTGCAGATCTTCGGCAACACGATCGGCACCGTGAACGATGTCCAACTGCAACTGAATCCGGCAAACGCCACGGCCCGCGTCCGGGTCGCCGTCGAGATCCAGCCCGAACGGCTGCTCGCGATCGGCGGCGACCCGAGTGAAACCCCGCTGTCCGTGTCGCAGCACCTGGTTGATCGCGGGATGCGGGCTCAACTGTCGACCTTGAGCTACATCACGGGCGCCTTGGCCGTGTCGTTCGAGTTCGCGCAGGACCAGCCGCACGTGACGGTGCAACAGGAAGGCAACGCCATCGTGCTGCCGACGGAAGGCGGGGGGCTGGGCAGCATCACGACGGCACTGAGCGACATCTCGAACAAGCTGGACCAAATTCCCTTCGCAGCCATCGGCAGCAACGCGAATGGCCTGCTGGCCACGCTGCGCAGCGTGGCGGGCGGGCCCGAGCTGAAGAGCGCCATCGCGTCCCTGTCCGCCACGCTGACGGACGTGCAGGGCTTGGTGAAGCGCGCGGACGCCGGGCTCACCCCGCTGATGCATCAACTGCCGCAGGTCAGCAGCGACTTGCAGCAAACCCTCTCCCACACCAACCACCTGGTCGGTTCGGTGGAGGCCGGCTACGGCGCGAACTCACAGTTCTCGCGGGACCTCGAGCGCTTGATGTCGCAACTCAACGACGGCATGCGCTCCGTCCGGCTGCTGGCGGACTTCCTGGACCGCCATCCGGAAGCGCTGATCCGTGGCCGCGCCAACACGGGCGCCGAGCGATGAGGCGGCGCATGCTGCTGGGGGCGCCGCTGGCTGCCGTCCTGGCCCGTTGCGCGTCACCGGACCCGGCCATCTACACGCTGCGGGCGGTTCCGGGCAGCCCGGAACCGGCGGGCCCGGCAGCCGTCAAGGTGGCGCGCCCGAGCTTGGCCGGTTACCTGGACCGGTCGGAGATTGTCCGCGACAGCTCCGCCAACCGCCTCACCTTGAACAGCGGCGAGCGTTGGGGGGAGCCGCTGGGCGACATGGTTGGCCGCGTGCTGGCGCTCGACTTGGCGCAGCGGCTGCCTGGCAGCAGCGTGTTCACCGAGGCCGGGGCGATCTCGGTCGATCCGTCGGCGACCGTGGAGCTGGACGTCCAGCGGTTTGACCTGGACGCGAGTGGCGCGGTGGTGCTGCTGGTGCAGGTGGCGGTCGAGCAGGGTCGCAGCCATGATCCGTCCCAGACCCGGTCAGTCCAGCTGAGCGTTCAATCCGCCAGCGCGCGAACTCCGGACGTGGTTGCCGCGATGAGCGCCGCGCTCGGGCAGTTGGCTGACCGGGTGGCGGGCATCCTGGCGATGGCAGCACCCTTGCCGCTCGCCGCATCGAGTGCGCCGGGCCGGCGCCAGGCGCGATGAGGTTCGGCGCTGGCCGCCCGCCACGCTCGTGCTGGATACAGCCGCCGCAAGCGGAAGCTCGGTGCCGGGCAGCGTGATGGTGACATCGCTGCGAATGCCGTCGACCGCGCCGTCGAACCCATAGCGCTCGTCCTGCACTTCGGCCCAGTCGAAGAACTCGTCGCGCGGCTTGGGCTGGCCCAGGACACTGCTCGTAGGGCAGTGCTTATGGGGCAGCGCTCATGGCGGACAGCCTAGCAGCCGTGCTGCGGTCTCTCTACAACATCGTTCATCAAAGGAAGCAGGCGCCATGATCCATGTCATCGCGGTGATCACCGCCAAGCCCGGCCAGCGCGAGGCTATCTTGGAAGCGTTCCGGGCCAATGTGCCGGCCGTGCACGCGGAACAAGGGTGCATCGAGTACGGCCCGGTGATCGACGCGCCGGGCACCGGAGCGATGCAGGCCAAGATTGGCGACGACACGTTCATGGTGATCGAGAAATGGGACGATGCGGAGGCGCTGGCTGCCCACGCCAAGTCCCCGCACATGGCCGCTTATGGCGCGAGGACGAAGGACATGATCGCCAGCCGCGTCATCCACGTGCTTGCCCCCGCCTGATTGGATTCAAGCCCACACTGACCCTGTGCCAGCGGCCGCTTTCCCATCTGCGGGTCCGATGTCACGCAGGGTGGCATTGGGCCAGGCGAGGGAGAGCAGGTGCACCTGGGGCGGAGAGCAAGCCAGCCTTTGCCCGCTCACTGCGTGCGGCCGGAAGTTCCACCGACAAGTCACGGTCGATCCCCCGCAGTCGGCACCATGAGTTAATCTTCCGTTTCAGGCCGTGAAAACGCCCGAAAAGCTTCTTGATCCGACTGGGCGAGGCTGGGTCGTTGCTGTAATGGCTTCCGTACTGCATCAGAATCTGTGCCTTCCTCCGTCATGCCGAGTGTTCAATGAGAAAACGGGCATCCGTGTCGATTGGGTTCGTCATCGAGCACTCCTTGGTGTTCGAGCTCGATGCTGGTCCTGTCGCGATAGAGATGGAGCGCATCCGCATGCTTTGCCTCGCGCGCGTCATCGAGTATTGTAACCTGGATTGTACGAGGGCGCCCGAGTGACCGATCGTTTCCTTGTCACCGGCGGCGCTGGTTATGTCGGCAGCCACATGGTGGAACTGCTGACCAAACAGGGCGCCGCTGTGACGGTGCTGGATGACCTGCGCCAGGGCCACCGCGCTGCCTTGCCGTCAGGTGTCGAGCTCGTGGTGGCGGATGTTGGGGATGCTGCCGCACTGGACGCGACCCTGGCAGGGCGGGACTGGAACGCCATCCTTCACTTCGCCGCGCTGTCCCTGGTGGGAGAAAGCATGCACCAGCCGATGCGCTACCTGCGCGAGAACGCTGCGAACGGCTTCACCCTGATCGACGCCGCGGTGCGCCATTCCGTCCCCAAGTTCGTGCTGTCCTCCACTGCCAACCTGTTCGGCGAGCCGGAAACGGTGCCGATCCCCGAAGAAGCGGCGTTGCGCCCCAGTTCTCCCTATGGCGAAAGCAAGCTGATGGTGGAGCGGGCGCTGCACTGGGCAGGGCAGCGGCACGGCCTGCGCTACGCCTGCCTGCGTTACTTCAACGCTGCCGGCGCCGACCCCAAGGGCCGCATCGGCGAGGATCATCAGCCGGAAACCCACCTGATTCCGCTGCTGGTCGACGCTATGCTGGGCCGGCGGGACGCGGTCACGATGTTTGGCGACGACTACCCGACGCCGGACGGCACTTGCATCCGTGACTACGTCCATGTGACCGATCTCTGCGAGGCCCACCTGTGTGCCTTGAACCGGCTCACGCAGGGCAGCGTCACCTACAATATCGGCAACGGCCAGGGCCACTCGGTGCGCGAAGTGATCGCCGCCGTGGAAGCGGTGTCCGGCCGCACCGTGCCGGTGCGGCTCGGCGAACGCCGGGGGGGAGACCCGGCGATCCTGGTCGCGGCCTCAGACCGGATCAAGGCCGAGGCCGGCTGGGCCCCTCGCTATGCCGACCTTCACGCCATCGTGCAAACCGCACTCGCCTGGCGGGAGGCGCATCCAGGCGGCTACCGGGACCGTTGACGCCGGGCTCAGCCGCTTGGCACGCGAACCGCGGCCCGGACCGGAGCGGGCCGGACCGGCCACTCCCCCGCCACGACGGACGGCCTAGCCAGCTCGGAGGCGTCCTGCGCGCCGATCGCCGGGACTGCCAGGTATGCCATCCGCTTGGCTTCCTTGCGCCCTCGCGCCACCGAATCGAGGATGAAGCCGCACGTGGTGGAAAGGAAGGCCAGGCCCATCAGCGCCGCGCACAGCACCGCCGTCGGCAGCCGCGGCACCAGCCCGGTCCGCATGAAGTCCAGCATCACCGGAACGCTCAGCAGCAGGGAGGACAGCGCCAGAACCACCGCGCCGGCAAAGAAGAATTGCAGCGGGCGCACCTCCTTCACCAGCAGGAGAATGGTGCGCAGGATGCGGAACCCATCCGTGTAGGTCCGCAGCTTGGACGCCGAGCCAGCCGGCCGGTCCTTGTAGGCCGATTGCACCTCGCCCACCGGCATCGCCAGTTCCAGCGCGTGGACGGTGAACTCCGTCTCGGTCTCGAAGCCGGTGGACAGCGCTGGGAAGGATTTGACGAACCGGCGGGAAAAGGCGCGGTAGCCGGACAGCATGTCGCTGACCCGGTTGCCGAACAGCGCCGTCACGATCCGTGTCAGCACCAGGTTGCCGGTGCGGTGTCCGGCACGGTACGCCGCCGTCACGTCCGTCACCCGCGCCGCCGTCACCATGTCCAGCGGGCCGTCCAGCAGCAGCCGCAGCATGTCTGGCGCGGCGGCCGGATCGTAGGTGTCGTCCCCGTCCACCAGGATATACGCGTCGGCCTCGATATCCGCAAACATGCGGCGCACGACGTTGCCCTTGCCTTGCAGCGGTTCGGACCGCACGACGGCGCCGGCCGCCGTGGCGGCGGCGCGCGTCCCGTCGGTCGAGTTGTTGTCGTACACGAACACCGTGGCGCCCGGCAGCGTGGCGCGAAACCCAGCGACAACGCGGCCGATCGCCACCTCCTCGTTGTGGCACGGGATCAGCACTGCGACCGCCGTCAACGGAACACCACGGCGCGGGACAGGATGAAGTTAGCGGACATGCCCGCGACCGCGCCGGCGAAGATCGCCACCACGGGATACCCGGCGCAGAACGCGCTGACCGTGACGAGCACGAAGTATGTCCCGAGGTTGAGGCACAGGCCGGGCACGTTGGCCAGCACGAACTTGAGCCACTGCCGGTGCACCGGGCCGATGTTGCTCAAGCCCCGGAACGTCCACACCCGGTTCAGCCACCAGGTCGTGGTGACGGCCACCGCGTAGGCCAGCGTTCCGGCAGCATACAGCCCCGCCCAGCCGAGCAGCGCGTAAACCACCGCCGTGTCCACGCCGAAGCCGACCACGCCCACCATCCCGAACTGCGTCATCTGCATCAACACCTGTAGGTGCGCCGGCCGCACCCGCCGGCGCACAGGAGCGGGCAGGGCCAGCACGAGGCGGTCCATCATCGCGATCATGGCACCCGCTATACGGCACCCGGCCTGCCCGGACAAAACCGTTCGCGCGCGGCTGGCTGGCGTGGTTTGTTGCTCCAACAGCCACCTGTCCGGACCCGCCATGAACCGTCGCCAATTCCTCGCCGCTTCTGCCGCCACCCTGGCTGCTCCTTCGATCGTGCGCGCCGCCGGGTCGGGCGTGCTGCGCTTCATTCCCCAATCCGACCTGACCGTGCTGGACCCGGTCTGGACCACCGCCTATGTCACCCGCAACCATGGCTACACCGTGTTCGACACGCTGTACGGCCTGAACGGCCAGTTCCGCGCCAGCCCGCAGATGGTTGCCGGCGCGGTGACCGACGCGGACGGCACCGAGTGGAAGCTCGGCCTCCGCCCCGGCCTGAAGTTCCACGACGGCACGCCCGTGCTCGCCCGGGACTGCGTCGCGTCCATACGGCGCTGGGGAGCGCGGGACGCGTTCGGCCAGGCGCTCATGGCCGCGACGAACGAGCTGTCCGCCCCGGACGACGCCACCATCCGCTTCCGCCTCAAGCGCCCGTTCCCGCTGCTGCCGGACGCGCTGGGCAAGTCCGCGACCTCCATGTGCCCGATCATGCCGGAGCGCCTCGCCAACACCGACCCCTTCACGCAGGTGACGGAGATGGTCGGGTCAGGCCCGTTCCGCTTCGTGGCGGACGAGCGGGTGGTCGGCTCCCGGGTGGTGTACGAGCGGTTCGACGGCTACGTCCCCCGCAGCGACGGCACGCCGGATTGGACCGCCGGCCCCAAGGTGGCCAACTTCGACCGCATCGAATGGCGGGTGGTGCCCGACCCTGGCATCGCCGCGGCGGCCATACAGGCCGGGGAAGCGGATTGGTGGGAAAACCCGCTGCCGGACCTTCTGCCGATTCTGCGCCGCACCGCGGGCCTCACCATCACCGTGCCGAGCCCGACCGGGCAGATCGCGGTGATGCGGATGAACCAGTTGCATCCGCCGTTCAACAACCCGGCCATCCGCCGCGCCCTGCTGTCCGTCGTGACGCAGACGGACTTCATGACCGCGGTGAACGGCGACGACCCGACGTTGCAGCACGTACCCGCCGGGTTCTTCACCCCCGGCACCGCCATGGCCAACGATGCCGGGATGGACGCGCTGACCACCAAGCGGGATTTCGGCGCCGCCAAGGCGGCGATCAAGGCGGCCGGCTACAACGGCGAGCCCGTGGTGGTGCTGGCCCCGACCGACTTCCCGACGCTGAAGGCCCTGGCCGACGTGGGGGCGGACCTGATGACGCAGGCCGGCCTCAAGGTGGACTACCAGGCGATGGACTGGGGCACGGTGGTGCAGCGCCGCGCCAAGAAGGAGCCGCCGTCCCAGGGCGGCTGGAACGTGTTCCATACCTTCTGGGAGGGTCTGGACCACCTGAACCCGGCCACCAACGTCATGCTGCGCGGCAACGGCCTTGCCGCTTCTCCCGGCTGGCCCACTGCGCCGGACATCGAGGCGCTGCACGACCAGTGGCTGTCGGCGCCCGACGAGGCGGCGCAGAAGCGCATCGCGACGGACATCCAAACGCGGGCGTTCGCGGACCTGCCGTATATCCCGCTCGGGCAGGACTACGTGCCGACCGTGTTCCGCGGGCTGACGGGGATGCAGAGCGGCTTCATGATGTTCTGGAACGTGCGGCGAAGCTGACCGGCGGCGCGGCTGCCGCCCGTCGGCAGGGAGCCGGCGATCGTGCGGCACCGCGGCCCGCCCCCTGCGCCGCAGGCTGGTCGCCTAACGCAGCGCCGTTTCCGCGGCGTCTGCCAGGATCTCGCAGCACATGGCCAGGTCGGCGTCGGCGGTGTTCTCCGCCCAGTGGTGGCTGATGCCGCCGACGCTGGGGGTGAACAGCATGGCGGACGGCATGACCGTCGCCAGCACTTGCGCGTCGTGCCCGGCGCCGCTTGGCATGGCCTGCCAGGCACCAGGCGCGCGCCGCTCGCATCCGGCTTGGAGCGCCGCCATCAACGCCCCGTCGCACACGGCCGGGACGGACCGGCGGATGACGGTCAGCTCCGCCGGGCAGCGCTCGCGGCGGTTGCTTTCCCCCACCAGGCGGCGCAGGCAGCCCTCCAGCCGCTCCAATACGGCGACGGACACGTCACGGAACTGGAACAGCACCTCCGCCCGGCCGGGGATGATGGAGGGGGCGCCGGGCTCCAGCCGGATCTCCCCGGTGGTCCAGGTGGTGCGCTCGCCGACAACGGAGGGGAAGGTGGCGTCGATGGCGGCCAGCAGGCGCACCGCCGTCAGCCCGGCATCCCGCCGCTCCGCCATGGTGGTGCCGCCGGCGTGGTCCTGCATGCCCTCCACCACGATGCGGAACTGCCAGATCGCGACGATCCCCGTCACCACGGCCGCATGATGCCCGGCTCGTTCCAACTGCGTGCCCTGCTCGATGTGCAGCTCCAGGAAGCCGCGGTGGCGGCCCGCTTCCACGACGGTGCGCGGCAATCCCGCCAGCCCGGCCGCTTCCAGCGCGTCCCGCAGGGGAGAGCCGTCGTTTCGGCTGCGGGCGCGGTCCATCTCGGCCTCCGTCAGGTCGCCGATGAAGGAGCGGCTGCCCAGGAAGCCGCCCTCGAAATGCCCTTCCTCGTCGGCGAAGGCGGCCACGTCCACGGCGAGGCCGGCACGCGCCAGCGCCAGCCCGGCGACCACGCCCAGGGCGCCGTCCAGCCAGCCGGCATAGTTTTGGCTCTCGATGTGGCTGCCGACCAGCAGGTGCGGGCCGGGCCCGGGATGGCGGCCGAGCACGTTGCCGATGCCGTCCAGCGTGGGCTCCAGCCCGGATTCCGCCATGCCGGCCATCAGCCAGCGGCGGCTTTCCATGTCCTGCGGCGAGTAAGTGGGGCGGTGCACGCCCGTCTTGTAGGCGCCGATCTGGCGCAGCGCGTGCAGGTCGTGGAGGAGGCGGGCGGTGTCGATGGTGGCCAAAGCAATGATCCTTCTCAGGTTCGGCACATCCGCGGCTCGTCAGACGGCGTCGCCCTCATAGCCGAGCGGGCCGCTCTCAAGGAATGGCATCTGGCGTATGCCGGGCGCCTGCCCGTGCCATGTGAACGGCTTGGCAGCGATGGCGGCGAGCGCCGCCGCCGCGCCGTCTTGCGATGCGCCCCGCTGCAGAACGACGAGGTTCCGGCGGAACCAGGACATGCTCGCCAATGCGCGCATCCCGAGGCTGTGCGCCAGAGTGGGCGCCCAGCCTTTCGCTGCGAAGCGATCCAGCCAATGCGCGAGCGGCTGGCAGTTTATGTGCCCGTTGCCAGGCTGGCCGGGTGCGGCGGCCGAGAACACGATCGCTTGGCCAGCGTGGCGAACGATGGACTCAAGCAGGGTGTCGGTTCGGTCTGGTTGGATGTGCTCCGCCACTTCCACGCACAAGACGACGTCGAACATGCGGCCGAGTTCGAGCGGCATGGACAGGTCGCGGCAGAGGTAGTCGGCCGGGTTCAGCGCGGTCGCCTCGTCCGGAACGCCGTCCACTCCCACTATGGTCTCGGCTCCCAGGCGATGGAACAGTTGCAGGTAGGCTCCGACGCCGCAACCGATGTCAAGCACGCTGCCAGGGCACAGCATCTCGGCGATGAAGCGGAACGGGGCCACGTCGGCGAACAGGTGATCCCAATGCCAGGCTGCGTCGAATGACGTCGCAACGATGCCCGGCTCAGTGCCTACCGTATCGGGCCGCCGCAAGTCCAGCAGGGCAGGGGATGGAACGAGGGAACGCTCCCAGGATCTCGCGATGACGCCGACCGGGTCGGCGGAACGCCCCGTGGAGTGGAGGCGACGGTAGTTCGCAGGCGGCGCGGCACGCCGGGCGTCGCGATGCCAATCGGACGCAGGCCGGTCCTGTGCGTATTGCATGGACAGGTCGGACAGATCGCTCGGCCCGAGCGCACCCGCCACGACCCGGTCGAATGCACCGCGCCACTGGAAGCCGTGTGCCGATTGCCGGGCATCCGGCGACCGGGCCAGGTACGCCATCCAGCCCACGACACTCTTGGCCATGAGCTGCTCGCGGCTTCGGACCGGAAAATGCAGCAGGGGCAAGGTGTCGAGCTTGACCTGGGGCAACACCTCGTTGTCGCCGGCAACCACGTCGTGGCCGCCCTGCCGCACGACCAAGCCCGGCTTGCATGCGCCATCCAAGCGCAGCACCGCCTTGTGGTAAACCGGCATCTCCTTCGCCCGGCGATGCCGCATTGACCGTGGCGGGTCCGCCGAAGGCCTGTTCGGGGCGAGCACGAAGGTTTGCCAGTGCATCAGGCCAACGGCGCCAGATGGAACGGTGTCCAGCCCTTTGATCAGCGCCGCCCGGCTCGCTGCGCCGATGAACTCGTCGGCGTCCAGGAAGAACACGTAGTCGGCAAAGAACGCTGCCTGGCAGCCGTGGAGCAGCCGGGTGATGCGCTCGGATTGCGTGTAGCCGAACGCCTCGCTGTCGCCCACGACCACGTTGCCGAGGTCCCGCGCGCATTCCACCGCGATCCGCCTCGTGTCATCCACCGAAGCATTGTCCAGGATGATCATGCAATCGACGAGGCGGGCATTGTGCCGGATGAACGGCTCGATGATGTCCTGTTCGTTCTTGACCATCGACAGGCTGATCAGCCGCCTGCCATCGGCAGGCTGCCTTGGCTTGGGATCGCGGCCGGGGGCGCGCCAGAACCGGTTCATGGTGGGTCTCACGCCTCCGTTGGGGGGTGCGGTCCTGGCGGAGCTAGGCCCGTCTGCGTGCCTTCCTCGCCGGCAGCAGCGGTGCCAGGAAGCGCCCGGTGTGGCTCTCCGGGGCGGCCGCGACCACCTCGGGCGGGCCGGCCGCCACCAGGCGCCCGCCGCCCTCGCCGCCCTCGGGGCCAAGGTCCAGCACCCAGTCGGCGGTCTTGATGACCTCCAGGTTGTGCTCGATCACCACCACGCTGTTGCCCTGGTCCACCAGCGCGTGCAGCACCTCCAGCAGCTTGCGCACGTCCTCGAAATGCAGCCCGGTGGTCGGCTCGTCCAGGATGTACAGCGTGCGCCCGGTGGCGCGGCGGGCCAGCTCCTTGGATAGCTTGATGCGCTGCGCCTCGCCGCCGGACAGGGTGGTCGCCTGCTGCCCGAGCTTGACGTAGCCCAGGCCGACCTGTTGCAGGATGCTCAGCCGGTCGCGGATGCGGGGCTGGGCGCTGAAATACGCCACTGCCTCGTCGATCGTCATGTCCAGCACCTCGGCGATGCTCTTGCCGCGGAACTTGATGTCCAGCGTTTCGCGGTTGTAGCGGGCGCCCTTGCAGGTGTCGCAGGTGACGAAGACGTCCGGCAGGAAGTGCATCTCGATCTTCAGCAGCCCGTCGCCCTGGCACGCCTCGCACCGGCCGCCCTTCACGTTGAAGGAGAACCGGCCGGACTTGTAGCCGCGCGCGCGTGATTCCGGCAGTTCGGCGAACCAGTCGCGGATGGGGGCGAACAGGTCGGTGTAGGTGGCCGGGTTGGAGCGCGGCGTCCGCCCGATCGGCGACTGGTCGATGTCGATGATCTTGTCGAGCTGGTCCAGCCCCTCGATGCGGTCGTGCGGCGCCGGGACCTGGCCGCTGCCCATCAGCCGCCGGCTCGCCGCCTTCCACAAGGTGTCGATCACCAGCGTGGACTTGCCGCCGCCGGACACGCCGGTGACGCAGCAGAACGTGCCGAGCGGGAACTCCGCCGTGATGCCCGCCAGGTTGTTGCCGCGCGCGCCGACCACGCGGATCACCCGCTTAGGGTCCACCTTGCGCCGTTCCGGCACCTCGATGCGGCGGCGCCCGCTCAGGTAGTCGCCGGTGAGCGACGCCGGGTTGGCGGCGACCTCCCCCGGCGTGCCGGCGGCGATCACGTGGCCGCCGCCGGTGCCGGCGGTCGGCCCCATGTCGATCAGGTGGTCGGCGGCGCGGATCGCATCCTCGTCGTGTTCCACCACCAGCACGGTGTTGCCCAGCGCCTTCAACCGCCGCAGCGTGCCCAGCAGCCGCTCGTTGTCGCGCTGGTGCAGGCCGATGGAGGGCTCGTCCAGCACGTACAGCACCCCGGTCAGCCCGGAGCCGATCTGGCTGGCCAGGCGGATGCGCTGGCTTTCCCCGCCGGACAGCGTGGTGGAGCCGCGGGACAGCGTGAGGTACTCCAGCCCCACGTCGTCGAGGAAACGCAGCCGGTCGCCGATCTCCTTGAGGATGCGCCCGGCGATCTCCGCGCGCTGCGGGCTCAGCGTCGCCCCCACGCCGGCGAACCAGGCCAGCGCCCGGCGGATCGACAGGTCGGAAGCGGACGCGATGGTTTCGCCGCCCACCCGCACCGCCAGCGCTTCCGGCTTCAGCCGCGCGCCGCGGCAGACGGCGCAGGGCTTCTCCGCCTGGTAGCGGCTCATCTCCTCGCGCACCCAGGCGCTGTCCGTTTCCTTCCAGCGGCGTTCCAGGTTCTTCAGCACCCCCTCGAACGGCTTGGTGACGCTGTAGGAGCGCACGCCGTCCTTGTAGGTGAACTCGATCGGGTCCTTGCCGCCGTGCAGGATCGCGTCGCGCACATGCTCCGGCAGCTCGTCCCACGGCTTGCGGGTGGTCACCTTGAAGTGCCGGGCGATCGAGCCGAGCGTTTGGTCGTAGTACTCGCTCTTGGCGCCCGCCCAAGGGGCGACGGCGCCTTCCGCGATGGAGGCGCGCTCGTCCGGGATCACCAGCGACGGGTCGAAGAAGCTCTCGACGCCCAGCCCGTCGCAGGCCGGGCAGGCGCCGTGCGGCGAGTTGAAGGAGAACAGCCGCGGCTCGATCTCCTCAATGGTGAAGCCGCTCACCGGGCAGGCGAAGCGGGAGGAGAACACGGTGCGCTCCGCCGTCTCGTCGGCCGTCTCGGCATAGACGATGCCGTCGGCCATCGCGAGCGCGGTTTCGAAGCTGTCGGCCAGGCGGCTCCCGATGCCGGGGCGCACCACGATACGGTCCACCACGGCCTCGATGTCGTGCTTGGTCTTGCGGTTCAGCGCCGGCACATCGGCGATCTCGTACAGCGTGCCGTCCACCTTGGCGCGGGTGAAGCCGCGGCGCTGCAACTCGGCCAGCTCCTTGCGGAACTCGCCCTTGCGGTCCCGCGCCACGGGGGCGAGCAGGAGAAGCCGGGTGCCGTCCGGCATGGCCAGCACCCGGTCCACCATCTGGCTGACCGTTTGCGCCTCGATCGGCAGCCCCGTGGCAGGCGAGTAGGGCACGCCCGCGCGCGCCCAGAGCAGGCGCATGTAGTCGTGGATCTCCGTCACGGTGCCGACGGTGGAGCGGGGGTTGCGGCTGGTGGTCTTCTGCTCGATGGAGATGGCGGGGGACAAGCCCTCGATGCTGTCCACGTCCGGCTTGCCCATCAGCTCCAGGAACTGCCGGGCGTAAGCGGAAAGCGACTCGACGTAGCGCCGCTGGCCCTCGGCATAGATCGTGTCGAAGGCGAGCGAGGACTTGCCGCTGCCCGACAGCCCGGTGATCACCGTCAACTGGTCGCGCGGAATCCGCACGTCCACGTTCTTGAGGTTGTGCTCCCGCGCGCCGCGCACGGTGATGAAGCCACGCCCGTTGTTCAGCGCGTTGCCGGCCGCGTCATCGGGGAAAGAACCGTCCATTCAGCCTCCATAAGAACGCAAGCGTGTGCGATTCCTTGCGTTCTTGTCTTGTTCCGGTTATATGGTCCTTCAGCGAGCGCGCGGAAAGCGGTTTCCGCCCTTCGGCCCCGGCAATTCGGCCAGCCGCTCGCAGTTTCCCCTTCCCATCAGGTATCTGGCATGAAGCGAGCTGTCCGTCCAAAACCTCCATGCCTTCCGTTCGCCCTGCTGGCCGGCGGCGTGGCGCTGCTGCCCTTCGCGGCGGGGGCGCAGACCCCGCTGGTGTCGTCCTATTCCACGCGGGACGGGCACATCGTGTCCTACGTGCTCGGCTGCGCTTCCGTGGATGGCACCTTCACCGCGCAACCCTGCGGCATCAGCGGCTACCCGATCCACGTGACGGTGGACGGCGGCGGCGTGGGCGGCGGCAGCGGCGGCACCCCCACCACCGCCGCGGGCAGCGCCTCGGCCCAACTGGTCGGCGTGCAGGGCGGCGGGCAGGGGGCGCTGCCGGTGACAGTCTCCGCGGCGGCCCTGCCGCTGCCCACCGGCGCGGCGACCGCCGCCAACCAGCCCCGGCTCGGCGCCGACGGCGGCGGCCTGGCGCACGTGACCAACCCCGGCGTGCCGGACGTGCCCGTTTCGGCGCAAACGCTCGCGCTCGGGACGGCCGGCAACACGGTCACGATCGCCACCGGCAACGCCGAAGGCACCCTGTCCTTCACCGTCACCGGGCTTTCCGCCAGCGGCGCCACGTTGCAGCCACGGGCGGCCAACGATGGCGGCACGGTTTACGGCACGGCCTCGGTGTTCGGCGGCACGGCTGCGGCGCCGAACACCGCCATCGTGGCGGACGGCACGTATTCCATGGCCATCGCCGGGCACACGCAGGTGCAGCTCGCGGTGGCGGCAGCCGGCACTGGCAGCGCCACGGTCAAGGGCAACCTGAGCGGCGCAAGCCGGCTCATCACGCTGGGCAACGCCCTGCCGCCCGGCGGCAGCCATCTCGGCAGCGTCAACGTGGACAACCTGCCGGCCGTGCAAGCCGTATCGGCCGCGTCCCTGCCGCTGCCCGCGGGAGCTGCGACGGCGGCAAACCAGGCGGCGCTGAACACGGATGGCGGCAGCCAGGTGCACGTGACCAACCTGCCCGCGATGCAGCTGGTCAGCGGCACGGTCAACGTCGGCGCATTCCCGCAGGCTGCCCGGTCGAGCGCCTGGGCCGATGCCAGCTTCTCCGCCGGAACGGCGGCGAGCGTCCCCGCCGGTTTGGCCGCGGTGGCGGCGCGCACCGGGCTGCATGTCTGGAATCTCGGCGCCGCCACCGCCTGCCTCAACTACACGGCCGCCGCCGCGGCGAGCGGCTCGGGCTGCGCGGCCGGCTCGGTGCCGATTCCCGCCGGCTCCGCCTACCTCGAGGACCAGCCGGGCAACGTCTCGCCCGAGGCGATCAGCCTGGTCTGCGCCGGCTCCGCCTGCCCCCTGACCATCAAGGTACGCTGAGCATGAGCATCACCCGCACCCTGCCCGGCTGTTTGCTGCTGAGCGGGCACGCGCTCGCGGCGGGCATCATCCCCGCGCCCGCGCCGGTTGTTCTCACGACCCAGGGCCGGTTGCTGCCGTTCGCCACCCCGCCGAACGGCGGCATGGTGGAGGTCACCAACCGCCCGATCGCCATGGGCAACAACTCCAATTCCGGCGGCGTGAACACGAACACCCGCGGCCTGGCGACGGGGGGCAACGCGGCCACCGACTTGGCGGCGGTGCAGGCCGGGTTCAGCAACTTCGCCATGGTGCAAGGGGCCAAGATCGCCCCCGGCGGCTGCGCGATCAGCGTGACAGCCGGCGTGGAGTATCCGGTCGGAACGGTCGCGGCGCCCATGACGTTCAACGGCAGCACAACGGGCACGGTCGCGCCCGGCGGCGCGATCTTCACCGATCCGTTCCCGGTGTATGTGCCGGCGGGGCAGCAATTCCACGTCCGCTACTGGATGTCCGTGCCGTCCGGTTGCGCGTTCAACCGGGGCTGGATACCGCTCTACAGCGCGCCCTACCTGGAGCGCAGCGAGGAAGGCGGCACGGCGTCCAGCCCGCTGCTGGACAACACGGTCACCCTGTCCGGCACCGGCTACACCTACGCCGGCAGCAACGGCGCGGCCTGGGGACCGTTCTCCATCCGCGGCCTGCCGGTGACGCCGCGACCCGCGGTGGCCTTGATCGGCGACAGCCTGACATGGGGGCAGGGTGACGACGCGACCGGGCTGGCGGTCGCGCCGACCGGGGACGGCATCGGCGACTACGGGCCGTTGCAGCGCGGGCTGTGGGCTGCGGGTGTCGGCATGATCAAGCTGGCGAAGTCGGGCGTGTATGTCCGCGACCTGGTGGCGAGCTCGATGAACTGGCGCTACGGGCTGGCGGGCGCCACCACCTGCGTGGTGATGCTCGGCACCAACGACATCACCAACAACCTGACGCTGGCTGCGACGCAGGCCGGGTTGCAGGAGGAATGGAACAGTTGCGCCGCAGCCGGCAAGCATGTGGTGGCGGTGACGATCCCGCCGCGCACGAGCACGAGCCTCGGTATGGCCGGCTTGCCCGCGATCGCGGCTGGCGGCAGCGGCTATCCTGCATCCAGCACCTTCAACGTGACACTCGGCGGCGGCACGCTGGACACGGCGCTCGGCACGCCGGGCACGGCTTCGGTCGTTTCAGTCACGACGAATGCGAGCGGGGTCGTGACCGCGGTCAATTCCGTGACGAGCATCGGCTACTACACCACCCAGCCGAGCAGCCCAGCGGCAACCACGGCCGCGAGCGGCAGCGGGCTGACGCTCACCCTGCCGGGCTTTGTTGGCTGGCTGGACAGCGCGTCGCAGAACCCGCAAGGCAACATGCCGGCGAACGTGGGCCAGTATGGCGGTCCTGCGTCGGTGCGCGGTCAGCTCAACGCGTGGATCCGGTCCAAGCCGGCGCCGGTGGAGTGCGCGATCGACGCGGGCGCCGCGGTCGAGGACGGCAGCAACACCGGGCGGTGGGTCCCCCGCGGGACAAATGACGGAACGCACTGGAACCAGGCGGTCGCGATTCCCCTGGCGCAGGCGGCGGTGGCGGCCGGGATCGCGGCAGGGTGCGTCCGGTGACGCTACCCGCCGCGGCGGTTGAGGAAAGCCAACCGCTCGAACAGGTGCACGTCCTGCTCGTTCTTCAGCAGCGCGCCGTGCAGCGGCGGGATCACCACGTGGCTCTCGCGTGACCGCAGCGCTTCGGCCGGCATGTCCTCGATCATCAGCAGCTTCAGCCAATCCAGCAGCTCCGACGTCGCCGGCTTCTTCTTCAAGCCCGGCACTTCGCGGATCTCGAAGAACACGTTCAGCGCCTCGCGCGCCAGGTCCTGCCGGAGGCCGGGATAGTGCGCCTCCACGATGCGGTCCATCGTTTCGCGGTCCGGGAAGCGGATGTAGTGGAAGAAGCAGCGCCGCAGGAACGCGTCCGGCAGCTCTTTCTCGTTGTTGGAGGTGATGATCACCACCGGGCGGTGCCGCGCGGACACCGTGCGCTGCGTCTCGTAGACGTAGAACTGCATGCGGTCGAGTTCGAGCAGCAGGTCGTTGGGGAACTCGATGTCCGCCTTGTCGATCTCATCGATCAGCACCACCGCAGGCTCGTCGGCCTCGAACGCGTCCCACAGTTTGCCGCGCACGATGTAGTTGCCGATGTCCTGCACCCGGGCATCGCCCAATTGGCTGTCGCGCAGGCGGGAAACGGCGTCATACTCGTACAAGCCCTGCTGCGCCTTGGTGGTGGACTTGACGTGCCACTCGATCAACCTGCGGCCGAGCGCGGCGGCGACCTCGTGGGCCAGCACGGTCTTGCCGGTGCCAGGCTCGCCCTTGATCAGCAGCGGGCGCTGCAGCGCGACGGCGGCGTTGACCGCCACCTCCAGGTCGCGGGAGGCGATGTAGCGCTCAGTGCTCTTGAATCCGTCCAAACCCCGACCCTCCCCGATGGCGCAAGCGGCTGCCCGGCGTCACCTGACCCGTGGCGGAACGGGCCGTCAACGGCTGAACCGGGCGAACGACGCAGCCAGCACCTCGTAGATCGGCCGCTTGAACGCCACCGCCATGTTCGGCAGGTCCGCCAGCTCCGCCCAGCGCCAGGCATCGAATTCCGGGTGCGCGTCCCGGTCCAGGCGGATGTCGCCGTCCTGCCCGCCGAAGCGCAGCGCGAACCAGCGCTGCCGCTGGCCACGGTACCGGCCGCCCAGGGCGCGCCCGACCAGATGCGGCGGCAGGTCGTAGGTCAGCCAGTCCGGGTGTTCGCCGATCACGGCGGCGTTGGCGGTGCCGATCTCCTCCTCCAACTCGCGCAGCACGGCGGTTCGCGGGTCCTCGCCCTCGTCGATGCCGCCCTGGGGCAGTTGCCAAGCGCCCGCGGCGCCTTCCGCATTCGGCAGGTCGGCCCGGCGCGCGACGAACACCAAGCCTTGGGCGTTGAACAACGCGGCGCCGACGTTCGGCCGGTAGGGCAGGGCGGTCACTTGCCAGGCGCCAACGCGCTGACGGGAACCAGCAGAACGCCGCGTCCATCCAGCCCGCGCGCCCAGGCGGCGATGCGCTCCACCGTCACCGGGCCGGAGTGCAGCGCCAAGCCCAGCGCCGGGTTGCCGTTACGGGCTTGCTGCTCCAATTCGGCGAGCTTGGCATCCACCGCCGCGGGACCGGCCTCCTCCCCCTCCTCGTCCACCACCTCCGTCACCGCCACGGCTGGGCCGGATGCCGCGGCATGCGGGCGGGGATCGACGTAAAGCAGGCCGCGCCGGGCGGCCTCCTCCAGCATCGGGCCGATCGCTCCGGGGGAAGCGGCGAAGCGTTCGCCCCGCAGCCCGTCGGACGCGCCGGTCAGTCCCACCTCGCCCTGCATGCGGGACAGCACCCATTCGAAGTTGCGGGCGTTGTCCGCCGGGTCGGCGCCGGTCATCAGCGCCCGCACGCCGGAGTTGTTGAGCGGGTAGCCCTGGCTTTCCATCGGCACCGTGACCAGGAATTCGTGCCCGTGCCGCCGCACCTCGTCCAGCAACGTGCCCAAGTCGTGCCCATAGGGGGAGAAGGCGAGCGAAACCGCCGCGGGCAGCGTTTCGGCCGCTTCACGGCTGTCCGCGCCGTTCATCCCCAGGCCGGACACCAGCATGGCGACCCTGGGCCGGCGATCTGCTCGGTCGAACGGCTTGGCATAGAACAGCATGGAGGCTTGGCCATCGGCAGCGATGCGCGGCAGGGTGGCGCCTGGGAAATCCGGGGCAGGCTCCTGCAAAGCCGGGTTCATTGCGGCCACCCCGTCCGGCGCAAGGCGTGACGGGACGGCGGGGGCGGGCAGGGAGGCGGGCCGCGCGGCAGCTGGTGGCACGGCAAGAGGCGCGGCCGGCGCGGGTTCAGCCGGGCTGGGGACAGCCCGGGGCGGACCCATGGCTTGCAGGGTGCCGGCGCCGACGCCGGCCACCGCCAGCACGGCGAGCCAGAATACGCCGAGCGTGCGCCAGCCACCCTGCAACGCCCGCACCCGCATCGCGGCGGTTAGCGGTCGGCGTGCCGCTGCTGCCCGGCCGCCATCGCCCGCACGACCACCAGGCCCTGCTGCAACTGGAAGTCCGTTTCCGGCTTGGCGGCGTCGAAGGCTGGCCAGTTCTCCGGCGGCAGCTTCGGGATGGTCGCAGCCACCGCCGGCAGGTCGGTGCGCGACGGGGCCGATGCGTCTGGCGGCGTGCCCCCCTGGTTGCGCAGCACGTGATTCAGGTCCGCCTCGCGTTCCGGCCCGAAATGCGGCGTCTCCACCCGGCTTTCCGCGACCGGGATGTCCGGCGTGATGCCCAGGCCCTGGATGGACCGGCCGGACGGCGTGTAGTAGCGCGCCGTGGTCAGCCGCATCGCGCCGTTGCCCGGCAGCGGGATCACCGTCTGCACCGAGCCCTTGCCGAAGGTGCGTTCGCCCAGGATCACCGCGCGGTGGTGGTCCTGCAACGCGCCGGCCACGATCTCGGACGCCGAAGCGCTGCCGCCGTTGGTGAGCACCACGACGGGCAGCGAGCCGACGATGTCGCCGGGCTTGGCGTTCCAGCGCTGGCTGTCCTCGGCGTGCCGGGCGCGGGTGGACACGATCTCGCCCTGGTCGATGAAGTCGTCGGACACGGAGACAGCCTGGTCGAGCAGGCCGCCCGGGTTGTTGCGCAGGTCCAGCACGATGCCGTGCAGGCGGTCGCCGAGCTGCTGGCGGAACTTGGCCACGGCGGCGCGCAGGCCGCTATCGGTCTGCTCGTTGAACTGGGTCAGGCGGACGTAGCCGATGTCCCCCTCGATGTGGCTCTTGACCACCTGGATGTGGATCACCTCGCGCTGCAAGGAGACCTCGATAGGCTTGTCCACGTTCTCGCGCTTGATCACCAGCCGGATGGTGCTGTTGGGCGGCCCGCGCATCTTGTCCACGGCGTCGTTGAGCGAGAGGCCTTGCACGGTGGTGTTGTCGATGGTGGTGATCAAGTCTCCGGACTTGATGCCGGCGCGGGCGGCGGGGGTGTCGTCGATAGGCGACACGACCTTGATGATGCCGCCTTCCTGCGTCACTTCCAGGCCCAGGCCGCCAAACTCGCCGTGGGTCTGCACCTGCATGTCACGGAAGGCCTTGGCGTTCATGTAGGAGCTGTGCGGGTCCAGCCCGGTCAGCATGCCGTTGATCGCGTTCTCCACCAGGTCCCGGTCGCTGACCGGCTCCACGTACTCGGCGCGGATGCGGTCGAACACGTCCCCGAAAAGCTGCAACAGGCGGTAGGTGTCGCCCCGCCCGTTATCCTGCGCCTGCGCCGAACCGATGGACCACGGCCGGCCCGCGCCGAACAGCCCGGTTGCGGGGCCGACGGCAACGCCGGCGATGAACGCGGCGCCCACGAGCAGGCCGGAACGGAACTTCATGCCACACATCCCTTCTACGCCCGCATGGCGCACATGGCCACAGCGTGGCACATAGGACGCATCCGTGCCACCGTCACGAGCGTCCACGCAAATATGGCGCGGGATTAATCGGCTGACCACGCTCGCGTAGTTCCACGTAGAGCAGCGGCCGCGTGCCGCCCGCCCGCGGGTCCCAGGCCGGCATCACGCCCACCGGCTCGCCGGGCTGCACCGGCAGGCCGACCGCCACGTCCAGCCGGTCCAGCCCGGCCAGCACGAAATGGTAGCCGCCGCCGCAATCGATGATCATCAGGCGCCCGAAGGAGCGGAACGGCCCGGCGAACACCACCCGGCCGCCGCAGGGCGCTGCCACGCGGGAAGCGGGCGGCGCGGCGTAGGAGATGCCGGTGGCGGCCCCGCCGTCGCTCGTTTCGCCGAACGCCTTGACCACCGCGCCGGTCACGGGGGCGCCTAGCTGCCCGCGTCCCTCGGCCAAGCCAGGGCCGGCCGGTTGCGCCAGCGCCGCTTCCCGCCGCCGCGCTTCGGTCGCCGCGGCTTCCCGGCGCTGCCGCTCCGCCTGGGCGACGTCGGCGCGGGCACGCGCTTCCTCCTCGCGCTGCGCCGCCTGCAACTGGTTGAGCGCCGCGCGTAGGGTTTGCGCCTGCCCGGCCTGCTCGGCGGCGCGCCGGGCGGCGCCGGCGGCGGCGTCCTCCGCATCGCGGCTGCGGGCCTGGGCGTCCGCGATCTGCCGGTCCAGCCCAGCCGCCTGCGACGCCTGGGCGGACTGCGCGTCCGTCAGGCGGGCTTCCTGGCGGGCCATGTCGTTGCCAATCTGCGCCACCTCCGCTTGTTCGGCCCGCAGTGCCAAGGCCTCGGCCTCCAACTGCCGGGTCATGCCTTTGAGCACCAGCAAGCCGGTGAGCGAGGGACGGGGCCCCGAGGGCACCGCCAGCAGCGTTTCCGCCGGGTAAAGCGACAACCGCTCGATCACCGGCAGCAAGGGGGCGAGCTGGGCGGACCGTGCCTGCAACCGCGCTTCCGCTTCCGCCCGGCGCCGGGCGAGGCGTGCCACGGTATTGGCCGCCTCGGCGGTGGCTTGCTCCGTCGCCCGGAGCGAGGCGAGGGTGGCGACGCGGGTCTCGGCCAGCCGCTTGGCGTCCGCTTCCGCCGCTTGCTGGCGCAGCGCCGCCTGCCGTCCCGCGGCGAGCTGCGCCGCTTCCGACTCTTCCAGGGTTTGGATCTGCTGCTGCGAAGGGTTCGCCGCCGCCGCCACCGCCAGGCCGAGCAGCGCGGCGGCCCACCTCCCGGCGCGGCGCGGCTGGTTCACATCACCCGAACGGGGGCGCCGTCCATCCACGCGAGCAGGTTCTCCACCGTATCCTTGAAGAATATCGCATAGGTCCTTGCCGTGACGAAGCCGACATGCGGGGTCGCCACCACGTTGCCCAGCATGCGGAACGGGTGGTCCGCCGACAGCGGCTCCATGTCGAACACGTCCAGCGCCGCGCCGCCGATCGCCCGGCGCTTCAGCGCGTCCACCAGCGCCGCCTCGTCCACCAAGGGGCCGCGCGACGTGTTCACCAACCAGGCGGCCGGCTTCATCAGCGCCAGGTCCGCGGCGCCCACGATGCCGCGGCTGCGCGCCGAAAGCACCAGGTGCACCGTCAGGATGTCGGCTTCCCGCATCAGCGTGGCCTTGTCCACCAGCCGCACCCCGGCCGCTTCCGCGGCTTCCACCGTCAGGTTCTGGCTCCAGGCGACCACCTCCATCCCGAAGGCCTGGGCGACGGCGGCGACCCGTCTGCCGATGGTGCCGAGCCCCATGATGCCGAGCGTGCTGCCCTGGAGGTCCAACCCCACGCCCACCTGCCATCCGCCGGCGCGGAAGGAGGCGGCTTCCTGCGGGACGTGCCGGGCGGCGGCCAGGATCAGCGCCCAGGTCAGCTCCATCGCGCCGGACGGGCCGTAGCCGGTGCCGCTGACCACGATCCCGCGCTCCTTGGCGGCCCCCAGGTCGATGGACGCGTTGCGGGGCGCGTTGGAGCCGATGAATCTGAGGGCCGGCAGCCGCTCCAGGATCGCGCGGGTCAGCGGCGTGCGCTCGCGCATGACGCAGACGGCATCGAACGGCAGCAGGCGCCGCACGACCGCGTCCGCCTCGTGCAGGTGGTCCCGGAACACAGTGACGTCCGCCCGCGCCTGGACCGCGGACCAGTCCGCGGACGACAGCGCCACGCCTTGGTAGTCGTCCAGCACCGCGATCCTGGTCATTGCCGCCCTTCCTGTGGTTCTGCGGGGATGGGCAGGGGCGCCGGGCTCAAGCTGGCGCCCGTGGAGCCTGCTGCTTCCTGCCGGGCCAGCGGACGCCGGGCGGCAAGCGCGCCACAGCGCTCAATAGCCGCGCGCCCGGTCGAACAGGTTGGGCAGCGGCTGGTCCTGCTCCAGCGCCTGGAGGTTCTCGATCAGGATGTCCAGGCTGCGCGCGTTGTAGGCGAGTGGGTCGTCGCTCGACACGTGCGGCGTCATCAGCAGGTTGGGCGTGTGCCACAGCCGATGCTCCGGCGGCACCGGCTCGGGCACGAACACGTCCAGCACCGCGCCGGACAACGCGCCCGCATCGAGCGCATCGCACAGCGCATCCTGATCCAGCAAGGCGCCGCGGCCGATGTTCACCACCGCCGCGCCGGGCGGCAGCAGGCCGATGCGGCGGCGGTCCAGGATGCCGCGCGTGGCGTGCGTCAGCGGGCAGGCGAGCACCAGGAACTCGGTGTCCCCGAGCACCGGGTCCAGCTCCTCCGTGGGCACCACGGCGGCGCAGGCGGGATGCGGCGCGGGGCGGGCGCGCACCCCCGTGACGTGCATGCCGAAGCGGGCCGCGTGCCCGGCCACCGCCCCGCCCAGGCTGCCCAGGCCGACCACCGTCACCCGGCGCCCCGCCAGGATGCTGCCGTGCAGCCGGTCCCACCGTCCTTCCGCCTGCCGCTGCACCAGGGTCGGGATGCGGTTGGCCAGCATCAGGATGGCCATGATGCCGTACTCGCCGGCCTTGGGCGCGTGCGTGCCCCGGTTGTTGAGCACCTGCAACCCAGGCGGCAGGCTGTCGAACGGCACCGGGTCGAGCCCGGCGGAGGTGCAGAACATCACCCGCAGCCGCGGCGCGTCCGCCGGGAACAGGGTGCGGGTCGAGGCGGTGCTGGTGACCAGAACCTCCGCATCGCGCATCGCTTCCGCGAAGTCCGCGACCGACTCGCCGAAGCTGACGGCGTAACGGCCAGGCTCCTGGCCCGCGCGGGCCAGCGCTGCGTCCCACTGCGCCGCTGTGACCGGTTCGTTCGCCACGCCGGTGAGGTTGTGCACGTGGACGCGCATGGCATGTCTCCTGGACTGGGCTTGGGACGCAGCCGGTCGCCGAGGTTTGAAACGCAACCTCTAGGCGGACGCGGCCGAGTTGAATAGAACGCGCCGATGACGGCTTACAAGAATCAGACGGCCGCTGACCGGTTGGCAGCGGCGGCGAGTGCGAAGCAAGCGATGTTGGAGCGGTTCCGGTCAAGACCGGGACCCGATGACCCGGCGGTGCAGGAGCGGCTGGCCGCCCAGCAGGCGGTCATCGACTCGCGCAACACCCGCCTTGCCGAGAAAAAGGCCGCCCAAGCGGCGGAGGCCGCCCGGCTCGCGGCCGAGAAGGCGGCCCTGATCGCCAAGCAAGAGGCCGAAGCCGCCGAGCAGGCCGTCCTGGCTGCCAGGAAGGTGAAGGACGCTGCGGCTGCGGAAGCGGAGTACAAGTCCCGCGCTCTCGCCCTGGCCGCTGAGCAGAAAGCCGCCCGCGACGCGCGCTACGCCCGCCGGAAGGCTCG
>CAXTLC010000020.1:0-21436 GCA_964245075.1 uncultured Acetobacteraceae bacterium
CCGTCCCATCGCTACGAGACCACCAGCACAGGCCACGTAATCGCGCCGTCGGCATAACGCCGCGACATCACTGTCAGGGTTATTCTCAATACTGAGATTTGTGCTCCAGAACGGATGGTTCACCTCGGGCACGTTGCTGGCCAAGTGCTTGGTTTTCCCTGGTAGGCGCACAGCCCGCATGGCCGGGCACGGTATGCGGCATCCGGACGTCGGCGGCCTCGGCCCGCTGGGGTGGACGGCTATCGCTTATCAGCCGCCAGGCAGACCCGCGTACGTTGCCTTCGGCCATCGCCGATGCATCCACAGCCAGCTTTCCGGCCGTTCGCGTATCCAGCGCTCCAGTTGGTCGTTCATCGCCTGCGTCACCGTCCGCACATCCGCCTGGCGGTTGCCGGTGTCGGGCAGCGGCATCGGCGGTTCGCACACCAGGCGGAAGCGCGCGGGGCCGATCCGCTCCACGTGGCCGGGAATGACGGGGCAGCGGAACCGGAGCGCCAGCGCCGCCATCGCAGGGGCGGTCATCGCCGGGTGGCCGAACAGCGTCGCCTCCATGCCGTCGTTCATCTTCTGGTCCATCAGCAGGGCCAGGTAGCCGCCGCCGCGCAGGTGGGCGAGCGCCGCCCTGGCCCCGGCCGCGCCCTTGCTGAACATCGGCACCGGGGCGCCGATCGCCTCCTGCCGCAGCGTCACGATCAGCGCGTCCACCGCCGGGTTGGACGCGGCGCGGAACACGGAGGAGACCGGCATGCCATAGGCGGCGCAGGCGGCCGGCATCACCTCCCAGTTGCCGATATGGCCGGACACGAAGATCGCCGGCCCGCCCCGGGCGGCCAGCGCCGTCAGCGTGTCGGCGCCCACCATCTCCCACCCCGGCCCGTTCGGCGTGCCTTGCCGCAGCCGCCCGATATGCGGGAGCTCGCCGACCGTGCGCCCGAGGTTTTCCCACGCGCCGCGGATCACCCGGCGGCGGCCGGCGGCGTCCAGCTCCGGCAGGGCCAGGCGCAGATTGCTGTCCGCCACCCGGCTGACCGGCAGCCACGGCCCGGCCGCGCGCGCCACGGCGCCGCCCCAGTTGGACGCGCGCACCGGCCCCAATGCCCGGAACAGGCCGAGCAGGGCGCGCGCCCCCGCCGCCTCCATGCGGAACAGCGGGCTGCTCAAGCAACGCATCCCAGCAAGGCTTCCAAAGCCGCCTCGTCCGACCAGGCGAGCGACACGCCGGCCACGGTCACGCTCGCGCGCCATTCCGCCGGCAGGCGGACGGCGTCCTTGGGCGTGGTCACCAGCATGGCATCCAGCCTGCCCGCCCGGCGATGCAGCCGCCGCAGTTCGGACGGGTGGTAGCGGTGATGATCGGCGAAGGCGCGTGTTCCGGCCAGGTTCGCCCCCGCTTCCGCAACCGAGGCGAAGAACTTGGCCGGACGGCCGATGCCGGCAAAGGCCAGCACCCGCCGCCCCCCCAGCGCGGACGCTTCCGGCCGCAGGCGGGCGCGCAGCACCGGCAAGTCCGACGGCAGGGCGTCGGCGGCGCCACGGGCATCCTCGCCGACCAGCACGGCGGCGCGGCAGCGGGCGGCGCAGGCGGCGGCCGGCTCCCGCAAGGGACCGGCGGGCAGCACCCGGCCGTTGCCGAAACCGGCCCCGCCGTCGATCACCAGGAAGGACAGATCCTTCATCAGGCTGGGATGCTGCAACCCGTCATCCATCACCAGCACGGTGGCCCCTGCCGCCACCGCGGCGCGGGCGCTGGCGGCCCGGTTCGCGCCGACGAAGGTTGGGGCAGTCGCAGCCAGCAGCAGCGCCTCGTCCCCCACGTCGTCCGCCACGTGGCCGAGCGAGACCCGCACCGTGCCGCGCACCCGGCCGCCGTAGCCGCGGGTGAGAAAGGCGATGCGCGCGCCGCGCCGGGCCAGCCGCGCGCCGAGATCAAGCGCCAGCGTGGTCTTGCCCGCGCCGCCCACCCCGGCGTTGCCGCAGCACACCACGGGTACTGGCGCGCGCCAGCCCTGTTGTGCCACCCGGCGCGCCGTGGCCTCAGCAACCAGGCTGCTGAACGGCGAAAGCAGCCGCGCGATGGCGCCGTCATGCTGCCAGAACGAGGGCGCGCGCATCAGCCCGCCATCGCCAGCAGCGCGGCGGCGGCGCGGGCCGGCAGGTCCGCGTCGGCACTCGCGGCCGCCTGCGCCGCGTGCCCGGCGGCGGCGCGGCCGGCGGGGTCCCTCAGGCCCGCATCCACCCAGGCGGCGAGCGCCGCCTCGTCTGCCACGGTGGCCAGCCCGCCGGCGCGGGCCAGCACCGCGGCCGCCTCGGCCTGGTTGGCCATGGCCGGTCCGGCTGCCAGCGCGCAGCCGAGCCGGGCTGGCTCCAGCGGGTTCTGCCCGCCAGCGTTGCCACCGAGGCTCTTGCCCACGAACACGATGGGAAACAGGCGGTAAAGCAGCCCCAACTCGCCCAGCCCATCGGCGACCCACAGGCCGCCGTGCGGCGGCTCCTCCCCGGCGCTGCGGCAAGCAGCCCCCAGCGACGCGGCGATCCCCGGGCCGCGGTCAGGATGGCGGGGAGCGATGGCGGTGAGCAGGCCGGGATGGCCGGGCAGCAGCCGTCGGTGCACGGCGGCGGCGATCGCTTCCTCGCCCGGGTGGGTGCTGGCGGCCAGCCAGCGCGGGCGGTCGCCGAGGGCGGCGGACAGCCGCGCCAGCTCCGCCGCGTCCGCCGGCAGCGCGGGCGCCGCAAACTTCAGGTTGCCCGGCGAGGAAACGTTCCGCGCGCCCAGCGCCAGCAACCGCGCCGCATCGGCGTCCGACTGCGCCCACACCGCGTCGAACGCGCCGAGCACCCGCCGGGCAAACCGGGGAGCACGCGCCCAGCCGGCCTGGCTGCGGACGGAAAGCCGGGCATTCAGCAGCATGAGCCGCACCCCGCGCGCCTGGCAGGCAGCGAGCAGGTTGGGCCACAGCTCGCTTTCCAGGAACGCCGCCGCGTCCGGACGCCAGTGGTCCAGGAACCGCGCGGCCCAGCGCGGCACGTCCAACGGCACGAACCGGTGCAGCACGCCTGGGCAACGCTGGGCCAGCAGCCGCGCCGAGGTGACAGTGCCGGTGGTGACCAGCACGCTCGCCGGGCCGGGACGCAACGCGTCCAGCACGGGAAGCAGCGACACCGTCTCCCCCACGCTCGCGGCATGGAGCCAGATCAAGGCGCCGGGTGGCCGTTGCGCCCCGTCGATGCCCCGGCGTTCCGGCAGGCGTTCGGCAAGCTCCTTGCCGCGCCCGACCCGGCGGCGAAGCATGGCGCGCAGTCCCGGTTCGGCCAGCGTGCCCGCCACGCGCCAAGCAAAGGCGAGGGCAGCGCCACTGGACGAAACGCCTTTTCCGCCCGGGACAGGAAGAAACGGGCGGCTCATACCCCGCACAACGCGTCCGCCTGGTCGGCGGCTTCGGTCAACGCGGCCTCGATCGCGGGCAGCGCAGCCTCCCAGCCCTCCCGCGGCACGATGATCGGCCGCCCGCACACGATCACGCCATGGCCCCACGGCAGGGGCACCAGCATGCGGTCCCAGGTCGGCAGCGCCCACCGCCGCGTGGTCTGCGCGCCGATCGGCAGCACGGGGGCGCCCGACAGGCCGGCGATCTGCGCCACCCCCGGCGAGGCCCGGCGCGGCGGCCCGCGCGGACCGTCCGGCGTGATCAGCACGTGCTCCCGCGCCTGTTGCAGCACGCCCAGCAGCGCGCGCACGCTGGCCGCGCCGCCCTTCTCCGACACGTCCCGCGCCGACCCGTTCTTGGACGAGGAGCCATGCACCACCACCACGCCGAACCGCCGCACCGCCGCCGCGATGAACCGGCCGTCACGGTGCTTGCTGACCAGCACGCGCGGCGTTCCACGTGCGCCTTGGCGGCGCATGTGCAGCCACAGGGCCGGCAGCATGGGTAGGCGCTCGTGCCAGAACGCGGCCACGGTCGGCTCCCCTGCCACCGATGCGGCGGCATTCTGTTCTCCCACCACCGTCCAGCGCGTGGTGCGCAGGGCGAGGTCGAGGTAGAGGCCGACCAGCGCCGCCGTGACGGCCTGCACGATGGCGCTCCGCAGCAGCCTCTTCAGCACGGGGCACGACGGCTCATTGGCAGCGGCGGGTAGCATGGCCCTCCTCCGCTGCCAATCGGCGGCGTTCAGCCGGGCACGGACAATCCAGGCCCGAACCCTGGCCCGGGGGTGAGCGGCACCAGGTTGCGGAGGAACGCCTCCGCGCAGGCGCGCCAGGAGAAACGCTCCGCATGGGCACGGGCGGCCGCGCGGTCGCCCCGCTCCAGCGCCAGGAGGGCGGCGGTGCGCAGGTCAGGGTGCACGGCGCCCACGCCAGGGCCGCCGCCGGCCAGCACGTCCAACGGTCCCGTCACCGGAAAGGCGGCGATCGGGGTGCCGCATGCCAGGCTTTCCAGCAGCACCAGTCCGAACGTGTCCGTGAGCGAAGGGAACACGAACACGTCGGACCCGGCATAAGCTTGCGCCAGGGACGCGCCGTGCCGCATCCCGGCGAAATGCACGTCCGGAAACCGCCGCTGCAAGGCCGCGCGCGCCGGGCCGTCCCCCACCACCACCTTGGACCCGGGCAGGTCGAGCAGCAGGAAGGCGCCGATGTTCTTCTCCACCGCGACCCGGCCGACATAGGCGAACACCGGCCGTGGCAGCCCCCACTCCTCCCGCGGCTCCGGCCGGAACTGCTGCGGGTCCACGCCGCGCGACCAAGGCACGACGTTGCCGAAGCCGCGCCCGGTCAGCTCGAGCCGCAGGCTCTCGGCCGCGACCATGGTGGCCGAGCCGGCACGGTGGAAGCGGCGCAGCCAGGCGTAGCTGACCCAGGTCGGCACCCGGGTGCGCGCGTGCAGGTACTCGGCGAAGCGGGTGTGGAAGGCGGTGGTGAAACCCCAGCCGCGCCGTGTGGCGAGCGCGCGGGCGGCAAGGCCCAACGGCCCTTCGGTGGAGATGTGCAGCGCATCGGGCGCGAAAGCGTCGACGGTCCGGGCCAGGGCGCGCCCTGGCAGCAGCGACAGGCGGATATCCGGGTAGGTCGGGCACGGCAGGGTGCGGAACCGGTCGGGGCCGATCACCTCCGCGGTGCAGCCCATCGCCGTCAGCTCCCGCACCACGGCCGCCAAGGTGCGGACCACCCCGTTCACCTGCGGCGTCCATGCGTCCGAGACGATCAGGACCCGGGGCAGCTCGGGCGCGAGCTTGGCCGGGAGGGCGTCGGAACGCCTTGCGTCAGACAGGTCCGGCGACCGCCGAACGGCCGGCGGGGGAACGCGGCGCCGCGAAGGACAGGCGGTTCAGCGCCGCCCAGTCCACGAGTTCCAGCCGCCCGTCCTCGTGCTCGACGAGCGCCGTGCAGCTTTCCACCCAATCGCCGTCGTTGAGGTACAGCACGCCGCCAACCTCCCGCATCTCGGCATGGTGGATGTGGCCGCACACCACGCCGTCAAAGCCGCGCCGCCGCGCTTCCCCGGCCAGGGCGGCCTCATACCGGTCGATTGCCTTGACCGCCTCCTTCACCCGCCGCTTGAGCCAGGCGGACAGGGACCAGTAGGGGTGGCCGAGACGGCGGCGGACCGCGTTGAAGTGCCGGTTGAGCGCCAGCGCCATCGTGTATGCCTGGTCCCCGAGCAGGGCCAGAACCTTCGCGTAGCGGACCACGCTGTCGAACTCGTCGCCGTGGACGACCAGCAGGCGGCGGCCATCCGCGGTGGTGTGGTCCGCATCCGGGCGCAGCCGCACGCCGGCGATCTCCAGCCCCATGGGAAGCCAGGCGCGGAACATCTCGTCGTGGTTGCCGGGGATGTAGGTCACCTCCGTGCCGGATTGCGCCTTTTGCAGGAGAAGCCGGATGACCTCGTCGTGGCTGGCATCCCAGTACCAGGATTTCCGCAGCCGCCAGCCATCGACGATGTCGCCCACGAGGTAGAGGTACCGGCAGCTCGTCTGGCGCAAGAAGTCCGCCAGGAAATCGCTCCGGCAATCCCGCGTGCCCAGATGGGTGTCGGAAATGAACACCGCCCGGCAGCGATAGGCCGGCCGGCCAGATGGAAGCACGGTGTTCAACACGGCTCTCCTTCCCGGGACAGTATGGTCACCGCACGGCATAGGGCTCGCGTCGAGCCGCGCACGTGAAGATTGGATGACGCCGCCTCCTCTGGCGGCACACCGGAAAACATCACGGGATTGACCGCGATATGTCACGCATCTGCAATGAACGCGGCCGATGCTGCGTCCATGCTGGCGACTTCGCAGCGCTCCGCCCGGTGATCATCATCTTCAACCCGGCCGCCGGCCGCCGGCGCGCGTATGCGCTGTGGCGGGTGCTGGACGTGCTGGCGGCCAACGGCATGCGGATGGAGGTTGCCGAAACCAGCCACGCCGGCCACGCGACCCAGTTGGCGCGGGACGCCGCGAATGGCGGCGCCAGCCTGGTGGTGGCCGCCGGCGGTGACGGCACGATCGCCGAAGTGGCCAACGGGCTGGCCGGCAGCCAGGCGAGGCTCGGCGTCATCCCGCTCGGCACGGCCAACGTGCTGGCGCATGAGCTGTCGCTGCCGTTCACGCCCCGCGCCGTCGCCGCCGCGCTGGCGTTCGGACGCACCTGCCTGCTTTGGCCCGGCGTGGCCACGGGGCCGGGCAGCACCCGTTTGTTCGTGCAGATGGTGGGCGTGGGGCTGGACGCGCAGGTCGTGCACCGGCTCAGCCCGCCGCTGAAGCGGATGATCGGCAAAGGCGCCTACGTGGCGCAGACGTTGCGCGAGATGTCCCGCTACCCCTTCCCCCGCCTGCGCCTTCGCCTGGACGGGGAGGAAACGGAGGCGGCGAGCGTGATCGTCAGCAAGGGTCGCCTGTACGCGGGCCGCTTCGTGCTGGCGCCGGACGCCGATCCCTGCCAGCCCGGGTTCAGGGTGGCGCTGTTCGAACGCTACGGCCCCGCCGCGGCCATGGCTTACGCCGCCGCCCTGCCGCTGAACCTGCTGCCGCGAATGCCTGGCTTGCGCATCCAGGCCGCGGCGACGGTGGAGATCGGCGGCTGGGAAAGCGTGCCGGCCCAGGCTGACGGCGACCCGGCCGGCGCCACCCCGATCACCATCCGCGACGCAGCCGGGCCGATCCGGGTGGTGATCGGCTAGCGGCAGCGGTCAACGGCGCGCCGACGCCGTCGAGCACCCCCGCACCCAGCCGCGTGACGGCTTCAAGCGACGCCCAGTTCGGCCCGATAGCGCTCGAAGCATGCCGCGCCGCATTCCAGCCGCATCAGCGCGCCTTCCGCGATCGGCCCGGCCAGCGACGGGTCGGCCGCGACCAGCGGATGGATCGCCTCGGCGTTCCAGGCTTCCGCGTGCTTGACGTCCAGCACCGAGTGCAGGTCGAAGTAATGCCGGTCCTCGGGGGGCAAGCCGAGCCGCTTCAACCCTTGCGCGACCAGGCCCGCCCGGCTCGGCGCCGTTTGCTCGATGATGCCCAGCGCGCCGACCGCGTGGTAGGCGTACCGCCGGCTGGCGGCCAGCCCGACCATGACGTTGGCCAGCGCCAGCGCTTCCCAGACGGTGTCTTCCACCGTCGGCGCGAGGCCCAGCCGGCTGGCCAAGGTCGCCAGCATCGGGCCATGCATGCCTTTCGGGTTGCCGCGGCCCATCTCGTCCCAGTAGTTGCGCGCGATCTCGAGCTTGGTCTGCTGCGGCATGCCCACCTGGGTCAGCGCCGACAGGTCCTCGAATCCAGCCTCGCCTGCGACTTCCTGGGTGAGGAACCAGCGCATCTCCTCGCGCGAAGCGGTCTCGGCCAGCCAGGGAAACAGCCGGTCACCCTGGCCCGGGCCGTCGTGCTCAAGCGCCGCGAACCAGGCGACGAAGCCATCGGCGTCGGTCGGCGCCGATGCGGCGCGCTCGGCGACGGCGGCGCGGCGCGCTTCCAGTTCCTCACCCTCGTCGAGAAGGGATGCCGCCTGGTCGGACAGCGCATCGCGCCACTGCGGGCTGGGCAGGCCGGGTTGCAGGCGGGCGTGGTTGAAGCGGGCCAGGCGGCGGTGCAGCGCGGCCTGCGGCCCGGCGCCGGCGGCGCGGGCAGTCATCCCATCGGGCATCAATAGTTCCTCATGCGTTGGTTGCTGTCAGCACGACCGCGGCGATCCGGTCGGCATCTCCGTAAGCGGGCTCGGCCAGTTCCTCGCCGAACACATCCGGGTCGATTTCCCGGTAATCCCAGACCCCGTCCCAGCCGGCGAGCCGGTCGGCCGCTCCCCGGAGGAACGGGTCGTCGCCCCCGATGATGGCCACGCCGGTATAGAGCACAAGGCGTCCGCCCCGGTTCAGGCGGGGGAGCGCGGCTGACAGGATCGAGAGCGACAAGCCTTGCCCATGCGTTCCGCCGCCATGGCGGTAGGTGCGTTGCGCCGGGTCGTTGAGGTAGGGCGGATTGGCGACGATCAGGTCGAACGCGCCGTCCACGCCGTCCAGGAGGTCGCTGTGGCGCGCCTCCACCGCCGGCAGCTTGGCCAGGGCGGCGTTCACCCGGCTGGCCGCCAGGGCATGCGCGTTGATGTCGGCCATGAAGACGGCTGCGCGCGGGCGCAGCCGTGCCACGGTGATGGCGCCCGGCCCCGCCCCGCTGCAAACGTCCGCCGCGCGCTCCACCGGGTGGCCGTCCGCGAGCGCGTCCCGGATCGCGTGGCAGAACCGGTACGTGTCCGGGCCAAAGAACACGGCGTCGGACGCCCCGGTCGGGAACGCCGAATGCACGAACAGGTCGCCGCCGAGCGTGGCGAGGCGGACCGTGCTGCGCCAGCCCTCGCCTTCCGGCGCGGCCACGCCGGCTTCCCGCATCATCTCGAACATGGGAGCCGTGACCGTTTCCGCGCGGAACCGGCGGCTCCAGCCGAACACGTCCCGCAAGGAGGCGGCCCAGGCGGCGCCAGGCCGCGCGTTCACCCGGGCATGGGTCGCCGGCGTGGGCGTGACGAAGGCATAGCCGGTTTTGCGGACGGCTTCGGCCAGCCGCAGCAGCGCGGCTTGCGCCATTGGTTGGCTTTCTCCCATGCGCGACCAACGATTGCTGGCCCCCCGGGTTGCGACGGACGGGAACACAAGCCCGCTTGCAACCGCAAAACGCACAGCTTGCTTGCGCGCCCTGGCCTTCCGATGTCAGGACACGTCATGCGCGCCCGCCATTGCTCGCTTCTGCTGCTGCCGGCCCTGCTCGCCGCGGCGCCCGAAGCGTCTCCCCCCTCCATCACCGTCGTTCCAGCTATCCACGGCACGCTGGCGGCCACCGTCCTCGTCACCGGCACGCTGGTCGCCCGGGACGAGGTGCTGGTGAGCCCGCAGATCGACGGCCTCGCCACCACGGCCATCGAGGCGGAGGAAGGCGACCGGGTCGAAGCGGGCCAGGTGCTCGCCCGGCTGTCGCACGACGCGCTGGACGCCAACCTGGCGCAGAACTCAGCCCAGCAGGCCCGTGCCGACGCGGCGGTGGCGCAGGCGGAGAACGCCATCGCGGAGGCGCAAGCCTCCCACGTGCAGGCGGACGCCGCCTTTGCCCGGGCGAAGGACCTGGTCGCCTCCGGCACGACCTCGCGCGAGACGTTCGACGCGCGGCAGCAGGCGGCCCAGGTCGGCGCGGCGCGGCTCACCTCCTCGGTGAACTTCCTCCACGTGGCGGAAGCGGATGCCAGCCTGGCCCACGCCCAGCGGCAGGAGCTGATGGTCAAGCTGGACCGCACCACGATCCGCGCACCCATCGCGGGCGTGGTCAGCCGCCGCACCGCCCGGCTGGGCGCCGTGGTGGGCATGACCGGGGAGCCGCTGTTCCGCCTCATCGCCGGCGGCGCCGTGGAGCTGGAAGCCGGCGTGCCGGAAACCCGGCTGGCGCAGTTGCGGCCCGGGCAGCCAGCCACCCTGGAAGCCGCCGGCGCCCCGGTGGGCGCGCATGTCCGGCTGGTCTCGCCGGAGGTGAGCGCCACCTCCCGCCTCGGCCGCATCCGGGTCGCGCCGGACGGTGACGCGTCG
Organism: uncultured Acetobacteraceae bacterium; assembly: GCA_964245075.1. Taxonomy (GTDB): domain Bacteria; phylum Pseudomonadota; class Alphaproteobacteria; order Acetobacterales; family Acetobacteraceae; genus LMUY01. The sequence continues at coordinate 10,041 of CAXTLC010000020.1, forward strand.
CCCGGCGCGATCGGCTCCTTCGCCCGCGCGACGGTGGAGGTGGCGAAGGCGTCCGGGGTGGTGGTCCCGCTGTCGGCCGTGTTGTTCGACCCGGATGGCGCGCACGTGCAGGTGGTGGCGGGCAGCGTGGTGCAGACCCGCACGGTCACGCTGGGGCTGCGCAACGCCGGGCAGGCGCTGCTCACGGACGGCGTGGCGCCTGGCGAGCAGGTTATCTCGGTTTCGGGCACCTTCGTGCGCGACGGGGACCGGGTGACGCCGGTGGGGCCGGACGGCCGCCTGCTTCCGGCGGCAGGGGGCTGACGGTCGATGGCGTTCAAGATCTCCGGCGCCTCCATCCGCCACCCGATCCCGGCGCTGGTGCTGTTCGCCGTGCTGCTGACGCTGGGCGTGGTGGCGTTCCGCGGCATCCCGGTCACCCGCGCGCCCAACGTGGACGTGCCGGTGGTGTCCGTCACCGTGACGGAAGCGGGCGCCGCGCCGGCCGAGCTGGAAACCCAGGTCACCCGCAAGATCGAGGACTCGATCGCCAGCGTGTCCGGCGTCAAGCACATCACCTCGTCCGTGACCGACGGCTCCTCCGCCACGCTGGTGGAGCTGCGGCTGGAAGTGAACACCGACCGCGCCCTGAACGACGTGAAGGACGCCGTGTCCAAGATCCGCGCCGACCTGCCGCGCACGATCGAGGAGCCGATCATCGAGCGGGTGGACGTGGTGGGCCAGGCGATCCAGACCTTCGCCGCCTCCGCCCCCGGCATGACGCCCGAGCAATTGTCCTGGTTCATCGACGACACCGTGCTGCGCGCCTTGCAGGGCGTCCCCGGCGTGGGCCGGGTGGAACGCATCGGCGGCGTCACGCGCGAGATCGAGGTGGATCTGGACCCGGACCGCTTGGCCGCGCTCGGCGTCACCGCCGGGCAGGTGAACGAGCAGGTGCGGCAAACCAACGTGGACCTGGCGGGCGGGCGCGGCGAGGTGGGCGGGCACGAGCAGGCCATCCGCACCCTGGCCAACGCCGGCAGCGTCGCGGCCCTGGCCGAGAGCCGCGTCGTGCTGCCCGGCGGGCGGGAGGTGCGGCTGTCCGACGTGGCCGCCGTCACTGACGGGTTCGAGGAGCCGCGCCGCTTCGCCCGGCTGGACGGCACGACCCCCGTGGTCGCCTTCGCCGTGTACCGGGCCAAGGGCGCCAGCGACGTGACGGTGGCCGAGCGGGTGGCGGCCAAGCTGGAAGCGCTGCACGCGGCGCATCCGGACGTGACCACAACCCTGATCGACGACTCGGTCCGCGGCACCTACGGCAGCTACCTGGCGGCCATGCACGGGCTGCTGGAAGGCGCGGTGCTGGCGACGGTCGTGGTGTTCATCTTCCTGCGGGACTGGCGCGCGACGGTGCTGGCCGCAGCGGCACTGCCGCTGTCGGTGCTGCCGGCGTTCTTCTTCATGGACCTGATGGGCTTCTCGCTCAACTTCGTCAGCCTGCTCGCCATCACCCTGGTGACTGGCATCCTGGTGGACGACGCGATCGTCGAGATCGAGAACATCGTCCGCCATATCCGCATGGGCAAGCCGGCCTGGCACGCCGCGATCGAGGCGGCGGACGAGATCGGGCTGGCGGTGGTGGCGATCACGCTCACGATCGTGGCGGTGTTCGCGCCGGTCAGCTTCATGGGCGGCATCGCCGGGCAGTATTTCAAGCAGTTCGGCCTGACGGTCGCCGCCGCCGTGCTGGTCAGCCTGCTGGTTGCCCGGCTGGTGACGCCGGTGATGGCCGCCTACTTCCTGCGCCCGCACCCGGAAACGGTTGTGCGGGACGGACCGCTGATGCGGGGCTACGGGCGCCTGCTGCGGATGACCCTGGCGCGGCCCTACCTGACCCTGGTGGCGGGCTTGGGATTGTTCGCGCTGTCCCTGTGGTCCACCACCTTGCTGCCGACCGGGTTCATCCCGCCGCAGGACGACAGCCGCATCGTCATGTCGCTGGAGCTGCCGCCGGGCGCCACCCTGGCCGAGACGCGGGCCAAGACAGACACCATCGCCAAGCAGTTCCTGACGGAAACCGGGGTGAGGACCGTGTTCGTGGTGGGCGGCGCCACCCCCACCGGCGCCGGCGCTTCCATCCGCACCGCTTCCCTGGTGGCGACGCTGGTGCCCAAGTCGGACCGCGCCCGCAGCCAGAAGGCGATCGAGGAAGCGCTGTCCCGCCATCTGGCCACCATCCCCGACCTGCACGGCTGGCTGGTGAACGACCGTGGCGAGCGGGAGCTGTCGGTCACCGTCCTGGGGGACGAGCCAGTGGCGCTGAACCGTGCCGTGGCGGGGTTGGAAGGCGCGATGCGCCGCCTGCCGGGCTTCCGGGACGTGGCGGCCTCCGCCGGGGTGGACCGCCCGGAAATCCGCGTGGTGCCGCGCAACGACGAGGCGAGCCGGCTCGGCGTGTCCACGGAAGCGATCGCGGACGCCGTGCGGATCGGCACCATCGGCGACATTCCCGCCAACCTGGCCAAGTTCCGCGACGGCGACCGGCTGATCCCCATCCGCGTGCAGCTCGACCCGGCGGCCCGCACCAGCCTGGCGGCGCTGGAGGTGCTGCCCGTGCCCGGCAATGACGGGCTCACCGTGCCGCTCGCCGCCGTGGCCGATCTCGGCTTCGGCGCCGGCCCGTCCTCCATCGAGCGGTATGACCGGGTGCGCCGGGTGCTAGTCGGGGCCGACCTGGCGCGGGGCAAGGCGCTGGGTGCGGCGCTGGCCGCGGTGTACGCCCTGCCGGAAGCGCGCGCCCTGCCGGCCGGCGTGCGGGTGCAGAGCGGCGGCGACGCGGAGATCATGGGCGAAGTGTTCGAGGGCTTCGCGACCGCCATGGGCGCCGGGCTGCTGCTGGTCATGGCGGTGCTGGTGCTGCTGTTCGGCGACGTGTTCCAGCCGGTGACGATCCTGCTTTCCCTGCCGCTGTCGATCGGCGGCGTGATCCTGGCGCTGCTGATCACCGGGCAGCCGCTGAGCATGCCGGTGGTGATCGGGGTGCTGATGCTGATCGGCATCGTGACCAAGAACGCCATCATGCTGGTGGATTTCGCCATCGAAGCGCGCGCCGCGGGCGTTCCACGCCGTCAAGCGATCACGGAAGCGGGCAGCAAGCGCGCCCGGCCGATCGTGATGACCACGGTGGCGATGGTCGCCGGGATGGTGCCGTCCGCCTTGGGCATCGGCGACGGCGGCGAGTTCCGCGCGCCGATGGCGATCGGCGTGATCGGCGGCCTGATCGTCAGCACGCTGCTGAGCCTGGTGTTCGTGCCGAGCTTCTACACCGTGATGGACGACCTTTCCGGGCTGGCCCGGCGGCTGTTCCGCCGCCGCAGCGCCGAACTGCCCGAAGCCGCCAGCGCGCCTGCCGAGTAGCGTTGCCTAACCCGGCGGGCGCGCGATCAACTGGTGCTGCGCCGAGATGCCGACCTCCCCCCGGCTGGCGCCGTGGCCCTCTCCGTCGTCATCCAGGATCACCAGCACCGCGTTGTCGCGGGTCAGCGGCGCGGGAGCCGTCACGGTCACCGCCGCCTCGCCCCTCGCGTTTGTCTTGAACCCGTTCGCCACGCCTTTGCCGTCCAACGGCGTGAACCCGGCTGGCGACTGGTCGAAATGGTTCTCGAACAGGCTGTAGTGCGCGTTCGAGCGCAGGCCGTGGAAGGTCGCGGCGACGGTGCTGCCGGTGAGGGTCACGTCGCCGCCCGCGCCGAGCCACTGGCCCAGGGTGAAGTTCAGCGGCTTGTTCTGGGCGTTGACCAGATGGGTGCCCGGCGGGTCGCTCCCGATCAAGGCTGGCCGCACGCCTGACACGTGGTGGATGCCCTGCGGCCCGATGCCGGGCGCCGCGGCGCCGTCCTGCACGAACACCTGCGGGTCGATGGGCTTGGGTTGACGGGTCTCCGCCGAGAAGAACGACGCGTGGGTCTGGAACGCCACCGGCGCCGGTTCGGCCGCCAGGGCTGCCACGTTGGCTGCCACGTTGGCCGTGACGCAGAGCAAGGCGGCGGGCATCGCGAGGCGGCGCATCGAATGCAGTCCGTTTCTGTTGGTCCGCAACGATATCAGCCTGCAAGCTTCAGGCAAGACACCCTCCATGGCCCCGCCTCTCCGCTGGGGAGAGACGGGGCCACGGAGGAGAAGCCGTCAGCTTGAGGGAACAGTGACCGAGAAGTGGTCGGTGCCCGCGCTGAACAGGGTGGCCGAACCGCCGGACACGGGAGCGCCGTTCAACTCGACTCCCTTCACGTACAAGTTGCGGTCGGTCGATGCCGTCCCGGCATACAGATCGTTCAGGAACGTCACGGCGAGGTCGTGCGTGCCAGGGGAAAGCGTGGAAGCCACATTCACCGCCTGCGTCTGCCCCAGCGAGTTGAGCGCCGTCGCAGTGCCCGTCCCGATCACCTGCTTGCCGTCCAGGGACACCGAATACTGCGCATCACCCTGGTAGGCGTCCTCCGCCAGCAGCAACGTCAGCCCGGCGACGCTGGGCGTGCTGAAGGTGTCCGTGCTGGTGGTCTGCAACTCCGCGCTGGCCGGCGTGCTCGCCGCACCGTCATAGGTGAGGCTGTCCACGTAAAGGTTGCGGTCCGTCGAGGCCGAGCCGCCATAGGCGTCGTTCAGGAACGAGACCGCGACCTGATGCGCGCCCGACCCCCAACTGCCGCTCAGTGACACGTCCTGCGTGGCGCCGGACGCTTGGGAAGCGGTCGCCGTCCGCACGCCGCCGACCTGCGTGCCGTCCACGCTGATGGTGTACTGCGCGTCCCCCTGCCAGGAGTCCTCGGCCATCTTCAGGTCGAGCACGTCGCTGCCGGACGACGGGGCGGTGCTCGTCGTGGCGGTGCTTGTCGTGGCGGTGCTCGTCGTGGCGGCGGCAGGCCCGGTGAAGCTGAAGCTGCCGCTGCCGCTATCGATGGTGAGCGCGCTGTTCGGCACCGCCGTGCCGTCGATCGTGGCGCTGTTCACGTACACGTTGCGGTCGGTGGACGCGGTTCCGCCGTACGCGTCGTTGAGGAAGGCAACGGTGACGTTGTGCGGGCCGCCGGAGAAGCTGCCTTCGACGTCGAAGGCTTGCGACTGCCCCGCGCCGTGGGAGGCGGTCACGGTCTGCGTCCCGCCGATCTGCGTACCGTCCACGGTGACGCTGAACTGCGCGTCCCCCTGCCAGGCATCCTCCGACATGGCCAAGGCCAGCGTGTCGCTGCCGGACCCGATCGTGACGGTGGCGGGCACAGCCGGAGTCGACGTGCTGGACGTGGTCGACGTGCTGGACGTGGTCGACGTGCTGGACGTGGACGTGCTGGACGTGGACGTGGTCGCTGTCGGTTGCGCGCCGAAATACTGCGCCCAGGCCGCCGCCTCGCCCGGCTTGTTCGCCGTGGAACTGGAGAAGTCGTAGTTGCCGCCCGCGTTGGCGTCCCAGGTGTTCACGAAGGCGATCTGGTCGCCTGACGCCGCCAGCGTCTGCGCCAGCCATTGCGGGAAGGCGGCGTCGTCCGAGACGTCGTGGCCGCCGTTGGAATTGCCCGCGCTGGTTTCCGGTATGGCGAACGGCTTGCCCTGGGCCTTCGCGAAGGCGAGCAGGGTTTGCAGATCCAGCAGCTTGCCGCCGCTGCCGTCGAGCGAGTAGGGCGTGGCAGCCGGGTAGTTCCAGTAATGGACGAGGTTGACCGGGTCGGAAAGCCACTGGGAAAGGCTGCTGTCAATCGTTCCGTTGTTCTTGTCCCAGTCATAGAGCGGGTTGTACGGATAGGCGTCCGCGTAGTTGTCCGCGCCGATGATGTCGACCGAACTGTTGCCCGGATACAGGTTCTTGATTACGCCGATCGTGTCGTAATTGCTGATGTTTGGGTTCCAGACGACCTTGACGTTCACGCCGTCGGCCTGCCCGGCCTGGTGCAGCACGCTGGAGATATGCTGGAACGCGGCGACCCAATCGGACTGGGTCTGGCTGTCCGAGCCGGCATAGGACGGCGAGGACGGCAAGTTCATCTCCCAGCCTGGCCGGTAATACTGCGTGCTGTAGCCGTGGGAAGCCCATTGCTGCACGATGCCCTGGATGACACTGTCGTACTGGCCCGACGCGAAGGCCTGATACTGCTGATCCTGCGTCATGCTGCTGGAGTTGGATGCCATCGGGAGAGCGATGACCGGGGTGCCGATATCTGCTTGCGGCGCTTCCTGGGACGAATACGCCTCATAGCCGGCGTTGCTGACCCAGGAGCTGATTGGCTGGTTCTGATCCACGTAATGGTCGGTGAAAGCTGGCGTGGTACCCATCAACTGGATCCAACTGGCGGCTTGATTCTCGAACTGCGCCTCGGCCGTCGCGTTGCCGGAAGCAGGGTCGTAGAAATAGCCGCCGATGGGGAAAGGTGTGTTGCTCATGCCCCGCTCATCACACGAACCCGTGAGCAGGGCAAGATAATAAGTTATAAATGGAAGACTACAAACGCGCAGGTAAGTTCATCTACTAAGACAACGTTGCAACAACGCGACGTTACAGAACCGATTCATTCCGGGTTCGTCAGGACTTTGGCGTGAGTTCTCCAGAACGCGGTGAATTCACGTTCCCGCCCTCGCGAACCTAAAATGGCAGAGCGCCTTGGCGTTTTCTGGCCGTTTCCGACGTCTTCTGCACGGTCACGGCGCCATCCGCGAACTCAAGCCGCAGCCGCGCAGAAGCGCCGACGGCTTTGGCGCTGGTGACGGGACGCCCGGCTGCGTCGGTCACCAGGGCGTAGCCGCGCGCCAGCACCGCTCTGGGGTCAGCCGCTTCCAACCGCCCGATCAGCCCGGCCAGGCGCGCCGATTCTTCCCGCAGCCGCGCACGCACCGGCGCGTCGCTCAGCCGGGGCAGCGTGCCGCCCGCCTCGATCCGGTGCCGCTGCACCGCGTGGCGCAGCGCAGCGGGCAAGCCGGCCGCCGCCACTGCCATGCGGTGCCGCGCCGCGGCGAGGAGGCCGGCGGCAGGCGGGATGTGCCGCTCTGCCGCATGGAGCGCCGTTCGCCGCGAAGCCAGCAGCGCGGGCAGGCCGAGCCGCAGCCGGGCGGCACGGTCCGCCACGGCCTGCGCAGCGCTGCGCAGCAACGCCGGGGCGTCCGGCAGCGCGCGCTCCGCCGCGACCAGGGCCGACCGCCGCGCCGCCAGGAGGTTGGGCAGCGCCAGCGCCAGGCGGTGCCCCCGGTCATCCAACCGCTGCCGCGCGGCGCCGGCGAGGCTTGCCACGTCCGGCAGGCGGGCTGCCAGGCCGGACACGCGCAGCCGCCGCTCCGCCCCCAGGCGGGCCACGGCGGCGGCCATGCGGCCGTCCCGCGTCAGCAGGTCGGCCAGCAGCTCCAGCCGCACCGGGACCGCCATTTCCGCCGCCGCCGTGGGCGTGGGCGCGCGGCGGTCGGCGGCCAGGTCGATCAGCGTGTGGTCCGTCTCGTGCCCGACCGCCGCGATGAGCGGGATGGCGCAGGCGGCGGCGGCGCGCACCACGGCCTCGTCGTTGAACGCCATCAGGTCCTCCAGGCTGCCGCCGCCCCGCGCAACGATCAACACGTCCGGCCGCGCCACCCCGTCGCGCGGCAGCCCGGAGAACCCGGCGATGGCGGCGGCGATGCGCTCGGCGGCGCCTTCCCCCTGCACCGGCACCGGCCACAGCAGGATCGGCCTGGGGAACCGGCGCGCCACGGTGGTCTGGATGTCATGCAGCACCGCGCCCTGCGCCGACGTCACCACGCCGATGACGCCGGGGAGGAACGGCAAGGGCCGCCGCCGCTCGAACAGGCCCTCGGCGGCCAGGCGCACCCGCAGTGCGTCGATCCGCGCCAGCATCGCCCCGGCGCCGGCGTATTCCAGCGTCTCGATGATCAACTGGTATTGGCTCTTGTCGCCCCAGGCGGAGATGCGGCCGGTGGCGATCACCTCCACCCCGTCTTCCGGCTTCAACCCGACGGTGCGCGCGGCGGTTTTCCAGACGATGCCGCGCAGCGTGCCGCCCTCGTCCTTCAGGCAAAGGTAGGTGTGGCCGGAACTGTAGCGCTTGACCTCGCTCAGCTCGCCCCGCACCCGCACCCGCCCGAACGCGCCTTCCAGGGTGCGCTTCACCGCGCCGGCGATCTCGCTGACGGAGTATTCGGGAACGTTGGAGGGGGGCAGCGTGTCCATGCGGGCAAGCTATGCTACGCACCCGGCCGGTCCAAGGAGGGTCGCCCCATGCGTGTTCTGCTGGTCGGGTCGGGAGGGCGGGAGCACGCGCTGGCTTGGGCGCTGGCCGCTTCGCCGCTGCTGACGAAGCTGTGGGTGGCGCCGGGCAACCCCGGCATCGCGGCGCTGGCCGAGCTGGCGCCGGTCGCTGCCACCGACATCCCCGGCCTGACCGCTTTCGCGCGGGACAACGGGGTGGACCTGGTGGTCCCCGGCCCGGAAGCGCCGCTGGTGGCCGGCCTGGCGGACGCGATGGCGGCGGCGGGGATCGCCTGCTGCGGCCCTTCCGCCGCGGCCGCGCAGTTGGAAGGCAGCAAGGCCTTCGCCAAGGAGGTCGCCGAGGCCGCCGGCATCCCGACCGCCCGCTGGGAGCGCTTCACGGACGCGGCCGCGGCGCGCGACTTTGCCGGACGCCGCGGCGTCCCGGTCGTGATCAAGGCGGACGGCCTTGCCGCAGGCAAGGGCGTGGTGGTGGCACAGACAGAAGCCGAGGCGGACGCGGCGATCGACCGCTTGGCAGCACTCGGCCCCATCATCGTGGAGGAGTGCCTGCACGGCGAGGAGGTCAGCTTGTTCGCGCTGTGCGATGGCGCCGACGCCGTGTTCCTCGGCACCGCGCGGGACCACAAGCGGGTGGGCGACGGCGACAAGGGGCCGAACACCGGCGGCATGGGCGCCATCTCCCCCGCGCCCGGCTTCGACCCGGCGCCTGCGATGGACCGCATCATCCGCCCCGCCCTGGCCGAGATGGCCCGGCGCGGCACCCCGTTCCGCGGCGTGCTGTTCGCCGGGCTGATGCTGACGGAGTCCGGCGCCGCGCTGATCGAGTTCAACGTCCGCTTCGGCGATCCGGAATGCCAGGCGCTGATGGCCCGGCTGCAAAGCGACCTGCTGCCCGCGCTGCTGGCGGCCTGCGAGGGGGAGCTATCGGCGTTCGACCTGCGTTTCCGCGCCGATTTCAGTTGCGCCGTGGTGATGGCGGCGCGCGGCTACCCGGACGCGCCGGAGGGGGGCGGGGTGATCGCCGGGCTGGACCGTGCCGCGGCGGTGCCGGGCGCGCTGGTGTTCCATGCCGGCACGGCGTTGCGGGGGGCGCAGTTGGTTGCGGCTGGCGGGCGGGTGCTGACGATCTGCGGCACCGGTCCCGACCCGGCGACCGCGCGGGTGGCTGCCTACAGGGCGGTGGACGCGGTGCAGTGGGATGGCGGGTTCTGCCGGCGCGACATCGGGGGGTGAGCAGCACCTGCGCCCCTGCCATCCGTCGTGGCCAGGCATCCCGTTGGCCTCCTCCGGACGAGCGCAGCACCTCCTACCAGAATGGCGCTGGAAAGCGGCAAGCTGGGTGCGACACGGGGGTTACGAAAGGCCAGAACGACATGGACGAGTCCCATCTAATCGGCATCGTCATGGCCGTAAGTCGTGACCTGACGCACGAGTTTAGCAAGACCGTGCACGATGCCATCCACCTCCTGGCCGGGTTGGGCGTGGAGAACGACGCGCATGCGGGGGTAACTGTCAAACATCGCTCGCGCGTGTCGCGAGACCCGACGCAGCCTAATCTGCGCCAGGTACACCTGATACATGGCGAACTGCACGACGAGTTGGCTGCCGCCGGCTTCCGCGTGTCCCCAGGGGTGCTGGGCGAGAACGTCACCACGCGAGGCATCGACTTACTCGGCTTGCCGAGTGGTGCTCTGCTGAAACTCGGGTCAGAGGCAGTGGTGCAAGTGACGGGTCTGCGGAACCCTTGCAAGCAGCTAGACGGCTACCAGCCTGGCCTGCTGGCCGCCGTCTTGGGCCGCGACGAACACGGCGGGTTGATCCGCAAGGCTGGCATCATGAGCATCGTCCTGGCGAGCGGTCAGGTGAGGCCCGGCGACTCCGTCCAGGTCGAGTTGCCGTGTATGCCTCACCGGCCGTTGGAGCCAGTATGACCTTCCAGCCCTCACGCATCCTGGCGGCGTGGACGCCAGGACCAGGAGCCCGACGCCACAAGCCCCTCACCGCGTCTGCTGGATCGCAGACAGGATCCAGCGCCCGCCCGGGCTGCGCACGAAGGTCCATACCTCCGTGGCGGTCTGCCGCTCGTTGGGGCTGCCGTCCACGATGCGGCCCGCCGCGTCCTCCGTGACGTCGATCATGGAGAAGCGCATCGCCACCGTGGCATACTCGCGCGAGCCCTCGGACCAGGACTGCGACAGGTCGCCCCGCTCCAGTTGCACGTTGCTGACGCGGTTATGCAGGCCACGGCTGCGCAGCTCCGCCATCTGCTCGCCGAAATAGCCGGCCATCTCCGGCGTGGCGACCGCGCGCAGGCCGCTCAGGTCCTCGGCGCTCCAAGCCGCCTGCATCGCCTTCAGCAACTGCTCGAACGCGCCGTAATCGGCCGGCGAGATGTCGAGCGGGCGCTGTGCCGCCTTCGCGCCGCCGCCGAACAAGGCCGGCCGCGCGCCGGTGCCAGGGCCAGCGCCGCCGCCGCCGCCGCGCACGCCCCCGGCGAACATCGGCTGCCGGGCCATCACCAAGCGGAACAGCCAGCGGCCGACGAAGAAGAGCAGCGCCAACTGGATCAGCAGGCCGATGATGCTGCCGCCGCCGTCAATGCCGCCGAACATCCCATGGCCGAACAGCATGCCGCCGATCCCCGCCCCGACCAGCCCGCCGAGCAGGCCGGAGGTGAACGCGCTGCGCCCGCCGCGGTAACCGTAGCCGGGCGAGAAGCCTGGGGACGGCGCGCCGAGGGACGGCTCGGACCGGGGCGTGAAGCTGCGCTGCATTGGGGCGGCGAAGGGCGCGGTCGCGGTGGAAGGCGGCGCGCTGAACGTGTTGCCGCCGCGGCTGCCGAAGGACGAGCCGCCGCCTACGCGCGCGACGGCCAGGCCCGGCGCCAGCGCCAGGGCGGCGGCAAGGGCGGCAGCGATGGGAAGCTTCAGGCGTGTCATGGGTCCACTCCGTGTCCGCAGAGCGATATAGTGCGCCGTTCCCCGTTAAAGGAGTGCCACCGTGCGGGCACCCTGTTCGCCGCCGCCGATACCTGATACGGCCGCTTCCGCCCACGGACGGATTGCTGGCACATGGGAACCGTGCAGGACGAGCGGCGCCGCCACGGCCTGACCCGCCGGTCGCTGGGCCTCGCCGCCGCCGCGGCGGCGCTGGCCGGCCCGGCGCTTGGTGACCCGGC
>CAXTLC010000020.1:21536-57081 GCA_964245075.1 uncultured Acetobacteraceae bacterium
CCGAGCGCTACCGGCCGGTCGTGCACCACAGCCCGCAAACCGGCTTCATGAACGATCCCAACGGGCTGATCTTCCACGGCGGCGAGTGGCACCTGTTCTACCAGTACAACCCGTTCGACGTGCGCTCCGGCCAAGTGCACTGGGGCCATGCGGTCAGCGCAGACTTGCTGCACTGGCGCACGCTGCCGAACGCGCTGTTCCCCACGCACGCCGGGCAGCCGTTCAGCGGCAGCGCGGTGTTCGACGCGGCGAACACGAGCGGCCTGTTCGCAGCCGGGGACGGCGCCGCCGAGCCGGGGGGCCTGGTCGCCATCTACACGCGCGCGGACCCCGCCCACCAGCGCCAGGAGATCGCCTACAGCGCCGATCGCGGCCGCAGCTTCACGGCCTACGGCGGCAACCCCGTGCTGGACCGCGGCACCAGCTCCTTCCGTGACCCGAAGGTGTTGTGGCACGCGCCAACCAGCCAGTGGATCATGGTGCTGGCCGCGGCGCGCGAGCACCGGGTCCTGTTCTACGCCTCGGCGGACCTCAAGCACTGGGTGCAGACCGGCAGCTTCGGGGAAGCGGGCGTGCTGGGCATCGACTACGAGTGTCCGGGCCTGGTGGAGATCCCGGTCAAGGGCGGCGGCGCCAAGTGGGTGCTGTTCGTCTCGATCGGCCCGGGCGCGCCGCAGGGCGGAGGCGCGGTGCAGTACTTCGCCGGGGAGTTCGACGGCCAGCGCTTCACCCCGGACGACACCGCCGCCCGCTTCGTGGATTTCGGCAAGGACTTCTACGCCTTGCAGACCTTCGCCGATGCCCCTGGCGCCAGTCCCGTCGCCATCGCCTGGGCCGGCAACTGGCAGTACTGCGACGACCTGCCGACCGCCGACTGGCGCGGCGTGATGTCCCTGCCCCGCCTGCTGTCGCTGCGCCGGGCCGCCGACGGGCTACGGCTGGTGCAGGCGTTCCCGCCGCTCGACCCGGTGCGCGGCGAGGCGATCGTCGTGCAGCCGGCGGAGCCCGGCCGGCCGCCTGGCGCCCTTTTGCCGCCGGGCGGCGCGGTCGAGCTGCGGGTGCGGCTTTCCCTGGACACGGACGCCATCGCCACCCTGCGCTTCGCCAACGCTGCCGGCGAGAGCCTCGATGTCGGCTTCGACCAGAAAGCCTCCCAGCTTTTCGTGGACCGCAGCGGCACGCGCGGCTTGCGGCAGCGCTTCTTCACCGACAAGTTCTCCGCCGCGCGCCTGCCGGGCACGCGGGAGGTTGACCTGCATATCGTCTTCGACCGCTGCACGCTCGAGCTGCTGGGCTTCGGCGGGGAAATGTCGGGCACTTTCCTGCATTTCTTCACGGACATCCCCGACCGGTTCCTGCTAGACAACACGGGAACGGTACGTATCCAGTCGCTTGAAATCACCCGGTTGCGCCGCGCGGTGGGGTAGGTGGCCTGACCGGCTGGCCGAATGTGCCATACACTGTCGGACACCACCCGGAGCCTCTGCCATGGACATGCCAGTCGAGCCCACCGCTGCGGACACCTCCGTGGACACGCTGCATGACATCATCACCGCCAAGCTGCTCTACAGCATCGGCAAAACGCCCAACCGCGCCAGCCAGCACGACTGGTACGCCGCCGCCGCCCTCGCGGTGCGGGACCGCGTGGTGGACACCTGGACGTCCAGCGCCCACCGCGCCCGCACCCGCGGCGCCAAGCGCGTGCTGTATTTCTCGCTGGAGTTCCTGATCGGCCGGCTGCTGTTCGACGCTGCCAGCAACCTCGGCATGATCGGCACCCTGCGCGCCGCGCTGGAGCGCGAAGGCATCGACCTGGACCACCTCCGCACCCTGGAGCCGGACGCAGCACTCGGCAATGGCGGGCTAGGCCGGCTGGCCGCATGCTTCATGGACAGCATGGCCACGCTCGGCATCCCGGCCTTCGGCTATGGCATCCGCTACGACCACGGGCTGTTCCGCCAGACGATCGTGGACGGCTGGCAGCGCGAGCAGCCGGAGGACTGGCTGTCCGCCGGCAACCCGTGGGAGTTCCAGCGGCCGGAGCTGTCCTATCGCGTGACGTTCGGCGGCGGCGTGTCCGCCACGACCGAGGGCGGCCGCACCGCCTACGCCTGGAACCCGGCGGAAACGCTGTTCGCCGTCGCCTTCGACACGCCCATGATCGGCTTCGGCGGCCAGCACGCCAACACCCTGCGCCTGTGGTCCGCCCGCGCCGCCGACCCGATGCTGCTGGATGCGTTCAACCGCGGCGACCACGTGGGCGCCATGACCGGCCGGGTGCGGGCGGAAGCGATCAGCCGGGTGCTGTACCCCGGCGACGACAGCTCCGCCGGCCAGGAGCTGCGGCTGCGGCAGGAGTACTTCTTCGCCTCCGCCAGCTTGCAGGACATGCTGCGCCGCGAGCTGGTGGAGCACGACACGGTGCGCCGGCTGCATGAGCACGTCGCCATCCAGTTGAACGACACCCACCCGGCCATCGGCATCGCCGAGCTGATGCGTCTGCTGATGGACGTGCATGGCCTGGAATGGGACGAGGCCTGGGCCATCACCCAGGGGAGCGTCAGCTACACCAACCACACCCTGCTGCCCGAGGCGCTGGAGATGTGGCCGGTGCTGCTGCTGGAGCGGCTGCTGCCCCGGCACATGCAGATCATCTACCTGCTGAACGCCCGCCACCTGGACGCGCAACGCGCCGCGGGAGCGGACGACCGGCTGCTGGCCGCGCTGAGCCTGGTGGACGAGGGCCATGGCCGCCGGGTCCGCATGGGCCATCTGGCCTTCCTGGGCAGCCACAGCGTGAACGGCGTGTCCGCCCTGCACACGGACCTGATGCGCCGCACCATCTTCCGCGACCTGGACGCGGCAGTCGGCGGACGCATCGTCAACCGAACCAACGGCATCACCTTCCGCCGCTGGCTGCACAACGCCAACCCGGGGCTGACCAGCCTGCTGGTGGACACGCTGGGCGAGCGCGTCCTGCACGAGCCGGAGCTGCTGGCCAGCCTGGCGCCCTACGCCGAGGACCCGGGGTTCCGCGCCGCGTTCGCCGCCCAGCGGAAGCCGTGCAAGGAGGCGCTGGTCCGGCTGATCGCGGCGCAGCTCGGCGTCACGGTGGACCCGGGCGCGCTGTTCGACGTGCAGATCAAGCGGATTCACGAGTACAAGCGGCAACTGCTGAACGTGCTGCATGCCATCAGCCAGTACAACGCCATCCGCGCGCAGCCGACGCGGGATTGGCGCCCGCGGGTGAAGATCCTCGCCGGCAAGGCGGCGCCATCCTACACGCTGGCCAAGCAGATCATCCGGCTGGTGCACGACGTGGCGCGGGTGGTGAACGGGGACCCGACGGTGCGCGGCCTGCTGCAAGTCGTGTTCATGCCGAACTACAACGTGAGCCTGGCCGAGCTGCTGATTCCCGCTTCCGACCTGTCGGAGCAGATCAGCACCGCCGGCATGGAGGCGAGCGGCACCGGCAACATGAAGTTCGCCCTGAACGGCGCGCTGACGGTCGGCACCCTGGACGGCGCCAACGTGGAGATCCGCGACCGCGTCGGGGCGGACAACATGTTCATCTTCGGCATGACGGCGGAGGAGGTGGAAGCGCGCCGGGCCGCGCAGGGCCTGGATGCAAGCGCGGTCGTGCGGGACTGCCCGGCGCTGGCGGACGTGGTGGGCGCCTTGCGCAGCGGCGTGTTCAGCCCGGAGGAGCCGGGGCGCTACGCCGGCCTCGCCAACCGGCTGGAACACGAGGACCCGTTCTTCGTCTGCGCGGACTTCGCCAGCTACGACCGGGCGCAGGAAGCGGTGGACGCGAAATGGCGCACTCCGGACGCCTGGTGGCGCTCGGCGGTGCTGAACACGGCGCATACGGGCTGGTTCAGCAGCGACCGCACCATCGCGGAGTACGCGGCCGGCACGTGGCGGGTGAAGGCGGGGGAGTCATGACCTGGCGGCAGCGTCATCCCGGCTTGGCGTCGTCCGCACGCCGACCGGCTCTGCCAGGGCGCGGCAGGAATTCACCAGCGCGGACGCCAGGGGACCTTCTTCCGGCTTCTTGACCGCGTTGGTCGCCATCATCAGTAGGAGCATGACGATGAAGGACTGCCCGATCGCCTGAGGCGCTTCCCACAGCAGGAAGCCGCCGCCCTGCCAGACGCTCGTCAGGTACACGTTGCCGATGCACGCCGCCAGGATGCATGCCATGCCCACGAAGCTCACCACGCGGGCGTCGACGTCCTCGTAGTTGAGCAGGACCGCCGTCAACGGCCGCATCACCAGCGGCGCCAGCGCGATCCCGATCGTCGCGACGTAGGCCTGGGCCGGACGGAACCCGGCCACGTCCTGCAGGAATGCGGTCGGCAGCGTCGAGGCCGACAGGCTGAGCAGAAGGAAGGTGGACAACGCGATCAGCGAGTAGGCGATGTTCCGCCGCTTCAGCAGGGTGACGCCAAACAGCGGTGACGGCTGCTTGAACTCGTTCAGGATGAAGAGCGGGATCGCCACGACGCCGACCAACGCCAGCACGCAGATCAACTGCGAGTTGAACCAGTCGTCGCGGTCTCCCTGTTCGAGCAACGTCGTGAACGCGCCGAAGCCGATCACGAACAGGATGGCGCCGGGAAGATCAAACTGCTTGAACCGCTGATACTGCGGCGGGTCCTGCTCCACGCCGTACCAGATCAAGGCCGTGGCCAAGGCACAGAGCGGAAGGGCCTCGTAGAACACGAAGGGCCAGTACACGACGTCCTCCCACAGCGCCGTCAAGGTCGTTGCCAAGTTCGGCGCGGACGTCGCGGACAAGGCGTACGCCGCAAGCCCGTAGAGACGGATCGGAGGCGCCAGCACCCGCAGCCCGACGATCCAGAGACAGGGGATGATGAACCCGCCGGATAGGCCTTGCAGGAACCGCAACCTGTACAACAGCGGGAGACATGCAAGGCACCCTCGCCGCAGCAGAGCCACTTGTTGTTGCTCAGCGAACGACGCCCGCTCGACGGTGCGAGTGCAGTCAGGCCCGCGCCGTGATCCGCACCGGCAGCGACTCGTAGCCCTTCACGAAGCAAGACAGCACCCGGCGCGGCTCGCCCACCACCTCGATGAAGTCGAACCGCTTCAGGATCTCCTCCCACACGATGCGCAGTTGCATCTCCGCCAGCCGCTCGCCGACGCAGCGGTGGATGCCGAAGCCGAACGAGAGGTGCTTCTTCGGCCGGGCGCGGTCGATGATGAAGCGGTTCGCGTCCTCGATCGCGTCCTCGTCCCGGTTGCCCGACACGTACCACATCACCACCCGGTCGCCCTTGCGGATCTGCTGGCCGCCGAATTCGATGTCCCGCGTCGCCGTGCGGCGCATGTGGGCCAGCGGCGTTTGCCAGCGGATGATCTCCGGCACGGCGGAGGCGACCAGGCCCTGGTTGGCGCGCAGCTTGGCATACTCGCCGGGGTTCTGGTTCAGCGCGAGCACCCCGCCCGTCATGGAGTTTCGCGTGGTGTCGTTGCCGCCGACGATCAGCAGGACGATGTTGCCGAGCAGCTCCATCGGCGGCATCGCCCGCGTGGACGGCGCATGGGCCAGCATGGAGATCAGGTCCGCCCGGGGCGGCGCGTTGACCCGCTGGTTCCACAGCGCGGTGAACGCCGCCAAGCATTGCAGCAGCTCCGCCTGGCGCGCCTGCTCCGATTCGATGATGCCGGAGTTTATGTTGGCGGTGGCGACGTCGGACCACCGGGTCAGCTTGCGGCGGTCCTCCCATGGGAAGTCGAACAGGATGGCCAGCATCTGCGTCGTCAGCTCGATGGAGACGCGGTCCACCCAGTCGAAGGTCTCTCCCACCGGCAGCCCGTCCAGCACGGCGGCGGCCCGGCCGCGGATGCTGCTTTCCAGCTTGAAGAGGTTATCGGGGGTGAACATGGGGCTGACGGCGGCCCGCTGGCCGTCATGCTTCGGCGGGTCCACCGCGATGAACATCGGCATGGTGAAGTCGGCAAGCTGGTCGCGCAGCGTGATGCCGCCCAGATGGGCATCGGAGGAGAACGCTTCGGTGTTCGTCTCGACTTGCAGGATGTCCTTGTAGCGGGTGATGGACCAGTACGGCCCGAACTGGCCGCCGCGGCTGTAATGAACCGGCGCTTCCCTGCGCAGCCGCTCGAAGTACGGCCAGATCGCATCCGCCTGGAACAGCCGCGGGTCACCAGGGTCCAGGTCTTCCAGCCTCGCACGGTACGCATCGGCAACAGCGCGGTCCGCGGCTGACAGGTCCATTTGCTGGTTCTCCCCCAGCAAAACGCTAGCGGCGATCGTTGCTCAAGGCAATTCGATTCAGCCGCGGCCGCGGTAAGGCGCGACACCCTGATCCGGCACCCAGGCGGCGGGCGGCGGCGCGCCGGTTTGCCAGAACACGTCGATCGGAATGCCGCCGCGCGGAAACCAGTACGCGCCGATCCGCAGCCAGCGCGGCGTCAGCAACTGCACCAGCCGGTCTGCCACCTCCATGGTGCACGCCTCATGGAACGACCCGTGGTTGCGGAAGCTGCCCAGGAACAGCTTGAGCGACTTGCTCTCCACCAGCCATTCGCCGGGGATGTAGTCGATGACGACGTGGGCAAAATCCGGCTGCCCGGTCAGCGGGCAGAGCGAGGTGAACTCCGGCGCGGTGAACCGCACGACGTAGTCCTTCCCCCCGTGCGGGCTGGGCACGCGCTCCAGCCTGGCTTCCCCGGGCGAGGCCGGCGCCACGGTGGGGCGGCCAAGCTGGGTCAGCCCGCCGTAGGGGTTTTCTGTCTCGCTCATGCCGGAGAGATGTGGTTCGCCGCGTCCGCATTCCATCCCGCCCGCACCGCGGCGGCGTGCTCGGCCAGGCAGCCGGCGGCGATCGCCTCGCGCATCCCGGCCATCAACCCGGCGTAGTAGGTCAGGTTGTGCGCGGTCAGCAGCATCGGCCCCAGCATCTCCGCGCTGCGGAACAGGTGGTGGAGGTAGGCCCGGCTGTGGCGGGTGCAGGCCAGGCAGGAACAGGCCGGGTCCAGCGCGGACGGGTCTCCGGCATGCCGGGCATTGCGCAGGTTCAGCACGCCGCCGCCCGTGTAGGCGCGGGCGGTGCGCCCGGCCCGGGTGGGCATCACGCAGTCGAACATGTCCACCCCGCGCGCCACCGCGCCCAGCAGGTCGTCCGGCGTGCCCACCCCCATCAGGTAGCGCGGCCGGTCCGCGGGCAGCAGGGGAGCCACCGCGTCCAGCACGCCGAACATCGCGTCCTGGCCCTCGCCCACCGCCAGGCCGCCGATCGCCAGCCCCTCGAAGCCGAGCGGCACCAGCGCCGCCACGGATGCCGCGCGCAAGTGGGGGAAGGTGCCGCCCTGCACGATGCCGAACTGGCCGTAGCCGGGCCGCGGCGCGAACGCGGCGCGGGACCGGGCGGCCCAGCGCATGGACAGCGCCATGGACGCTTCGGCCTGCGCTTCCGTGACCGGGAAAGGGGTGCACTCGTCGAACGCCATCGTCACGGTCGCGTCCAACTGGTGCTGGATGGCGGTGGAGCCCTCGGGCGTCAGCCGGTGCGCCGTGCCGTCCAGGTGGGAGCGGAAGGTGACGCCGTCCTCGTCCATGCGGCGCAGGGCGGCGAGGGACATGACCTGGAACCCGCCGGAATCGGTCAGGACCGGGCCGGGCCAGTCCATGAACCGGTGCAGCCCGCCGAGCGCCGCCACACGGCCGGCGCCGGGGCGGAGCATGAGGTGGTAGGTGTTGCCCAGCACCATGCGGGCGCCGGTGGCGCGGACCGCATCCGACGTCATCGCCTTCACCGTGCCGGCGGTGCCGACCGGCATGAACACGGGGGTCGGCACGTCGCCGTGCGCGGTGTGCAGGATGCCCGCGCGGGCGGCGCCGTCGGTGGCGACGGGGGTCCAGGAAAAAGTCATCGCATCTCGCCCCTGGCCTTCACCCCGGCCCCTTCCCGGAAGGAGAGGGACAGGCGCGTTCCAGCAGGCTCGCGTCGCCGTAGGAATAGAACCGGTACTGCGCGGCGATGGCGTGGGCGTATGCCGCACGCATCCGGTCCGTGCCGGCGAAGGCGCACACCAGCATGAACAGCGTCGAGCGCGGCAAGTGGAAATTGGTGAGCAGCCGGTCCACCACCCGGAAGGGGAAACCCGGACGGATGAACAGCGCCGTCTCGCCGGCGAACGGTTCGCCCCCGGCGCTTTCCAGCAGGCGCAGCGTCGTGGTGCCTACCGCGACCACCCGCCCGGCAGCGGCGCGGATCGCCGCAGAAGCCGCCTCGCTCACCTCGCCGCGCTCCGGATGCATGCGGTGGCTGTCCGGGTCGCCGCGCATCGGCAGGAAGGTCCCGGCGCCGACGTGCAGGGTCACCGTCGTCCGCCGCACCCCCGCTTCGTCCAGCGCGGCCAGCAGCGCCGGCGTGAAGTGCAATCCGGCCGTGGGCGCCGCCACCGCCCCCTCCTCCCGGGCGAACACCGTCTGGTAGTCCGCCGCGTCCGCCGCCGTCGGGCCGGACGGGCGGGCGATGTAGGGCGGCAAAGCCAGCGATCCGGCCTGGCGCAGCGCTTCGGCGAAGGCCGGGCCGTCCCGGTCGAACCGCAGCGTCACGTCGCCCTCGTCCCGTGCCGCCACGATGGCCCGCATCTCCGTCCCGTCGAGCCCCAGCACGTCGCCGGGCCGCAGCCGCCGGGCATTGCGCGCCAGCGCGTGCCACGTGCCGTCCGGCAGCGGGCGATCCAGCGTCAGCCCGATCCGCGCCGCCCCGCGGTGCGCGGTCAATTGCGCTGGGATCACCCGCGTGTCGTTGGCCACCAGCAGGTCGCCCGGCGCCAGCAACTGGGGCAGCGCCGCCACCGTGCGGTCGGCCAGGGTGTCCGCCACGTGCAGCAGCCGCGCCGCTTCCCGCGGGCACGCGGGACGCTGCGCGATCAGCCCCGGCGGCAGGTCGAAGGCGAACGGGTCTTCAAGCGGACAGATAGGAGCTGATCTCGATCAGGTTGCCATCCGGGTCCCGGCAATACACCGACTGCATCGGCCCGAGCGCGCCCGCCTTCGCCACCGGCCCGGCGACGATGCCCACCCCGCATTGGCCGAGATGCTGCACCACGTCCTCCGGCCCGACGGCCGTGATGAAGCAGGCGTCCACCGACCCTGGCTCCTTGTTGGCCCCGGTGGCCCAGACCTGCTGGTCCGCGTGGTGCGGGCGCAGGTTCAGCTTCTGGCCGCCGAACTTCAGCGCGGTGCGGCCGTCCTCGCCGAAATTCTCCCGCTCCATGCCGAGCACGCGCTGAAACCAGGACGCCGTTATTTCGACGTTCTTGCAATTCACGACGATGTGGTCGAGACGGTCGACGGTGAATCGCATGACCCGGTCCAGTGTGAACGTGTTCGGCTCCCCGGCGTATATCGCCCTCCCCCGCCTGCTGCTAGTCGCCGCCTTCCTGCTGGCCCCGTTCGGAGTGGCGCAAGCACAAGCGGCGGCACGGCGGCCGAACGTCGCGTACGGCCCGCTGCCGGCCGAGCAGGGTGACCTCTACCTGCCGGGGGGCGGCCGCCGTCCGGCCGTGGTGATGATCCATGGCGGCGGCTGGGTGGAAGGCAGCCGCCATGCCTACGACGAGCTGGCCGCGGCCATGGCCGCGATGGGCGTGGTGGTGTTCAACATCGACTACCGTCTGGCCGACAAGGCGCAGCCGGGCACGCGCTGGCCGGCGCAGCTGGTGGACGCGCAACTGGCGGTGCGCTTCCTGCGCGCCCACGCGGCCGAGTTCGGCGTCGATGGCCGGCACATCGGCGCCATCGGCGACTCGGCGGGGGCGCAGCTTGCGGTGTTCCTGGGCGTGCTGCCCCGCATCGTGCCGGGCGACGAAGCCGGGCTGCTTGCGCGCGAGCGGCCGGACGTGCAGGCGGTGGTGGACCAGTACGGCCCGATGGACCTGCCCGGCATGGGCTTCTATGGCGCCGCCTCGATCGAGGCGCTGTTCGGCACCAAGGCGCCGCCAGGCGCCGCCCTGCTGAGCGCGTCGCCGTTGCCCGCGGTCACGGCGCACAGCGCGCCGGTCTATATCGTCCATGGCGAGACGGACGAGGTCGTGCCGTTCGATCAGTCCCGCCGGTTGCAGGACGCGTTGCGGGCGCACGGC
Source organism: uncultured Acetobacteraceae bacterium (assembly GCA_964245075.1). Taxonomy (GTDB): domain Bacteria; phylum Pseudomonadota; class Alphaproteobacteria; order Acetobacterales; family Acetobacteraceae; genus LMUY01. The sequence continues at coordinate 31,680 of CAXTLC010000020.1, forward strand.
GTGTTCGAGAAGCTGGTCACGTTCCAGGGCGGACACGCCTATGGCGGCGTGGCCGCGGAAAAGGTCGGCACCCTGCAATGGGACGCGGTGAAGTGGCTGGTGGGGCGGCTGGGATAGCGGTTCCGGCAGCCGCCGCCCGCTGGCGGCCGGTTTCAGTCCTTCCGCTTGCGGAACGCGTCCAGGCTCACGACCTGGGGCTTCTCCGCCGGCAGGGAAAGCAGGGGCGTTTCCGCCGCCGGCTCCTCGAAATCCGGCTCGTCGGCGTTGGCGGCCTCGGCGGGGGCAGCGCGGAAGCGAAGGCCGAACTGGGCGTGCGGGTCGGCGAACGCGGTCAGCGCGGCGAACGGGACCACCAGCGTGCTCGCCACCCCGCCGAACGACAGGCCGACGCTGAACGATTGGGCGGCCTCGTCCACCCGAAGGTCCCAGAACTGGTGCTGCAACACGATGGTCATCTCTTCCGGATACTGCGCCCGCAGCCGGTTCGGGATCGCGACGCCGGGTTGGTCGGTGCGGAAGCTCACGTAGAAATGGTGCTCGCCCGGCATCCCCTGGGCGCCCGCGAATTCCAGCGCGCGGATGGCGACGCCGCGCATGGCTTCCTGCGCCCAGGCGTCATAGGGCAGCAGGCTGTCGGGCCGGGGTGGGGAGTTGTCGTCGTCTTCCATGGGCATGGTGCTCTGGTGAGGGGTTTGGATAGCGTAGAATCGCTTGCCGGCGCAAAGCGGCCTCGCCGGGGCGGGGCAGGCACACCATGCTAATATGGCGCCGTGACGGCGGAAGGAATTGGAATGTATATCGCAATGAACCGCTTCAAGGTCGCTCCAGGGTCGGAGGCGGCGTTCGAGCATGTCTGGACCAGCCGCGACTCGCATCTTCGCAGCGTGCCGGGCTTTGTCGAGTTCCACCTGTTGCGCGGCCCGCAGAAGGAGGACCATGTGCTCTACTCCTCCCACACGGTGTGGTCCGATCACGGATCGTTCGAGGCGTGGACCCGGTCGGAGGCGTTCCGCGCCGCCCATGCCGGCGCTGGCGACAACCGCGGCATGTATCTGGGCCATCCGGAGTTCGAGGGCTTCACGGTTGTGCAAACCGTCAAGTGACCCTGGGTGGGTGGGTGCCGGACCACCGACGCCCGAAGAACGGGAGGCGATGTTCCACGCGGCGGCGCGGGACGGCCAGGCGGGGCTGCTGTCCGCCTTGCTGGACTCCGGCGCCGACCCGGACCGCCCGGACGGGCGCGGCTTCACCCCGCTGATCCTGGCCAGCTACAACGGGCAGGCGGAAGCGGTGGCGCTCCTGCTGTCCCGGGGAGCGGCGGTGGATGGCAGGGATGCCAAGGGCAGCACCGCGCTTGGCGGCGTCGCCTTCAAGGGCTATCTCGGCATGGCGCAGCAACTGCTGGACGCGGGCGCCGCAGTGGACGCGGCGGACGACGCCGGCCGTACCCCGCTGATGTTCGCCGCCATGTTCGGCCGGGTGGAGGTGGCGGCGTTGCTGGTCCGCCATGGCGCCGACCTGCGCCGCACGGACGCGGAAGGCGCCAGCGCCGCCAGCGTGGCATGGTCGAAAGGACGGGCGGACCTGCTTGCGGCGCTCGGCCTGGGTGGCGGCCGCTGAAGTCGGTGCGGTCGTTTATTGGCCGAGTCGAGGCGGCGCTTGGCGATTACATGCCAGTGTGCATGCGGGTGCATGTGAAATCTATCGGCAGGCAGCTTTCGATTGCCGGCTTGACGAGCCTGGCCCCAGCGCTCACACCCACCACGTCAGGCGGCTGGACGGTCGCTGCCTTCCGGGGAGTTCCCTTGGAGGGTGGAGGAAAGTCCGGGCTCCACGGGAAATCGGTGCCGGCTAACGGCCGGCGAGGGCGACCTCAGGGAAAGTGCCACAGAAAACAAACCGCCTGCTCGGCTACGCAGTGCAAGGGTGAAACGGGGCGGTAAGAGCGCACCGCGCCCCTGGCAACAGGGGCGGCAGGGTAAACCCCACCGGGAGCAAGACCGAATAGGGGTGGCCGGCGAGATCCGTCCAGGAAACTGGCCGGATGGACGCGGGGGCGTTCCCGCCCCGTCACCCGGGTTGGTCGCGCGAGGCGTGCGGCGACGCACGCCCCAGAGGAATGGCCGTTCAGCACCTTCGGGTGTGGACAGAACCCGGCTTACAGGCCGCCTGACAATTTCAGTTTGGGCATGGAACAAAAAACGAATACGGCAGATTAACAGTCAACTCACGATTCACTCGTGTCTTCTTGGTAACTGAGTCGTGAGAACGAAGACGTCGTTACTCCGGTGAAGTAACACCCAAGGTTCCCTTTGACGCCCATTTTCGCCCATGATATCCCATGCCATCCCATAAAGGGGCGGATCGGGCGGGCTCGGCCGCCTTTAGCGCAGGTCGAAGGATATGCCGGGCGTTAATGAGCCAATTCATGGGAACTCATCAGAATCGCTTGGACGCCAAGGGGCGGGTCTCCATCCCGGCCGCGTTCCGGGCGGCGCTGCGAGACACCGTGACGGAACACCCGGATGCTGAGGTGGCCACGGCCGTGGTGCTGCGCCCGTCCCATAAATATCCCTGCATCGAATGCTGGCCGGTCGCCAAGTTCGCCGCCCTGGCAAGCACGCTCGACAAGCTGGACCCGATGAGCGACGAGTACGCCGACCTCAGCAGTTCCATCTACTCCGACAGCGTCAGGGTCGAGGCGGACAAGGAAGGCCGCATCCTGCTGGGCGCCGACATGGTCGCGAGCGCCGGGCTGACGGGCCAGGTGGCCTTCATGGGCCTGGGCGACACGTTCCAGATCTGGGACCCGCAGGCCGCCGAGCGCCGCCGGGCCGAAGCCCGCGCCGGGACCCGGCAACGCGAGTTGGCGCGGTCCGCGCGCAGCCTCGCATGACCCACATTCCCGTCATGCTGCCAGAGGTGCTGGACGCGCTCGCGCCCCAGCCGGGCGCCACCTACCTCGACGCGACCTTCGGCGGCGGCGGCTACGCGGGCGCTATCCTGGCCGCAGCCGATTGCACCTTGTGGGCGATCGACCGCGATCCGGACGCGATCGTCCGCGGCGCCGCCCTGGCACAGCGTTTCCCGGGGCGGCTGCACCTGCTGCACGGCTCATTCGGGGACATGCTCGCCTTGCTGACCCGGCACGGCGTCCAGCGGCTGGACGGGGTGGTGATGGACCTCGGCCTGTCTTCCTTCCAGATCGACGATCCGGCGCGGGGCTTCTCCTTCCGCGCGGACGGCCCGCTCGACATGCGGATGGGCCGCTCCGGGCCGACCGCGGCGGAGCTGGTGGCAGCCCTGCCGGAAGCCGAGCTGGCAGACACGCTCTACCAGCTCGGCGAGGAACGGCTGTCCCGCCGCATCGCCCGCGCCGTGGTGCAGGCGCGGGCAGCGGCGCCGATCACCACCACCGGGCAACTGGCCGCCATCATCCGCCGGGTGGCGCCGAAGGATGCGTCCGGCATCGACCCGGCGACGCGATCCTTCCAGGCGCTGCGCATCCGCGTCAACGACGAGCTGGGCGAGGTAGAGCGGGCGCTGGCGCAAGCCGCCACGCTGCTCAACCCGGGCGGGCGGCTGGTCGTGGTGTCGTTCCATTCGGGCGAGGACCGCATCGTCAAGCGCTTCATGGCCGAGGCGGGAGGGCGCCAGCCGCTGCCGTCCCGGCATGACCCGCGCGGCCTGGCCGGGCGGCTGGCGCAGCCTTTCCGCCTCCTGGGCACGCGGGCGCGGCGTCCGGCAGAGGACGAGGTCGCGCGCAACCCCCGTTCCCGCAGCGCCCGGTTGCGGATCCTCGAACGCCTGTCGGAGCGACCGGAATGATGCGTCCCTTCACCTGCCTCTCGCTGGCCGCCGCCCTGGGCGCCGGGCTTTACCTCTATCAGGAGAAGCACGGCGCGCAGTTGCTGGACCGGGAAATCAGCCGGACCGTGCACCAGGCCGACCAGGACCGCGACCGCATCGTCTTGCTGAAGGCCGAGTGGGCGTTGCTGAACGATCCGGAGCGCCTGGGAAGCCTGGCCGCCCAGCACCTGCCGCTTCAGCCGCTGCAACCTGCGCAGTATGCCCGGATGGAAGATCTGCGGAACCGCTTGCCCGCCACGCCGCCGGCCGCGACGGCGACCGACAACGGGCCAGCCACCCCGGCGCCAGCATCAATGGCCGCGGTGGCCGTTCCCGCCCCGGCCGCCGTGGCGCAGGCCGCCGCTGTTCTGCCGGTGCCGCCCGCCGTGGCGCCGGTCCGGCCGGCGGGTTCAGTCGCCGCCCCGGTTTCCGTTGCCGCCGTCCACCCGGCCGTTCCCAAGCCCGCAGCGCTTCGCGCCGCCGCTGCCAAGCCGCGTGAGCCGGAACCGGCGGTGCTGGCAACGTCCCGGCCGGTTCTGGCACCCGTGGTGTCGGCTTACGCATCGGCTCCTCCAGCCGTTTCGGCGGCCGTGCATGCGCCAACCGTGCAGACGGCCAGCATCACGAGCGCGTCGCGGCCGTTTATCGGCTCCGCCCTCGGCATGGCGCGCACCCTGTTGGCGGCGCCCGTGCCGGTCGCCGCCGCGGCCACGCTGGGCTACGCCGCATCCCGATGAACGGGCAGCCCCCTTCGGACGCGCCGCCCCCATCGCCGCGCCGCGGCGCCCCGCGGCAGGGCGCGACGCCATTGATGGAGAACGTCCGCGTCACCGAACCGGACCTGCAACGCCGGGAAGCGCTGGAGAAGACGCGCGCTCGCGTGCTGGTGGCCGCCGGCGGGTTCATGCTGCTGTTCGGCGCCGTGATTGCCAAGCTCGCGGACGCCACCGTGCTGTTCCCCATGCTGCCCAAGCTGCGCGCCGAGGCGCCGGTCGTGCCGGACCCGGACTCGTCCGCCTTGGCCGATGCGGACGGGGGGGCGCCGGCTCCCGCCGTCCCCCACGGTCCGCGCGCGACCATCACCGACCGCAACGGCGAGGTCCTGGCCGTTTCGCTGCCGACCGCCGGGCTGTATGCCAACCCGAAGGAGATGATCGACCCTGCGGATGTCGCCCGCAAGCTCAAGGCGGTGCTGCCCCGGCTGGACGAGGAAGCGGTGCACGCCCGGCTGGCCTCCGCCAAGCAGTTCGTTTACCTGACCCGGCAGATCACCCCGCACGAGCAGATGGCGATCAACGCGCTCGGCATCCCGGGTCTCTACTTCCAGGCCGGCGAGCGCCGCCGCTACCCGGAAGGCCGGGTCGCGGCCCAGGTGCTGGGCGGCGTGGACGTGGACAGCCGCGGCATCGCCGGGGCGGAGCGGTTCTTCGACCAGAGGCTGCGCGATGACCCGGAGCCGCTGCGCCTGTCCCTGGACGTGCGGGTGCAGGGCATCCTGCGCGACGAGCTGGCGCACTCCATCGCCGAGTTCACGGCCATCGGCGGCTGCGGCATCGTGATGGACGTGCGGACCGGCGAGGTGATCGCCATGGTCAGCCTTCCCGACTATGACGCCAACCTGGCCGCCCAGGCCCCGCCGGAGGAGCGCTTCAACCGCGCCGTCACCGGCATGTACGAGCCCGGCAGCACCTTCAAGCTGCAAACCGCCGGCATGGCGCTGGACAGCGGCGCGGCGCAGCTCTGGAGCATGTTCGACGCGGCGCACGACATCCACATCGGCCGCTTCACCATCACCGATTTCGAGGGCAAGCACCGCGCCCTGGCCCTGCCGGAGGTGCTGGCGTACTCCTCCAACCTCGGCGCCGCGCACATCGCCCAGGCCGTCGGGCCGGAGCGGCAGCGCACCTGGCTGGGCAACATGGGCATGTTGGAGCGCATTGGCGTCGAACTGCCGGAAGCGGGCCGGCCCATCGTCCCGCCGGTCGCCAACTGGAAGGAAGCCGCCAACCTCACCATCGGCTTCGGCCATGGCATCGCCGTCAGCCCGCTGCACGTCGTGCGCGGCACGGCGGCGCTGGCCAATGGCGGCGTTGTGCTGCGCCCAACCATCCTGGCGGAGGAGCCCGGGGACGCTCCGCGCTCCGGCGTGCGCGTGATGCAGCAGGGCACCAGCGACACGGTGCGCAAGCTGATGCGGCTGGTGGTGACGGACGGCTACGGCAAGCCGGCCGACATCCCCGGCTATTTCGTCGGCGGCAAGACCGGAACGGCGGAGAAGGTCGGCGCGCGCGGCGGCTACAAGAAGCACACCAACGTCAGCGCGTTCATGAGCGTGTTCCCGATGAACGCGCCGCGCTACGCCGTGTACTTCATGCTGGACGAGCCGCACGGCAACAAGAGCACGGGCGGCTACTCCACCGCCGGCGCGGTCAGCGCCCCCGCGGCCGGGCGGGTGATCGCCAAGATCGCTCCCATGCTGGGCCTGCTGCCCGACACGGAAAGCATCCCGGCCGTGAGCGAAGCGCTATCCATCCCGATGCGGCCGGCCCACGGCTACGTGTCGCGCTGGACGGGGCCGCTGAACTTCGTGCCGCCGTCCACCCCGCTCGGCGCCACGCCTGCCGCGGCGGCGAAGCCGATGGCGCGTGACGAGCCAGCCTTGCCCGCCCCGGCGCCCGGGACACCGGATGCCATGCCGCCGCGCCGCACGCCGGGCGTGCGCCATGAAGCCAGCCTCGGCACGCAAGTTGCGGCTCACTGACATGATGCAGAGCGCGCGCATGGCGGCGTCCGGAGTGCCGCCGGTGTCCATCACGGGCATCACCGCGGACAGCCGCGCCGTCGGCCCCGGCTTCCTGTTCGCCGCCCTGCCCGGCGCGCGCGCGGACGGCCGCCGCTTCATCGCCGACGCGGTGGCGCGCGGGGCTGCCGCCGTGCTGGCGCCGCTCGGCACCGAGTGGCCGGACGGCGTGCCGCCGCGCCCGTTGATCCACGACGCCGAGCCGCGCCGCGCGCTGGCCCGCATGGCGGCGGCGCAGGCGGGGGCGCAGCCGGACACGGTGGTTGCCATCACCGGCACCAACGGCAAGACCAGCACGGCCGAGTTCCTGCGCCAGCTTTCCCCCGTGCCCGCCGCGAGCCTGGGCACCTTGGGCGTGATCGCGCCGGGCCGCGCCGGCGGCACCGGGCTCACGACGCCGGACCCGGTGACCCTGGCCCAAACCCTGGCCGCCCTGGCGCGGGAAGGCGTGCGGGTCGCGGCGCTGGAAGCGTCCTCCCACGGGCTGGACCAGTTCCGCCTGGACGGCGTGCGGCTGCGGGCCGCCGGATTCACCAACCTGACCCGTGACCACCTGGATTACCACGGCACGATGGAGGCGTATCGGGCCGCCAAGCTGCGCTTGTTCGACGCGCTGCTGCCCTCGGGCGCGCCCGTGATGGCGGCGACGGCCCTGGATGCGGCTACGAGGAACGCCCTGGCCGGCATCGCCGCTGCGCGCGGGCTGCGCCTGCGCTTCGTCGGCGAGGGCGGCGACGCGATCCGGCTGCTCCGCGCCACGCCGCACCCGGCCGGGCAACATCTGGTCCTGGAAGCCGGCGGGCGGCGCTGGGAGATCGACCTGAATCTGCCGGGCCGCTTCCAGGCGGACAACGCGCTGCTGGCGGCAGCCCTGGCGGAGGCGGTGGGCCTGCCGGGCGCGCTCGACCGGCTGCCGGCGCTGGCCGGCGTGCGCGGACGGATGGAGCTGGCGGCGACCCTGCCGAACGGCGCCGCGGCATACGTGGACTACGCCCACACCCCGGACGCGCTGGAACGGTTGTTGGCGGCGCTGCGCCCCCATACGGCGGGCCGGCTGCACCTCGTGTTCGGCGCCGGCGGGGACCGCGACCGGGGCAAGCGGCCGTTGATGGGTGACGTCGCACGCCGCCTGGCAGATGCGGTTGTTGTCACCGATGACAATCCCCGCACGGAGGACCCGGCCGCGGTCCGCGCCGCTGTGCTCGCCGCCTGCCCTGGCGCGCGGGAGGTGGGCGGCCGCGCCGCCGCCATCGCCGCCGCGCTGGACGCCCTGCGCCCCGGCGACGTGCTGGCCGTCGCCGGCAAAGGCCACGAGCAGGGGCAGACGGTCGGCGCCGAGACGCTGCCGTTCGACGATGTGGGCACGGTGCGCCGGTTGGCGGGGCTGGCATGACCCCATGATGTGGACCGCCGAAGACCTGTGCGCGGCGACGGGCGGCGCCATGCGGGCGCTGTTCGGCGCGTCCGGCGTGTCCATCGACACCCGCACCCTGCAACCCGGTGACCTTTTCGTCGCCCTGCAAGGCGAGCACGGCGACGGCCACGACCACGTCGTGGAAGCGATGGCCAAGGGTGCCGCGGGGGCGATGGTGCAGCGGGACCTGCCGGGCGCCACCCTGCTGGTGCACGACACGTTGGACGGGCTGTGGGGCCTGGGCCGCTACGCCCGCTCCCGCTTCCGCGGGCGGATGGTCGCGGTGACCGGCAGCGTCGGCAAGACGACCGTGAAGGAGATGCTGCGCACGGTGCTGGCGTCCGCCGGCCCCACCCACGCGGCGCCCGCCTCCTACAACAACCAGTGGGGCGTGCCGCTGACCCTGGCGCGCCTGCCGGCGGATGCGGCGTTCTGCGTGGCGGAGGTCGGCACCAACCATCCCGGCGAGATCCGGCCGCTGTCCCGCCTGGTGCAGCCCCACGTGGCGGTGATCACCGCGGTGGAAGCGGCGCATATCGGGCATTTCGGCAGCTTGGCTGCCATTGCAGACGAGAAAAGCGCCATCGGCGACGGCCTGGCGGCGGGCGGCATCGCCGTGCTGCCGGCAGACAGCCCGATGCTGCCCCGCTTGGCCGTGCGCGCCGCCCGCACGGACACGTTCGGCTTGGCGCAGGTGGCGGACATGCGCCCGGACGCGGACGGAACGGACGTGTTGGCGCAGATCGAGAACCGCACCGTCCGGTTCCGCGTGGCCGCGCCCGGACGGCACATGGTGCTGAACGCGCTGGCGGCGCTCACCGCGGCCAACGCGCTGGGCGTGGACGGATCAGCCGCCATGGCGGCCTTCCGCCCCGGCGCCGGGCGCGGGCGGCGGCAGGACCTGCCGCGCGGCATCCGGTTGCTGGACGAGAGCTACAACGCCAGCGGCGCCTCCGTCCGGGCGGCGCTTGCCGTGCTGGCGACCCTGCCCGGCCGCCGCCTGGCGGTGCTGGGGGACATGCTGGAACTGGGCGCGCACGGCCCGGCGGAGCATCTGGGCCTCGCCCCGGCCGTCGAGGACGCGGCCGACCTGCTTTTTAGCTGCGGCCCGTTGATGCGGGCACTGTTCGACGCGGTGCCGCCCGCGCGGCAAGGCGCCCACGCGGCCGACAGCGCCGCCTTGGCCCCCATCGTGGCGGCGCAAGCCCGCGCGGGCGACGCGGTCCTGGTGAAGGGGAGTCTCGGCAGCCGGATGTCAACAGTCGTGCGCGCGCTGGAGGGGGGCACCTGATGCTGCTGCTGCTCACCCGTCCCTATGCCGAGCAGTTCGCGCTGTTCAACCTGATCCGTTACCTGACCTTCCGCGCGGGCGCAGCCTGCCTGACGGCCCTGGTGATCGCCTTCGTGCTCGGCCCCGTGGTGATCCGCCAGTTGCGGGCTGTGCAGCGCGGCGGGCAGCCGATCCGCCTGGACGGGCCGGAGCGGCACCTGGTGGAGAAGAAAGGCACGCCCACCATGGGCGGCGTGCTGATGCTGGCGGCGACCGGCTTCTCCGTCGTGGTCTGGGGCAACCTGGGCAACGGCTATGTTTGGGCCGTCCTATTCGTCACCTTCGGCTATGGCGGCGTGGGCTTCGTGGATGACTACCTCAAGCTGTCCCGCCGCAACACGAGGGGCGTGTCGGCCCGCGCCAAGTTGGTGGCGCAACTCGTGATCGGCCTGGGCGCCGCGGCGTGGATGAGCTGGCTGACCCACGGCCCGCTGGCGACCGGGCTGACCGTGCCGGTGTTCAAGGAAGTGCTGATCCCGTTCGGCTACGCTTTCCCGGTCGTGGGCATGTTCGTGATGCTGGGCGCTTCCAACGCGGTGAACCTGACGGACGGGCTGGACGGGCTGGCGATCGTGCCGACCATCATCGCCTGCGCGGTGTTCGCGCTGATCGCCTACCTGGTCGGCAACCGCGTGTTCGCGGATTACCTGCAATTGAACCCGGTGCCGGGCGCCGGCGAGCTGGGGGTGTTCCTGGCCGCGCTGATCGGCTCCGGCCTGGGTTTCCTGTGGTTCAACGCGCCCCCCGCCGCGGTGTTCATGGGCGACACCGGCAGCCTCGCGCTGGGCGGGGCGCTGGGCGCCGTGGCGGTGGCGACCAAGCACGAGATCGTCCTGGCGATCGTGGGCGGGCTGTTCGTGGTGGAGACGGTGTCCGTCATCGTGCAGGTGTTCTGGTTCAAGCGCACCGGCCGCCGCGTGTTCCTGATGGCGCCGCTGCACCATCATTTCGAGAAGAAGGGCTGGGCCGAGCCCACCATCGTGATCCGGTTCTGGATCGTGTCGATGATCCTGGCGCTGGCCGGGCTCGCCACGCTGAAGATCCGATGAGCTGGCCCGCCAACCTCTTCGCCGGACGGCGCTTCGCCGTCGTCGGCTTGGGCCGCAACGGCCTGCCCGCCGCGGCTGCGCTGGCGCGGATGGGCGCGCACGTGACGGCGTGGGATGACGATGCGGAGCGTCGCGCCTCCTTTCTTCTCCCGCCCCCTCTGGGAGAGGATCTGGTGTTGCGTGACCCGACTCCCGACATGGCCCGCTTCGACGCGCTGGTGCTTTCCCCCGGCATCCCGCATCGCCTGCCCGCGCCGCATCCGGCCGCCGATGCGGCGCTGGCGGCCGGCATCCCGATCTGGTCGGATGCGGAACTGCTGTTCCAGGCCGTCCGTGCCGCCGGGTCCCGCGCGCGCTTCGTCGGCGTGACGGGCACCAACGGCAAATCCACGACCACCGCCCTGATCGCGCACATCCTGCGCAGCGCGGGCCGGGCGGTGCAGGCGGGCGGCAACCTGGGTCCGGCGGCGCTCGCGTTGCCGATGCAGGACAACAACGGACTGTATGTTTTGGAAATGTCTTCCTACATGCTGGAACGACTCGGCTCAGTGCGGTTTGATACAGCCGTGATGCTGAATATCAGCCCTGACCACCTCGACCGGCATGGCAGCATGGCCGGCTACAGTGCCGCCAAGCGTGCCATCTTCGACCGTCAGGACGTGGGTGATCTCGCAGTGGTCGGCACCGATGACCCGGCTAGCCGCGAGATGGCCGCCCAACTGGCCGCCATCACCGTGTCCGGCGAGCACCCTGCGGACATATGGTTCGACGGCGCCACCCTGTGGGATGCGGCCGGCCCCATCCTCGCCATGGCGGACGCGCCCGCGCTGCCCGGCGCCCACAACGCGCAGAACGCGGCGGCGGCGGCTGCGGCGGCGCTCCACCTGGGCGTGGACCGGGCGGCGCTGGCCGCCGCGATCCGCTGCTTCCCCGGCCTGCCGCACCGCCAGCAGCGCATCGCCACCGTGGATGGCGTGCCCTACGTGGACGACAGCAAGGCAACCAACGCGGACGCCGCTGCCCGCGCGCTCGGCTGCTATCAGCAGATCGTCTGGATCGCCGGCGGCATCGCCAAGGCGGGCGGCATCCGGCCGCTGGCGCCGTTCTTCCCCCGCATCGCCCACGCGGTGCTGATCGGCCGGGACGGCGAGGCCCTGGCCTCGGAGCTGGGCAGCGTGGAGCACGAGGTTTGCGGCACATTGGAGCGCGCCGTTCCCGCTGCCCGCGCCGCCGCCGCCCGCACCGGCGCGCAGGTGGTGCTGCTGTCCCCCGCCTGCGCTTCCTTCGACCAGTTCAGCGGCTTCGAGGCGCGGGGCCGGCGATTCGCCGAGCTGGCGGGAGCGCTCGCGTGATGTCCCAAGCGCAAGCTTCGCTCCGGTCCCCGCTGCGGCTGTCCCGCGCCGACACGTCCACCCTGGGCCGCTGGTGGTGGACGGTGGACCGGCTGACCCTGCTCGCCGTCGCGCTGCTGATCGGCTTCGGCTACGTCATGATGCTGGCCGCCAGCCCTGCCGTGGCCGAGCGCATCCACGTCAGCCGCGACAGCTTCCTGTTCAAGCAAGTGATGTTCCTGCTGCTTGCCGCCGCAGTCGTGGTCGGCGTGTCCCTGCTTTCCCCCCGGGGCGTGCGGCGGCTGGCACTGCTCGGCTGCGCCGTGGCGCTGGCGTTGACCGCGATGACCCTGGTGACGGGGGTGGAGATCAAGGGCGCCCGCCGCTGGGTTTCCCTGCCCGGCCTGTCCCTGCAACCGAGCGAGTTCCTCAAGCCCTGCTTCGCCGTCGCCGCCGCCTGGCTGCTGGCGGAAGGCAAGCGCACGCGGGGCTTTCCCGGCATGGCGATCGCGTTCGCGCTGTTCGGGCTGATCGCGCTGCTGCTCAAGAGCCAGCCGGACATCGGCATGCTGGCGGTGGTGACGGCGGTGTTCTTCGCCCAGCTTTTCGTAGGCGGGCTGAACCTGTTCCTCGTTGGCGTCGGCGCGGCGGGCCTGGTCGCGTCCGGCGTCGGCGCTTACGCGTTCTTTCCCCACGTCCGCAGCCGGGTTACCCGCTTCCTGGACCCGGCGGCCGGCGATTCCTACCAGGTGAACACCGCGCTGGAAGCGTTCGGCAACGGCGGGCTGCTGGGCCGCGGCCCGGGCGAAGGCCGGGTCAAGGACGTGCTGCCGGACGCGCACGCAGATTTCGTGTTCGCCGTGATGGGGGAGGAGTTCGGTCTCGTCATCTGCCTGCTGGTGCTGGGCCTGTTCGCGTTCATCGTCCTGCGCGCCCTGCTGCGCGTGCTGGCGGAACACGACGAGTTCGTCATCCTCGCCGCCACCGGGCTGGTGGCCAGCTTCGGCCTGCAAGCGTTCGTGAACATGGCGAGCAGCCTGCACCTGATCCCGACCAAGGGCATGACCCTGCCCTTCGTCAGCTACGGCGGCTCCTCCGTGCTGGCAGTGGCGCTCGGCATGGGCATGCTGCTGGCGCTGACCCGGCGCCGGCACCACGGAGACGTGTCTTGATCGTCTGGCAAGCAGTGTTGGCATGGCGGCTGCGCGCCGGGCGGGACGCATGAGGGGGCCGGCGGTGAAGCCGATCGTGATCGCCGCTGGCGGCACCGGCGGGCACTTCTTCCCGGCCGAGGCGCTGGCGGCGGAGCTGGTTGCGCGCGGCCATCGCGTGGCGCTGATGACGGATGCCCGCGCCGCGGCACGCCTTCCCGACAGCTTCAGCGGGCGCGAAGTGTTCGTGCTGCGCGGCGCGGGGATCGCTGGGCGCGGGCTGCGCCGTGGCGCCGCCGCTGCCGCCCGCCTGGCCGCCGGCACGGTGCAGGCCCGCAACATCCTGCGCCGGTTGGAGCCAGCGGCCATCGTGGGCTTCGGCGGCTACCCGACCGTGGCGCCCGTCACCGCGACCCGGCTGATGCGGGACCCGCCCCCGGTGGTGCTGCACGAGCAGAACGCCGTGCTGGGCCGCGCCAACCGCCTGCTGGCGCCGCGGGCGGCCGTGCTGGCGCTGTCCTTCGCTGACACCGCACGCCTGCCGGAGGGCGTGGCCACGGCCGTCACCGGCAACCCGGTCCGGCCCTCCTTCACCGCCGCCGAACACGGTGCGCCGCCGCAGGACGGGCTGCTGCGCCTGGTCGTGCTCGGCGGCTCGCTCGGCGCGCGCGTGTTCAGTGACGCCGTCCCCGCCGCCCTCGCCGCCCTGCCCGCCGCGATGCGGGCCCGCCTGCGGGTGACGCAGCAGTGCCGCCCGGAGGACCTCGACCGCGTGGCGGAGGCCTACGCCAGGTGCGGCATTCCTGCCGAGCTGTCCTCCTTCTTCACCGACATCCCCGCCCGCCTGGCCCAAGCCACCCTGGTCATCGCCCGCGCCGGCGCATCGACCGTGGCCGAACTCGCGGTCGCCGGCCGTGCGTCCATCCTGGTGCCGCTGCCCGGCGCCATCGACGACCACCAGACCGCCAACGCCCGCGCGCTGGACCGGGCTGGCGCCGCCTGGGTGATCGGGCAGCGCGACATCGCCACCCTGCCCCACCGCCTTGCCTCCCTGCTCGCGATCCCGGCCGTGCTGGCCAACGCCGGGTCCGCGGCCCGCGCCACGGCCCGCCCGGACGCGGCGGCGCGCCTGGCGGACCTGGTGCTGGCTCATGCGAGGGTTGCGGCATGAGGGCCGAATCTTGAGGGCCCCGTCTTGAGAGCGTTGCCGCTCGGGATCGGCACGATCCACTTCGTCGGCATTGGCGGCATCGGCATGTCCGGCATCGCCGAGGTGCTGCACACGCTCGGCTACTCCGTCCAGGGCAGCGACATCGCGGACAGCGCCAACGTCCGCCGCCTGCGCGAAAGCGGCATCCCGGTCGCGATCGGCCATGACGCCGCCAACCTCGGCACGGCGCAGGTCGTCGTCACCTCCACCGCCGTCAAGCGGGACAACCCGGAGGTCGTGGCCGCCCGGGCGCGCCTGGTGCCCGTGGTGCGCCGGGCGGAGATGCTGGCCGAGCTGATGCGGCTGCGCTGGGCCATCGCCATCGGCGGCACCCACGGCAAGACCACCACGACCTCCATGGTCGCCGCGGTGCTGGAAGCGGCGCACATGGACCCGACCGTGATCAATGGCGGCATCATCAACGCCTACGGCAGCAACACCCGCCTGGGCGAGGGCGACTGGATGGTGGTGGAAGCGGACGAAAGCGACGGCAGCTTCCTCCGCCTGCCCGCCACCATCGCCGTGGTCACCAACATGGACCCGGAGCACCTGGACCACTGGGGCAGCGCCGAGGCGATGACCGCCGGCTACGACCAGTTCGTCGGCAACATCCCGTTCTACGGCTTCGCCGTGCTGTGCATCGATCACCCGGCGGTGCAGGGCATGATCCCGCGCGTCTCGGACCGCCGGCTGATCACCTACGGGTTCAGCCCGCAGGCGGACGTGCGGGCGGAACGGATGATCTCCGACCGCTTGGGCGCCACGTTCGAGGTGACCGTCGCTGACCGGGCACGCAACCTGTTTCGCAAGATGGGGCCGTTCCGCCTGCCGATGCTGGGCCAGCACAACGTGTCCAACGCGCTGGCAGCCATCGCCATCGGGGTCGAGATGGAGGTCGACGAGGCAACGCTGAAAAGCGCGATCATCGGCTTCAAGGGCGTCAAGCGCCGCTTCACCAAGACGGGCGAGCAGGGCGGCATCACCGTGATCGACGATTACGGCCACCATCCGGTGGAGATCATGGCCGTGCTGAAGGCCGCGCGGCAGACCGGCGCGCGGGAAGTGATCGCGGTGGTGCAGCCGCACCGCTACAGCCGGCTGCATTCCCTGTTCGCGGAGTTCTGCACCTGCATGAACGACGCCGGCACCGTGATCGTGGCCGACGTGTACGCGGCCGGCGAGCCGCCCCTGCCGGGTGTGACGCGCGATGCGCTGGTGGACGGGCTGCGCGCCAACGGCCATCGCAGCGTGGTGCCGTTGCCGGACCCGGAGCACCTGGCCGAGATGATCCACGCCATCGCGAAGCCTGGCGACATGGTGGTGTGCCTGGGGGCGGGGAACATCACCGCATGGGCAGCCGCGCTGCCCGCGCAGTTGGCGGAGCTGCAAGGTGGGGCGAGGCGGTCTGCATGAGGACGCACGCTGACCCTTCACCCGGTCTTCTCCCAGTGAGAGGGGGCTCTCCGCTCCTGCACCGCCTGCCCGCCCTGGCGGGCCGGGTGCAGGCGGACGCACCCCTGGGCGCCACGACCTGGTTCCGTGTCGGCGGGGCGGCCGAAGTGCTGGTGCGCCCGGCCAGCGACGCGGATCTCGCCACCCTGCTGCGTGGTCTGCCGGCGGACGCCCCGCTCACCGTCGTCGGCGCCGCCTCCAACCTGATCGTGCGCGATGGCGGTGTCACGGGCGTCGTCGTGCGCCTGGCGCGCGGCTTCAGCGACATCACGACGGACGGCAGCGGCGTGGTCGCGGGTGCCGCGGCGTTGGATGCGACGGTGGCCGAGCACGCCGCCGCCGCCGGGCTGACCGGGTTGGAGTTCCTTTCGGGCATTCCGGGCAGCGTCGGCGGCGCGGTCGCCATGAATGCCGGCGCTTATGGCGGCGACGTCGCGGGTTGCCTCGACTGGGCGGAGGTCGTCACCGCCGACGGCGTGCGGCGCCTGCCTGCCCCGGCGCTGCGCTTCGGCTACCGCCAGGCCTGCCTGCCGCCGGGCGCCGTCGTTGTGCGGGCCCGCTTTCACGCCCGCGCCGGAAACCCGTCGATGATCGCTTCCCGCATGGCCGAGATCCGCCTCAACCGGAACGCCGCCCAGCCGGTCCGCGCCCGCACCGGCGGTTCCACCTTCCGCAACCCGGACTCTCCTGAAAGCGGGGGCGCCAAGGCGTGGGAACTGATCGACGACGCCGGCTGCCGCGGCCTGCGCCGGGGCGGCGCTCAGGTCAGCGAGAAGCATTGCAACTTCCTGCTCAACACCGGCGGCGCCACCGCTTCGGACTTGGAGGGCCTAGGCGAGGACGTGCGCCGCCGGGTGCGCGCCGCCAGCGGCGTCACGCTCGACTGGGAGATCAAGCGCGTCGGCCTTCCGGCGGGCAGGCCGGAGGTGGTCGGATGAGGACGGTCGCGGTGCTGTACGGCGGCATGTCCGCCGAGCGCGAGGTGAGCCTGGCCAGCGGCGTCCAGGTGATCGAGGCGTTGCGAGAATGGGGGTTCGAGGTGCGCCCGGTGCTCGTCGGCACGGAGCTGGAAGCGGTCCTCGCCGCACTGCGCCCGGCGCCCGACGTGGTGTTCAACGCGCTGCACGGCCGCTTCGGCGAGGACGGCACCATCCAGGGCGTGCTGGACTGGTTGGGCATTCCCTACACCCATTCCGGCCTGCGCGCTTCCGCCGTTGCCATGGACAAGCAGGCGGCCAAGGCAGTGTTCGTGGCCGCCGGGCTGCCCGTCCCCGCCGGGCGCGTGCTGCCCGTTTCCGAGCTCGCGGCGGGGGACCCAATGCCGCTGCCATACGTCGTCAAGCCGGTGAACGAAGGCTCCTCCGTCGGAGTCGAGATCATGCGGCAGGGCGGCAACAGGCGGGCGGAGGTGGCGGGCAGTTGGCGCTTCGGCGCGGAGGCGCTGGTGGAGGAGTTCATCCCCGGCCGCGAACTGACCGTGGGCGTGATGGGAGACCGCGCGCTGACCGTGACGGACATCACGACCGCGCACGGCTTCTACGACTACGAGGCCAAGTACGCGGCGGGCGAGAGCGACCACGTCCTGCCGGCGCGCGTGCATCCGGACATCCTGTCAGGGGCCATGGACATTGCGCTGCGGGCGCACCGGGCGCTCGGCTGCCGCGGCGCCACGCGCGCGGATTTCCGATACGACGACACGGGGGGCGAGCCAGGCCGCCTGGTGCTGCTGGAAGTGAACACCCAGCCCGGGCTGACGCCCACCTCCCTGCTGCCGGAGCAGGCGGCGCGTCTAGGGATTGCCTTTCCCGCGCTGTGCGCCTGGATGGTGGAGAACGCCGCATGCCGCGCGTGACCCGCCCGCCCACTCGCCCTTCCCTGGGCCAGCCGCGCGATGTGCAGCGCCGCCCGTCCCGGTTGAAGCTGCTGCTGCGGCGGCAACGACGGTTGCTGCGCCCCGCGCTGTGGGGCGTGGCCGGCTTCGGCGCCGTGCTGGCCGTCGTGCTGCTGGTGCATGCCGCCAGGCCCGGCGGCGCGTTGACCCGGCTGGGCGACGTCCTGGCGGCGGCGGCCAACCTGCGCGTGCAGCACGTCGTGGTGGAAGGCCGCAGCAACACGCCGGAACCGCTGCTGAACGCCGCCATCGGCGTGCGTCGCGGCGAATCCATGCTCGCCTTCTCCCTGGAAAGCACGCGGCAGCGCATCGAGGCGCTGTCCTGGGTCGAGCATGCCGCGGTGGAACGGCGGCTGCCGGGCACGCTGGTGATCAACTTGGTGGAGCGGCGGCCCGTCGCCATCTGGCAGAACCAGGGCCGCTTCGTGCTGATCGACCGGGACGGCCAGACTGTCACCGGAGAGGACCTCGCCGCGTTCGGCGACCTTCCGCTCGTGGTGGGCGCCGGCGCCCCTGCCGCGGCAACCACGCTGCTGGACGCGCTGGCCGCCCAGCCTTCCATCAAGCCCCGCGTGGCGGCTGCGGTGCGGGTGGGCGAGCGGCGCTGGAACCTCCGCCTGAAGAACGGAACCGACGTGCTGCTGCCGGAAGGTGCGGACGCTGCGGCCCTTGCCAAGCTGGCCGAGTTGCAGGCCGCCGACACGCTGCTGGACCGCCCGCTGGCCGTGGTCGACATGCGGCTGCCGGACCGCTTGGTGGTGCGCCCGGCCGCACCCGCCGCCCCGGCGCCGAGCCCGGCCGCGGCCGCTTCACCGGGGAAGAAGGCATGAACGACATGCCGCATCGCGGCTTGCTGCTCCCGCCAGCCATGCCGGCGGACGCGCCTCCCCGTGTCCGCCCGTTGCGCACCGGGCCGTTCGGCGTGCTCGATATCGGCACCAACAAGGTCATCTGCCTGATCGGCCGCACCGAAGCGGACGGGGCGCTGCGCGTGCTCGGCATGGGCTGGCAGCGAGGCCGCGGCGTGCGGGGCGGCGCCATCACCGACCTGGAGGAAGCCGAGCGCGCCATCCGCGGCGCCGTGGCGCAGGCGGAGGACATGAGCGACCACCGCCTCCGCTCCGTCACCGTGAACCTCACCTGCGGCCAGCCGGAAAGCCGCCTGTTCAACGTGCAGTGGCCGGTCGGCGGCCGTGCCGTGACCGAGGGGGATGTCCGCCGCGTCGTGCAGGAAAGCCGCGCCCGCGCCATCACGGAAGGCCGGGAAACCATCCACGCGCTGCCGCTCACCTTCAGCGTGGACGAGTTGACCGGCGTGGCTGACCCGCGCGGCCACCACTGCGAGACGCTGACCGCGCGGCTGCATGTGATCGACGCCCTCACCATGGCGCTGCGCAACCTGGGCGCGTCGGCTGCGCGGGCGGAGCTGGACATCGCCGAGCTGGTGTCCGCCCCCATGGCCGCCGGCTTGTCCACCCTGGTGGAAGACGAGCGGGAGCTGGGCGTCACCGTCATCGACATGGGCGCCGGCACCACGGGCATGGCGGTGTTCGCCGAAAGCCAACTGCTGCACACCGCGCAACTTCCGGTGGGCGGCCAGCACGTCACCAACGACATCGCCCGGCTGCTGTCCACCACCGTGACGGCGGCCGAGCGGGTCAAGACGCTCAACGGCTCCGCCCAGGCCAGCCCGGAGGACGACCGCGAGATGCTGACCGTGCCGATGGTCGGCGAGGATGACCACGCCCATGCCCGCTACCCGCGTTCCATGGTGGTGTCCATCATCAAGCCGCGGCTGGAGGAAACCTTCGAGCTGGTGCGCGACCGCCTCGAAAGCGCCGGGCTGGGCCGCGCCGCTGGTTCCCGCGTCGTGCTGACGGGCGGTGCCAGCCAACTGGTGGGAGCGCGGGAGATGGCGATGCGCATCCTCAACCGCCAAGTGCGGCTGGGCCGCCCGGACCCGCGGCTGCTGCGCGGGCTGCCGGATGCCGCGACCGGGCCGGCCTTCGCGGTATCGGCGGGGCTGCTGCTGTGGGCGGCCGGCGAAGGCCGCACCCTGGCAGACCTGGACCTCGGCGCGGAAGGAAAGCCCACCGGGCTGCTCCGCCGCGTCGCGCGCTTTCTGCGGGACCGGGTGTGATGGCCCAGGCAAGCACAGGCGCCGTTCCGGCCGGAGTTGGTCAATCCCTGTCCCACGAAGTGTTTGCAGCATCCGTGGCTGTAACGAACAAAGGAGTTTTCAAGTCATGCCAAGCCTTGAGCCCGGCACTCGCGAGGTTTGAACTGCACTGGCCCAGGAAGGCCGACTCATCTGGTCGGCAAAACTCAATCAGCATCATCCGCGTGGTCCCGTGGATGCCCGGACCCAGTCCGAGCATGACATGCAATCGCAAATATCATTTCGCGCCTATCATGTCCACAATCGTACGGAATAGTGATCAATCCGCTCCGTGCGCTGCCGTGGCGCCCGGTGCTGCGCGTGCGGGTGACCTTGTCCCTGCGTCATACGGCCGCATCGTCCGGCCTGGCCCATCACAGCCCGCGGATGGCTGGTCCAACCCTTCGCAGCCACTCCCCGCGTCGCGTGCGCGGAGTTTCGAGGCTGCTGCGCCCGGCCACGACGGCCGCGACACCCTAGCCCACCCATTCACCGGAGGATCAGAATGACCTTGAACTTGACCGTGCCGAAGCAGCTCCACACCGATTTCACACCCCGCATCACCGTCATCGGCGTCGGCGGCGGCGGCACCAACGCGGTGGACAACATGATCGCGCTCAACCTCCAGGGCGTGGAATTCGTGGTCGCCAACACGGACGCGCAGCAATTGATGCACAGCCGGGCTGACCGCCGCATCCAGCTTGGGCCGCACCTCACCCAGGGCCTTGGCGCCGGCGCCAAGCCTGAGATCGGCCGCGCCGCCGCCGAGGAGGCCAGCGAGGAACTGGCCCGGCATCTCGAAGGCGCCCACATGATATTCATCACTGCCGGCATGGGCGGCGGCACCGGCACCGGCGCCGCCCCCGTCATCGCCCGCATGGCGCGTGAGCGCGGCGTGCTGACGGTCGGCGTGGTGACCAAGCCGTTCTCCTTCGAGGGCGGCCGCCGCGCCAAGTCCGCCGACGCCGGCATCGCCGAACTGCAATCCTACGTCGACACGCTGATCGTCATCCCGAACCAGAACCTTTTCCGGTTGGCCAACGAGCGCACCGGCTGGAAGGAAGCGTTCAAGATGGCCGACAACGTGCTCTACATGGGCGTGCGCGGCGTGACGGACCTGATGATGGCGCCCGGCTTGGTGAATCTGGACTTCGCCGACATCCGCACCGTGATGGCGGAGATGGGCAAGGCCATGATGGGCACCGGCGAGGCCGAAGGTGAAGGCCGCGCCGTCCGCGCCGCCGAGCTGGCCATCAGCAACCCGCTGCTGGAAGACACGTCCATGTCCGGCGCGCGCGGCTTGCTGATCAACATCACCGGCGGCGACGACATGACGCTGTTCGAGGTGGACCAGGCTGCCAACCGTATCCGCGAGGAGGTCGCCGACGACGCCAACATCATCTTCGGCTCAGCCGTGGACGAGAACCTGTCGGGTCGTATCCGCGTGTCGGTGGTGGCGACCGGGATCGACACGCAGGTCCAGGCAGACGCGCAACGGCCCCGGCTGGTCGCTGTCGGTGGCGGCGCTGCGGCTTCGGCGGCGCAGCCGATGGCGCCGGCTCCGTCCTACGCCCTGCAACCCGCCCCGGCCATGCCGATCCCGGGGCAGAAGTCGCAGCCGTCCACCTATCAATCGGGGCCGCCAAACCTGCTTGGCGCCCCCGTGGTGCCAGGCACGCCGCCTGTGCAAACGCCCTCTGCCGACACGGTGGAGCCAGCACGCCCCGGAACGGCCGAGCGCGCCGGCACGTTCAACGAAGCACCTGCGCCCGTTCCAGCCGCTCCGCCGCCCCGCAACAGCCTGTTCGGCATCGTGACGGGGGCCATTCGGGGCCGGAACCAGGCCGCGGCGCTGGCGCCGGAAGCCTCCCGCGCCGAGCCGTCACTGAACGGCCACGACCTGGCCGCCTCGGTCCGCCCGGCGCAAACCGAGGAGATGGGGCTGGACATCCCCGCCTTCCTGCGTCGTCAGTCCTCCTGATACCTACAAACAATAACTTTTAGAAACATGGTGTTACACCGAAATACGCAGCAACAATGATTGACTTGGCGAACCCGGGGACCGGCAATAGCTTGCCCCTGGGTAAGGCAAGCAGCACGCCCGCAAAATTTTCCCGGGCTTTGGCCCAGCGAGGCGACGCGCATGGATGGACTTTCCCTCGACCTGACCTGCCTACCCCGCACGCGCCAGAGAACGATCGCCGCCGCGATCGGCTGCGTCGGGATCGGGCTCCATACCGGCGCCCGCATCAAGCTGGAGTTGCGGCCCGCCCCGGCCGGCAGCGGCATCGTGTTCCGCCGCACCGATCTGGAAACCGATCTGCCGGCCCTCTTCGATCGTGTGTCGGAAACCCGGCTCTGCACTGTGCTGAGCGACCCGATGCGTCCCGAGGCACGGGTCGGGACGGTCGAGCACGTCATGGCGGCACTCTGCGCATGCGGTGTCGACAATGCCGTCGTGGCCGTGGACGGCCCGGAAGTGCCGGTGCTGGACGGATCGGCTTCGCCGTTCGTCTTCCTGATCGATTGCGCAGGCGTTGCCGAACAAGACGCGCCAACCCGCGTGATCGAGGTGCTTCGCCCCGTGCGCGTGACGGACGGCGAGGCATCGGCGGAACTGCGCCCTTCCGTTTCGGGCGGCCTTGAGGTCGCGGTCTCGATCGACTTCACCGCCGCGGCAATCGGCCGGCAGGCGCTGTCGATCAAGCTGACGGACAGGAGTTTCCGCCAGGAACTCGCCGGGGCGCGCACATTCGCGATCGCGTCGGAGATCGCCGGGTTGCAGGCTTCGGGGCTGGCGCGCGGCGGCAGCCTCAGCAATGCCGTCGTGGTGGACGGCGCCCAAGTGCTCAACCCGGGCGGCCTGCGCATGGCGGACGAGTTCGTGCGGCACAAGGCGCTGGACGCGGTGGGTGACTTGGCGCTGGTCGGCGCCCCGTTGCACGCCCGCTTCGTTGCCCACCGGCCCGGTCACGGGCTGAACAACCGGCTGCTCCGCGTCCTGATGGCCGACCGGTCGGCCTGGACATGGTCCGACGCGCCAAGCCTCGCGGGCTGGGGTCCGCTGCCGATGGCTGCCGCGGCGGCGGCCATCTGATCCGGCCGCCCCAATCCGTGCGAGCCACTTCGCTTCCCGAACGGGCGCTCGTATAAGCCCGGTAGTCCTGGAACCCGGTGCCATGTCGCGAACCGTCCGCCTGCTGTCCTGCCTCGCCGCAATCTGCCTGCTTGGCGGCTGCGAAACGTTGTCCAGCCTCGTGCCATGGAATGGGAAGCCCGAGGCGATCGCGGCCAAGGAGAGGGCCAAGAGCGACCCGGAGAACACGCCTGTCGAGCAGCTCTACAACAACGGCGTGGATGCGCTGAATTCCAAGCGCTATGCCATGGCGGTGACGCAGTTCGACAACGTCGAGCAGTATTACCCATACTCGTCCTGGGCGGTGAACTCGCAACTCATGCACGGATATGCCGAGTACTTGCAGAATCACTACTCGGAGGCGATCCCGGTCCTGGACCGTTTCATCCAGTTGCATCCTGCCAATCGTGACATCGCCTATGCGTATTACCTGCGGGCGCTCAGCTACTACGAGCAGATCGCAGACATCCAGCGCGACCAGAAGGGGACGTTGCTGGCGATGACTGCGTTGCAGGAAGTGTCTAACCGCTTTCCCGACTCCGCCTACGCCCGGGATGCCCGCCTCAAGATAGACCTGTGCCGTGACCACCTGGCCGGCAAGGAAATGGAGATCGGCCGCTACTACGAGCAGCAGCATCTCTACACGGCTGCCATCGGCCGCTTCCAACGCGTGGTGGACGATTACCAGACCACCAACCACACGCCGGAGGCCCTGCACCGTCTGACGGAGATCTACCTTCTGCTCGGGCTGACCGACCAGGCCAAGATGACCGCGGCGGTGCTGGGCCACAACTATCCGGGCAACCGCTGGTATTCGGACAGCTACAACGACCTTGTCGCCGAGGGCCAAGTGCCGGATGTGCACGGGCACACTGTCCAGCAAGGATTCTTCGCGCGGAACTTCGGTTCGATCTTCTGACATCGCACCAACCCTGACGCGACGGAACCGCGGCGCATGTTGACGGCGCTGTCCATCCGCGACGTGATATTGATCGAGCGCCTGGATCTGCCGTTCGGTCCCGGCCTCACCGTGCTGACCGGGGAAACGGGCGCCGGCAAGTCCATTCTGCTCGACAGCCTGGGCCTGGCGCTCGGCGCCCGCGCCGAACAGGGCTTGGTGCGCGAAGGAGCCGAGCAGGCCAGCGTCGCCGCTTGCTTCAGCCCCGAACCGGGTCACGCCGCCCTGAACCTGCTCTCCGAGCACGGGGTGGAACTGGAGGACGAGGTCGTTCTGCGCCGGGTGGTGGCGAAGGATGGCCGATCCCGCGCCACCGTGAACGACCAGCCGGTGAGCGTCGGCCTGCTTCGCCGTGCCGGGGCGTTGCTGGTGGAGGTGCAGGGCCAGCACGACCAGATGGGCCTGGCCGACCCGGCAGGCCATGCGGCCCTCCTGGACACCTTTGCCGGCCATAGGCCGTTGCGCCGCGCCGCTTCAGAAGGTTGGGCCGCATGGCGTGCCGCCCGCACCGCGCTGGAAACCGCCAAGGCGGACATCGCGGAGGCGGCGCGGGAAGAGGAATGGCTGCGCCACGCTGCCGGTGAGCTGGCCACGCTCGCCCCCGAGGAGGGCGAGGAGGACCGCCTCGCCGCCGAGCGCCAGCGCTTGCAGCAAGGCGAGCGCCGGGCAGAGGCGATCGCCGCCGCCGCCGCCGAGATCGCCCCGCGTGACCGCCGCAGTCCCGGCCCGGCCGCAGCGCTGCGGGCGGCCTCCCGCGCGCTGCAACGGCTCGGAACGGCCGAAGCGAACCCGGCCGGCCCGGCGCTGGCCGCTTTGGACCGCGCGGAAGAGGCACTGGCGGAGGCGGAATCCCTGCTGACCCGGCTCGCAGACGAGGCGGAAGCGGACCCGCGCCTGCTGGAGCGGGCGGAGGAACGGCTGTTCGCCCTGCGCGCCGCCGCCCGCAAGCACAACACCGCCGTGGTGGAGTTGCCGGCGTTGCTGGCGCGGCTGGTGGCGCGGCTGGCGGCGTTGGACAGCGGCACGGCGGCGGTGGCGGAGCTGGAAGCGCAGGCGGCAGCGGGACGTAGCGCCTTCATGGCCGCGGCGGCGGCACTGAGGGAGAGCCGCCGGGTTGCCGCCGACCGCCTGGCGCAGGCGGTTGGGCAGGAATTGCCGCCGCTCAAGCTCGACCGCGCCCGCTTCGTGGTGGAAGTCTCGCCGGTGGACGAGGCGAAATGGGGGCCGTCTGGCTCGGATGCCGTGCGGTTCCTGATCGCCACCAACCCCGGCCAGGCGCCGGGGGCACTGGACCGGGTCGCATCCGGCGGCGAGCTGTCCCGGCTCATGCTGGCATTGAAGGTGGTGCTGTCTTCTAGCTCCGCGGTGCCAACCCTGGTGTTCGACGAGGTCGATTCGGGGGTGGGTGGCGCCACCGCCGCCGCCGTGGGGGACCGGCTGGCGCGGGTGGCAGAGGGGGTGCAGGTGCTGGTGGTGACCCATAGCCCGCAGGTGGCAGCGCGCGGCAGCGCCCACCTCCAGGTGGCCAAGCAGGCGGCAAGCGGCCGGGTGCGCACGCACGTCTCACCGCTGGACGGGGCCGCCCGGCGAGAGGAGATTGCCCGCATGCTCGCCGGCGAGACGGTGACGGACGCCGCCCGCGCGGCAGCCGACAGCCTGCTGGGAGCGGCTTA
>CAXTLC010000021.1:0-56861 GCA_964245075.1 uncultured Acetobacteraceae bacterium
CTTCTCAGCCCAGCCCCGGAGGGACAACCTCCATAGCAACGACACCTAGAGCATCCTCCGGCCGAACGGGGTCACCTACCGGATGATGATGCTCGTGGAAACGACTGGTTAGAGTATCAGCTGTGCGCCTATCAGCGCGGATGATGCTCTAACGGTTAAAATCCGACGCTTGGTGCCCAGCACGGGATGGCCGGGAACGGCAGCGGTGGGTTGGAAGCAGTCTTTAAGGGGAGCACTCGATGAAAGCATGCAGATTCCTGGCGGCGTCCGCGGTGCCGCTGTTGTTATGCGGCTGCCTGGCCTATCCAGGCCAGGGCACCACCTACCCCGGCCCCGGCCCCGGCTACGGCTACGGATACGGCTACGGCGCTCCTGCCCCGGTTTATGCCGGTTATGGCGCCCCGGCTCCTGCCCCATACGCAGGCTACGATCCTCGCGGGAATCGATCGGCGTCCGACTGGTACCGGGAGCATCCTGTCGAGCGTCAGGCACAGCTGATGCAGTGCCGGCAGAGTCCGGCCGTAGCGCTGGATCAGCGCTGCATGTCGGCGATACAGGCTGACCGGCAGGAAGTGTCTCGGGAACGTGCGACGGAGGTCTACGCCCCCCGGGCCTATGGCGTCCCCGTCATGCTTGGCCCGATCGTGACGCCTCAACTCAAGTGAGACATCTTGTTCTGCATGGAACGAGATCGTTGCGTCCATCCAGACTTTCGATATGCGTCACGCCGATGAGGGTGACGCAGCCGTTGTAGCGAAGCCGTGCTCCCTTCACGGCATTCCGTAAGGAAAGCACGGCGTCGTTCCCGTTCCGGATCACGGCGTCCACCATCGCTGGCCTGGCCGCGCTGCTGTAGTCGGCCGGCGCTTCTTGCGTCCGACGCCAGCGCAGGGTGCCGCCCGGGAGTTGGGTAAGGGTCGATCGACCACGCGATGAGGAGCAGTCGTGCGCCAGACCAGCCTGTCCGCGCTTTGGTGGAGCCTTTCCTCCACGCGCCGGATAGATCGGAGCCTGTTGGCGCATGGCTCGCGGTCATCGGACGAAGCTGAGCAGCACTGCCTCGTCTTCCTCCATGAACGTCTGTATCCGCGTTGTTCGTGTGGCCAGGTCCTCGAGGAGGACGGAATGGCGCCACGCTGCTTCGCGTGCGTTTGGCCACAGGCTCACGACGACCACCGGCGTTTGGCTGTTCGTCTGCAGACTGAGGGTGACGTCGGGGACGGGACTGGTCGCCAGATTGGGTTGCCAGCCAGAGCGGTGCTGCTCCAGCCATCCCATTACCTTCGTGATGTCGACCGGGGTCAACGTCCGCGGCCCGGCTTTGCGGGACACCACCTGCCCGCCTGTCACCGCAGGGAATGCGATGTTTTCTCCTCGGGCTGGGTCTGACAAGGCTGTCGCCACCATGGCAACCACCATGGCCGTCCGCTTCACGCCCTTGCTAAGACTGCCCCGGCGATCCGGCCGTCGACGCTCGCCTCTCGACGCATTGATCCATGCCATCGTCCTCCGACATACCCCATGCCAGGCAATCACCCGGGCGAGACTGTTCACTGACTTCCAGGGCGGGTCATTCCCTGCAACGCACGTCAGCATCGACATCAGCAAACCGTCCGGTTCCGGGAACGGGCCGCTGCCCTTCCGGCTTCCTCAAAGCAGGTTTCAGGATGCAGGTCACCTGGTTTTGGTATCCGGCACGCCAACGGTGAAACTTGAAGACGGCACGTTCTGGGACCGGGAAGCCAACCCTCTCGCACTCCGCATGACGGCACCAAGGTCTGCTTCTTGTCGTGAGCGGACATAGCCCGGCGGGGACCAAGCGCCGGATGCTATCCACCAGCTTCAGGTGGCTAGCTGCCGGCAGCATGGCGGAACCTGAGCTGGGTCGGTGCGCGGAACTGGGCCTGCCTAACCTGTGGCACTCGTAAACGATGGGTGACCGGAAACCATGAGCCGATCACCGAACAGGGCTACTCGGGACTGCCAAATGCCGCCTTCGGGCAAAGCGGCCCCACTCAACGGCCGCGCTGGAGCACAAAGCAGCCCTCAGCACTCCAAAGTTTGTTCCTGGGTGCTTACCCAGCCAGACGCTGGGCCTTGACCATCTCCCTCCTGTCATGTTCTTGTTCCGTTCATGCCCGCCCAGCCCGCACCCGTCCCGGCCAACGACCTTACCCCGCAGGGGGCGGCCGACGCGCAATACTACCGCCGCGTCCTGCACGAGCTGATCGACATGGGCGTGGACATGGCACGCCTGCTCCACGCCCAGGCCCAGGCCCAGGCTGCGGCGTCGGACACGGACGCGCAGCCCGCCCCAGCGCCCGCGCCGGAGGCGAGCGCCGCGTTCGACCGCATCGCCCGCGCCGTCCGCCGCACCGTCCTGCTCGCCCGCCACCTGGACGACCCCTTGCCGGCCCGGCCCGAGCCCAGGCCCGCCCCGGCGCGCGAGGCCGCCCGCAGGCGCATCCTGCGCGAGATCGAGGACCGCATCGAGTGGGAGTCGGCCGGGCCGCGCGAAACCGAGCGCTTCGAAGCCGAGCTGCGGGACCGCCTGGACGGCCCGGACCTGGACGAGGACATCGCCACCCGCCCCATCGCCGACGTCATCGCCGACATCTGGCGTGACATGGGCCTCGGCCGGGTGCGCGGCGGCCGCCATAGCTGGAAGCGCCGCACCCCGGCCGACGTCGCCGCCCTCTGTGCCCAGGCCGCCGAGCCGTCCGCCCAGCCACCCGCCCAGCCGCCTGCCCAGCCGCCCGCCGGGCACGCGCCCGCCGCGCCGTGCACGGCAACACCGCCGGGCACGGCGCCGGACCGCGCCCCGCCCCCCACCCAGGCCGAAGACCCCGAGCGCATCTTCCGCCTCACCATCTCCCCGAACTGAAGCCTTCTCTTGCCGGAACCCGGTGCGATTCCCCACCCACGCCCCCGGCGTCGCCAGGGCGCCTGAAGCACCCGTCCGCCCCGCCGCTCCCGCTTGACCCCGCGCCGGTCCGCATGACGTATGGAACCGACCCGCACAGGAGCTCGCCGATGCCGCGCAAGACCGGACGCCAGTTCTTCGCCAACCCCGGCCCGACCAACATCCCGGACAGTGTCCTGCGCGCCATGGACCGCGCCACCATCGACTTCATGGACCCCGAGTTCGGCGCCGTGTTCACCGAGGCGGTGGACGGGCTCAAGCGCGTGCTGCGCACGGCCGGGGACGTGTTCCTCTACACCGCGTCCGGCCACGGGTCGTGGGAAGCCACCCTGGTCAACCTGTTCTCCCCCGGCGACGCCCTGCTGGTGGTCGAGACCGGCTGGTTCAGCGAGGGCTGGTCCGCTTCGGCGCAGAAGTTCGGCCTCCGCCCCATCGTCGTCGCCAGCCCGGACTGGCGCCGCGGCATCGAGTACTCGGCCATCACGGCCGCCTTGCAGGCGAACCCCGCCGCCAAGGGCGTGCTCTGCGTCCACAACGAGACCTCGACCGGCATGGCGCTGGACATGCAGGCCGTCCGCCGGGCCATCGACGCGGCGGGCTCGGACGCCCTGCTGCTGGTGGACACCATCTCCTCCCTGGGCTGCCTGGAGTTCCGCTTCGACGATTGGGGGATCGACGCCGCGGTGGGCGGCAGCCAGAAGGGGCTGATGCTGCCGACCGGCTTCTCCTTCACCGCCGTGTCGGCCAAGGCCATGGCGGCGCACGCGGGCGCCACCCTGCCGCGCCACTACTTCGACTGGTCGGAGATGGCCAAGCGGCCGCTGCGCTCCTTCGTCGGCACCGTGCCGACCGGGATGTTCTACGGCCTGTCCGAATCCGTCCGCCTGATGGAGCTGGAAGGGCTGGACGCCGTCACCGCCCGGCACGGCCGCCTGGCGGAGGCGGTGCGCCGCGCCGTCCGCTGCTGGGAAGGCAACCAGGGCGGTCCGGAGCTGTTCTGCCTGACGCCCGACCGGCTGTCCGACTCGGTCACCGCCGTGCAGTTCCCGCAGGGCTTCAACGCGGACGCGGTGCGCAAGACGGCGCTGGACCGCTTCAACGTGTCCGTCGGCGGCGGCTTGGGCAAGCTCAGCGGCCAGGTGTTGCGCATCGGCCACTTGGGCGACCTGAACGAGCCGATGGTGCTCGGCACCCTGGGCGCGGTGGAGATGAGCCTGCGCCTGAATGGCGTCCCGCACGGCCGGGGCGGCGTGGACGCGGCCATGGACTGGCTCGCCGAGGCCGCGTGACCCCGGGGTGACTGGAGCGATCGACGCCGTCCTGCAAGCGGCCGTGGACCGGGGGGACGTGCCCGGCGTCGCGGCCATGGCGACCGACGGCGAGCGCACCCTCTACGAAGGCGCGGCGGGCGTCCGCGCCGTGGGCGCGCCCCCGGCCATGACGACGGACACGGTCTGCTGGATCGCCTCGCTCACCAAGGCCGTCACCTCCGTCGCCGCGATGCAGTTGGTGGAGGCGGGCCGGATCGGCCTGCGCCAGCCGCTCGGGCCGGTGGTGCCGAAGCTGGCGAACCTTCCCGTGCTGGACGGCTTCGGGGCGGACGGGCAGCCCCGCCTGCGCCCCGCCCGGCGGGAGGTCACCCTGCACGACCTGCTGACCCACACCTCCGGATTCGTGTACGAGGCGTGGAACGCGGACCTCGACCGCTACAGCCGCGTGACCGGCAAGCCGCACTCCGCCAGCGGGCTGAACGCCGGGCTGGAAAAGCCGCTCGCCTTCGATCCGGGCGAGCGCTGGGAATACGGCATCGGCGTGGACTGGGCCGGCAAGGTGGTGGAGGCGGTCACCGGCCAGACCCTGGGCGCCTACTTCGCGGAACACGTCTTCCGTCCGCTCGGCATGGCGGACACGCAGTTCGGCAAGCCGGATGGCGCCCGGGTGGCGACGATCCACCACCGGGAAGCGGACGGCTCGCTGCGGCCCGGCAGTTCCGGCCGCCCGGCCAAGCCCGAGCTGGAAGGCGGCGGCGGCGGGCTGTACTCCACCGCGTCCGACTACCTCCGCTTCCTGGCCATGCTGCTGCGCGGCGGCGGCGGCCTGCTGCGTCCGGAAACGGTCGCCGCCATGGGGCGCAACCAGGTCGGTGCGCTGGACATGTCCCGCATGCGAAGCGTGCTTCCGCTGCTGCCCGGCGACGCGGCGTCGTTCCCGGGCATGGTGGAAGGCTGGGGTTACGGGTTCGTCCTCAACCGCGGACGGGGCCGCGCCGGCCGCGCCGCGGGCAGCCTTGCCTGGGCCGGCCTGGCCAACTGCTACTACTGGATCGACCCCGCGCACCGTGTCGCCGGTGTGCTGATGACGCAGATCCTGCCGTTCTCGGACCCCGCGGTGCTGCGCTTGCTGGATGCTTTTGAGAGCGGCATCTACACGCTCCTGCCATCCGGCGGCTGATTTGCGTGCCCGCTCGCCGCCTTCGGGAATGCCGGCATGTTCTGGCCGCTTTCTTCTCTCCAAGAGACTTGGCTTGTACTGAACACCTTGCCGCCCGCGATTGAGAGGCGCGACTTATTGAGACTAGGCTCACATAAAAGCCGGGTTGATAAGCCGCCAATTCTTAGGGCCCCAATTAAATCAACCGCGAGAACCATTACGCTGACGGTTGACTTGCACTGTCCGCGGCTGCTCTGGCCTGGTATTCGGCAACCTGCCTAAACCGACGTTTTAACGATTTGGTAACGGGCTCTGCATTGTATGATCTTCCATATTCCGTCTAAAACTATTAATCTTGCGACGGTTGAGACTCGGCTCCCAAACACCAGAAGCGGGGGCGCCATCTTAACGGGGTCATGCAAGAGAATGTGAGGTGGCTTGTGACACCATTTGCCCAGGAGGCTGTCCGAGATTCCACTATCGTCGCTCCGCGGCAAGGCCGTCGGTTGTCAGACAAAATCCTGGTCGCCTTCCACCACGCGTGCGACGTGAACGATTTTGAGATCGCTGACCGGCTGCTCATCACGCTCGAGATCATGCTGACCCGGCGGCCGATGACGGCCGACAACGGCCGGCGGCGCAACATGGAAAGCCTTGTCGCCGCGCACGAGCGTCTCTGGCACCTCCGTCATCCAGACGAGCAGGACTGATCCGCCCGTCCGTCAATCCCAGGCCAGCGCCGACCCGTCCCACAGCACGGCACGCGCGGCCGCCGTGTAGCCAGCGTCGTCGTGCAGCGGAAGGCCGGCCAGCAACTGGCAGCCGCCCCGCCCCCCCTTGATCGTTCGCACCAGCACCAGGCGCGCCGGACGGCCCGCGCGGGGCCAGAGCGGAAGCAGCGCCGGGCTGCCGCACCCGGCGCGCTCCGTGGCGGCAAGCAGGCGGGCCGCCGCGCTTGCCGGCACGATCAGCGTCAGGCTGCCCGCGTGGTGCAGCGCTCCGGCCAGCGAGGCCGCCCATTGCCCCAGCAGGTCCGGCATCGCCCGTTTGGCCGCGTCCCGCATCGGGTCGGGGGACGGCGTAGCGCGTTCATGGTGCCAGGGCGGGTTCGCGACCGCGTGATGGAAGCGCGGCGTGGCGGGAAGCGCCAGAACATCGCCCAACTCCACCGCCGTGCCCGTGAACCCGTTCTGCCCGAGGTTGAACCGCGCCAGGGCGGCCAGGTCCGGATCGCGCTCGATGCCCTGGCAGGCCACCCCCGGCAGGCGGGCGTGCAGGCAGAGCAGCGCCGCCCCGGCGCCCGTTCCCGCTTCCAGCAGGCGCTCGCCGGGCCGGGCGCTCACGCTGGCCGCCAGCAGCACGGGCTCGATGCCGGTCCGGTAGCCGGCGCGCGGCTGCCGGTAGCGCACCCGCCCGCCGAGCAGCGTGCCGTCGGTGAAGCTCACCCGAGCTCTCCCGCTTCACGCAGGATCCGCAGGGCCGCCGCCGCCTCGTCGTCCGGCACCGCCACGCGCCGCGGTATGGCGCCGATGCTGCCCTCCGTGGCGCTGACGTGGGAGTCGAGCACCATCACGTCCACGCCTCCATCGCGCAGCAGGGCCACCAGGAAGCTCAGGCGCACAAGGTTGTTGGTTGCCGCGATGACGCGCATGGCATGGCCGCTCCGATGGTTCTCGGCCCTCGCCTTGACCGATTTTCGACCCCGCCGATATGCTATGTAGCGTTTTCGACCCGTATGCCCGTTTTACCAACCACCGGAGGTCTTGTTTGGGCGTCCTCGCCAGCCCTCCGCTGCCCGGTACGACGGGCAGTCCTTCCGCCACGGCCCTGCGCGCCGGTGCTGCCGACATGATCGGCAGGCCGTCCGTGCCGGCGGGGGACGCGCTGTCCCGCCTCGCCGTCCTCATCGATGCCGACATGCAGGCCTGCAACCGGGCGATCGTCCAGCGGATGGACAGCCCGGTGGCGCTGATCCCGCAGCTTGCCGCCCACATCGTTGCGGCCGGCGGCAAGCGGCTGCGGCCGATGCTTACCCTGGCCAGCGCGCGCATGTGCGGCTACGCCGGGGACCGGCACGTCCGGCTTGCGACCTGCGTCGAGTTCATCCACACGGCGACCTTGCTGCATGACGACGTGGTGGACGAGAGCGTGCTGCGCCGCGGCCTGGCCAGCGCCAACGCGCTGTTCGGCAACAAGCCGTCGGTGCTGGTCGGCGATTTCCTGTTCGCCCGCGCCTTTCAGCTGATGGTGGAGGACGGCTCCCTGGCGGTGCTGGCCATCCTGTCCCACGCTTCCGCCACGATCGCCGAAGGCGAGGTGTTGCAGCTCACCACGCAGAACGACCTCTCGACGTCCGAGGAGCGCTATCTCGACGTGATCGGCGGCAAGACGGCCGCCTTGTTCGCCGCCGCCTGCCAGGTCGGCGCCGTGGTGGCCGACCGTCCGCCGGCCGAGGCGGCGGCGCTGGCCGAGTTCGGCACCAATCTCGGCATGGCGTTCCAGCTCGTCGATGACGCGCTGGACTACGCC
The DNA here is from genome assembly GCA_964245075.1 of uncultured Acetobacteraceae bacterium. Lineage (GTDB taxonomy): Bacteria > Pseudomonadota > Alphaproteobacteria > Acetobacterales > Acetobacteraceae > LMUY01. The sequence continues at coordinate 7,883 of CAXTLC010000021.1, forward strand.
GCCGACCAGGTCACGCTCGGCAAGACCGTGGGGGACGATTTCCGCGAAGGCAAGATCACCCTGCCGGTGCTCGCCGCCTACCAGGCCGGCACGCCGTCGGAGAGGGCGTTCTGGCAACGCACGATCGAGCAGTCGGAGCAGGAGGACACAGACCTGGACCACGCCCTGCTGCTGATGCAGCGCCGCGGCGCCCTGACCGCGACGTTCGAGCGGGCACGCCGGTTCGCGGACGCGGCCAAGCGTGCGCTGGACGTGTTCCCGCCCGGCGAGCTGCATGGCTGCCTGCGCGGCATCGCGGACTTCACGGTCAGCCGCAGCGCCTGAGCCTGGCGCCAGCCCAGGCCGGCCCTGCGTCAGGACGACAGCAGCCAGATCGCCAGCAGCCCCGCGATGATGAACAGCACGGTCGACGACCAGCCCGGCTTCCGCTCCGTCTCGGCCCGGTTCTGTGCCTCAGAAACGTCCATCCAGGCCCGCTGCCCGTCGCTGCCACTTTGAGACATCCGCACCACCATCAGAAGCGGAGCCGCATGCCGGCTCCGGCAGCGATCATTCCCGTAATTGATTAAGCAATCGCTGCGTCCGCGTGCGGCGCGTCCTCTGGCGCCCACACCGTCATCTTCTGCCGGACAACCCGCGCCGGGTCGCCTTTGAGCACCGCGAAGCTGGTTTGCTCGCCATCCCGGGTGAAGCGGATGTCCACTCTCGCCTGGCCGATCCGCAGATCCCGCACCGTCAGGTCCGGCAGCCAGTCCGGCAATGACGGGTCGAGCAGCAGGCGGCCGTTCGGCGCGTCCGGTTGGAAGCCGGTCATCGCCTGCACCAGGGAGAACACGCTGCCGGCCGCCCAAGCCTGCGGCACGTTGGCGCCGAGGTACTGCACCGGAAAATTGCTGCCGTCGCGCTGGATGCCGGCGTACAGCTCCGGAAGCTGGTTGAGCATGAAGAAGCCGGCCGCGTCCGTCACGTCGCGGGCCACGGCATTGGCTTCGGCCGAGAAGCCGTACCGCTTGAACCCTTGCGCGATCAGCCCGTTGTCATGCGGCCAAACCGAGCCGTTCTGGTACGAGTAGGGATTGAAGCTCGGGTGGTCCGCCGAGAGGGTGCGGATGCCCCAGCCGCTCCACATGTCGGGCCGCTTCAGCCGCGCCACCACCTGCGCCGCCCGGGCGGGCGGCACGATGCCGGACCAGAGCAGGTGGCCGGGGTTGGACGCGACGCTCAGGATCGGGCGCTTGTCGCCGTCCAGCCCGTAGGCGTAGAAGCCCTCCGCCTCGTTCCAGAACAGTTCGTCGAAACGGCGGCGCAGCTTGGCCGCCTTATCCCGCAAGGGGGCGGCCTTCGCAGCGAGCCCGAGCGCGTCGTACAGCTCGGCCATCCGCATCCAGGCGTCGAACACGTAGCCTTGCAGCTCGCACAGCGCCTTCGGCCCCCGGACTGGGCTGCCGTCTGCGTGCATCACGGCGTCGCCAGCATCCTTCCAGGCCATGTTCTCATAGCCCTTGGGCGAGCGGGTCTGGTATTCCTGCAAGCCATCGCCGTCACGGTCGCCCCACTCGTCGATCCATTGCAGGCACCGCTCCGCTATGGGCAGGAGACGCTCGACCATCGCCTGATCCCCGGTGCAGCGCCATGCCGTGTGCAGCGTGATCAGGTAGAGCGGCGTGGCGTCCGCGGTGCCGTAGTACGGCGTGTGCGGGATCAGCTTGAAGTGGGCCAGTTCGCCGCGGCGCAACTCGTGCAGGATCTTGCCGGGCTCCGCGTCCCGGTAGTCGTCCCGCTCGGCCGCTTGCCAACGGCCCAGCATGTCCAGCGCGCCACCCGCGAAGTCCGGGTACACCAGCGCAGTCTGCAACGACACGATCAAGCTGTCGCGGCCGAACAGGGCCACGAACCAGGGCAGCCCGGCAGCGGGCACGAACTCGGTGACGCCCGTGTCGGCCTCAGACTCGAACGGCAGGCGCAGCGCGGCCATGTCGTCCAGCGCTTGCGAGTACAGCCGCGCGAACGAATCGTTGCTGCTGTCCAGCTTGGTCACGCCTGCCCGCCACTCGGCCATGATGTGCCCGGCTTCTGTCTCGTGCGCGCCCGTGGCGCAGCCGGCCGGCGCGGGGTAGGCCAGGTCGCCGTCGCGCAGCTCGTAAGCCAAGCAGCCTTCCCAGGACGCCATCGGCGCCAGCGACACCTCGAAACTGATGCGCCCGTTCGCGTACGCGGCGCGGAAAGGCCCGCCGTCGGCCTTCACGCTGATTGCCCGGTGGAAATCCTTGTTGCGGTAGCGGTTGACCAGGCATTGGTCCGCATCGCTCCATTCGGTGGTGATGCGGCCACGCCGGACGATGCTGTCGGCCTTGACCTCGAAGATGTCGGCGAAGTCACTCCGCAGCACGATTTCGAGGTTGAGCCGTATCGGCGTCGCCCCGTGGTTGGAGAGCTTGAACTCCTCCCGGAGGCCGCCCTGCACCTGGCGGCCGATCACCAGGCTGAGCGTGCGCGGCGGGATCGGCCCGTTCTCGGTGGGGATGGCGGCGTTGGTCAGGTAGATGCGGGCCAAGTGGTAGGCGGGCGTGCCGCTGTTCAGCAGCTCCCATTCCACGCCGTTGGCGAACACCGCCCAGGCGCTGAGCACCCGCGTATCGAGGAAGTACAGCCCCATCGTGGTCGGCCACCTGACCTGGCCGTCGGGCTGCATGATGAGCACCGCGCTGCCCGAGTGGATCGCCAGTTGCGGCGGACCGACCTTGATCTCAAGCGCCATTACCTTGCCCCGGGACTGCTGACGGCACGGACCATCGATGACCTCCCAAGGCAGCGCAAGAGTGGGCAGCGCAAGAGCGGGCGGTTGTCAGTCCGGTTGGAAGCTCAGCGACGCGCCGTTCATGCAGTAGCGGTCGCCCGTCGGCTGCGGGCCGTCCGGGAACAGGTGGCCGAGATGGCCGCCGCATTGGCTGCAATGCACCTCCGTGCGGGTCATGAAATGGCTGCGGTCCTCCGTCACCGCCACCGCCCCCTCGATCGGCTGGAAGAAGCTCGGCCAACCGCTGCCGCTCTCGAACTTGGTGTCCGAAGTGAACAGGGCCTGGCCGCAGCCGGCGCAGGAGAACACGCCGGTGCGCTTCTCGTAGTTGAGCTTGCTCTCGCCCGGCCGCTCGGTGCCGTGCCCCCGCAGCACCCGGAACTGCTCGGGCGACAGCTTGGCCTGCCACTCGGTGCTCGAATGGGTGACCGGGAACGATGGGGAAGTGTCATCCGCTGCGGCCTTCGCGCCGCCGAACCAGTTTGCCATGGGGCCTCCTCTTGCTGCGTCCTCAGATGGGGAGGGCGGGCAGGGCGGGCAACATGGGCATCCCTACTCCGCTGCGGCGGCCAACGCCGCCGCCTCGGCCCGTGCCCAGACGGCGGTGTCGTGGAACACCGCGCCGCCATTCGGCGACGCGGGATCGTCGCTGGTGAGCGCGTTGATGCCCACGCCGCCGACGAACGCCGCATTGGGCCAGACGCTTTCCGCGATGATCGTGCCGGGGTGCTGGCCTTCGCGGACCTCCGCGTGCAGCACCACCTCCCCGCGGGCGTTGCCCAGCCTGATCCGGCTGCCCGGCGCCACGCCGAGCCGCGCCGCGTCATCCGGGTGGAGCAGGGCGGTGGGCCGCCCTTCCCGGCGCAGCGAGCCCGGCGTTTCGGTGAAGCTGGTGTTGAGGAACTGGCGCGCCGGGGCGGTGACCAGCCGGAACGGCAGCCGTTCGCTGGCCGCGTCGTAGCTGGTCCAGTGATCCGGCAGGCGCGGCATGCCGGCGTGGTCCGGCCCGATGGCGGCCCAGTCCGGGGCGAAGCGGAACCGCCCGCCGGGCTGCGCGAAGCCGTCCAGGAAGTGGCTTTCCCGGAACGGCGGCTGCCGGTCCACCCAGCGCCCGGCGATCAGCGCGTCGGCGCCCTCGTAGCCGGACGCGCGCAGGGTTGCGTCCGCCAGCTCCCGCGCGCTCATGCCGAAGCCCGGGTGGCTGGCGCCGAGCCGGCCGGCCAGGGCGCAGATCACCTCGTGGTTGGACCGGCACTCGCCCGGCGGCTCCACCAGCTTGCGGCCGAACTGGACGTGGCCGTGGCCGCCGGCATGGTAGATGTCGTCATGCTCCAGGAAGGTGGTCGCCGGCAGCACGATGTCGGCGAGCTGCGCCGTTTCCGTCATGAACTGCTCGTGCACGACGGTGAACAGGTCTTCCCGCAGCAGGCCGCGGCGCACCCGGTTGGTGTCGGGCGCCACCGCCGCCGGGTTGGTGTTCTGGATCAGCATCGCGCCGACCGGCGGGCCGTCCCCCAGGTCCCGCCGGTCGCCCGCCAGGACGGAGGCGATGCGGCTCATGTCCAATTGGCGGACGGACAGGTCGCGGCGGTCCAGCCCCTCGATCAGCGTCTTGTCCCAGGTGTAGATGTCCCGGTTGTTCCAGAACGCGCCGCCGCCGCGGTGCTGCCACTTGCCGGTGACGGTGGGCAGGCAGGTGACCGCGTGCATGGCGGCGGCGCCGTTGCGGGCGCGGCTGAATCCGTAGCCGAGGCGGAGGAAGGCGCGCGGCGTGCCGTTGTAGGCATGCGCGAACGCCTCGATGGCCGCCGTCTCCAGCCCGGTGATGGCGGCGGCCCACTCGGGCGTGCGGGTGCGGAGGTGCGCCTCCAGCGCTTCCGGCACATCGGCGTAGCGCGCCATGTAGGCCCGGTCGGCATGGCCGTCGCGGAACGCGCAGTGCATGACGGCGCAGGCGAGCGCCCCGTCCGTGCCCGGGCGGAGGGCGAGGTGGGTATCCGCGGCGGCCGCCGTGCCGGTCCGGTACGGGTCCACCACGACCAGCTTGGCGCCGCGCGCCTTCCTGGCCCGGGTGATGTGGCTCATCACGTTGACCTGCGTCGCGACCGGGTTGCCGCCCCACACCACGAGGAGGTCGCTGTCCGCCATCTCCCGCGGGTCCGGCCCGGTGATCCGGCCGACCCCGGCGCGCCACCCGGCCTCGGTGATGGCGGTGCAGATGGTCATCTTCTGCCGCGAATAGCCCATGACGTGGCGCAGCCGGTTGATCCCGTCGCGCTGCACATGGCCCATGGTGCCGGCGAAGTAGTACGGCCAGACCGCCTCCGGGCCATCCTGCGCCGCAAGCGCGGTGAACTGGCCGGCGATCCGGTCCAGCGCCTCGTCCCAGCCGATCGGGCGGTATTGCCCGGCGCCCTTGGGTCCGGTCCGCAGCAGCGGCCGGGTCAGCCGGTCCGCATGGTGCTGCCGCTCGGCGTAGCGCGCGACCTTGGCGCAGACCACCCCCGCCGTGTAGCTGTTGTCCGCCGCACCGCGCACCGTGCCGATGCGGTTGCCCGTGACGTCCACCTCCAGCGCGCAGCAGGAAGGGCAGTCATGCGGGCAGACCGTGGCGTGGGTGCTCATCGGCGGAGCATGGCGCAAGGGGCGGCAATACGGCAATGCGGTGTGGGGACGGTACCGCCGTTCCCTGGACACGAGGAGGTTCCCATGGCCCGCCTGCCCCCCTTGAGCGACGCCGGGATGACGGTCGAGCAACGCCGCGTGGCCGCCGCGATCCGCTCCGGCCCACGCGGCGTGGTGCAGGGGCCGCTGCTCGCCTGGCTGCACAGCCCGGCGCTGGCGGACCGGGCGCAGGCGCTGGGCGCGTTCTGCCGCTACGGCACGTCCCTGCCGCCCCGCCTGTCGGAGCTGGCCATCATCACCGCCGGCGCCTACTGGCGGGCCGGGTTCGAGTGGCACGTCCACGCCCCGCTCGCGCTGGCGGCCGGCCTCGACCCGGCGGCGGTGGAAGCGCTGCGCACCGGCGCCACCCCGCATTTCGCGGCGGAGGACGAGCAGGCGGTTTGGCGCTTCGCCAGCCACCTGCTGCATGACCGGGCGGTGCCGGATGCCGCGTGCCAGAGGGTCGTGGACCTGCTCGGCGCACCGGCTGCCGTCGATCTGGTGGGGGTGCTCGGCTACTACGGGCTGATCTGCATGACCATCAAGGCGTTCGCCGTGCCCGTGCCGGAGGGCTCCGACGAACCGTTCTGACGGTGCGGGCTTAACGCTGCGGCAACTCCTGCGGACCTAAATGGACCAAATTGTTGGTTCTCCGTCATGCGTTTGCCACGCAGGGTTTCGATCGGCCAGAAGCTGGCAGCATTCTGCGCAGCAGCCCTGCTGCTGCTCGGCAGCCTTGTGTGGGTCGTCGTGGGCAGCGTCGTACGCCAGGACGGCCTGGAAAACCATCGCGATGCTGCCGCCCGCGCCGAGTCCGCCATCGTCTTCGCATTGGTTGCAGCCCAGATCATGCGCGTTCACGGCCAGGAGTTGCAGCTCCAGCAGGGCGCCGGACAGGTGGCCGCGACGTTGCAGCTCGTCAAGCAACAGGAGGAGCGCGCGCGCAGCCTGATCGATCCGCTTCGTGAGCAAGCCGACCGGCAGGCATACAAGGTTCTGAACGACATCCTCAATCAGCTCAGCACGTTCCGGGCGGAACTGGAGGTCGAAGGCGCCGAACGCAACGCCATGATCGATGACCGTGACAACACGTTCCACCGAACTCAGGCCGAGTTCGCGGAGCGCGTGCTCGCTTTGGAAGGAGGGTTGCGGCAAGCCAGCGGGACGCAGGCAGCGGACTGCACGGATTGCGTCCAGATGGCGCCGTCTGGACGGCCGTTGGAAGCCGACAACGGCGGTCAGGCAAGGTTCGTGGAGGACGCCGGGCAGCGTTTAAGCTTCTACCAGGGGGCGATGCAGGAACTGCAAGCCGACGTCCTGGGCTACCTCGCCACCGGCGATCAATCGATGCAGGGCGCGGCACAGCGGGCGATGGTGACATCGTCGACCTTGCTGAGCGACTTAGCCGATCTCCTGCCAGACGAGTCGCTGCGTGACACCCTCGATGCCTTGACGGACACCGGCGGCAACCTCGTGCGGGCGGCAAACGAATTGTTCGACGCGGCGCACGCGATCGATGTCCAGATCCAGGCCCATGTCGGTCCGTCGAGCGGCCGCCTTGAGGCGGCGATGCGGTCAGGCTTGCAGCTCTTCACCTCGCGTGTCGAGCGGGCCGTGAGCGATGCCCGGATCGACCGGATCGAGGGAAGGCGCCGGACGCTCACGCTCAGCGGGGCAATCCTCGTCCTGCTTGTCATCTCAAGCGTGCTGACCGCGCGCGCGGTCAGCACGCCCTTGCGGGGGATGACGTCGTTCGTTGCGAACATGGCGGATGGCAACACGGAAGCCCCTATCGGGTTTGCTGGCAGGTCCGACGAGATCGGCCAGATGGCGAGCGCCCTGAACCGCCTTCGTGCCGTCGTCCAGCAAGCCTTCCTGCAAGGCCAGATCATCGAGCAGATCCCTATCGGAGTAGCCACGATCGGCACGGACGGAACGCTGCCGATCAGCTACATCAACCCGGAAGCGTCACGGCTGCTGTCCCTCGTCGAGAGTCACCTGGGTGTGACGCTGGACGGCCTGGGGCGGCGGACTGCCAGGGGATTGTTCCCGAACGCCGCGGCGGGTCGCGGCGCCTTGAGCGGGCCCGCCTCCCTACCCCGTGTCACCCGTCTCTCGCTGGGAGGCGAAACGCTGGAAATCACCGCCACCTCGCTCGCCGACCGCACGGGCGCCTTCGCCGGGTCCATGCTGGTGTGGCAGCGTTTGACCGAGCAGGTGCGGCTGGCGTCCCAGTTCGAGCAGTCGGTCGGCCGCATCGCGGAGCTGCTGGGAGGGTCTGCCGAGGCGATGAAGCATACGGCTGCGGAGATGGACGCCACCGCCTCCAGCAACGGGGAAAGCGCGGATGCGGTGGCTCGGGCAATCGAGGCGGCAAGCTCGAACGTGCGCATGGTTGCCGCCGCAGCCGGGCAGCTCTCCGCGTCCGTCCGAGAGATCGGCGGCCGGGTGACCGAGGCAGCCTGCTTCGCAAGCCGTGCAGCGGACGACGCCGCACGCACCGACCGGTGCATCAACGGGCTGAACGACACGGCGCAGCGCATTGGCGGAGTCGTTTCCATCATCGCGGAGGTCGCGGCCCAAACCAAGCTCCTGGCGCTCAATGCGGCCATCGAAGCCGCCCGGGCCGGTGATGCCGGGCGTGGCTTCGCCGTCGTTGCGCAGGAGGTCAAGGCGCTGGCCGGCCAGACCGTCAAGGCCACGGAGGCGATCTCAGCCCAGATCTGCTCCATGCAGGCGGAAACAAGCGATGCGGTCGCAACCCTGCGCTCGATCACCAGAACGGTCAGCGACATCAACCAGGTCACACGCACCATCGCCTCGGCCGTGGCGGAACAGGGCGCTGCGACGGAGGCGATCGCGCAATCGGTGCAGCAGGTCGCCGGAGGCACGACCGTGGTCACGGCGAACATCTCCGCCGTGACCGAGAAGGCCGGGGAAACCCGCAGGCAGTCGCGTGAAGTGCTGACTTCGGCCGAAGTGTCGCGTGATCAGACGGCCATGCTGAAAACGCAGGTGAATGACTTCATGCTGGCGTTGCGCGCCGCCTCCTGATGGCGGCGCGATCGCGTTTGCGGCCACCGGGGTCGAGGCTGAAAGACCGTCGCCCAACGCTGCCGCCGGGGCTCGGTGGACAACCCTCTCTGGCCCCGCGGCCCCACCTGCGGTATTGCCGCCACACCATGGCCAGCACCAACGACATCCGCGCCACCTTCCTCGACTACTTCGCCCGCAACGGCCACACGCCGCTGGCGTCCTCGCCGCTCGTGCCGCGCAACGACCCGACGCTCCTGTTCACCAACAGCGGCATGGTGCAGTTCAAGAACGTGTTCACCGGGGCGGAGAAGCGGCCTTACAGCCGCGCCACCACCGCCCAAAAATGCGTGCGCGCCGGCGGCAAGCACAATGACCTGGACAACGTCGGCTACACCGCCCGCCACCACACCTTCTTCGAGATGCTGGGCAATTTCTCGTTCGGCGACTACTTCAAGCCGCTCGCCATCGAGCACGCCTGGACGCTGCTGACCCGGGACTTCGCGCTGCCCCGGGACAAGCTGCTGGTGACCGTGTATTCCGAGGACGACGAGGCCGCCGCCCTGTGGAAGCAGATCGCCGGGCTGGGCGAGGACCGCATCATCCGCATCCCGACGGCCGACAACTTCTGGCGCATGGGGGACACCGGCCCCTGCGGCCCGTGTTCCGAGATCTTCTACGACCACGGCCCCGCCATCCCCGGCGGCCCCCCCGGCAGCCCGGGCGAGGACGGGGACCGGTTCATCGAGATCTGGAACCTGGTCTTCATGCAGTACGAGGAAGGGCCGCCCGGCGTGCGCGAGCCCTTGCCCCGCCCGTCCATCGACACCGGGATGGGCTTGGAGCGCTTCGCCGCCATTCTGCAAGGCGTGCACGACAACTACGACACCGACACCTTCCGCGCCCTTATCCTGGCCAGCGCCGAGGCGACCGGGCAGGACCCGGACGGCCCGTTCCGCGCCAGCCACCGGGTGGTGGCGGACCACCTCCGCTCCACCTCCTTCCTGATCGCCGAAGGCGTGCTGCCGTCCAACGAGGGCCGCGGCTACGTGCTGCGCCGCATCATGCGCCGGGCCATGCGCCACCTGCACATGATGGGCGCGCAGGAGCCCACCATGTGGCGCCTGGTGCCCGCCCTCCAGCGCCAGATGGGCGCCGCCTATCCGGAGCTGCCGGCGGCCGCCACGCTGATCACCGAAACGCTGCGGCTGGAGGAGACCCGGTTCAAGGCCATGCTGGAACGCGGCCTCCACCTGCTGGAAGACGAGGTGGGCCGGCTCGGCGAAGCGCAGGCGCTGCCCGGCGATATCGCGTTCCGCCTGTACGACACGTACGGCTTCCCGCTCGACCTGACGCAGGACGCCCTGCGCGAGCAGGGCCGCGGCGTGGACGTGGCCGGCTTCGACGCCGCCATGGCCGAGCAGCGCACCCGCGCCCGCGCCGCCTGGGCCGGCACCGGCGACGCCGCCGCCGAGCGCGTCTGGTTCGAGCTGCGCGAGGCGGCGGGCGCCACCGAGTTCCAGGGCTACGCCACGGAGCAGGCCGAGGCGCAGGTCACCGGCCTGGTGATCGGCGGCATGGCGGTGGACCGCGCCGAACCCGGCGACAAGGTCTCGGTGGTGCTGAACCAGACGCCGTTCTACGCCGAAAGCGGCGGCCAGGTGGGGGACAGCGGCGCCATCACCGGGCCGGGCGGCCTGCTCCTCCGCGTCACCGACACGCAGAAGCGCGCCGGCGACGTGTTCGCCCACATCGGCGCCGTCGAGAGCGGCGCCCTGCGCGTCGGCGACCCCGTGGTGGCGACCGTGGACGGCGCGCGCCGCAGCGCCATCCGCGCCCATCACAGCGCCACCCACCTGCTGCACGAGGCGCTGCGCCGCCGCATGGGCACCCATGTGCAGCAGAAAGGCAGCCTGAACGCGCCCGACCGGCTGCGCTTCGACGTCAGCCAGCCAACCCCCATCGCAAAGGCGGACCTTCAGGCCGTGGAAGCGGAAGTCAACGCCCGCATCCGCGAGAACACGCCGGTCACCACCCGGCTGATGACCCCCGAAGCGGCCGTGGCCGAGGGCGCCATGGCGCTGTTCGGCGAGAAGTACGGCGACGAGGTCCGCGTCGTCAGCATGGGGGAAGGGGAGGAAGGCCGTCCAGCCTACTCCATCGAGCTGTGCGGCGGCACCCATGTCCGCCGCACCGGCGACATCGGGCTGTTCCGCCTGGTGGGCGAGGGCGCGGTCAGCGCCGGGGTGCGCCGGGTCGAGGCGGTGACCGGGGAAGCGGCGCTGCTGCTGGCCGCGGAAAGCGAGCGCCGCATCGAGGAGCTTGCCGGGCTGCTGAAGGCCAACCCGGCCGAGCTGGGCGCCCGCGTCGCCACGCTGGTAGAGGACCGCAAGCGGCTGGAGCGCCAGGTGAGCGAGTTGCAGCGCAAGCTGGCCACCGGCAGCGGCGCGCCGGAGCTGGAGGAGATCGCCGGCATCCCGCTCGCTGCCCGTAACGTGGGCGAGGTGGCGGGCAAGGAGCTGCGCGGCCTGGTGGAAGCCATTGCCAAGGGGGTGGGCAGCGGCGTCGTGGCGGTGGTCTCGACCGCGGACGGCAAGGCCAGCATCGCGGTCGGCGTGTCGCAGGACCTGGTGAAACGGGTGAGTGCGGTGGACCTGGTGCGCGCCGCGAGCGCGGCCGTGGGCGGCAAGGGCGGCGGCGGCCGGCCGGAGATGGCCCAGGCGGGCGGCCCGGACGCCGGGCGGGCGGACGATGCGCTGGAGGCGATCCGGGCGGCCCTGCTGGTGGCCTGACGGGTGTGCTTACGTGCCCGCGCCCGGCGATGGCCGCCAGCGCAGCAGCAGCAGGGCGCTTCCCACCACGCTGACGCTTGAGAACGCCATCGCCGCCCCCGCCACCACGGGGCTCAGCAGCCCGGAAGCGGCGAGCGGAATGCCCACGACGTTGTAGGCGAAGGCCCAGAACAGCCCCTGCCAGATGCGGCGATGCGTGCGCCGGGCGATGTCGAGCGCCGCCGGCACCAGGCCGGGGTCGCCGCGCATCAGGGTGATGCCGGACGCCGCCGCCGCCACGTCGGTCCCGGTGCCCATGGCGATGCCGAGATCGGCGGTGGCCAGCGCGGCGGCGTCGTTCACCCCGTCGCCGACCATGGCGACGCCGCCGGCGTCCCGCAGCGCCGCCACGATCGCCGCCTTGTCCTCCGGCAACGCACCGGCGCGCACCTCGGCAATGCCCAGCTTGGCCGCCGCCCAATCCGCCGCCCCCTGGCTGTCCCCCGTCAGCAGCACCACCCGCAAGCCGCGGAACCGCAAGGCGGCCACGGCAGAAGCGGCGCCTGCCTTCGGGGCGTCGCCGAACGCCAGCAAACCGAGCAAGCCGTCCGCGCCAGCCAAGTAGGAGACGGTGCGGCCGTCCGCCTCGAGGGTGGCGGCAACCGTGGCGAGCGCGGTGGTCCCGATGCCGCTCTCCCGCATCAGCCGCCCGTTTCCCAGCATCAGCACGCGGCCGTCCACGGTGCCCTGGACCCCGCGGCCAGGCAGCGCCCTCACGTCGCGGGCAGGCGGAACTGCCACGCTTGCGGCACGGGCCAGCACGGCGCGCGCTAGCGGATGCTCGCTCCCGGCCTGGAGCGCCGCCGCAAGCCGCAGCAGGTCGTCCTCCGTTTGCCCGGCGACAGGGTGCAGGGCGGCGATCTCCGGCTTGCCTTCCGTCAGCGTGCCGGTCTTGTCGAACACGACCGTGGCCAGCCCGCCGGCGCGTTCCAGCGCGGCCGGGTCACGGAGGAGGATGCCGTGGCGGGCAGCGACCCCGGTGCCGGCCATGATCGCCGCCGGGGTCGCCAGCCCGAGCGCGCACGGGCAGGCGATGACCAGCACGGCCACCGCGTTGACGGACGCCGCGTCCAGCCCAGCGCCGGCCATCCACCAGCCGCCGAAGGTCAGGGCCGCGATGCCGATCACGGCGGGCACGAACACCGCGCTCACCCGGTCCACCAGGCGCTGCACGGGCGGTTTCTGCGCCTGCGCGTCCTCGACCAGGCGCACCATCTGCGCCAGCCGGCTCTCGGCGCTGGCCGCCGTCACGGCGATCAGCAGCACGCCCTCGCCGTTGACGGCGCCGCCCGTCACGGTGCTGCCCGCTTCCTTCGGCACGGGCAGGCTTTCGCCCGTCAGCAGGCTCTCGTCGGCGCTGGACGCGCCCTCGCGCACGACGCCGTCCGCCGCGATGCGCTCCCCGGGCCGGACCACGATCAGGTCGCCAGGGCGCAGCTCGGCGGCGGCGACCTCCCGCTCGGCGCCGTGGCGACGCACCCGCGCCCGCTCTGGGCGCAGATGTTCCAAGGCGCGGATGGCGGCCCCGGCCTGCCGGCGCGCGCGGGCTTCCAGCCATTTGCCGGTCCGCACCAGGGCGATCACCGTGGCCGAGGCCTCGAAGTACAGGTGCTCGCCATGCCCCGTGGCGACCGCCCAGGCGGACAGGCCGAAGGCGGCCGAGGTGCCAAGGGCAACCAGGGTGTCCATGTTGCCGGCGCCGCCGCGCAGGGCCTTCCAGGCGCCCCGGTAGAAGCGGGCGCCGAACACCGCTTGCACCAGGCCGGCCAGCCCGAGCTGCGCCCAGCCCGGCAGGGTGGCGGCCACGCCGAACGGCGCGCCCAGCATCGGCAACAGCAGCGGCGCCGCCAGCGCGAGCGCCAGCCCGGCCGCGACCCCGTCGCGCCGGGCCGCAACGGTCCGCTCATCCGCGGCCGGAGGCCCGCCGGCTGCCCGGGGCTGGTTCACCTCGTAGCCGGCCCGCTTGACGGCCTCGGCCAAGGCCGCGTCAGGAACGTTCGCCAGCACCGTCGCCCGCGCCCGCTCGCTCGCGAGGTTGACGGCGGCAGCCAGCACGCCGGGCACGGCCAGCAGCGCCCGCTCGACCCGGCCCACGCAGGACGCGCAGCTCATGCCCGCGATGGACAGGTCCGCCACCCGCGCCGCCGCCGGGTAGCCGGCCCGCTCCAGCGCCTGCGCCAGGTCTGGCAGACGGAACGCCGGCCCAGTGCGAAGCGACACGCGCTCGCTCGCGAGGTTGGCCGCCGCGGTCTCGACACCCGGCACCTTGCCCGCCACCCGCTCGACGCGCGCCACGCAGGCGGCGCAGCTCATGCCGGTGACCGGGACGTCGAACTGGCTCGGGCGACTCGGCTGCAACCTGGTCGCTGGCTCGACGACGGCTCCGTCCACGGTGCAACTCCATCCGGCAAGCTCGGCAGATAGGGACGCCAGGGCGGGATGCTCAAGTGGGGTGCGCCTGTCAGTGCCCTGGGTGGCGGGGTGTTGCCAGGTTGTTTGGGGGCGGTCAGCCAGGGGCCGAGGGGGGCGGTTTGCGTCACCGGCCCGCCGCCGTTCCGGTCACGTTTCGCCAAACCTCGAAGGCGGCGTCGCGGGCGGCACGGTGCTCCGTGGCGGTGAGGCGGTTACCTCGACAACTCAGGATACGACGGACACTGTATCAACCCGCTTCAACACCAGTAGAAATCAGCGCAAGAACTGCGACAGCGGCAATCCCAATGGCGTGGGGCCCATGATTGCATGCTGATCCACACCAGTTCCCGTTGCCACATCTGCGGCGTGGTGGCTCGGCAAGGTCCGCTTCTGTCGCAAGCAGACCATCATGACCGAGTGTCCGTCACGGTCAGTTTGGCGGACAGCAGGTTGTGGCCCGGGCACTGTAGAATCGTCGCGTTCCGACCCCAGGCTACGATCGCACTTGTGAGGGGCGGACCCAGTCAGGCTGTTTGCTCAAAGCCGTTTGCCCATGATCGTGCGGGGCGCTACCTCGAAACCCAGGCGCTCGTAGAACGAGATCACCTGGGTGTTCGTGTCCCTGACCAGAAGCTGGGCTTTGAGCACCCCGCGCTGCCGCAGCCATTCCTCCGCAGCCTGCACCATGTGCCGGCCGACCCCGCTGCCGCGGCAGCGGGGAGCGGAGGCGACGTAGTAGAGCCACCCTCGATGGCCGTCATGCCCGACCATGACGCTGCCGCTGATGCGGCCGGCCTCATCTTCGCCGACCAGCACGTCGGAGCAGGCCCCAGCCCTCGCGAAGCGGAAATCGGCGACCGGGTCGTTGTGGCTCACGACCAGATCGCAGCGACGCCACAGCTCGATGACACCCGGCTCGTCTTCCGGCACGGCACTTCTGACGATCAGCGGCACAGCGGGGTCTCCCGGGGAATGTTGCTGACGATGCTCCGGCAGCCGGCCGCTTCCGGCATTGGCGGCGACGCGAGGGCCGCTGGGCTGAGGGGGCTTATCAGAAAGCCAGACACGTGGCCCCCGTGGCGATCGCCAGGCAGGACAGGACGCGGCGTGTCGTCAGCTTCTCTTTCAGGAACAGCCGGCCGATGACGGCTGCATAGACCACGCTGGTTTCGCGCAGCGCGGAAACCACGCCCATCGCGTCGTACTGCATGGCCCAGATGACGATGCCGTAGGCGAGGATCGAGACGATGCCGCCCGTCAGCGCCATCGCCGTCTGCGCCTTGGTGTACGCCGGCGGCTTTCCGCGCGTCGCGTAGAAGATGACGGGCATCGTGATGCTCCACAGCAGGAACATGCTGGTCGCGTAAGCCAGGCTGTTTCCTGAAAGCCGCACCCCCATGCCATCGACGACGGTGTAGGCCCCGATCAGAACACCCGTGGTGAACGCAGCGGGGAGGAAGTCGGCCCGAACCTGCTTGCCTTGGAAAGCCAGCGAGACGATTCCGCCGGAAACCAGCGCGATGCCAACGCAGGACGCGGCAGTGAGGGACTCATGCGCAAAAACTGCGGCGCCCAACGCGACGAGGACAGGCGAGGAACCGCGCGAGACAGGGTAAGTCTGTCCGAGATCGCCGGAGCGGTAGGTTCGCACCAGGGACAGGTTGTAGCCGGTGTGGATGACCGCCGAGGCGATCACGTACGGCCAGCTCGCCGCATTGGGCCATGGCACGAAGACCAACGTGACCGCCGTGACGCAGGTCACCGCGATCATCATCAGCGTCATCGACCATAGCCGGTCGCTGCCGCCGCGAAGCACGGCGTTCCAACCCGCATGCAGGATCGCGGCGCACGTCACGCAAGCGAGCACAAACGGGGTCACGCCATATGCTCGAAGTCGCCTGTGCAGCGGCAGCCGAGGGCAATCGCTGAAGCAAGCGGACATGAACGTGCGGTTGCGACAGCCATCCTCACACGATGTGCCGTCTGCCAGCAGTCGACAAACGAGTTATGCTGCGGCCGTCCGTGAGAAAAGCTGACGCGAATGCATCGTCGCCTCCCTCCCCTGAACGCCCTTCGCACCTTCGAGGCTGCGGCCCGGCTCGCGAGCTTCGCCCGAGCCGCCGTCGAGCTGTGCGTCACCCATGGTGCAGTCAGCCGCCAGGTTCAGATCCTGGAAACGTGGTTGGGCCAGAAACTGTTCGAGCGGCACAACCGTCGCGTCGTGCTGACCGAAGCCGGGATCGCCTACCTGGCCGAGGTCGGAGCCGCACTGGACCGCATCGCGGTCGCGACGGCACGTCAGGTCGAGCGAAGCGAGCGCCGGCTGCTGCGGGTCAACGCGCTCGCCACCTTCACCATGCGGTGGCTGATCCCGCGCTTGTCTGGCTTCCAACTCGCCCATCCGGCCACCGAGGTGCGGCTCACGACATCGAACGTGCGGCTGCAGGATCTGTCCGAGCCGTTCGATGTCGCGATCCGCGGCGGCCCGGACCCAGTGCCCAGGCTCGTCGCGCAGCCATTCCTTTCCGAAACGCGCATCCCGGTGTGCAGCCCGGCGCTGCTCGCCCGCATCGCGTTGCGGCGTCCCGAGGACCTGAGCGAACACACGCTCCTGCACGCGGCAACGCTTCCCGAAGTGTGGGCTCAATGGCTTCTGGCGGCAGGCGCGCCAACCCTGGAGCCTCACGGCTCAGTGACCCTGGAACACTTCTACCTGACGCTTCAGGCGGCCCTCGACGGTCTTGGGGTGGCCATGGGGCCGGAGCGTCTGGTGGCAGACGACGTGACGGCCAAGCGGTTGGTCATACCTTTCGCTGGCCCAGCTCTGCCGGCGCGCAGCTATTGCACCTACGTCTCCGAATTGCGCGTGGACGATCCAGCCGTGCGGGCGTTCTGCGAATGGATTCTTGAGGCCGGGGTCATGACATAGAATCGCGCTCTGGCCAGGCAGAAAGCGTCCAAACGCCTTTCTGCAATTTAGTGAAGGAACTGATCCATGTCGCAGCAGGGCGTCATCGGCTTGATCGGCGGCATGAGCTGGGAAAGCTCAGCCGAGTACTACCGGATCATCAACCAGGTCGTCCGGTCTCGCTTGGGCGGCCTGCGCTCCGCGCGATGCCTGATGTGGTCGTTCGACTTCGGTGAGATCGAGGCGCTGCAACACGCTGGATGCTGGGATGACGCGACGGCGCTGATGATCGACGCCGCGCAGCGCTTGGAGCGAGGGGGAGCCGACTTCTTCCTGATCTGCACCAACACCATGCACCGAATGGCCGACCAGGTGCAGTGCGCCGTCCGCATCCCGCTGCTGCATATCGCCGACCCCACGGCGGAGCGGATCAAAGCGCAAGGCATCAAGCGCGTCGGCCTGCTCGGTACCGCGTTCACCATGGAGCAGGACTTCTACAAGGGCCGGCTCCAACATCGTTTCGGCCTCCATGTGCTGGTCCCGGAAGCCGACGACCGCGCAGCCGTGCATCGGATCATCTACGATGAACTGGTGCAGGGGCGGGCCGAACCGGCGTCCCGCAACGCCTACCGTGCCGTGATCGCTCGCTTGGTCGAGCGGGGCGCCGAAGCGATCATCCTCGGCTGCACGGAGATCATGCTGCTGGTGAAGCCGGAAGACAGCCCGGTGCCGTTGTTCGACACCACGGGCATTCACGCCGAAGCCGCCGTTGATCGTGCACTTTCGCTCGTGAGGCATGCCGCGCAGCGAGCTCGCACTCGGTGATGGGGCGTGCTGAAGAATGCTTTGATGCACCGCCGAAATCGGTTTTGAGAAGCGACGGAATGCTCGTGAGCGTGCGAATTCGAGCAAACGGTGGGACGATCCCTGTTACGATCACGATTTGGTTGATGACTGGCATTGTCCCGCCAAGCATGCGACTACCATTGCATTAACAAAAATTTAACGGGGAAGCCACGCCAATGCCGTCCACCGTCACTGCTCTGAACGCCGATTACCAGGTGTCCGACACGGCCAGCTTGGACGCCGCCATCGATGCGGCGGACGCCACGGCGTCCGGGGGCGTGTTGATCGAGTTCACCAATGACATCACGGAAGGCGCGACGCTGGACGCGATCAACTTGCAGCCCGGCGTCACGCTGACGATCGACGGGCAGGGCCACACGCTGGATGGCGCCGGGACCTATCGCGGGCTGTTCGCCTACGCCGGGACGATCGGCATCCAGAACCTGGCCATCGACAACGCGGTCGCAAAAGGCGGTGCTGGCGGCAGTGAGGGCGCCGGCGGCGGTGCGGGCCTGGGCGGCGGGTTGTTCGTCGCCGGCACCAACCCGGGGCTGGCATCGGGCGCCGCGGTCACCTTGTCGAACGTCACGTTCAGCGATGACGCCGCGGTCGGCGGCGCGGGCGAGGGCAGCGACCTCGGGCTCGAAGGCAAGTCCGGCCCGAACGGAACATCGGGCGGGGGCGGCGGGCTCGGGGGGGATGGAGGGTCCTACGACTCGGCAAGTGGCGGCGGGGGCGGGATTGGTGGGCCCGGCGCCAACACTGGCATGGGCGGCACCAATGCCCCGGGCGCGGCCGGCATCGTGCCGGGCGCAGCGGGCGGAGGCGCTTCGGGCAGCGTTGAACTGCCATTTGTCCCCCCTGCGGTTTCGGGTGGTGTCAACGGCGGCGGCGGTGGCGGCGGACCAGCCGGCAACTTCACAGGCGGCGGTGGCGGCGGCGTGCTTGGCCGCAGCGGCGAGTCATTCGCCGACCCGATATACCAGGGCAACGGCGATAACATCGGCGGCAATGGCGGCTTCGGTGGTGGCGGTGGTGGTGGCAGCCCACCCCGGGACGGCGACGGCAGTGTCGGCGGCGGCGGTAATGGCGGCTTCGGCGGCGGTGGCGGTTCGGCCGGCGGACAGGGCGGCTTCGGCGGCGGCAGTGGCGCCCCAAACTTCATGGGCGGCGAACTCGACCGCACCGTTCCCGGCGGATTTGGCGGCGGCGAAGGCGACACGATGACCGACACCGCATCGGCATCCTCCGCGGATTATCTTGGGGGCGGCGGGCTTGGCGCCGGCGGCGCGGTGTTCGTGCAATCGGGCGGTAGTCTTACCGTTGCCGGTGGCTCGGTTTCAGGCGGCAGCGCCGTCGGCGGCGCAGGCGGCTTGCCTGCCACCGGAACCCCGGTGCCGGCCACGAGCGGCTCCGGCTTCGGCTCCGGCATCTACCTGCAAAGCGGCGAAACCTTGGCGTTCGACGAGGTGGCCGGGCAGAGCACGACCGTTTCGGATGTGATCACCGATGATGCCGGGTCAGGGGCCTACCGTGGCTCGGGCACCGTCAGCGTCGACGGGGCCGGCCAGGTCACGCTGGCGGCGAACAACTCGTACTCGGGTGGCACGTTCCTCGACGGCGGCACGCTGGAACTGGCGTCCGCCAGGGCCGCTGGTCTAAGGAACATCGTCTTCCAAGCTCCGGCGACGTTGCAGGTTGACGCCGCGGCACTGGCGAACGGCAGCTTGCCAAACGTCATCAACGGACTCGACGCAGGCGACGCGATTGATCTGAGAGGCCTCGCCTACAGCCCGGATGCCGCCGCCACACTCGACGCCGGCGATGGAGTGCTGTCGGTCATCAGCAATGGCGCGACCGATCGACTGGGGGTGCAGATCAACTCCGGCGCGGTGTTCGACACGATGCCTGACAGCGCCGGTGGCACCCTGGTGACGCTGGCGCGCGGACAGCCGGTCAGCCTCGGCAGCGGTCCGGATGCGGTCACGCTGGCGATCTCGGAAGACGCCTACGGGGGCGACGCGCAGTTCACCGTCAGCATCGACGGGACGCAGATCGGCGGCGTGCAGACGGCGAGCGCGCTGCACGGCGCCGGACAGGAGCAGGCCTTCACCGTCCTGGGCGACTTCGGCGCGGGGCCGACAAACGTCGAGGTCGATTTCCTCAACGACGCCTATGCCGGCACCCCGGACACCGACCGCAACCTCTACGTCGACAGCATCACGGCGGGCGGCACGACGGCGAACACGGACGCGGTGCTGTACTCCGCCGGCCCGGCCGATTTCGTGATCCCGGCGGCGCCCGCACCGGCCCCAGCCCCGGCCACGGTGTTCACCTTCAACGGCGGCGGCGGCGCCTGGACGGACGGGGCGAGCTGGATGCCGGCCGGGCCGCCGCCGAACAGCGACACGCCCGGCGCGAACACGGCCATCATCCCCAAAGGGACCGTGACGCTGGACGGCGGCCTGTTGGACGGGATCACGGTCCAGATCGGTTCCACGAACGTCGACGACCAACCCGGCCTGGTACTGGACGGCGCCACGCTCGGATCAGCGTTCGAGCTGGATACGGTTCCGAACGCGTCTTCCACCCCGCAGCTGTATCCTAACTCCATGGATGATGCCGATCCCACGCTCACGGTCGAGGGCACCGTCACCAACCACGGCCTCCTCCAGGCCGACACCATTCCAGATGCCATGACCGGCAACGCGCTGGTGATCAGCCTGGCATCCGGAGCCACGCTCGTCCAGGACGGGACCGTCGCCGTGGCATCCTCTAGCGGGCCGGACAGCGGCCTGGCGGCGAGCGGGCTGAACGTGTTCAGCACGTCGGATCAGCCGGGCACGCTCGACAACGAGGGCGCCATCAACGTGGCGGACGGCGGCATCGCCGAGATCAACACGGCCGTGATCGGCGGCGGGAGCATCAACGTCAACGGCGGGATGAGTTTCGCGCCCGCATCGCTGAGCTTGAATCGCTCGGTTGCCAGCGGCCAGACGGTCAACCTGGGAAGCGACAGCACGCTATACCTGAATGACCCGAACGAGTTCGCCGGCGTGATCACGACGAGCGGCAGCAGCGCCAGCGACGTAGAGGTGCTGCAAGGCTCGCCTGTCTCCTCGCAGTTCGCCCTCTCGTCCTTGCAATTCAACCAGACGGGCAACGCCGGCGGCCAACTGCTGCTGTTCGACGGCACGGGGCAGCAAGTGGCCGCGCTCGACTTCGGCGGCAGCTACACCACGAGCGACTTCAGCATCGTATCGGCGACCGGCCAACCCAACCTCATCCAAGTCGCCCCGCACACGGCCTGAGCCTCTGGTGACAGGGGCATGGGCGACGCGCGCCCATGCCCCTGGTCCGTGCGTCCGTGACCTCGGGCGCCCAGTGCGGGTTGTTCCCGGCCGTCCAATGTCTGCGGATCGTTTCCACGGCGCGACCCGGCCGGCTGGGTCATTCCACAGGCTGCGCGTTCGACCCTACGAGATCCCCGATCACCACGATCGGGTCCTTGTTGCTGAAGTTGGGAACGTCTCCGAACACGGGTCCGCCTTCGGCGGCGACGGCGGCTTCGAACTGCTCGGCGGTGTCGAACTCAAGGTTGGCGATGATGCTGTAGAGCGGCTTGCCGCCGAACGGCGCGCCGACCGCCTTCATGACGCGCCACCCCTTGATGCCGAACGCTTTGAACTTCTCGTCGACGAGCGGCATGTGCTTGGCCATGTAGTAGTCGAGATCGAACGTCGCGTCGTCGACGTTCTCGTACAGGACGGTGATCGTGGTTGCCACGTGCATGCTCCGGTTTACCAGTGAGCAGCCAGCAAGCCGCGTGCCGGCACCAAGGCTGGCCTTTATTCAGCCGCGTTCGCGGTGGCGGCCGGCCGAGGCGCCGCGGCCTCCGGCCAGCCGATGCTGGGCGCGTGGCCGCGGAAGTTCTCCAGCCACCAGCGCCAGTCCTGCTGCACCAGGGAGAACGGCGAAGGATGGCCCAGCTCGCGCGCCGCCCAGATCGGCCAATGCGGGTTGGCCAGCGCCGGCCGGCCTAGCATGACAAGGTCGATCCGTTCCTCGCGGATCACCCGGTCGGCATTCTGCGGCACGCCCAGGTTCCAGCTCGTCGCGACCGGGATTCCCACCTCGGAGCGCACCCGGCTGGCCCGCCCGATCATGAAGCCGACCTCGTTCAGCGGCGGATCGACCATCTCGTCGGTGTTGAAGCCGAGCGACAGGTCCGCAAGATCAAGCCCGTGCTCCTTCATCATCCCGATCGCGGCCACGGCGTCCTCGAACTGCGTGCCGGCCGGGTGCAGGTCGTCGGAGCCGAGCCGCATCGTGAGCGGGTATTTCTCCGGCCACACGGCGCGCACGGCATCCAGGGCTTCCAGGTGAAAGCGGGCGCGGTTCGCCAGGCTGCCGCCGTACCCGTCGGTGCGCTGGTTGGCGAGCGGCGACAGGAAGCTCGCGCCCAGGTAGCCGTGCGCATAGTGCATCTCAAGCCATTTGTAGCCGGCGGCGAGCGCGCGCCGGGCGGCGTCGGCGTAGGCCTGGTGCAGGCCCTTGATCTCTTCGACCGTCAGTTCGCGGACCGGGTAGATGTGGCCGCCGCCGCCGTACGGGATGGCGGACGGCGCCACGCAGGTCCAGCCGTCCGGATGCTCCGGCGGGAGCTGCTTCCAGGTGCCCTCCGAGTTGGTGCCGCGATGCGGCGGAAGCTCGCTGCCCTTGCGCCCGGTGTGGCCGAGCTGGATGGCGGGCACAGCCCCCATGCGCTCGATGATCGCGGCGACCCGGGCATGTCCCTCGATCTGGTCGTCGCTCCAGATGCCAGCGCAGGAGGTGGTCGTGCGGCCGTCAGGGGTGATGGCCATCTGCTCCCCGAACACCAGGGCGAAACCGCCGGCCGCGCGAGCGCCGAGGTAGCTCACGTGGTAGTCGTCCAGCTTGCCGTCGACCGAGTTGTACATGGTCATCGGCGACATCACGATGCGGTTGCGCAGGGTCACGCCCTTGAGGGTGTAGGGACTGAACAGGTTGGGCATGGGGCGCCTCTCGGCTGAAGTGATGACATGCGGACGCATGACCAGAGCAATGCCCGTGCCACCAGACCCGGCGGCTGCTCCCATCCGCGGGGGCGCTGCCGCGAGAATGGCGCCTCGCAAACGTCAGTAAGTCTCATGCCGGCCGGGCATGGCGTGAGACTCACGCCGGCATTGGCCCTGCGCCGGCGGGGTGCGTAACGTGGCGTGCAAGACCAACAGGAGGGAGTGGCGTGCCGGACTCTGTCACATGCGTGTCCAACGGCCGGAGCCTCCTCGGCGAGAACCCGCTCTGGGACGAGACGTCGGGCCTTCTCTTTTCGCTGGACTGCATGGAACGCAAGCTGTTCCGCCACGACGTGGAAAACGGGCAATACGAGGAATGGCCTCTGCGGCGCGTGCCCGGCTCCGTTGCGTTGCGGGCCAGGGGCGGGCTGCTGATGGCCAACCGCCAGGGATTGGCTTTCTTCGACGCCGGCACCGGCCGGCTCGACGACATCCCGACCCCCGGGATCGACTTTTCCCGCGAGGTGTTCAACGACGGCAAGTGCGACAGCCGCGGGCGGTTCTGGACGGGAACGATGCACCGGGACGTGACTGAACCGGTGGGCGCGCTCTACTGTCTCGGCACGGACCTGCGGCTCACCCGCATGGCGGACGGCATCACCCTGTCCAACGGGATCGCCTGGAGTCCGGACGAGCGCACCTTGTACCACTGCGATTCCCGGCCCGGGCTGGTCTGGGCCTACGACTACGACATCGAAACGGGCGCGGTCGCCAACCGCCGCGTCCACGTCGACTTCGCCGGGCGTGCGGGCCGGCCCGATGGCTGCACCGTCGATGCCGAGGGCGGCTTGTGGGTGGCCGAGATCACCGCGGCCCATGTTGTTCGCTTCGACCCGGCCGGGCAGGAGGTCATGACGTTGCCGTTGCCCGTCTCGAAGCCGACCAGCGTGACGTTCGGCGGCCCGGACCTGCGGACCCTCTTCATCACGAGCATGCGGTACGGCCTGTCCGCCGAGGCGCTGGCACGCGAGCCTCTGGCTGGAGCCGTGTTGGCGGTGGAGCCCGGCGTTGCCGGCCTGCCAGCCGCCCCGTTCGGCGGCTGAGATCCGGCAACCTCTAACGGGTCGGGTTGCCAGGCCGGGCCGTCCCGGGTTCGCCTATCCTGCCGCGCTCTGTGCGGCCATGGCGTGGACGGGTTTTTGCACGAGCAGCTTGGCTTGCTCATAGCGGCCGGTGCCGATCAGCCGCGGCACCTCCCCTTCGATGAAGCCGAAGAACGCCGTCGTGGTGCGCTCCGCCATCAGGTCGGTCCGGGCGATCAGGCTCATCGTCCTCAGGATCGGCGGGTGGAGCGGGACCGTCGCCAGTTTCCCGTTCGTGGCCAGCGTGTGGCAGCCGCTCGACGGCATCAGCGTGTAGCCGAGGCCGGCTTTCACCATCTCGAAGATCATCAGCGACCCGTCCGCCTCGATGGTGGGCCGGAACCGCCGGTGCTGCTGTAGGAAGGCGGCATCGACCAGGCGGCGCAGCGCGTGCTTCTGGCTCGCCATGATGATCGGCAACCCGGCCAAGTCGGCGATGCTGGCGCGGCCGGCTGCGAACAGCGGAGAGGTTGCGTCGCTTGACGGCCCGACCAGGTGGATGCGCTCCTGCCACAGCGGGCTTTCCTTCAGTTCGGTGTGCGGATGGCTGGGCGATTGCACGATGGCGACGTCGATCTGCTTGTTCAGCAGGCGGTCAAGCAGGTCACCGTTGAAGCCGTCCAGCACGTAAAGGGACACGCCGGGAAAGGCGTCGCGAAAGCGGGCCACCAGCGCCGGGCCCACCACCATCGAATGGGGGTGTTGGATGCCGACGCGCAGCGAACCCGTGACATCGTTGGCGAAGCCGGACATCTCCCGCCGGGTGATGTCCAGCACGTCCTCCAGCTCGCGCGCGCGTTCCAGCAGGCGTCCACCGGCGGCGGTGGGGAACACGCCCCTAGCGGTGCGCCGCAGCAGGATGACGCCCAGCTCCTGCTCCAGCCGCTGGATGTGGCGGCTGAGGGCGGGCTGGGCGATCCGGAGGTGTGCGGCAGCCTTGGAGAACGTGCCAAGGTCGACGACGGCCCGGAAATACCTCAGTTCCTTGATTCCCATGGTTCCCTCCGCCTCCAACGACACTATGCCGAAACCGGCATGGTGTTGAGGCCAAGCCGGTCTTGGCCGGCGCGGTGCCGGAGCGCGTAGCATCTGCCTTGAAGAGGCGACGACGCCTCGCAGGGGGGGCCGGCCAGCATGGCGCACGTCAGCCAGGCGTCGCACTGGATTCACCACCGCAGCGCCGGACACGTCCGGACTGCCATCCCGGCCAGCAGGGAGGCCGCGTCTTCGTGAGCTATCTTCCTGCCGAAACGCCCCTGGGCACGCCCGGTCCGGACGAGGCGCCGTTCTGGGCCGCCTGTCAGAAGCGCGAGCTGCGCATCCAGCGCTGCGCGGCGTGCGGCCTGCACCGCCACCCGCCAGGCCCGTTCTGCCCGCGCTGCCGCTCGAAGGATACCGGATGGGACCTCGTGCCCGGGACCGGCTCGGTTTACACGTTCACCATCGTGCACCATGCGGCGCATCCGGCGCTCAAAGCCACGGTGCCGTACAACATCGCGATCGTGCTGCTGGATGGGGCCGACGATGTCCGGCTGATCAGCAACGTGGTGGACGTGCGTCCCGAGGACATGGCCATCGGACTTCGCGTGCAGGTCGCGTGGCAGGAGGCGGCCGAGGGCCGCATCCTGCCGCGCTTCCGCCGGGACCCGGCCCATTCGGGGGAGCCGTCGCATGAGCCTCGCTAGCCCGGCCGTCCTGCCCGGACGCGCCGCCTTCGCGGATCGCACCGCCATCACCGGGATCGGCGTGTCTGAGTTCGCTCGGCACGGCGGCATCACCGGCCGCACGGAGTTCCAGCTCTGCTGCGAGGCGATCACCGCCGCGGCCGCCGACGCCGGGATCGACGTGCGGGAGATCGACGGCTTCTGCTCCTATGCGGCGGAGCGGCACGAGCCGGTGCAGGTGCAGGCCGCGCTCGGCATCCCGGAGCTGCGGTTCTCCAACCTGGTCTGGGGCGCCGGCGGCGGCGGCTGTTCGGGCGCGGTGCTGAACGCGGCGCTGGCGGTCCATGCCGGGCTGTGCAGGACCGTCGTCGTGTACCGCTCGCTGTGCCAGGGTCAATACGAACGCTACGGCCAGTATCGCGCGCGGCCGGCGGGCGGCAGCCTGATGTCGCCGTTCGGGTTGATGACGCCGGGCCAGATGACGGCGCTGACGTTCCGCCGGCACATGCACGAGTTCGGGACCGACCCGGCGGCGCTGGGCCACGTCGCCGTCGCTTTCCGCAACCACGCGCAACGCAACCCGCGGGCCCTGCAGCACGGCAAACCACTGACGTTCGAGCAGCACCAGGCCTCCCGCCTGATTGCCGACCCGTTCCGCCTGTATGACTGCTGCCTGGAAACGGATGGCGCCGGCGCCCTCATCGTCACCAGCCGGGAGCGGGCCGGCGACGGGCGCCAGCCGCCCGTGCGCATCTTGGCGGCGGCTCAGGCGAGTGGCCCGGGCTGGGGCTTGGGACCCACGGGGTCGCACAACATGCCGTTTGAGGACTACGCGTCCGTCAACTCGAAGCTGCTCGGACGCATCCTGTTCGGCATGGCGGGCATCCGCCCGGCCGACCTCGATTGCGCCCAGATCTACGATGCTTTCTCGGGGATCGTGCTCATGGCACTGGAGGATTTCGGCATCTGCCGCCCCGGCGAGGCCGGTGGGTTCGCGATGGACGGCAACCTCGCCTGGCCGAACGGCGCCCTGCCGAGCAACACGTCGGGCGGGCAGTTGTCCGAGGGCTACTTGCAGGGCTTGACCCTGGTCCTCGAAGGTGTGCGACAGATGCGCGGCAACTCGACGGCGCAGGTGGACGGCGCGGAAACCTGCCTGGTCACCAGCGGCGGCGCGATGGCGCATAAGAGCGCCCTCGTGCTGGCGCGGTAGCGGTCCCATGAGCAGGATTGACCTCCAGGATCTGGGCGGCGGCACGCTGGGCGGCCTGTTGGCCGCACGGGCCGCCGCGGCCCCCGACAACCCCGCATTGGTGTTCGCCGGCGAGACAACGACCTACCGCGCGCTGGACGACGCGGCGTCGCGGGCGGGAGCAGGCCTCATGGCGCTCGGCATGCAGCCCGGGGACGTGCTGGGCATCCTCACCGGCAACCGTCCCGAGCACCTCCACGCCTGGTTTGGCGGCGCCCGCGCCGGCCTGACGTACCTATCGGTCAACACTGCTTATAAGGGCACGCTGCTCCAGCACGTGCTGGAGCATTCCGGGTGCAAGCTGCTGGTCATGGAAGCGAGCCTGGCCGAGGCCCTGCTGAGCCTGGACGCCATGCCGCCCTCGCTCCGCACGGTGGTTTTCCTCGACGGCGTCCCGGACGGGTTCCCAGGGGAAAACCTCCGCGTCCTCCCCTGGGACGGGATGCTGGCCGCGGGCGTCGGCGGTGCCGCGTTCCCGAAGCTGCAGCCGCACGACACGGGCCGGATCGCCTACACCTCGGGCACCACGGGCAAGAGCAAGGGGGTCGTCTCGCCTCACCTGCAAAGCCTGGTGATGGCGCGCGAAGCCGCCACAGCCTTCGGCGCATCGGCCCGGGACCGCATGCACACCTGCATGCCGCTGTTCCACGGCATGGCCCAGGTCACGACGTGCCTGGCGGCCCTGTACGCGGGCGCCGCGATCCTGCTGTCGCCCAAGTTCAGCGTGAGCCGGTTCTGGGACGAGGTCCGGGCCACCGGGGCGACGCAGTTCAACTGCCTCGGCTCCATGCTGCACATGCTGCTCTCGGCGCCGCCCTCGCCGCAGGATCGCGAGCACGCCGTGACGCGGGTGTTCGCCGCGCCGGCGCCTCCCGAGGTGCTGTACCGGTTCGAGGCGCGCTACGGCGTCCACTTGATCGAGGGCTACGGCCAGACCGAGATCAAGAACGTGCTCTACAACCCCCTGCACGGGCGAAAGATCGGCTCCATGGGGCGGCCGACGGCATCGTCGATCCTAGAGATACATGACGAGCACGGCGACGCGCTGCCGCCGGGTCAGGTGGGCGAGATCGTGTACCGCCCCAGGATCGGCAACATCATGCTCAAGCAGTACCTGAAGGAGCCGGAGAAGACGCTCGCCAACATGTCCGGGCTGTGGTGGCATACGGGCGACCTCGGCTTGATGGACTCCGACGGGTTCTTCTACTTCTTCGACCGCAAGACCGATTCGTTGCGCCGCCGCGGCGAGAACATCTCCTCCCAGGAGCTGGAAGCCATGCTCATGGTGTTCCCTGGCGTGCTGGAGGCCGCGGTGGTGGCAACGCCCTCCGAGATTGGCGAAAGCGAGGTGCTCGCGGTGCTCGAGGTTGCCGACGCCGGGGTGTTCGATGTCCGCAAGCTGCACCAACACTGCGTGGCGACGATGCCGCGCTTCATGGTCCCGCGCTTCTTCAGGGTCGCGACGGCGTTCCCGCGCACGCCGACAGGCAAGGTCCGGAAGGTTGCGCTGCGGGAACAGGGCGTGACAGCCGAGACCTGGGACGCGGCCGCGGAAAAGCCGGCGGCCGAACCGGCATCCTGATCGCCAGGCCCGGCGAGGACCGGACACGACAACGCCGAGCACAGCGACACATTGGAGGAAGCACCGGTGATCCTCGATCAAACCATCGAGCGCATCAGAAGGCAGCCTAAGTACGTCCAGCTTGTGAGGGAACGCGCACGATGGACCTGGGTCCTGCTCGCGATCATCCTGACGGCCTATGCTTGCCTGATGGTCTGCGTCGCGGTGCGGCCGGATTGGCTTCGCATCCCGCTCGGGGACGGCAACGCGGTGACCATCGGCTGGCCGCTCGCCGCCGGAACGATCGTGCTGACGTGGCTGCTGATGGGCCTTTACGTGAAACGCGCGAACTCGCGGTTCGAAGCGCTCAAGGAAGCCATCCTGCTGGAAGCCAGCCGGTGAGGGACGCCGCCATCCTGCGTGCCTCCGGCGTGTCCGCCGTTCTGGTTCCGGTTGCGGCGCACGCGGCCGGGCCGGCCGGGCATCCTGATTCCAGGCTGCCGTTGAACGTGACCGCCATCGCAATCTTCTGCGGCTTCGTGCTCCTGACACTGGCAATCACCTGGTGGGCCTCCAAGCGGACACGGACCGCCAGCGACTTCCTGACGGCCGGCGGAAACATCACGGGGCTCCAGAACGGCCTGGCCATCGCGGGGGACGCCGTGTCGAGCGCCACCGTGCTCGGCTTGGTCAGCTTCATCTACTCGACCGGCTACGACGGGCTTGTCTCCTCCGTGGGGTTCTTCGTCGGCTGGCCGGTCCTGCTGCTGCTCATGGCCGACCGGCTCCGCAACCTGGGCCGCTTCACCTTCGCCGACATCGTGTCCTTCCGCCTCGACCCGAAGCCGACCCGCTGCCTGGCCGCGGTATGCGGCCTGACCGTCGTGTTCTTCTACCTCATCATCCAGATCGTCGGCGCGGGCGAACTGATTACTTTGCTGTTCGGGCTTGACTACGACGTCGCGGTGGTTGTCGTGGGCGTGCTGATGATCGTCTATGTCACGTTCGGGGGCATGGTGGCGACCACCTGGGTGCAGATCATCAAGGCGTCGCTGCTGCTGCTCGGCCTCACCCTGCTTGGCATCCTGGTCATGGGCCGGTTCGGCTTCAGCTTCGAGACGCTGGCGGCCAGGGCCGTGGCGGCCAACCGGCGCGGTGCGGCCGTGATGGGGCCGGGCACCTTCCTCAGTTCGCCGATCGGGTCGGTCTCGATCGCCATCGGCTCGGTTTGCGGCATCAGCGGGCTGCCGCACATCCTGATGCGTTTCTTCACCGTGCCCGACGCCCGGGCCGCACGGATGAGCGTTTTCTATGCCAGTGGCATCCTTGGCTACAGCTTCCTGTTGAGCGCCATCCTGGGGCTGGCCGGCATGTCGCTCATCGCCACCGACCCGCAGTTCTTCGAGGGGGGCAGCCTGGGCGGCAAGCTGCTGGGCGGCTCCAACCTGGTATCCCTGCACTTGGCGCAACTGACCGGTGGCAACCTGCTGTTCGGCTTCCTGGCGGCCGTCCTGTTCGCCACCACCCTGGCAGTCGTGTCGGGCCTGGCCATCTCGGGCGCCGCAGCCATCTCGCATGACCTCTACGCCAACGTGTTCCGCAGCGGGCGCGCCAGCGGTGCGGCCGAACTGCGCGTGACGAAGATCGCCACCGTCGGGCTGGGTGCAGTGATGATCGTGCTCGGGCTGGTATTCCGGGGGCAGAACCTGACGTTCCTGACCGTGCTGGCGGTCGGCGTCGCGGCCTCGGCGAACTTCCCGTTGCTCGTGCTGTCGATGTACTGGAAGGGCCTGACCACCCGGGGCGCCCTGTGGGGCGGCTGGAGCGGCCTCCTCGGCTCGACGCTGCTGGTGATCCTGGGGCCGGGCGTCTGGGTCGGCGTGCTCGGCCACCCTGCCCCGATCTTCCCCTACGACGGGCCGGCCGTCGTTTCGATGCCGGTTTCCTTCCTGCTCGCCTTCGTCATGTCCGTGACCGACCGAAGCGAGCGGGCGCGCAAGGAACGGAACGCTTTTGCAGCGCAGCTCGTCCGCGCCCAGACTGGTGTCGGCGCCGCTGTCGGCGCCATGCCGTCGGCTGTGCACTAGGCGGCTGGCGATGCGCCGCGGGGGAGGGGAGCCGAGCACGGATGTATGAGCTTCTGAAGGGAATGCGCGTGGTGGAGGCGGCGTCCTTCATCGCCGGCCCGTCCTGCGCGCTGCACCTGTTGCAGATGGGCGCGGAGGTGATCCGCATCGACCAGGCTGGCGGCGGCCCGGACTATCGGCGGTGGCCGCTGGCGCCGGATGGCGGCGCCAGCCTGTATTGGGAAGGGTTGAACAAGGGCAAGAAATCGGTGGCTCTCGACCTGTCGCGTCCGGAAGGGCGGGAGCTGGCGGTGGCCATCATCACGGCACCCGGCGAGGCGGGCGGCTTGTTCGTCACCAACTACCCCGTGGGCGGCTTCCTCGGCTACGACCGCCTCGCCGCCCGCCGCCCCGACCTGATCTGCCTGCGCGTGATGGGCTGGCCCGATGGGCGCCCGGCGGTGGATTACACCGTCAACTCGGCCATCGGCGTCCCGCTGATGACCGGGCCGGCCGGCCACGACGGCCCGGTCAACCATGTGCTGCCAGCCTGGGACCTGCTGACCGGCGCCTACGGCGCGTTCTGTCTCCTTGCAGCCGAGCGGGCGCGCCGGGCCGATGGCCAGGGCCGGGACATCCGCCTGCCGTTGTCGGACGTGGCCCTCGCGAGCCTCGGCCACCTGGGCCAGATCGCGGAGGTGCAGGCCGGGCAGGAGCGTCCGCGCATGGGCAACGAGCTGTTCGGCGCCTTCGGCCGGGATTTCGCGACCCGGGACGGCAAGCGGGTCATGGTGGTGGCCATCACGCCGCGGCAATGGACGGGGCTGGTCCGCGTGCTCGGCCTCGGGGCGGAGGTGGCGGCGCTTGAGGCCCGGCTCGGCGTGAGCTTCGCAACCGATGAGGGCATCCGCTTCCTGCACCGGGCTCGCCTGCTGCCGTTGTTCGAGTCGGCGTTCGCCCGCGTGGATGCGGCCGGCTTGGCGGACGCCTTCGAGGCGGCGGGGGTGTGCTGGGGGCCGTACCAGACCCTGGCGGAGGCGGTGGCATCCGATCCCTATTTCTCCGCCGGCAACCCGCTGCTGGCGTCCGTCGCCCATCCGGGCGGCCGCTACCTGACGCCCGGGACGGCGGCCACCCTGCCCGGGGACGCGCGGCAGGCGCCTTCGCCAGCCCCGCCCCTGGGCCGTGACACGGACGAGGTGCTGGCCACCGTGCTGAACCTGCCCGGCGCCGAGATCGCCCGGCTGCACGACCAGAAGCTGGCCGTCACGGCCCGTGTCCCGTGACCGGCCCTACGTCCCATAGCGGCGCTTCAAAGGAGCAAAGCCGATGAACAGCGTGCCCATGCAGAACTTGATCGATCTGGCCGGCCAAGCCGTGGAGGCGGCCCGGGGCTACGTGCGGCAGGTCCAGCACCGGTGCCATGCGGCGGTGGCTGTCGATGGCCGGGTTGACCCGGCCCGGGTGGAAGCAGCGCAGCGTCAGGTGCACGGCTTCGCCTGGGCTGCCACGACCGTGGAAGGGCTGGCGCAACTGGTTGCCTGGGCGCGGCGCCTTGCCTTGTCCGGCCGCTTCGGCGCGGGCGAGGGCCTGGTGCTGCGGGTCGGGATGGGGGAGTACCTGGCCCAGCTTCTCGGCGGCCTGCCGATGAGCCAGAACGAGATGGTGCGTCCGTCCGACCTGGACGCGGAGGACGCGGCCGAGCGGCTGCGCCAGGACCCTGCCGTGCGGTGGTTCCTGCGGGACGGCAACACCCCGGACGCGCGGGCCGAGCTGGGGCGCCTGCTCGCGGAGGGCTGGCGGCCCGATGAAACGCTGGGCGACGAGATGCTGGACATGATCCGCGACCAGTTCCGCCAATTCACCGACGAACAGATCGCGCCCCGTGCCCACGCCTGGCACCTGGCGGACGAGCTGATCCCGGACCACGTCGTGGCCGCCATGGCGGAGCTGGGCGTGTTCGGCGTGTGCATCGGCGAGGAGCACGGCGGCCTCGGCCTCGGCAAGCTCGCCATGTGCGTGGTGTCGGAGGAACTGAGCCGCGGCTGGATCGCGGCCGGGTCGCTGGGCACGCGTTCGGAGATCGCGGGCGAGTTGATCGGCGCCAACGGCACGCCGGAACAGAAGGCGCGCTGGCTGCCGGCCATCGCTTCCGGGGCGGTGCTGCCCACAGCCGTCTTCACCGAGCCGGACACCGGCTCGGACCTGGCATCCGTCAGGACCCGGGCCGTGCGGGCGGAGGATGGCGGTTGGCGGGTCACCGGGTCCAAGACCTGGATCACCCACGCGTCCCGCAGCGACCTGATGACGGTGCTGGCGCGGACGGACGCGGGCAAGCCGGGCTACGGCGGGCTGTCCATGCTGCTGGCCGCCAAGACGCGCGGAACGCCTGGAGAGGACTTTCCCGATCCCGGCCTGTCGGGAAGCGAGATCGGCGTGCTCGGCTACCGCGGCATGAAGGAGTACGTCCTGTCCTTCGACGGCTTCGCCGTTGCTGCGGACGGATTGCTGGGCGGGGCGGAAGGCGCCGGCTTCCGCCAGCTGATGGCGACGTTCGAGGGCGCACGCATCCAAACGGCGGCGCGTGCCGTGGGCGTGGCGCGCAACGCGCTCGACCTGGCCGTCAAGTACGCAACGGAGCGGCGGCAGTTCGGCCGCCACCTGGCCGCCTTTCCGCGCGTGACGGACAAGCTGGCGATGATGGCGGTCGAAACGGTGATCGCGCGCGAGATCACCTACTTCTCCGCCCGCACCAAGGACGCGGGGGACCGCTGCGACATCGAGGCGGGCATGGCCAAGCTGCTTGCGGCCCGCGTGGCATGGTCCAACGCCGACGCAGCCGTGCAGGTCCACGGCGGCAACGGGTATGCGCTTGAATACGAGGTCAGCCGGGTGTTGTGCGACGCGCGCATCCTGAACATCTTCGAGGGCGCGGCGGAGATCCAGGCCAACGTGGTCGGGCGCGGGCTGTTGACGCGGCAACTGGGACCCCTGCTCGAGAGCGCCGGCGACCACCCCTCGCAGGGTCCGGCGGCGACGAAAGCCGCATGATCCTGATCGGCAGGATCGCGTTGAGGGCCTCCGGCCGAGTTGAGGCAGGCCGCGTTCAGCCGTAGGTAGGGCCGGCGATCCAAACCGCCGCCCTCAGCCCCTAGAGCGTCATCCGACCGAACGGGATCACCTGTCGGATGAAGATGCTTGTGGAAACAACTGGCTAGAGCATCAACCGTGCGCCTATCAGTACGGATGATGCTCTAGCTGTAAGCCAGGCAGGGAAATTCCGGAACCAGGCACTCAAGGCGGCTGCGAGGCCTCGGTCCCGTCGGGGCGCGGCTTACGGCTGAAGTGGGACACGTCCAACGGCTCGAACGGCAGCACCCCGCGTTCCGTCGGCAGGTCTGCCTTGCTCCAGCCGCCGCCGACGGCCAGGATCAGGTTGACGGTGGTCTGCAATTGGGACGTCCTGGCCTGTGCAGCCGCGATCGCGGCCAGCAACGCCGTTTCCTGCGCCACCACGACATCGAGATAGTTGATCAGGCCGCCGACGTAGAGCTGCTCCGTCAGGTTCATGGCCCGGTAGGCGGCGGCCACGGCCTGGGTCTGCGACTGGTTCTGCGACTGAAAGCTGCGATACAGCGTCAGCCCGTCCTCCACCTGCTGGAAGGCGTTCAGCACGGTGGCGCGGTAGTTGTCGCGGGTTTGCGCGAACTGCGCCCAGCCCTGTTGCAGCTCGGCTCGGCGCAGCCCGCCCTCGAACAATGGCAGCACGGCGCTGGCGCCGATCGACCACAGGCTGTTCGGCAGGCTGGCGAGGTTGAAGCCGGTGTCCTGGAACCCGCCCGTCGCGCTGATGGTGATGTCGGGGTAGAACGCGGCGCGGGTGATGCCGATGCCCGCATTGGCCGCAGCCATCTGCCGCTCGGCGCTCGCGATGTCCGGACGCCGCTCCAGCAGCGCGGATGGGACGCCGACCGGGACTGCGGGGTTGACCAGGACGTCCGTTTCCTGCGGCGGGATGGAGAAGGCGCTGGGGTTCGCGCCAACCAGGCTGGCGATGGCGTGCTCCAAGACGGCACGGCTGGCCAGGGTGGCGCTTTGCAGGGCCTGGGTGGAGGCAAGCTGCGACTGGGCGCGGGCAAGGTCCAGCCCCGCGCCGATGTCCCCCTGCAACCGCAGTTGCGTGATCTGGACCGACTTCTGGTAGTTCGCGACGGCCTTTCGATAGACGCCGTTCTGGATGTCGAACCCGCGCAGCGCGAAGTAAGTGCTGGCGAGCTGGGTTTGCAGGCTCAGCCGGGCGTTGGCCACCAGGGCCGCGGTGGATTGGGCAAGCCTGGCCTGCAACCGCTCGTTGTTGCGGATGCGCTGCCAGAAGTCTGGCTGCCACGTGGCCGCCCCCTCGACGAGGTTGTTCGGCGCAACACGGGGCACCCGGCTTTGCGGGTCCCGGAACGGGGCGTTCTGCGATTCCTTCTCGTACGACGTTTGGCCGTTGACGCTCAGTTGCGGATAAAGGCCCGACCGCGCGATGGCGGCCGCGTCGCGGGCCTGGACGTACTGCTCGTACATGGCGGCAAGGCTC
This sequence comes from uncultured Acetobacteraceae bacterium, assembly GCA_964245075.1. Classification (GTDB taxonomy): domain Bacteria; phylum Pseudomonadota; class Alphaproteobacteria; order Acetobacterales; family Acetobacteraceae; genus LMUY01. The sequence continues at coordinate 42,680 of CAXTLC010000021.1, forward strand.
GGGTTGTCCGCCACCGCCTGCTGTTCGAGCCGGTTGAGCAGGGGGTCGCCGAATTGTTCCCACCAGGGTCCGCGCGGGAGGGTGTCGCTGGGGCTGGCGACCGCGAACGGCCCCTGGCCACGCCAACTGGCGGGGAGGACGTAGTGCGGCGGGTCGTAGGCGGGCGCGAGGTCGCAGCCACTCAGGCCTACCAACAACGCGGCGATGACGAATGCCCGGCGCATGCGCCGCGGCTGACCAGTTCTACGCATGCGAGCGCACGGCATTCAGCGATCCCGACTCAGTTCGCCGGCTTCGGCCCGGCATCGGGTGGAGCGTTGGAGGCCGCTTGCATGTCGGGACGGGTGGGCGGGCCGCCTTGGGGCTGGCTGGGCGTCCCCGTTGCGCCGCCGCCTGGGTCCGCCCCGGCCGCCGCTTGGACGACCTTGACCTGCTGGCCGTCGAGCAGCCCGAGCGACGGGTTCGCGACCAGCTTGTCGCCCGGCTTCAGCCCCGAAACGACCTGGACATCGGTGCCGAGGTTGCGGCCGACCGTGATGTCCTGCAACCTCACCTTGTCGTCGCCGCCGATCAGCGCGACTTGCGTGCCCTGTGCGCGGAACAGCACGGCCTGCTCGGGCACGACCAGCACGTCGGGATCGCTGGGAAAGGCGAACGTCACGCTGACGTAGGTGCCGGGCCACAGGTCGCCATTCGGGTTGTCGACCGTCAGTTCCGTGACCGCCGTGCGCGTGGAAGCGACGATCGCCTTGGCGGTGGTCAGGAACTGCAACGGGATCTGCCTGCCAGGGTTCTGCGGCAGCGTCATCGTGGCCGTTAGGCCAGGCCGGAGCGCATCCGAGAAGTTCTGCGGCACGGACACGAAGATGCGCAGCTCGTGGACGTCGGCGACGATGAACAGCGGCTGGGAGCCGCTGTGGGTGGATGGGTCGCCGCCTGTGGCGCTGACGTAGTCGCCGATGTTGAGGTTCCGCGCGGTGACGACGCCGTTGAACGGGGCAACCAGCTTCTTGAAGGCGCTCATCGCCTCGTACTTGGCGACGTTCTGCTGCGCGGCCGCCACCTCTGCCTTTTGCGCGATCTCGTCGGCCTTCTTGATGTCCACGTCCTGCTTCGCCACGGCCTGCGTGCCGGACAAGGCGGACCATCGCTTGGCGGTGATCACAGCCAGGTTGTAGCGGGCCTGCACCGTGGCGAGCTGCGCCTTGGCCGCTCCCAATTCGGCATCGAGGCCGGGCGTGTCGATGGTGCCCAGCACGTCGCCGGCCTTCACCTCCGCCCCGTAGTCCTTGTACCAGTGCGACACGTAGCCGGCCACCTGGCCATAGATGCTGGCCTGGTACCAGGCCTCGATGTTGCCCGGCAAAGCCAGGGTGCGTTGCCGGGGACCGTTCCTGGGCGTCGTCACCTGCACCCTGGGCACTGCCGAGTCGTCCGTGCTCCTCGCCAGGCTCGTCACCGCGCTGGACCGCGACCAGATGCCGTAGCCGGCCAGGCCGCCCGCCAGCAGCAGGCCCAACCCGGCGAACAGCCAGCCCCGTCCCCGGCGCCGCGGCGACCGTGACTTTTCCATCCCTGCCGCGCTCATGCCGCCTTCTCCTGTTCCGCCGCGGCGCCATGCCTGGCCTGGCCTTCCGGTTTTTGGGCATGGCGGTGCACGATCGCGAACACGTTGGGCACGAACAGCAGCGTCGTGACCGTGGCGACGATCAGCCCCCCGATCACTGCCCGGCCCAGCGGCGCGTTCTGCGTGTTGCTGAGCGACATCGGCACCATGCCCACGATCATCGCCAGCGCCGTCATCAGCACCGGGCGGATGCGGCCCGTCCCCGCCTCGATGGCGGCCTTGGCGGCGTCGCCGTGCTCGGCCAGCCGGTCACGCGCGAAGGCGACCACCAGGATGGTGTTGGCGGTCGCCGTCCCCATGCACATGATGGCGCCGGTCAGCGCCGGGACGGACAAGGTCGTGCCCGTCAGGAACAGCGCCCAGGTAATCCCCGCCAGCGCCGCCGGCAAAGCGGAGATGATGATGAACGGGTCGAGCCACGACTGGAAGTTGACGACGATCACCAGGTAGATCAGCACGATCGACAGCCCCAGCCCGAACACCAGTTGCGTGTAGGCCGACCACATGGTCGCGGACTGGCCGACAAGCGCGACCGTGGACCCTTTCGGGGCTTTCGGCTCCATTTCGGCAATGATCTTCTGGACTGCGGTGCTGACCGCGCCGAGGTCACGGCCCTCCACGTTCGCGTAGATGTTGATCACCGGCCTGATCGCGTAGTGCGACACGAGGCCGGGCGTGCCGGTCTGCGACAGCCGGCTCAGGCCGCCGACGATCTGCGTTGGGCGGTTGTCGGGGTTGCCGTCGCCCTTGTCCACCGTGACGGTCTCGAGGTCGTTGACGCTGGTCAACTGGCTTTGCGGGGTTTGGAGGTTCACCAGGTGCGAAACCCCGTTGGTGGTGTCCAGCCAGAAGGTCGGCGAAACCTGGCCGCTGCCCGACAGCACCGCCAGCGCGTTGTCGGCAATGTCCGACTCCGTCAGCCCCGTGCTGCTTGCCAAGCTGCGGCTGGACGACAGCAGCAGGGTGGGCTGGCCCATGATTTCCTCGATCCGCACGTCGGCTGCGCCGGCGACTTCCTGGACCCTGGCCGCAATCTGGGTCGCGAAAGCGTAGTTCGCGTTCAGGTCGCTCCCGTGGACCTGCACGTCGAGAGGCGAAGGCAGGCCGAAATTCAGGATCTTCGCCGTGATGTCGCCGGGCAGGAACGAGAACTGCGTGCCCGGAAACCGCTCGGCGAGGCCGGTGCGCAAGGTTTGGCGGTACGCCGCAACTGGCGAGGCGGAGTTGTCGAGCGAGATGGTGATGTCGCAGTCCGAGCTGCCGACCGTGCCGGTGTTGCTGTAGGCCTGGTTGATGCCGCTTGTCGGCAGGCCGCAGTTCAGCAGCGTGTTGGTGACGTGGCCGGGCAGCAGGGAGCGGATTGCCGCATCCACCAGCACGGAGGTCTTGGACGTTTCCTCGATGCGCGTCCCGGCCGGCGTGCGGAGGTGCAGGTCGATCTCGCCGGACTTGATGCTCGGGAAGAAGTCCTCCCCCACGAACATCAGCAGCCCCAGGGAGGCCACCGCGGCCAGCAGGTACAAGCCCACGAAGGTCTTGGGCCGCTCGCCGATCCGCTCCAGCCGGGTGCGGTAGCCGTCGCGGAACCGTTCGAACCGGTCCTCGAACCCGGCCTGGAAGCGCGCGAACACCCCCGGGCGTCTCGTCTTGTCCGGGTTGCGGCTGGCCTCCACCTGGGCGGGCAGCAGGAAGGCGGCCATGGTCGGCGTCAGGGTGCGCGACAGGATGAAGGAGGCGATCATGGCGAAGATGATCGCCTCCGCCAAGGGCATGAACAGGTATCCGGCGATGCCGCCCAACTGGAACAAGGGCAGCCACACGATGCAGATGCACAGCGTGGACACGAAGGTCGGCACCACGATCTGGTTCGCCCCGTCGATGATGGCGTCGGTGAGGCTCTTGTCCTTGCCGCCTTCTTCCAGGTGGGTGTTGATGTTCTCGATCATCACGGTGGCGTCGTCCACCAGGATGCCGACCGCGAGCGCAAGGCCGCCCAGCGTCATGACATTGATCGTCTGGCCGAGGGCGGACAGGCATATGATGGAGCTGAGGATCGCCAGCGGGATGGATGTGGCGACGATCAGCGTCGAGCGCCAACTGCCGACGAACAGCAGCACCATCAGCCCGGCGAGCACGGCCGCGGTCAGCATCTCCTGCACCACGTCCTCGATGGAATCGATCACGAAGCCGGACTGGTCGTTCAGCGTCGTGATGGTGACGCCTTCCGGCAGCGTCTTCTTGATCTGCGGCAGCAGCGCCTTGACGCCGCTGACCACGGATAGGGTGGAGGCGTCGCCGCCCTTCAGGATCTGCAACAGGACCGACTGCTGCCCTTTGACCAGCACGATGTTCTGCTCCGGCGGGCCGCCGGAATGCACGTTGGCGACATCGCGCAGGTAGATCACGGCGTTGCCGACCTGCTTGATCGGCAGGTTGCTGAACGTCTCGATCTGCACCGGGGTCGCGTTGGTCTGCACCATGTAGTCCACCGGGCCGATCTTCTGGTCCCCCGCCGGCAGCACGATGTTCTGGCTGGCCAGCGCGTGCCCCACGTCGGACGCGGACAGCCCGTATTGCAGCAGCTTCTCGCGGTCGAGATCCACCTCGACGTCCTCGGACGTGCCGCCGTAGGGAGCCGGGATCGCGACCCCCGGCACCGAGATCAGCGCCGGCCGGATCACGTTGCTCGCAAGGTTGTAGATGCTGGCCGGGGTCATGTTGGCGCCCGCCACCTGCAGCGCCAGCACGGGGACGCTGGATGCATCGAACACCAGGATCTGCGGCGGGGTGGTCCCGGTCGGCATCTGCTTGATCACCGTCTGCGAGGTCGCCGTGACCTGCGCCTGCGCGGCCGCGATGTCCGTGCCGGGCTGGAAGTAGATCTTCACCACCCCGCTGCCGTAGCGGGACTCGCTCTCGATGTGTTCGATGTTGCTGACCGTCGTCGTCAGCGCCCGCTCGTAGTAATAGACGATCCGGCCGGACATGTCCGACGGCAGCAGCCCGTTGTAGGTCCAGACGGCGGCGACGATCGGGATCTTGATCGGCGGGAAGATGTCCGTCGGCGTCCGCAACACCGACATGGCGCCGAACAGCACGATGAGGATCGCGAGCACCACGAAGGTCAGGGGCCGCCGCAGCGCGACCAGGACGATGGCGTTCACGCGCTCGAACCGCCATGCCGCTCAGCCATGCTGCCGGCCCGGCGCGCGGGCGAGCGGTGGCGATCCATGCTGTGAGCACGCTTGGCTATGCCAGTCAGCACACCGGAGGGCCGCGTCAGCCTACAAGTCAGATCCAAGGACCGCCCGCCTCATGGTCGCGATGAACAGCCATCCGCGGCCTCCCGTTGGTCAAGACAGGCTCGCAATCATTATCGCGTTGCGGGATATGACAAACGCACCCGCCCAGATCGGGCACCCGAGGATTTCACGATCCATCCCAAGCCGGTTGTCACGATCAACGCGCGTAGCACACATCCCTGTTTGTTGATGCGTCGAGCGCCGCATATGACAGCAATGTGATTCAACCGGAAACCTGTTGCACAATCCCTTTCGGGAACGTCGGAATGCCGTGTCTTGGTGCGCTTCTGTGTTGACGGGCTGGGCGACGCGCGTCTCGATCGCCGCGGCCCCGCAAGGAAGCTGCCCTACACGCCGCTCCGCGCCCTGGTCGCCAGCACGTCCGCCCGCTCGTTCATCACGTCGCCCGCGTGGCCGCGCACCCATTTCCACTCCACCGCGTGCGGCTTGGCGGCGGCGAGCAGGCGCTGCCACAGATCCATGTTCGCCACCGGGTCGCCTCCGGCAGTGCGCCAGTTCTTGCGCACCCAGCCGGTGTGCCAGCGCGTGATGCCGTTGCGCACGTACTCGCTGTCGGTGTGCAGCACGACCCGGCACGGGCGCTTCAGCGTTTCCAGCGCGGCGGCGGCGGCGGTCAGCTCCATGCGGTTGTTGGTGGTCGCCGGGTCTGCGCCGGTCAGCTCCCGCTCGGCGTCGCGGAAGCGCAGGATCGCGGCCCAGCCGCCGGGGCCGGGGTTGGGCTTGCAGCCGCCATCGGTCCAGATCTCCACGGTCTCGGCCGCTCCCGAGCTCGGTTCACGCTCCATAGGCATGTTCGTCCTTGGCTTCGAGGTGGAAGCGCAGCCGGCCGAGGTACTCCAGCGGGTCCTTGCGCGTCACCAGCGCACCCGGCGGGGTGTTCACCCAATCAAACAGCCGGGTCAGCAGGAAGCGGATCGCGGCTCCCTGGCATAGCACGGGAAGCGCCGCCCGCTCGGCATCCGTCAGGGCGCGCCGGGCGTGGTACGCGCGCAGCATCGCCCGCGCCTTGGTCACGTTGAATTGGAGATCCGGCTCGAAGCACCAGGCGTTCAGGCAAACCGCGAGGTCGTACGCGAACAGGTCGGTGGCGGCGAAGTAGAAGTCGATCAGCCCGGACACCCGGCCGTCGAGGAAGAACACGTTGTCCGGAAACAGGTCCGCATGGATGTGCCCGCGGGGCAGGGCGCCGGGCCAGGCCAGCAGGATCGTGTCCAGCGCCCGCTCCAACTGGGCGGCCAGGCCGGGCTGCACCTCGTCGGCCCGGGGCAGGCCGCGGTCGAGCAGGGCGCGCCAGCCGGACGGACCCAGGGCGTTCGGCCGCTCGGCGGGGTAGCCGGCGCCGGCCAGGTGGATGGCGGCCAGCGCATCGCCGACCGGGGCGCAGTGGCCTGGGCGCACCCGGCGCGGCCACACGCCGGGCAGGAACGTGGTGATGCAAGCCTGGCGGCCGGCCAAGAGGCGCAGCGCGGCGCCGTCCCGCGCGCGCACGGGCAACGGGCAGGTGATGCCGCGTCCGGCCAGATGCTCCATGAGGCCGAGGAACCAGGGCAGCTCGGCCGGGTCCATGCGCTTCTCGTAGAGCGTCAGGATGAAGTCCCCGCCGGTGGTGCGAAGCGAGTAGTTGCTGTTCTCCACGCCTTCCGCGATGCCGCGGAACGCCACGACGCTGCCCAGATCGTAGTCGGACACGTAGGCGGCCAGCGCCTCGTCGGTGACTTCGGTGTAAACGGCCACGGCGTCTAGGTGCGTCGGCTGCCCCCCGCCCCGGCTCTTTCCCGGAAGCAGAGGGAGAAGTGGGAGCGGGTCAGGAGAGGGGAGCGGGAAGCTTGAAGATCACGTCTTCCTCCGTCACGCGGCGCTCCTCGATGCCCAGGCGGTAGCGTTCGGCCAGGTGGGTGATCATCTCCTGTACCAGCGCCTCGGGCGCCGACGCGCCGGCGGTGATGCCGAGCGTCGCCACGCCGTCCATCACCGACCAGTCCAGGTCCCGCGCACGCGGCACCAGCACGGCCCGCTTGGCGCCAGCGCGCTCCGCCACCTCGCGCAGCCGTTGCGAGTTGGAGGAGTTCGGACTGCCGATCACGATCACCAGGTCGCATTCGGGCGCCACGGCCTTCACCGCGGCCTGCCGGTTGGTGGTGGCGTAGCAGATGTCCTCCCGCTTCGGCCCCTCGATGGCGGGGAACCGGGTGCGGAGGACGTCCACGATCTCCGCCGTGTCGTCCACCGACAGGGTGGTCTGGGTGATGAACGCCAGCGGGCCGGGCGCCGGCTGGACGCTCGCGGCTTCCCCGGCATCCTGCACCAGGGTGACGGCGCCAGGCGGCAACTGGCCCATGGTGCCGACGACTTCCGGGTGCCCGGCATGGCCGATCATCAGGATGTGGCGCTGACCGGCGCCGCCGTCCGCGAAGTGGCGCTCCGCTTCGCGGTGCACCTTGCTCACCAGCGGGCAGGTGGCGTCGTAGAAGTGCAGGTGCCGCCGCTCGGCCTCCAGCGGCACGGATTTCGGCACGCCGTGGGCGGAGAACACGACGTGCGCGTCCGGCGGCACCTCGTCCAGTTCCTCCACGAACACGGCGCCTTGCGCTTCGAGAGCCTCCACCACCGTGCGGTTGTGGACGATCTCGTGCCGCACATAAACGGGCGCGCCGAACCGGCGGATCGCCTCCTCCACCACGCGGATGGCACGGTCGACGCCGGCGCAGAACCCGCGTGGTCCCGACAGGATGATGCGTAACGGAAGCTTCTGGGCCATGTTGTCCGAGCGGGCTGCGGCGCGCACTATGCCGTCCCACCCGCTTTGCCACAACCCAGCCCGTCCAAGCCCACCCCCCAAGCGGCTGCCCGCCGCCCGACCGGAGTTGCCGATGCCGTCGTCCATGCGTCCGCATGCCTTCTTGCTGCCCCGGGCGCGTCCCGTTGCGATCCTGGTCCTCGTCGCGGCCGCATTGTCCGCATGCGCCGGCCCCGAACTGCCGCAATTCGCACCGGCTTGCCCGCAAACCGGGATCCTGCGCGACGGCGCGGACCTGACCAGCTTCCGGGCCGACGGTACGGACCTGACCGATATGGTGACCGATGGACGGATCACAGGGCTGTCCGGCAAATGTTCCCTCGACGACCTGACGCACCTGCGCACCGTCCTCTCGGTCAACCTGGACCTCACCCGCGGGCCGGCCGCGCAGGGGCGGGACGCCGCGGTGACCTACTTCGTCTCTGTTTCCAAGGGCGACACGATCCTGGACAAGCGGGACTACACGGTGGGCGCCTCGTTCCCGCGCAACTCGGACCACCTGCGGCTGACCGGCGACCAGATCGACCTCGTGCTGCCGGTGGACGACAAGACCAAGGGCGGCGCCTACCAGGTGCTGGTGGGCTTCCAGCTCACGCCGGAGCAGCTCGCCTTCAACCGCCGCCGCGGCGCGCGCTAGTGGTCCGAACCTGACACTCGGTCCCAGGCCAATCAGGTGATTCGGCCCACCACCAGGGCGCTTCCCGGCCAGGCGATTCCGCCTGGCCGGGAACGGTGCCCGTCAGGACAAAGGCCCAGGGCATGGTCCGCGAGCCGACGCGAACGAAACATGCCCTGGGAAGCGGTACGCCTCTTGCGTCGTTGCGCTTCCACCAACCAGAAAGGCCAGACCATGTCCGCAACACGGCGACTCCGTTCCTTTCTCCTCGCCGGCGCCGCCTCGCTGCTCGCGGCGGCCGGGCCAGTGGCGGCCAAGACGCTGGTTTACTGCTCCGAAGGCTCGCCGGAGAACTTCAACCCGATGATCAACACCACCGGGACGACGTTCGACGCCAACCTGCCGATCTACAACCGGCTGATCGAGTTCAAGCCTGGCAGCACGGACATCGAGCCCGGCTTGGCCGAAAGCTGGGACACCTCGCCGGACGGCAAGGTCTTCACCTTCCACCTGCGCCACGGGGTGAAATGGCACAGCAACGCCACCTTCAAGCCGACCCGGGACTTCAACGCGGATGACGTGCTGTTCTCCTTCAACCGGCAAGCCAAGGAGGACAGCCCGTACCACAAGGTTTCCGGCGGCTCGTACGACTATTACGGCGACATGGGCTTCGCCAAGCTGGTCACCGCGCTGGACAAGCTGGACGACCATACCGTGCGGTTCACCCTGTCGGAGCCGCAGGCGCCGTTCCTGGCCGATCTCGCGATGGACTTCGCCAGCATCCAATCCGCCGAATACGCCGACGTGCTGGCCAAGGCCGGCAAGCAGGAGCAGATCGACCAGGTGCCGATCGGCACCGGCCCGTTCTCCTTTCTCGCCTACCAGCGGGACGCGACCATCCGCTACCGCCGGTTCGACGACTACTGGGGCCCCAAGGCCAAGCTGGACGGGCTGGTGTTCTCCATCAACAAGGACCCGGCGGTCCGCCTGGCCAAGCTGCGCGCCAACGAGTGCCAGGTAATGGCCTACCCCTCGCCCGCCGACCTGCCCGGCATCAGGATCGACACCCACCTGGCCCTGCTGTCCCAGCCTGGGCTGAACATCGGCTACCTCGCGTTCAACAGCATGAAGAAGCCGTTCGACGACAAGCGGGTGCGCCAGGCGCTGAACATGGCGATCGACAAGCAGGCGATCCTCCAGGCGGTGTACCAGGGCGCCGGGCAGCCCGCCAAGAACCTGATCCCGCCCACCCTGTGGTCCTATGACGACGCGGTGCAGGACTACCCGCACGACCCGGACGCAGCAAAGAAGCTGCTGGCCGAGGCAGGCTTCCCGGACGGCTTCGACACCGACCTGTGGGCGATGCCGGTGCAGCGCCCCTACAACCCCGACGCGAGGCGGATCGGCGAGCTGATGCAGGCGGACCTGATGAAGGTCGGCGTGCGCGCCAGGATCGTCACCTACGAGTGGGGCGAGTACCGCAAGCGAATCCAGGCCGGCGAGCACCAGATGGCCGAATTCGGCTGGACCGGCGACAACGGCGACCCGGACAACTTCTTCACCCCGCTGGCAAGCTGCGCCGCGGCCCGAATCGGCGGCGGCAGCACCTCCAAGTGGTGCAACAAGGACTTCGACGCGCTGATCCAGAAGGCGGCGACGCTGCCGGACCAGGCCGAGCGGGCCAAGCTGTACGAGCAGGCGCAGGTTATCATGCACGAGGAAGCGCCGTTCTTCCTGATCGCGCACTCGGTGGCCTACCAGCCGATGCGCAAGGAGGTGACGGGCTACACCATGAGCCCGCTCGGCCGCCACTCGTTCGACCAGGTTGACCTGGAGTAGCCTTGTTCCGGCTGCTCGCCCGGCGGGTGGCGTTGGTCATCCCAACGCTGATCGGCGTTTCCCTGCTGGGCTTCCTGCTGGTGCACGCCGTGCCGGGCGACCCGATCGAGGTGCGCACCGGGGAACACGGCATCTCCCCCGAGCGGCTGGCCTACTTCCGCCACGAACTCGGGCTCGACCAGCCGCTATGGAAGCAGTTCGCGGACTACGAGGTGCAACTGCTGCACGGCGACATGGGGCACTCGCTGGTCACCCAGGCGAGCGTCTGGGACGAGTTCACCACCTTCTTCCCCGCCACGGTGGAGCTTGGCGTCTGCGCGATGCTGTTCGCGGTCCTCATCGGCCTGCCGCTGGGCGTGATCGCGGCGGTGCGGCGGGGCACCCCGCTGGATTACGGGCTGATCGGCGTGTCGGTCACCGGCGCCTCCATGCCGATCTTCTGGTGGGGGCTGATGGCCATCCTGATCTTCTCGGTGGCGCTGGGCTGGACGCCGGTGTCCGGCCGCATCGACGACCTCTACTACGTCCAGCCGCATACCGGCTTCCTGCTGATCGACAGCCTGTTCTACAGCGACGACCCGGGCGCGTTCCGCTCCACCCTGAGCCACCTGGTCCTGCCGACGATCGTGCTGGGCACCATCCCGCTCGCCACGGTCGCGCGCATGACCCGCTCGGCGATGCTGGAGGTGCTGGGCGAGGACTACGTCCGCACCGCCCGGGCGAAGGGCATGGCGCCGCGCCGGGTGGTGGTGGTGCACGCGCTGCGCAACGCGCTGATCCCGGTGGTGACGGTGCTGGGCTTGCAGGTCGGCTCCCTGCTGGGCGGGGCGATCCTGACGGAAACGGTGTTCGCCTGGCCCGGCGTGGGCCACTGGCTGGTCGATAGCGTCCAGCGCCGCGACTACACCGTGCTGCAAGGCGGCACGCTGCTGATCGCGATCCTGGTCATGCTGGTGAATTTGGGCGTGGACGTGCTCTACGGCGTGCTGAACCCGCGGCTGCGGCGGTGAAATGATCCAGACCGGAACGGTCGTGCTGTGGTGTGGATCCAAAACATCGAAACGACGGCCAGCAGATATCGGGGGCTCGGCGCGGCGCAAGCGACCGTTCCAGCACCTGAGCGACTCCTGTCTCCTGCGTGTTGATCGAGCAATTCTGGAAGAAGCGATTTGGGAACAGGTTCGGGAAAGCGGCACCCGCTACGCCGTTTCGCCACGCTGCGGGGCCGCCTTCCCGCTGAACGTTCCCAATCGGGAAGGCAGGGCTGCTTAGGCTAACAGCCGCGATCGGATGCGGTCGGCAACGGCCGGATCGACGGGATTGTAGACGATCATGCCAAGATCGGGCCGGCCATCGACGGCGAAGCCGGAGTATTCCAGCTCGATCGCGCCGAGATCGGGGTGGCGCAGGCGCTTCGCACCCTCGCCATGGAAGCGCACGTCGTTGTCGGCCCACAACGCAGCGAACTCCACGCTGGTCGCGCATAGCTCGGTGACGAGCTGGCCGACCTCGGCCACGGCCCCCGCCCGCGCCGCGTCCGCCCGGAACGCGCCCACGACGAAGCGGGCGGTGCTTTCCCAATCCTCTTGCGACCCGCGAACACGGTCATCGCGGAAAACGAGGCGCAGGATATTGCGCTCATGGAGCGGCAGCGTGCCGTAATCGGTGAGGACCAGCGCCGCAGCCCGGTTCCACGCCACCACGTCCCAGGTCGCCGTCTTGATGATCGCGGGGCTGATCAGCATCGCGTCCAACAGGCGTTGCAGGCGTGGGGTCACGCTGTCCGCCGCCTTGTAACGAACTTCGGGTGGACGCCCTAATGCCAGCATGAACAGATGCTCGCGCTCGGCCTCGGTCAGCATCAATCCTGTGGCGATGCGGTTCAGTACATCGGGGGAAGGCGCCCCGCCTCGTCCCTGCTCAAGCCAGGTGTACCAGGTCGGACTGATGTTGGCGCGGTGCGCCACCTCTTCACGGCGCAGACCGGGCGTGCGGCGGCGCTGGGCCGGATAGCCGAGCGCGCCTGGATCGAGGCGGCTACGCCGGTCACGCAGGTAGGTCCCAAGCCGGTTCTCGCTGGTAGTCGCCACGTCGCATCCTGGTAGCAATTATAATAGGAACAGATCACTACTTTTCCCTGACAGATCATGCGCCGACAAAGACAGCATCTGCAATGGAGAACAGTGGATGCGTGTGTTTCTGACGGGCGCGACCGGGTTTATCGGCTCGCATATCCTTCCCGAGCTGATCGCGGCCGGGCATCAGGTTCTCGGGCTGACGCGTTCGGACGCCGGTGCCGAGGCGCTGACCGTAGCCGGTGCCGAGGCGCACCGGGGCGATATCGAAGACCTCGACAGCCTCCGCTCCGGGGCGGCTCTTTGCGATGGCGTGATTCACACTGCCTTCGATCACGATTTTTCCAAGTTCGTGGAAAACTGCCAGAAGGACCGTCGCGCTATCGAGGCGCTGGGTGCGGGTCTGGAGGGCACGGCAAAGCCGCTCATCATCACGTCCAGCACCGCCATGGGATCGGCCAAACCCGGCGAGCCTGCGTCCGAGGAAATCCTCAACGCCGGCAGTCCGAATCCCCGTGTCGCATCCGAGCTGGCAGGACAGGCCCTGTCAGAGCGCAGCATCCACGTCATCGCGATGCGGAACTCGCAAATCCATGACACACGCAAACAGGGGCTGGTCAGCGACGTGATCGAGCTTGCCCGCAAGAAGGGGATGTCGGCCTATGTTGGCGAGGGTACCAACGCCTGGTCGGCGGCCCACGTCTCCGATACCGCCCTTCTATACCGGCTTGCCCTGGAGAGGAACGAGGCCGGCGCCCGCTACCATGGCACCGCCGAGAGCGCGATCGGCTTCCGCGAGATCGCCGAGACGATTGGCGAGACCTTCGGCTTGCCCGTGCAGGCCCTGAGCGCGGAGGAGGCCGGCGCGCATTTCGGATGGCTGGCAGCTTTCGTATCCAAGGACATGTCGGCCGCGAACACGCTCACGCGCGAGCGGCTGGGCTGGAACCCGCAAGGACCGACGCTGCTTGCCGACATCCGCGCCATGAAAACCGGCGCCTAAGCGGTGAGCGGGCGCAGGATCGAACGCGTACGCCATGACACGCGCCGGCGCTCGCTGACGGTCGAAACCGTCGAACGGCTGACCCCGCACATGTTGCGGATCGGCTTCTCGTCCGACGAGTTGGCCGGCTTCGTCAGCCTGTCGTTCGACGATCATGTCAAGCTGTTCTTCCCAGCCGATGACGGCGGGGCCGAACAGATGCGGGATTATACGCCGCGTCGCTTCGACGTAGCCGAAGGCCGGCTGGCGATCGACTTTGCGCTCCATGAGGCTGGCGTCGCAACGGCATGGGCGCAAAACGCGCGCGTTGGAGACAGGCTGGACATCGGCGGCCCTCGCGGGTCGGCCATCATCCCTGTCGACTTCGCCTGGTACTGGCTGGTGGGCGATGAAACCGCGCTGCCGGCGATCAGCCGCTGGGTGGAGGAGGCGCCAACGGGCAAGGCCGTCACCACTTTCGTGGCGATCGAGGAGGAGGCGGACCGCCAGCATCTCCGAAGCGGGGCGGCTTGGACCGACATATGGCCTGTCCGTGATGGCGGGGGCGACAACGCGACGTTGCTGCGCGACGCCATGGCGGGCCATGACTTCCCACCTGGCGACGGTTTTATCTGGATCGCGGCCGAGGCGAGCGTCGCGCGCGCATTGCGAGGCTACGTTCTCCATGATCGCCACCACCCGCGCGAGTGGGTGAAGGCTGGCGGCTATTGGGTCAGGGGCAAGGCGGATGCTCACGATAAGATCGAGGACTGATCCTTGGCGGACGTGCGGGTCGCACGAGCCACAGAGAAATTCTCAAAATACTATGCCTTCTGGGAAAGTCGGCACTGCTGCCGTCAGGGCGGCCGGCCTGCCAATGAGCTGTGGAAGGGGAGATGTGCGATGGAACCTCCCTAGCTGGT
>CAXTLC010000022.1:0-28069 GCA_964245075.1 uncultured Acetobacteraceae bacterium
CGCCGTCCTCGACCTACCCGATCCGGCGCGAGCTGCGGGTGCTGACCTACGCGGCACTGGTGGATTGATTTGGGGGCAAGTTAGAGGAATAGCTTGCGACCCATACGAATGTAGGATAGCCATTTCGTTTAAGATATGAGTGGCAGCCTGCAAAGAAGAAGCGTATGCGAGAATGTTTTTGGATGGTCGCAGTTATCGTTTTCTCTCTGGCCAGTTCGGCTAAGGCCGAAACGCCAAAGCCCATGCCAGTGGCAGATTTAATTCTTGACGTGGCTATATTGAAAGGCAAAACCGTCTCAGTCGTTGGATATACTGCTTGCGTGGGACAGAACGGCTCCATGTGCATGCTATATGACAGCCCTGTTAACTTCACAAAAAACATCTTTTTTGACGCTTCGAGGATGGATCGGGATGACCGCAGTCGGATTATATCCTGCAACATATTGTCAGCGTGCAAGGTTGTGCTGACAGGTGTTGTCGTTGATCAACCTTTAAAAACGATGGACATCGTAGGCATGGACTGGGGTGAAGGCATGACCGCGCCCCCTCAATCCCAGAAGCCGCTTCTAAGGTTAGCGTCGGAGGGAGCTTTTTCGGTGAAGGACTTTATCCTGGACGCAGATCAGATGCGCGGCAAAACTGTTACGGTTCAAGGGGCAGCCCAGTGCAACGGTACATTTTGCTGGCTCAGCCAGACAGGGTGGATGTCGCAACAAGTTGTCGCATTCGATGCAGCGAATTTACCTCGTGATGACCGTAAGAGGTTGCTTGAATGTAGCCAACTGCTCAGCACAGGTTGTGAGACCGCGGTTACCGGTACTATTGGCGATGAAAGACGGTTAGGCGCCGTCTCAATTAGTTGGATGTGAACTGCTAGCTAGAGGCAAGCTGGCAGTGTTCGTCGGATTGTCCGACGGTGTGCCCTGTCATGTGACTGATGGCACTCCTTGCCCGACTACCTGGTAAGGGAGAGGTTCGTCACTCTGGTTGCACTACCTCCTCGGCCGAGGTTAGGCTTTTCCCAATGCGCCGCGAACGGCGCGCGGGAGGAAACCATGCGTCACCACCTGCACGGCAGGCGCGGCCTGCTGGCCGCCGCCACCGCCGTCTCCCTCGGGGCAGCCGCGCGGACCGTCAAGGCGCAAGGCGCCGTCCGCTACTCCGTCGGCACCGAGCGCCCGAAGCTCCGCGCCGTCCCCAACGCGACCGACTGCCACTTCCACATCTACGACGACCGCTTCCCGCCCGCGCCGGGCGGCCTGCCTGCGGGGAACGCCTTGCCGGCCGACTACCGGGCGTTGCAGGCCCGCACCGGCACCACCCGCGGCGTCGTGATCCAGCCTTCGCTGTACGGCGTGGACAACCGCCCGACGCTGGAAGGCTTGGCGGCGCTCGGCCCCAACTTCCGCGCCGTCGCCGTGGTGAACACGGACGTGACGGACGCCGAGCTGCAACGCCTGCACGGCCTGGGCGTGCGCGGCATCCGCTTCAACCTGGCGCAGGCGGGCGCCACCACGCTCGACATGCTCCAGCCGCTGTCGCAGCGCGTGGATGCGCTCGGCTGGCACTGCCAGGTCAACATGCCGGGCGACGCGATCGTGGCGGCGCAGGACACCTTCCTGCGCGTCCGCGGCAAGCTGGTGTTCGACCACCTGGCGCATTGCCCGCAGCCCGCGGGCACCGGGAGCGACACCTTCAAGCTCCTTCGCCGCATGATGGACAACGGCAACACCTGGGTGAAGCTGTCCGGCGCCTACGCCGACACGGCCGCCGGGCCGCCGGGCTACGCGGACGCCAGCGCCGTCGCCCGCGCCTTCGCCGCCGCGGCGCCGTCCCGCGTCGTCTGGGGCAGCGACTGGCCGCACCCGACCGAGCGGATGGACAACAAGCCGGACGACGCGGTGCTGTTCGACCTGCTCACGGACTGGGTGCCGGACGAGGCCGCCCGCAAGCGCGTGCTGGTCGACAACCCCGCGGCGCTTTACGATTTCCCGGCGGGCTGACGCCGCTCCTTTCCTCGGCTAGTCTGCGTCCCATGAGCCCTGGCTACCTCCCCTTCGCTGGCGCGCTCGAGCTGCCGGCCTTCCTGTGCGACAACTGCGGCTACTGGCAGCGGCACTTCGCCGCGCCGCCGTCCTGCCCGATGTGCCTGGACGCCCGCCACGTGGTGCCGCAGGGCGGCTGGCAGTTCTGGACCCGGCAGGAAGCCCAGGCCCGCTTCCCCTGCCACTGGGCCGAGCTGGAGCCCGGCGTGTGGCGGTTCTGGAACGAGCCGGTCGGCGGCATCGGGCCGAGCGCGTACCTGGTCCAGACCCCGGCCGGGAACATGGGCTTCGAGGGCTGCCCGGTGTTCAGCGAGGCGGCGCTCGACCACATCGCCGCCCTGGGCGGCCTGGCGGTGCTGTCCGCGTCGCACCCGCACGCCTACGGCGCCCTGTGGCAGTTGCAGGACCGCTTCGACCCGGAGCTGGCGCTGCATCCGGGGGACCTCGAATGGTCCGCCGCCCTGCGCGTCACCTGGCCGTTCGACGAGTGGCTGGAGCCGCTGCCGGGGCTGGAGCTGCACCTGACGGCCGGGCACTTCGCCGGGCATGCAGTGCTGTTCGACCGCGCCCGCCGCATCCTGTTCTGCGGCGACGCGCTGAAGTTCGAGATGGCGCCCGGCAACCCGCGCGAGGCGCTCACCATCTCCGCCCACAAGGCGTTCGTGCGCGGCGTGCCGCTGACCTCGGCGGAGCTGCGGCGCTACCGCGACGTGTTCGCGCCGCTGCCGTTCACCCAGACCTGGACGCCGTTCGAGCAGTCGGCCAACAGCGGCCGGACGGAAGCGCTGGCGCTGATCGACGGCATGCTGGCGACGCGCTCCCACGCGGCGCCGGTGCCGCTCGCCGGGCTAGCCGGACACGGCGACGTCCCGCGTGGCGGCGGCGCGGACCGGGGGGCGGCCTAGGGCTTCCTCCGATCGAAGTGGATCGGAAGAAAGCCCTGCCTTGTCGTTTTCACGAGCATCTTTACCCAACGGCTGACCGCGGGCGGTCGGATGATGCTCTAGCTCCAGCGTCGCCGGCGCGGCCCGGTCCGCCAACAGGTGCGCGGACGCCCGGCGCTCCAGCACGAGCCAGATGCGGCGGATCGCCTCGGTCAGCGCCAGGTAGATCAGCGCGGCGTAAAGGTAGATCGAGAAATCGAAGGTGCGCGCGAACACCAGCCGCGTCTGCCCCATCAGGTCCAGCAGGGTGACGACCGCGGCGAGCGCGCTGGCCTTGATCATGCTGATCAGCTCGTTGCCGAGCGGCCGCAGCGCCACCAGGAACGCCTGCGGCAACACCACGTGCCGCGCCGCCTGCCAGCGCGACAGCCCCAGGGCCGCGGCGGCCTGCGCCTGGCCCTTCGGCACGGACAGCAGCGCGCCGCGGAAGATCTCCGACTGGTAGGCCGCCGTGTTCAGCGCGAAGGTGACGACGCAGCAGAAGAACGCGTCGCGGAACACCGTCCACAGCCCGGCCGCTTGCAGCGCCGGCCGGATCTCCCCGGCGCCGTAGTACACGAGGTAGAGCTGGCACAGCAGCGGCGTGCCGCGGAACACCGACACGTAGGCGAGCGCCGGCCAGGCCAGCAACGGGTTGCGGGACATGCGCGCCCGGCACAGCGGCATGGCGAGCAGGAAACCCAGCACCACGGAGATTCCCACCGTTTCCGCCGTGACCTGCAAGCCGGCCAGCAGCCGCCAGCCGTGTTCCTGCAACAGCGGCACGTTGACGATGAACCCTGCCCAGCCGCGCATGTCAGCCGGCCACCTCAGGCGTAGCCGCGGGCGAACCGGCGTTCCAGCACCGCCTGCCCGGCCATGGAAGCGATGCTGATCACCAGGTAGACGGCGCCCGCCGCGGTGTAGAACAGGATCGGCTCCCGCGTGTTCTTGGACGCCTCGGATGCGGCGCGCAGCAGGTCCATCACCGCCAGGGTCGAGATCAGGGACGTGTCCTTCACCAGCACCGCCCAGATGTTCGCCATCCCCGGCAACGCCACGCGCACCAGTTGCGGCAGGGTCACGAGCCGGAAGCCCTGCGCCCGCGTCAGCCCCAGCGAGCGCGCCGCCTCGCCCTGGCCCTTGGGCACCGCGCTCAGCGAGGCGATCCACACCTCGCTCGAATAGGCCGCCACGACGACGCTGAGCGCGATCACCCCGGCCAGGAACGCGTTCAGCTCGATCTGCCCGGGCAAGCCCAGCAGCCGGCTGACCCGGTCCAGCAGCGATTGCAGCCCGAAATACACGATGAACAGCGCCAGCAGATCCGGGATGCCGCGGAAGAACGTGGCATACGCCTCGCCCGCCATCCGCAGGGCGCGCGAGCCGGAGGACCGCGCCAGCGCCAGCAGCAGCCCGGCGCCGAAGCCCACCGGCGCCGTCGCCACCGCGAGCAGCACGGTGACCAGGGCGCCTTGCAGCAACAGGCTGCTCCAGCCTTGCGGCCCGAACAACAACCCGAACGAGGTCACCAAGCGGCCGTCACGTCAGCTCGTCTTGCCGCGGATGTCGATCTTGAAATACTTGGCTTCCAGCTTCTTGTAGGTGCCGTCGGCGTCCAGCTCGTCGATCGCCTTGTTGAACGCGTCCCGCAGCTCGGTGTCTTCCGGCCGGAACGCGCCGCCCACGCCCGGGCCATGGATGTCCGGCACGCGCTCGATCTCCGAGATGACGCGGCAGCAGCCGTCGCCCTTCTTCTCGACGAAATCCTGCTCGACGAAGATGTCGCCGACCACGTAGTCGATCCGGCCGCTCGCCAGGTCGAGGTTCGGCTCGTCCTGCGTGGGGTACAGCTTGATCTCGGAGTCCTTGTAGAACCGGGCAAGGTAGTTTGCGTGGATGCTGGAGGACTGCGTGCCGATCGTCTTGCCCTTCAGCGCGGCCGGGGATACGTCGTTGCTCTTGTCGCTCGCCTGCCCGGCGAACACCGGGGGAGTCGCGTAGTACACCTCGGTGAAGATCACCTTCTGCCTGCGCGCGGGCGTGACGGCCATGGAGGAGAAGATCACGTCGAACTTGTGGGCGAGCAGGGCAGGGATCACCCCGTCCCAGTCCTGGTTCTGGAACGCGCAGGTCGCGTGGATTCTCTCGCAGATCGCGTTGGCGTAATCGACCTCGAAGCCGACGATCTGCCCTTGCTGGTTGACGCTCTCGAACGGCGCGTAGCTCGCATCCATGCCGATCCGGACCGTCCCCCACTCCTTCGCGAAGGCGGGAACCGTGGCGCACATCGCCAGGGCAAGGGCGGGAAGGAGCTTGGTACGGCGCATCGGAAGCCTCCGCGGGCTGTTCGTTGCCACATACAAGCAATGGCCGTGCCATGGACCCGGCTTGCAGGCAGTCCAGCCCGTGCCTACCTTGCGCGTCCCAAGCGGACGGCCCTGCCATGTTCACCGGTTCCCTGACGGCCCTGATCACCCCCATGCGCGACGACGGCGCGGTGGACGAGGACGCCTTCGCCGCCTTCGTGGATTGGCAGATCGCGCAGGGGACCCAGGGCCTGGTTCCGGTCGGCACCACGGGGGAAAGCCCGACCCTGTCGCACCGGGAGCATCGCCGGGTGGTGGAGATCGCCATCGACGTGTCCGCCGGCCGGGTCCCGGTGATCGCGGGCGCCGGGTCCAACAGCACCGCGGAGGCGATTGAGCTCACCCGCCACGCCAAGGAGGCCGGGGCCGCCGCCGCCCTGGTGGTGACGCCATATTACAACAAGCCGACGCAGGAAGGGCTGTTCCTGCACTTCAGCGCCATCGCTGACGCGGTGGATCTGCCGGTGATCATCTACAACATCCCGTCCCGCTCCGTGGTGGACATGTCCGTGCAGACCATGGCGCAACTGGCGCGGCACCGGAACATCGTCGGCGTGAAGGACGCGACGGCCAACCTGACCCGGCCGCAGCACACGGCGGCGGCGTGCGGCACCAGCTTCGTGCAGCTCTCGGGGGAGGACCACACCGCGCTCGCCTTCCTCGCCGCCGGCGGGCAGGGCTGCATCAGCGTGACGGCCAACATCGCGCCCGCCCTGTGCAGCGCCATGCATGCGGCCTGGTCCGAAGGCCGGGTGGCGGACGCGATGGCGATCCAGCAGCGCCTGCTGCCGGTGCATGACGCCATGTTCGCCGAAACCAGCCCCGGCCCGGTGAAGTACGCCGCCAGCCTGCTCGGCCATGGAACCGACCACTGCCGCCTGCCTTTGGCGCCCGTCGCGGAGGCGACCCGCGGCAAGGTGCGCGGCGCCATGACGGCGGCGGGGCTGCTGAACTAGCCGGCATGGCGGAAAGCAGGAAGAAGGGTGGCCTGATCAGCCACGGGCTGGCGGCGCAGAACCGCAAGGCGCGCTACGACTACACCATCAAGCAGACGGTGGAGGCCGGCATCGTGCTGAAAGGGCCGGAGGTCAAGAGCCTGCGCTTCGGCCGCGCCACCATCACCGAGGCCTGGGCCGGCGAGCGGGACGGGGAGTTGTGGCTGTTCAACTGCTACATCCCCGAGTACCAGGGCGGCGTGCTGTCCAAGTTCGAGCCGCGCGCGCCGCGCAAGCTGCTGGTCAAGAGGAAGCAGCGGGACGGGCTGCTGGGCGCCGTCAGCAAGGACGGCGTGTCGCTGGTGCCGCTGGACATCCATTTCAACGACCGCGGATTGGCCAAGGTGCTGCTGGGCCTGGGGCAAGGCAAGCAGAAGGCGGACAAGCGGCAGGCCGCCGCCGCGAAGGATTGGACGCGGGACAAGGCGCGGCTGATGCGCAACAGGGGGTAGCGCCTCGTCACAACCGCGTGGAAGGCAGGGCGCACGGCGTTGGGCGCGCGTCCTACGAAGGGTGAGGCCGCGTCCTTCTGCCTCGGCGAAGGAGGCTCACCATCACGTCAGGAAGATTGCCATCACGATCAGCAGCACGACGATGGCGACGGTCGACACCATGACGAAGCTGGTGAAGCTGCCCCAGAACGCCTGGCGGTCGGCGACGAACGCGTCCGCTACGTTGGGGCCGGGATTGGGAATCGCGGCACTGCCCTGGGCCGGGCCCTGAGCGGTCTCGGGGGTGATCGTGGTTGCCATGGACAAGGCCTCCTCGCAGGCGGAAACGGTGCCCCGGGCTTCTAGCCTGCAATCGCCCTGACTGGAAACAGCCAGGACGCCAATTGCCAGGCCAAACAAAGAACTAGATCGCGCCGACCGTTCACGGTCGGCCAAGAGCGGTCCAGGGTGCCAGCGCCTGCAATGGCAAGGGGTTGAGCAGCGCGGCGCCCGCCCCGGGAAGCACCGGCGCCCCCGCCACGAAGGCGGCCAGCGCCGCGGGGTACAGGGCGTGCTCCTGCGCCAGCACCCGCGCCGCCAAGCCGTCGGGCGTGTCGCCGGGCAGCACCGGGACGGCGGCCTGGGCCAGGATCGGGCCGTCATCCATGGCCGGCGTCACCAGGTGAACGGTGCAGCCGTGCAGCCGGCAGCCGGCAGCCAGCGCCCGCGCGTGCGTGTGCAGGCCGGGGAACGCGGGCAGCAGCGAGGGGTGGATGTTCAGCATCCGCCCGGCCCAGCGGTCCACCAGGAACGGCGTCAGCAGCCGCATGTAGCCGGCCAGGCACACCAGATCGGCCCCGTGCTTCGCCAGCACGTCCTCGATCGCCCGCTCGTGCGCCGCCCGGTCCCGGCCGAACGCGCGGTGGTCCACCGCCACCGCCGGCACGTGGGCGGCCCGGGCATGGTCCAGCACGGGGGCGCGAGGCTGGTTGGACAGCACGAGCACGATCTCGGCAGGAAACGCCGGGTCGGCGGTGGCGGCGAGCAGGGCCGCCACGTTGCTGCCGCGCCCGCTGGCCAGGGCGGCGACCCGGCGGCGGATCATGCGACGATGACGCTCGCCGGGCCGGTGGCAGCCTCGATGCGGCCGATGGCGAACACCGTCTCCCCGTGCTGCTGCAACAGCGCGGTGGCGGCGAGGGGATCGTCCACCACCAGGGCCATGCCGATGCCGCAGTTGAACACCCGCAGCATCTCGTCCGGCGCCACTCCGCCGCGCTCGGCCAACCAGCGCATCACCGCTGGACGCGGCCAGGATGCCGTGTCCAGCACCGCCGCCGTGTTCGGCGGCAGCACGCGGGGCAGGTTGCCGGGCAGCCCGCCGCCGGTGATGTGCGCGGCCGCCCGCAGCAGCCCGGCCCGGTGCAGCGCCAGCACCGCGCGGACATAGATGCGCGTCGGCTCCAACAGCGCCTCGGCCAGCGTGCGGCCCCCGTCGAACGGCGCCGGATCGTCCCAACCGAGGTTGCTGTCGTCCACGATCCGCCGCACCAGCGAGAAGCCGTTCGAATGCACGCCGGAGCTGAGAAGGCCGAGCACCGTTTGCCCCGGCGCCACGCCGGCCGGCAGCAGCGTCCCCCGTTCGGCCGCGCCGATCGCGAAGCCGGCCAGGTCGTAGTCCCCGCCCGCGTACAGGCCCGGCATCTCCGCCGTTTCCCCGCCGACCAGGGCGCACCCGGCAAGTTCGCAGCCGCGGCCGATGCCCGCCACCACCCGCGCCGCCTGCTCCACGTGGAGCGTGCCGGTCGCGAAGTAGTCGAGGAACACCAACGGCTCGGCGCCTCCCACCACCAGGTCGTTGACGCACATCGCCACCAGGTCGATGCCCACCGTGTCATGCCGCCCGGTGTCGATGGCGAGCTTCAGCTTGGTGCCGACGCCGTCGGTGGTGGACACCAGCACCGGGTCCGTGAACCCGGCGGCCTTGAGGTCGAACAGCGCGCCGAATCCGCCCAGCCCGCCCATCACCCCCGGGCGCATCGTGGCGGCGGCGACCGGCTTGATCCGCTCCACCAGGGCATCCCCGGCCGCGATGTCCACCCCCGCATCACGATAGGTCGTCATGGCCTGCCCAACCCCCGCACAAGGCCACGGATCGCTATAGCTATCCGGCCGGATCGGCTATCGTCCTGCTGTCATGGCAAGGCGAACACACCACAGTGACGGAAGCGGTGCAAACCGCGCTGCCGCGCGGCGCGCATGAGCCAGCATTCCGCGCGCATCGCCCCGCGCCTGCCAGACCCGCCGCCCCCCCCCGCGCCCCTGCCGCCGCCGCGGCACGCGACCAAGGCGCAGCGCATCACCCTGCTGGCGGGGCTGGCGCTGACGGCGCTGGCGGCGGTGCAGCTATTCGCCTCCATCCTGCTTCCCTTCGTGGCCGCCGCCGGCATCGCCTATTTCCTCGACCCGGTGGCAGGACGGCTGACCCGGATCGGCATGCGCCGCGGCCTGGCGGCCATGCTGCTCGTGGTGGGCCTGGTCGCCACCGGGCTGCTGTTCGCGCTGCTGCTCTACCCGCTGATCGTGGCGCAGATCGGCATCCTGGTGTCCCGCCTGCCCGCCTACGCCACGGAGCTGCGGCTCTGGGCCGGGGAGGTGATCGCCCACCTGCAACAGCGGCTGGGCCGGGATTACGTGGACGGCAAGCTGCGGGACTTGGTCAGCGGCCAGGCCGGGGCCATGCTGGGGTTCCTGGCGGCGGCGCTCACCCGCATCGTCGGCAGCGGCTTCGCGCTGTTCAACGTCTTGTCCTTGATCGTGGTCACTCCCGTGGTCGCCTTCTACCTGCTGCGGGACTGGCCGCGCGTGGTGCAGCGGGTGGATGGCTGGCTGCCGCGCCGCTACGCCGGGGTGCTCCGGCTGCAAGCGGCCGAGATGGACCGCATCCTGTCCGCCTGGCTGCGCGGCCAGGCGCTGTGCTGCCTGCTGCTGGCGCTGTTCTACGCCCTGGCGCTGCAACTGGTGGGTCTGGATCTCGGCCTGATCGTCGGGCTGACGGCGGGGGTGCTGTCGTTCATTCCCTATGTCGGCTCCATCACCGGCGGCGTCACCTCCATCGGGCTGGCGCTGGCGCAGTTCCCGACCTGGGCCGGCGTGGCGGAAGTGGTGGCGGTGTTCATCGCCGGGCAGTTGCTGGAAGGGTACGTCATCTACCCGCGCTTCCTGGGGGACCGGGTGGAGCTGCACGCCGTGTGGGTCATCTTCGCGCTGTTCGCGGGCGGCGCGGTGTTCGGCTTCGTCGGCGTGCTGCTGGCCGTGCCGGTGGCGGCAACCATCGGCGTGCTGGCGCGGTTCTGGCTGCGGCGTTACCTCGCCAGCCCGCTGTACTCGGACCCGCCGTCCGAACCGACGGCATGACCAGCCAACTGCCGCTGCCGTTCACCCACCAATCCGCCTACGCCGCCGCGGAGTTCCTGCCCGACGCGAGCAACGCCGACGCGCTGGCCTGGCTGGCCGCACCCTGGCCCGGCAACCGCCTGGCGGCGTGGGGCGGCGCCGGATGCGGCAAGACGCATTTCCTCCACCTGTGGGCCTCGCGCAGCGGCGCCCGCCTGCTGTCCGGCCCCCTGCTGTCCGGCCCCCTGCTGTCCGCGCTGGTGCGCCAGCCGCCCTCCGGCGGGATGGCGGTGGACGACGCTTCCCAGGCGCCGGAACAGTTGCTGCTGCACCTGTTGAACGCCGCGGCGGAAGCCAGCCTGCCCGTGCTGCTGGCCGCCCGGGCCGCACCCTCGCGCTGGCCCACCCGCCTGCCGGACCTCGCCAGCCGCCTGCGCGCGACGACGGCGGTGGAGTTGGCCACGCCGGGGGATGCCATGCTGCGCAACCTGTTCGCGAGCCTGCTCGCATCCCGCCAGCTCGCCGTGCCGGATGCCTTGCAGCAATGGCTGTTGCTGCGCCTGCCGCGGCACCCGGCCGCGCTGCGGGAAGCGGCGCACCGGCTCGACCATGCGGCGCTGGCCGCCGGACGCCGCGTGACCCACGCCATCGCGGCAGAGGTGCTCGAAGCGTGCGGCGCCGTGCCGCTGTCCTGACTGGGGCGTTTGCGTTATGCAGGGCGCCGCATTGGATGCTCTGGCATGACGTTCCGATGACACAACGGCGTTCTTCGTTAAGGACCAGGAGCCATGAACGAGGTCAGCACCGTCGAGCTGCCGGCACTCCGCAACTTGTCGGTGGCGCCCGACAGCCCGGACCGCTTCCTCAACCGGGAGCTGTCCTGGCTCGACTTCAACCTCCGCGTCGTCGAGGAAGCGCAGAACGCGCGCCACCCGCTGCTGGAGCGGCTCCGCTTCGTGTCCATCTCGGCTTCCAACCTGGACGAGTTCTATTCCGTCCGGGTCGCCGGGCTGATCGGCCAGGCCAAGGCCAACGTGACGTCCCTGTCCGCTGACGGCCGCACCGCCGCGCAGCAGCTTGGCGAGATCCAGGTCCGCGCCGAGGCGCTGATGGCGACCCAGCAGGCCGTTTGGCTCGAGTTGCGCCAGCTTCTGGAAACCGCTGGCCTGATGGTGTGCGATCCCGCCGCCCTGCCCGAAGCGGACCGCGAGTGGCTGGCGGCGTGGTTCATGGACCGCGTCTTCCCGGTGCTCACCCCGCTCGCCATCGACCCGGCGCACCCGTTCCCGTTCATTCCCAACATGGGCCTGGTGATGGTGCTCAAGCTGCACCGGAGCATGGACAACGTCACCATGGACGGCCTGATCCCGTTGCCGGCGCAGGTGGAGCGGTTCATCCGCCTGCCCGCCACGCCCAACGGGCCGATCCGCTTCGTGCTGCTGGAGGATCTGGTCGGCCTCAACCTGCAAAGCGTGTTCCCCGGCTTCCGCGTAGTCAGCCGCGGCATGTTCCGCCTGATCCGCGACACGGGGGTGGAGTTCGAGGAAGAAGCGGAGGACCTCGTCCGCTCCTACGAGACGGCGCTGAAGCGCCGCCGCCGGGGCGTGCCGATCCACCTGTCGCTGGACGCCGCCATGCCGGACGACCTGCGCGCGCTGGTGGTGGACGAGCTCAGCGTGAACGACGACGCCATCCCCGGCGACGAGGTGATGGTGCAGTCCGGCATCCTGGGCGCGGTGGACCTCAAGCAGCTGATCGTGGACGACCGGCCGGACCTGCTGTTCCCGCCCTACACCCCGCGCTTCCCCGAGCGCATCCGGGACTTCGCCGGAGATTGCTTCGCCGCCATCCGCGCCAAGGACATCATCGTCCACCACCCGTTCGAGAGCTTCGACGTCGTGGTGCAGTTCCTGCGCCAGGCCGCCGCCGATCCCAACGTGGTCGCGGTGAAGCAGACGCTCTACCGCACCAGCCGCGACAGCCCGATCGTCAAGGCGCTGATCGAGGCGGCGGAGGCCGGCAAGTCCGTCACCGCCCTGATCGAGCTGCGCGCCCGGTTCGACGAGGAGGCCAACATCCGCCTGGCGCGCACCATGGAGGCGGCCGGCGTGCAGGTGGTGTACGGCTTCGTGGAGCTGAAGACCCACGCCAAGCTCAGCCTGGTGGTGCGGCGCGAGGGCGGCGGCATGCGGTCCTACGCGCATTTCGGCACCGGCAACTACCACCCGATCACCGCGCGCATCTACACCGACCTGTCGTTCTTCACCTGCGACCCGGACCTGACCCGCGACAGCGCGCGCTTGTTCAACTACATGACCGGCTACGCCCGCCCGGTGCACATGGACAGCCTGGCGTTCAGCCCGCTGACGGTCCGCTCGCGCCTGATGGAGCTGATGCAAGGCGAGATCGAACACGTCCGGGCAGGCCGGCCGGGCAGCATCTGGCTGAAGATGAACTCCCTGGTGGACGCGACGCTGATCGACAAGCTGTACGAGTGCTCGCGCGCCGGCGTGAAGGTCATGTGCGTCGTCCGCGGCATCTGCTGCCTGCGGCCCGGCGTGCCCGGCCTGTCCGACAACATCCGGGTCAAGTCGGTGGTGGGCCGCTTCCTGGAGCATAGCCGGATCTTCTGCTTCGGCAACGGCCACAAGCTGCCGTCCCGTCACGCGCTGGTGTTCATCAGCAGCGCCGATTGGATGGCGCGCAACATGGAGTGGCGGGTCGAGAGCATGGTGCCGATCCACAACCCGACGGTGCACGCGCAGGTGCTGGATCAGATCATGGTCGTCAACCTGAAGGATCGCCTGCAATCCTGGGAGCTGCAACCGGCTGGCAACTGGCAGCGCGTGACGCCGGGCGCCAAGCCGGTTTCGGCGCACGACTACTTCATGACCAACCCCTCGCTGTCCGGGCGGGGATCGGCCCTGCACGGGCCGTCGGTGACCGTCGGCGGCCCGGCGCACCGCCGTCCGGACCGGGTCACGCAGGATTAGCGGCGGCATGCAG
Source organism: uncultured Acetobacteraceae bacterium (assembly GCA_964245075.1). Taxonomy (GTDB): domain Bacteria; phylum Pseudomonadota; class Alphaproteobacteria; order Acetobacterales; family Acetobacteraceae; genus LMUY01. The sequence continues at coordinate 13,166 of CAXTLC010000022.1, forward strand.
CCCCACCCGATCCGGTCCGCGGTGGTTGACCTCGGCTCCAACTCGGTGCGCCTGGTCGTGTTCGAGGGCACCAGCCGCAACCCGGTCGTCATCTTCAACGAGCGCGCCGTGCTCCGCCTGGGCCGGGGGCTGCAAACCACGGGCCGGCTGAACGAGGCGGGCGTGACGGCGGCGCTCACCGTCATGCACCGCTACGACGCCATCGCCCGGGCGATGGGCGCGGGGACGCTGGAGGTGCTGGCCACCGCCGCCGTGCGGGACGCCAGCAACGGGCCGGCCTTCGTGGACGGCCTTCGGCAGCGCATGCCCGGCGTGCCCATCCGCATCCTGTCCGGCGAGGAGGAAGCCGCCCTGTCCGCCGCGGGCGTGCTGTGCGGCTTCCCGGACGCCGACGGCATCCTGGCCGACATCGGCGGCGGCTCGCTGGAAGTCGTGCGCCTTCACGGCGGCAGCGTGGAGTCGGCGCAAACCCTGCCGCTGGGCGTTATCCGCCTTGCCGACCGCGCGGAAGGCGACTTGGCCCGTGCCCGCACCCTGGCGGAGGCGGACCTGGCCGGCGTGCCGTGGCTGTCGGAGTTCCCCGGCCGGGACCTCTACCTGGTCGGCGGCGCTTGGCGTGCCCTGGCCCGCATCCACATGGCCCAGACCGGCTACCCGCTCGCCATCGTGCATGGCTACACCGTCGGCCGTGACGAGGCATGGAACCTGACCGGCACGGTCGGCTCGGCACAGCGGCGCGTGCTCGAACGCCTGCCCGGTGCGCCGCGCCGCCGGCTGGAAGACCTTCCATACGCGGCGGCCGTGCTGCGCCGGTTGCTGCGCGTCACCGGCGCGCGCCGGGTGGTGTTCAGCGCCAACGGCATCCGGGAAGGCTGGTACATGGCCCGCATCCCGCCGGACATCGCGGCGCAGGACCCGCTGCTGGCAGCCAGCCGCGAGCTGGGCGAGCGCCACGGCCGTGACGCCATGATGCCGGCCGCGCTCGCCGCTTGGACCGCGCCGCTGTTCCTGGGTGAGATGACGGAAGCACGGCGCCTGCGCGAGGCGGCCTGCCTGGTGTCCGACGTGGGCAGCCACGACCATCCGGAATACCGCGCGGAGCAATCCTTCCTGCGGGTGCTGCGACAGCCCGGCGTGGCCTTGGACCATCCCGGGCGCGCCTGCCTCGCCCTGGCGGTGGCCATACGGTACGAGATGGACCCGCTTTCCCCGATGCTCGGGTCCGCGCGCCAGTTGCTGGACGCGTCAACCGCGGCACGGGCCGAAATCCTGGGCCATGCCCTGCGCCTGGCATACACGTTGTGCGCCGGCACGCCGGCCCTGCTGGCCGGCTCCAGCTTGGAACAGCTTGGCCCCCAGTTGCGGCTCACCCTTCCCCGGGAAGGCGCCGTGTTCGGAGGGGAGGGCGTCACGCGGCGCATGGAACGGCTGGCCCAGGCGATGGCGCGCGAACCGGTGATCACCCAAGCGAGTGCCTAACGCAACGCTTACGCCCGCAAGCTCGTTCGGTCCCCAGCAAAGGGGGTGACCGCATGTCCGCTACCGACCCGGCCGACCCACAACAGCTTCGCCGTGTTGTTGCCGGCCAGGCTGACGAGATCGCGCGGCTGAGGGTGTTGGCTGGCCTGGCGCCGAACACGGGCGTGTCTCCGTCGGCGCTCGACGAGACCGAATCGAGCGTGTGGCGCTGCGTGCAGGCCGCCGGCCTCGGGCGCTGGGACCATGACCTGGTGACCGGAAAGCGGTTCTGGGACGCGCGCACCAAGGCGATCTTCGGCCTATCCAGCAGGGATGCCGGCCCGCCAGACCGGGACTCCTTCCTCGGCCTGGTGCTTCCCGAGGATCGCGACCGGATCGACCGGGAAACCGCCGCGGCAGAGAGCGATCCGGATTACGGCCCTTTCATCCAGCGCTACCGAGTGGTCCTGCGGCCTTCGGGCGAAATCCGCTCCGTCGCCAGTTTCGGCCGGGCCGTGTTCGAGGGCGGCCGCTGCGTCCGGTTCGCCGGGGTGACGCAGGATGTCACGGAGCAGCGCCGGCTGGAGGAGGCCCTGCACCGCGTGAACGAGACCTTGGAAGCGCAGGTCGCCGACCGCACCCAGGAGCGGGACGAGATCTGGCAGCTCAGCCAGGACCTGATGGTGGTGATCGACGCCACCCGGCACGTCCTGGCCGCCAATCCGGCGTGGCTTCCCCTGCTGGGCCGCCCGCCCGACCAGCTGCGCCGGTGGAACCTGTTCGACCTGGTGCATTCGGACGATCACCGGAGCGCGGAAGCCGCATTCGGCCTCCTTGTCGCCGGCCAAGCGGTCCCGCCGACCGAGGTGCGCATGCGGCACGCCGACGGCCGCCACCGGGTGATCTCCTGGGCGGCTGCGGCCCGGCGCGGCAAGATCTACGCCGTGGGGCGCGACGTGACCTCCAACCGCGAGGCTGCCGAAGCCTTGGCGCGCACGGAGGCGGAACTGCGCCACTCGCAGAAGATGGAAGCCGTGGGCCAGCTCACGGGCGGGCTGGCGCATGACTTCAACAATTTGCTGACGGGCATCATCGGCGGCTTGGAGGTCGTCAAGACGCGCATCGCCCAGGGCCGCACGACCGGGCTCGACCGCTTCATCGAGGCCGCCGCCGTTTCCGCCACCCGTGCCGCGTCGTTGACCCATCGGCTGCTCGCCTTCTCCCGCCGGCAAACGCTCAACCCGCAGCCGGTCGATGCCGGACGCCTGGTGGCCTCGCTGGTCGAGCTGGTCGGCCGCACCGTCGGCCCCGGCATCGCGGTAGACTGGTTCGCCGATGATGGCCTCTGGCTTGCCCGCTGCGACGCCAACCAGCTTGAGAGCGCCTTGCTCAACCTCGCGATCAACGCCCGTGACGCGATGCCGCGCGGCGGCCGGCTGTCCTTCGCGTGCCGCAACCTGCCGGGGGCTGCCGAGGCGGGCGGCACCGATTGCGTCGCCATCATCGTCGCCGACACCGGGGAAGGCATGGCGCCGGAAACGCTGCAACGCGTGTTCGAGCCGTTCTTCACCACGAAGCCGCTCGGCCAGGGGACCGGATTGGGCTTGTCGATGATCTACGGCTTTGTCCGCCAGTCCGGAGGCCGCGTGCTCATCGGCAGCAAGCCGGGCGAGGGCACGACGGTGCGCCTCCTGCTGCCGCGGGCTGCGTCCGAGGCCGCCGGGCTTTCCGGGCCCGCATCTCCGCCGGCTCGGCATCCAGCCGGGCAGTGCGTGCTGGTGGTGGATGACGAGCCGGCGGTCCGGATGGTGGTGGCGGAAGCATTGCTGGCGCTGGGCTACAAGGTGACGGAAGCCGGCGACGGCCCTTCCGCGCTTGATCTGCTGCGGGCCGGCGTGCGGGCGGACGTTTTGGTCACTGACTTCGGCCTGCCCGGCGGCATGACGGGCCGTCAGCTCGCCGACGCCGCTTGCCGGCTGCGGCCCGGCCTCCCCGTGCTGTTGATCACCGGCTACAGTGACCAGACTGGCGACGAACTGCGCTACGGCGGCGCGCAGGTGCTGACCAAGCCGTTCTCGCTGGACAGGCTGACCGCCTGCGTTGCCAGCTTGCAGGATGGGAGGGCGTCCCAGTCAGGCGCTGCGGCGGAACCGGACGGAGCCTCGCCCCAGGCGAACCTGGCCCGCATGCGCCGTTGAGGGCCACTGCCTGCCGCATTCTCTCCCTCTCCCTCCGGGAGGGGATCGGAACGAGAAGGCGCCAGCTCACACCACCGCCAAGCGCTCCCGCCGCACTTGCACCGTCAGTTCGTCCAGAGCGCGCTGCACCCGGTCCAGCATCTCGGTGATCTCCGCCTCGGTGATGATCAGCGGCGGGCTGAACGCGATCGAGTCGTTGGGCAGCCCACGGCAGATCACCCCGTGCTGCTCGCCCAGCTTGGCCATCCGCGCGGCCATCTTCAGCGCCGGGTCGAAGTTCTGCCGCGCTGCCTTGTCGGCCACGAGTTCGACGGCGCCGATCATCCCGATGCCGCGCACCTCACCCACCAGTTCGTGGCCTTCGAAGCGGCGGCGCAGCTCTGCCTGCATGAACGGGCCCACGGCGCGCACGTGGTCCACGATGCGGATCTCGTCGTAGATCTTCAGCGTTTCGACCGCGACCGCCGCCGGCACCGGGTGCCCGGAATAGGTGTAGCCATGCCCGAACGTGCCGATCCGATGGCTTTCCTCCGCGATCGGCCGGAACACGCTCTGGCTGACCAGCGTGGCCGAAATGGGCAGGAAGCTGGCCGACAGCGCCTTGGCGCAGGTGACGATGTCCGGTTGCAGCCCGAACGTCTCCGTGCCCCAGTAATTGCCCGTACGCCCGAAGCCGCAGATCACCTCGTCGGCGACCAGCAGGATGTCGTGCTTCTGCAGCACGGCGCAAATCTTGTCGAAATACGTGGCCGGCGGCAGGATCACCCCGCCGGCGCCCATGCACGGCTCGGCGAACATGGCCGCGATCGTATGCGCCCCTTCGGCCAGGATCAGACTCTCCAGCTCCTCGGCGCAGCGCGTGGCGAACGCTTCCTCGCTCTCGCCCGGCAGCCCGTTGTGGTAGAAGTGCGGCGTCATCGTGTGGATGAAGCCGGGCAGCGGCAGGTCGAACGAGCGGTGGTTGTTCGGCAGGCCGGTGATGGACGCCGCGGCCAGGGTGATCCCGTGGTAGCCCTTGATCCGGCCGATGATCTTCTTCTTCTCCGGCCGGCCCAGCGCGTTGTTGTAGTACCACGCCATCTTGATGGCGGTGTCGTTCGCTTCGGACCCGGAGTTGCTGAAGATCACCCGCGCGTCTTCCAGCGGCGCCCGCTCGGTCAGCATCTCCGACAGCTCGATGAGCGGGTTGTGCGACTTGGCGGTGAACGAGTGGTAGAACGGCAGGGTCTGCATCTGCTGGTAGGCGGCTTTCGCCAGCCGCTCGTTGTCGAAGCCGAGCGCCGCGCACCACAGCCCGGCGACGCTCTCGATGTACTCCTTGCCGTCCTCGTCCCAGACCCGGATGCCCTTGCCGCGGCTGATGATCATCGGGCCGGCCTGCTCGTGCGCCACCAGGTCCGTGTAGGGATGCAGCGTGTGCGCGACGTCGCGGGCAGCAGCGGAGTTCGGGCGGACGGGCATCTTGCAGCTCCTGCGTGAGAGGAGGAGCCTAGGCTCGCGCCAGAAGGCGGGGAACCCCCAAAAGGACCTCCGCGAGCGCTTCCAGTCCAGTATCCGCCGCGGTAAAAAGCACCGTCGCAATGGAGGCACGAGATGAAACGACTGCTGCTGACGGTGGCCTGCGTGGCGCTGCTGGGAACAGGGGCGATGGCCCAGTCGCGCCGCCGCGACGAGGGCGAGGACAAGCTGCCCCCGTCCGTGCCGCCGCCGATCTCCACCCTTACCCCGACGCGGGGCATCTCCGGCCCACGCCTGGAACCGGGCGCCGTGCTGTGCCGCACGGCGGAGGACCTGCACCACCGCTGGGAAGTGGCCGAACGCAGCAGCGAGGGCACTCCCGACGCGGGCAACCCGCTGGTTGGATGCCGTCTCCTCAACCGGGAGCGAGGCGTGGAGATCGTCGCCCGCCAAGGCCCCGGCCAGATCGAGGTCCGGGTGAAGCCGGACGGCGAAGTGGGCTGGACGGACGCCTACGTCCGGTAAAGCGCCGGCGGTAGAGCGCCGGGGCGGTGATGCGCTAGGCCGGGCCTGCCCGGCGCTCCGCCGCTTCCTCCGCGCTGGCGACGCCGCCGTGCGCCGCCGACCAGGCGACCGGGTTTTCCAGGAAGCGGCGCACTTCGGCCAGGGCGGGCTCGGCGAAGTACGGCCGGTCGCGGCAGGCGTCCAGCACGTCCCACCAAGTGCAGAGATGGTGCAAGGTGACGTCCATCTGCGCCAGCGTCTCGAACGAGCCGGGGAACACCCCGTAGAAGAACACCACGAAAGCGTGGTTCACCACCGCCCCCGCGTCCCGCAGCGACTGCGCGAACTGGATCTTGCTGCGCCCGTCGGTGGTCAGGTCCTCCACCAGCAGCGTCTGCTTGCCTTCCGGCACGTCGCCCTCGATCAGGGCGTTGCGGCCGAACCCCTTCGGCTTCTTCCGGACATAGGCCATCGGCGCCATCATGCGGTCGGCGATCCAGGCGGCGAACGGGATGCCGGCGGTTTCGCCGCCCGCGACGGCCTCGATCGTCTCGAAGCCGATATGCCGGCCGATCTTCTCGACCCCGAGCTCGCAGATCTTCGCCCGGGCGCGCGGGAAGTAGATGATTCGCCGGCAATCGATGTAGACGGGGGACTTCCAGCCAGATGTGAACGTATAAGGCTCGTCAGGACGGAAATTAACGGCTTTGATCTCAAGCAGGATGCGCGCCGTGGTCAGCGCCGCGTCGCGGTCCCAATCGGTCTGGTGCTGCAGCGCCATGTCGGCCCCTTATATCGCAAAGGCACTGGGTAGCCGGGCCGGTCTCGTGCGTCCATGCCACACGATCTCCAGGGGAGGTGCCGTTGCGTGATCCTGCGACTCTTCGCGTTCCCGCTGGCCGCAGCACGGACGATATCGCGCCCGTCTGGGTGCTGGATGACCCGCTGGACAGCGCGTCCGACCAGGCCATCGGCGTGGCGGAGCGGCTGGGCGTGCCCCATCTCCGCGTGCCGCTGGCTTGGCGGTGGCGCGCGCGGGTGTCCGGGCTGTCGCGCAACGGCTCGCTGGGCGGGTTGCTCGCGCCGGGCTGGCCGTTCTCCGCCCCGCGCGGCCCGGCGCTCGCCATCTCCGCCAGCCCGCGGTCGGAGGCGGTGGCGCTTTGGCTGCGCAACCGCTTCGGCACGCGGGTGGTGCACTGCGGCCGGCCGCGCTGGCGCGGCGGGCTGTTCGACATGCTGGTCGTGCCGCGCCACCTCCGCCCGCCGGCGGGCGCCAACGTGCTGAGCGTGCTGGGCGAGCCGCACCGCCTGTCCCCGTTGGCCTTGTCGCAGGCGCGGGTGTCCTGGGCCGGCCGGCTGTCCCACTTGCCGCGCCCGCTGATCACCCTTCTCGCAGGCGGCGGCGGCCATGGCGGGGAGATGCGGCCCGCCGCGTCCCACGCCCTGGCGCAGCAGGTCGCCCGCATGGCGATGACGGCCGGCGGGTCGGTGCTGGCGACCACCACGCGCCGGACGGGGATGGAGGCGACGGACGCGCTCGCCGCCGGCTTGGCGCCCTGCATGCATGTGCTCTACCGCTGGGGGGAGCCGGGAGAGAACCCGTATGCGGCCATGATCGCCTTGGCGGACGTCCTGGTGGTGACGGGCGACTCGCCCACCATGATCAGCGAGGCCTGCGGCGGGGAAGCGCCGGTGTTCATCGCCAGCCAGGGCGACATCCCATCGCATCGCCACATGCACCAGACGCTGTACCGCGCCGATCAGGCCCGGCCGCTCAGCAGCGGGATAGCCCCCTGGACCCGCGCCTCGCTGGACGAGGCGGGGCGGGTGGCAGGCGAGATCCGCGCACGGATGTCGATCGGCCCGCAAGCGGTCGATTGACCTCCGGCAGCGTCCGAAGCAGCATCCGGCATGGAACGAACATACAGGATCGCCGTGATCCCAGGCGACGGCATCGGCAAGGAGGTCGTTCCGCCCGCCCTGGAAGTGCTGGACGCCGCCGCGTCCCGCTTCGGCTTCACCCTGCGGCCGACGCATTACGACTGGTCATGCGAGACGTATGTCCGCACTGGCGCCATGATGCCGCCGGACGGGTTGGACCAGCTGCGCGAGCACGACAGCATCCTGCTGGGCGCCGTGGGCTGGCCGGGCGTGCCGGACCACGTCTCGCTCTGGGGCCTGCTGATCCCGATCCGCCGCGGCTTCGACCAGTATGCCTCCGTCCGGCCGTGCAAGCTGATGCCGGGCGCCCGCACGCCGCTGGCCGGGCGCACGGAGGCGGACATCGACTTCGTCGTGGTGCGGGAAAACACGGAAGGCGAGTACTCCGCCGTGGGCGGCCGCATGTACGACGGGACGGAGCACGAGTTCGTCAGCCAGCAGAGCATCTTCAGCCGGCGCGGCACCGACCGCATCATGAAGTATGCCTTCGAGCTGGCGCAGACCCGGACGCGGCAGCACCTGACCAGCGCCACCAAATCCAACGGCATCACCATCAGCATGCCGTACTGGGACGAGCGGTTCTCTGCCATGAAGGCGAACTATCCGGACGTGCGGACCGCACAGTTCCACATCGACATCCTGTGCGCCCACTTCGTCCAGCACCCGGACTGGTTCGACGTCGTGGTCGGGTCCAACCTGTTCGGGGACATCCTGTCCGACCTCGGCCCGGCGGTGGCGGGCAGCATCGGCATCGCGCCGTCCGCCAACATCAACCCGGAGCGCCTGCATCCCTCCATGTTCGAGCCGGTGCACGGCTCGGCCCCGGACATCGCCGGCAAGGGCATCGCCAACCCGATCGGCCAGATCTGGTCCGCCGCGCAGATGCTGGAGCACCTTGGGGAGGCAGACGCAGCCCGGGCCATCGTCGGCAGCTTCGAGGCGCTGCTGCGCGATGGCGGCCCGCGCACCCGCGACATGGGCGGGCAGGCGGGAACCGCCGATGTCGGCCGGGCGATCGCCCAGGCGGTGCGCGCTTTCTCGTAGCTGCCCTTGATACGCAGCCGCCATACGCCTACGATCCACATGCTTTGCGAATGACTCGCAGTTGGAGAGCATCGTGGGACGGGATCAGTCGGTGGTCGGCCGGCGTTGCGAGCGGGCTGTGGTGACGGCGTACCGCGAGTTGCGGGCGACCGGCAACTTGGACATGGACGCGTTCCGCGCCTGCACGGTGCTGTACCGCATCCACCACCCTGAAGCCTCCATCAACGAGGCGCGCCGGCTGGTGTCCGAATGGATCGACCACCATGTCGTGCGCGGCGACACCGGCCCGACGCCGGGTTGCGAGTGCGGGGACGACTGAAGCAGCCTTCCTCGCTTCCATGTCGTTGCAGGTGATCGGCCATCGCGGCGCACGTGCGCTGTTTCCGGAAAACACCGTCGAAGGGTTCGAGGCTGCGCTGCGCCGCGGCGTGCAAAGCTTCGAGATCGACGTCGGCATGACGCGGGACGGCGTTCCCGTGCTCAGCCACGATCCGCGCCTTTCGCCCGACTTGACCCGGCGCGCGGACGGCAGGTGGCTTGCCGCCGCAGGACCTGCCTTATGGGACCTGACCCTGGCGGACCTGCAAGGTTTCGACGTCGGACGGGTGCGCCCGGGCAGCCGCACGGCCCGCCGCTTCCCTCGCCAGCAAGCCATGGACGGCGCCACGGTGCCGCCGCTGGAACGGGTGCTGCGCCTCCATGGCCGCGCCCGTTGGATCGTGGAGATCAAGACGGCGCCCACCTGGCCCCGCTGGACCGCCCGCCCGGAAGCCATTGCGGAAGCGGTGGCCGACGTGGCGGACCGCACGGGGGCGGCCAGCCGGATCACCGTGCAATCCTTCGATTGGCGCGGCCCCCGCCACCTGCGCCGGTTGCGGCCGGACCTCGCCTACGCCTGGCTCACGGCCCGCAGCACGCGGGCCTGGCGCGGCGGCCAGGCCGGGTTGCCGGGCACCGTGGTGGATGAAGGCGGCGGAACCTGGTCGCCGCACCACGGCGAGCTGACCCGGAAGAAGCTGGACCGGGCACGGGCGGCGGGGTTGCGCGTGGTGCCGTGGACGGTGAACCAGCCCGATGCGGTCGCCAGACTCGCGGCGTGGGGCGTGGACGGCCTGATCACGGATGATCCGCTCGCGGCATGGGCCGTGCTGCATCCCGCCGAGCCCGGACCACTTCGGCGTCCAGCGCCGAGCTGAAGCGCGACCGGTCGGCCGCCGTCAGCGCGGGGTGGCCGCCGCCGCCCAACCCCACCTCCCGCAGATGCCGGGCAACCTCGCGCCCGGCCAGCGCGCTGCCGATGTTGTCGCCGGTCCAGCTGCGGCCAGTATGCCCGAGCGCGCGGGCGCCCCGTTCCAGGCAGCGCTTGGCGAGCGGGATGTCCGCCGTGACGCAGACATCGCCGAGTCCGACGCGCTCGGCGATCCAGTCATCCGCGCTGTCCGGCGTGTCGGGCACGATCACCACCTGCACGCCGGGTTGCCCGGGGGGGCGGATCGGGCGCGAGCCGTTGTGCACCACCAGCACGTCCAGCCCGACCCTGCCGGCCACGCGGTAGACCTCCTCGCGGACCGGGCAGGCGTCGGCATCGACGAAGATGCGGGTCACGCGTCCGGGGTGCGAAGGAAGTTCGCCCGCATCGAGGTGCGGGCGACCAGCGCCTGCAAGGCCGGGTCCTGATCGCCGTTCTTTGCCGTGAGCGCGTCCATCGGCACGAAGAACTCGTGCGGGTGCGGCACCTGGTGCTGCACGAAGCCGTCGTAATGACGGGTGCGCAGCCCGTACATCACACGCAGGTCCCGCACGGGCAGGATCAGGGAACGGTCCGGGGTGGATGCAACCACGCCTGTTGCCTGCCAGCGCAGGATGGTGCTGTCCGGCATCACGGGGGCCAGCAGCCACGACAGGGGGCAGACCGCCATCAGCGACTGCGTGGACGGGGCGAAGCGGGACCGCTTGTCCAGCAGGTTGGGCAAGGACGCGCAGGCCTCGATGGCGAAGATGTCAGCGAACGGCTCCACGGCGGTGCCGCCGAAATTGAGCCAGAGCCCGTCCGGCAAGGTCCGCAACTGCTTGCTGCCGGGCAGTTTCAGGAAGCACTGCCCCACCCCCTCGTCTGGCCGCCCGCGCAGCCAGGCGTCCTTCTCCCGCACTGCCAAGCCTGGCGGCCGCTGCGGCCATTGTTTCAAGCGCGACCGAACTGTTGCGTCCAACGAACGGGGATAGTCCAAGATCAAACTCCTGCTCACCACTATTTGCGGCGAGGTCATCCTCGCGAACCGGCGTCTGTTCCGGAAGCGGGGATTTGGGAACAACTTCCGAAATAGCGCAATTCATGCAATATTGATGTCCCAATTTAACCGAGCAATGACGCGAGATCATGCATCTGAAACGACATGCGGCAGGATTGGCCAAGTTGGGATATAACGAATGCCGAAAGAACAACGCTTTGGCCGATTATGTTGATGCACGGAACGTCAAAATAATTTCTATGCCGTATCAAACTGCGTTTTTCGCTGTGTGAAAATCAAGCTCAGGCGCGGACCTGATGCGGCATCAGGCCCGCGGAAGCTCAGCCGCGTTCAGCCATGGGCACGAAGTCCCGCAAGCCGGTGCCCGTGTAGATCTGGCGCGGACGCCCGATGCGCTGCGTCGGGTCCTCGATCATCTCCTTCCACTGGCTGATCCAGCCTACGGTGCGTGCGACCGCGAACAGCACGGTGAACATGCTGGTCGGAATGCCCATCGCCTTGAGGATGATCCCGGAGTAGAAGTCCACGTTTGGATAGAGCTTCTTGCTGACGAAGTAGTCGTCGCTCAGGGCGATCCGCTCCAATTCCATGGCCATGTCGAGTGTCGGATCATCCTGGATGCCGAGTTCTTTCAGCACTTCATGGCAGGTCCGCTCCATGATCTTGGCGCGCGGGTCGTAGTTCTTGTAAACGCGATGGCCAAAGCCCATCAGGCGCACGTGGCTGTTCTTGTCCTTCACCTTCTCGATGAAGGCCGGGATGTTGGCCGGCGTGCCGATCTCGTTCAGCATCTTGAGTACGGCCTCGTTGGCGCCGCCATGGGCAGGCCCCCACAGGCTGGCGATGCCCGCCGCGATGCAGGCGAACGGGTTTGCGCCGGTGGACCCGGCCAGCCGCACCGTGGAGGTGGATGCGTTCTGCTCGTGGTCCGCGTGCAGGATGAAGATGCGGTCCATTGCGCGCGCGAGCACCGGGTTGACCCGGTACTCCTCCGCCGGCACCGCATTCAGCATGTAGAGGAAGTTTTCCGCGTAACCGAGGTCGTTGCGCGGATACATGAACGGCTGGCCGATGTTGTACTTGTATGCCCAGGCTGCGATGGTCGGCAGCTTCGCGATCAGGCGGAAGGCGCTGATGCGGCGGTGGTCCTCGTTCGTGATGTCCAGGCTGTCGTGATAAAAGGCGCTCAGCGCGCCGACGACGCCGCACATCACTGCCATCGGGTGCGCATCACGGCGGAAACCGCTGTAGAAGCTCCGAAGCTGCTCATGCAGCATGGTGTGGTGCATCACGCCGCGGTCGAACTCGACCCGCTGCGCTTGCGTCGGCAGCTCGCCGTTCATCATCAGGTAGGCGACTTCCAGGAAGGTGGACTTCTCGGCCAGTTGGTCGATCGGGTAGCCGCGATGCAGCAGCACCCCTTCGTCACCGTCGATATAGGTGATCTTGCTCTCGCAGGCGGCGGTGGTGCCGTAGCCCACGTCGTATGTGAAAATGCCGAGATTGCCATACAGCTTGCTGATATCGGCTGCTCTTGGCCCGATCGTGCCGGACCTGAGCGGCACCGTGAGCGATTTGTCGGTTCCTTCGAGGGTCATCGTCAAAGACCCGGTGGCATTGCCGCTCATGTTGCGTTCCCTGTCGAAGGCGGGCCGGCGTCCATCGCCGCCACGGGCGCACCGGACAGTGCCCGGCGAGACAGCGATTATGGGCCAAGCCGCCGGGAGCGCAACCTTCGCGCCCGCAACATACCGCCTGCTCGGCCAGCCAGAGTCCCGGCGGTGCGCCCACGCATCCCCCAAACCCACGGCAAGCGCCGGGAGCAGCGTCCGGGCCGGGCTTGCCGGCCGAACGGAAGACGCGGCGCGGGCGATCGATGGACACTGGATGGTTTCAGGCGGGGACGCGTGCCGTTCCAGATGACTTGAAGCGCGGTCAACCCGCAGGACGGCGATCCTGCGGCATTCAGGATCAATCCCAGAATGGCTCGGCACCGCGGAACTTCGCCCAGCTCCTGGCGATGGCAGCCCGCGCGCAGGTGCTCCGCGCAGCGGTGAAGCCTTGCACCGCGCCGGCCGCGAACATCCGGTCCGGCCCGCCCCGCAACGCGTCCATCAGCCCGGCTGCCGTCGCGCCGTCATTGAGCTGGCCCAGCGCTTCCTGCAAGGCGGACACCCGGCGCACGAAGCGGCGGGTGCTGCGGCGGCCGTAGATCGGGGCGAAGAACTCGGCGGCATAACGCAGGCGCTTGCCCTGCTTGCGCAGCGCGTGCAGCTCGCCGGCCGGCATGGCGCCGATGTCAGCGCCGGGTTCCAGCATACGCTCGTGCTGCCGCGCCAACAGCGCCGCCGCATACGCGCCGGCCGGCGCGTCCAGCTTCTTCGCCTGCTCCTCGTCCGCTTCAAGCTGCCAGGGACGCAGCGCTGCGAGCTGCACCAGCGCCACGCAGAGCCGGCGAAAGGCGGGGGAAGCGAGTTCCTTGCGCAACGCGGCGTACTCGGCTGCCCGGCGCTTGGCGGCAGCCGCGAGCATGGCTTCCAACCGGGGATCGCCCGGGAACGCCGCCGCCACGTCCTGCCCGGTCCCGGCCAGGAAGACGTCCCAGTCCCGCGCCGCCCCCAGGACGGCAGCCAAGGCGTGCAGTTGCGGCTTGACCGCGGCGAAGGCGGGCCCGTCCGCCGCCCGTCGGAACACCGAGAGCGCCGAGCGCAGGCGGCGCACCGTGACCCGCATCGCGTGCACCGCTTCCGGCGTTTCCCCGGCGCAAGCGGCGGGCGCCCCGGCCAGCAGCACGTCCGTCAAGTGGCCGATCACCAAGGCGATCGCGGCCGCAACCGTGGTGTGGGGCGGAACCAGCGGGGCGCCGGAGCGGCGGGGCGGGGCGGGGCGCCCGCGGGCAAGCGAGGCCGCCTCCGTCGCCAGCGACCAGCGGGGCACCTCGATCGGCAACGTGTCCGCCAGCTGCGTGCTCAAGCCTCGCAGCCACTCGGCCGGACCGCGCATCTGGATGCGGCAGACTGCCCGCTCCTGCGCCACGCCGCGCAGGGCGCCGTCGAGCACATGGAGGCTGGCAGGCTCCGCCGCTTCCAATTGCACCGTGCGGCGCTGTCCGCGGAACCCGGCGATCGGCATCAGCGGACCCGGCCACGGCCCGATCTCCGCTTCGTCCGCCGCTTCCGCGATGACCGGTGCCGGCGTGCCCGGCGGCCAGTCTTCGCCAGGCCGCGGGCTGGCACGCTCCAGCCGCCAGGCGCGCGCGCTCTCGCAGAGGCTCAGGTGATCCTCGGCAAGATCGCCGGCGGCGGTGTCGTGCCAGACCATCTCGACTCCGGCCGGCCGGCCGCCGCGGCGCGTGAACGGGGCTTGGCGGTACAGGCGGGGCAACTCGGCAGGCGGAAGGCAGAACTCGAGCGCTGGCATGGTGACGGATACTTACCGTTTGTTCGTGGCAGGCGCCAAATCGGTTGGCAGCAGGAAACGTGTCAACTGCGCGCCGCCTTCCCGCAGCTCTTCCCACGGGACTGTGACGGCGAATTCGGCCAATGCGCCGGATGGATAGGCTTCGGCGAGCCGTTGCAGGCGGCCGTCTTCCGGCAGGGGACCCTTGCCGGACAGAAAGAGGGCGAGTTCGTGCAGCCCGGGATTGTGCCCGACCAGCATGACGCACCGGGCGGACGGGACAGCGCTTTGCAGGGTCAGCAGCAGGTCCGCGGCGGAGGCGAGGTAAAGCGCGTCCAGCGGCTCCACGCGGGGCGGATGGTCCCACGGGTCCAGCGCGGCCAGGGTTTGCAAGGTGCGCCGGGCGGAGGACACCAGCACCAGGTCCGGCAGCAGCCCGAGCCGCCGCATTTCCTCCGCCATCGCCGCCGCCGCCTGCCGGCCGCGCAGGTTCAGCGGCCGGGCGTGGTCGGACAGCTTCGGGTCGTCCCAGGAGGACTTCGCGTGCCGGAGGAGGAGGAGCTGGCGCATGGGCATCGGAATGATGCCATGCGGCGCAAGCCTTGTCGCCACCGGCGCAGTGGGAGCCTTGTCGCCACCGGCGCAGTCGCCAC
>CAXTLC010000022.1:28169-56422 GCA_964245075.1 uncultured Acetobacteraceae bacterium
AGCCTTGTCGCCACCGGCGCAGTGGGAGCCTTGTCGCCACCGGCGCAGTCGCCACGTTCGTTGCTTCAGCCGACGGGGGAATGAATGACGGAGCCTGTGGTGATCGTGGGCGGTTACGGCGCGATCGGCTCCGCCCTGGCCCGGCGCTTGGCCGCATCCGGGCGGCCGGTGCACCTGGTCGGCCGCGACGCGGCCCGGCTGTCCGCCCTGGCGGAGGAACTCGGCTGCACCAGCGCGGTGGCGGACGCGACGGACGAGGCGGCGCTGGCGACGGCCATCCGGCAGGCCGGCCCGCGCCTGTGGGGGTTGGCTTATTGCGTCGGCTCCATCGTCATGCTGCCGCTCAAGCGCGCGTCGAAGGCGGATTTCATCGAGGCGTTCCAGCTGAACGCGGTCGGCGCCGCGATGGCGGTGCAAGCGGCCGGGGAAGCGCTGCACGCGGTGCCCGGCAGCGGCGTGGTGCTGTTCAGCACGGTTGCCGTCCGCGCCGGCTTCGCCAGCCACTCGGTGATATCGGCGGCGAAGGGCGCGGTGGAGGGCCTCACCGTGGCGCTCGCCTCCGAGCTTGCGCCCAATACGCGGGTGAACTGCATCGCGCCGAGCCTGACCCGCTCGGGCATCTCCGCCGCCATGACGGACAACCCCACCCTGGCCAAGGCGATCGCCGGGCAGCACCCGATCCCGCGGCTGGGAGAGGGCGAGGACGCCGGCGCGCTCGCCGCCTTCCTGCTGTCGGACCAGGCCGGGTGGATCACCGGGCAGGTGATCGGCGTCGATGGAGGCCGCTCCACTGTCAGGACCCGGGGCTGAGGCAAGGCCAGGGCGGGGGGTGAGCACTCTCCGCGTCGTGCTGGGCGACCAGTGCAGCGCCGGGCTGTCGGCGTTGCAGGACATGGACCCGGCGGTCGACACGGTGCTGATGGCGGAGGTGCTGGACGAGTGCACCTACGTCCGCCACCACCAGAAGAAAATCGTGCTGGTGCTGTCCGCGATGCGCCATTTCGCCCGCGCCCTGCGCGCCCGCGGGGTCCGGGTGGAGTACGTCCAGCTCGACGACCCGGCCAACACGCAGTCCCTGCGCGGCGAGCTGCTGCGGGCCGTGGAGCGGCTGCGGCCGGACCGGGTGGCCGCGACCGAGTGCGGCGAGTGGCGCTTGGCGAAGGACATGGAGGAATGGCACGAGGCCGCCGGGCTGGAGGTGGAGATCCGTCCGGACACCCGCTTCCTGTGCAGCATCCGGGAGTTCCGCCGTTGGGCCCTCGGCAAGCGGACGCTGCGGATGGAGTTCTTCTATCGCGAGATGCGCCGGCGCTACGGCGTGCTGATGCAAGACGGCGTCCCGGTCGATAACCGCTGGAACCTGGACGCGGAGAACCGCAAGCGGCTGCCTGCCGGCATCGCCATCCCGGACCCGCCGCACGTCCAGCCGGACGCCATCACGCAGGACGTGATCGCCCTCGTGCGGGAGCGCTTCGGCGACCATTTCGGCACCTGCGACGGCTTCAACCTGCCGGTGACGGCGGCCGATGCGCGCGCGGCGCTCTATGACTTCGTCGCCAACCGCCTGCCCCAGTTCGGCGACTGGCAGGACGCGATGAAGACCGGCGCGCCGACGCTGTTCCACGCCCAGGTGTCCACCTCGCTCAACGCCGGGCTGCTCGACCCGCGGGAGGCGGTGGAGGCCGCCGAGGCCGCCTTCCTGTCCGGCGCCGCGCCGCTGAACGCGGTGGAGGGCTTTGTCCGCCAGATCATCGGCTGGCGGGAGTTCATGCGCGGCATCTACTGGCTGAACATGCCGCAATACGCCAGTCTGAACGCGCTGGACGCCGTGCGCAGGATGCCGCAGTTCTTCTGGGACGCGAAAACGCGGATGAACTGCCTGCGCCACACGGTGTCCGACACGCGGGCGCATGCCTACGCGCACCACATCCAGCGCCTGATGATCACCGGCAACTTCGCGCTGATCGCCGGGCTCGATCCGGCGGACGTGGATGAGTGGTACCTGATCGTCTATGCCGACGCCTACGAATGGGTCGAGATGCCGAACGTGCGCAGCATGGCGCTGTTCGCGGATGGCGGCGCCGTCAGCTCCAAGCCGTATGCCGCGTCCGGCGCCTACATCAACAGGATGAGCGACTACTGCGGCGCTTGCCATTATGACGTGAAGGACGGCACGGGGGAGCGCTCCTGCCCGTTCAACGCGTTGTATTGGGACTTCGTGGCGCGGCATCAGGACCGCTTCGCCGGCAACCAGCGCATGGCGCTGCCGCTGCGGAACTTGGCGAAGATGGACCCGGAGCGGGTGAGCAAGCTGCGGGCGCGGGCCGCGGCCTTCCTGGGCGCGATGGACCGGGGCGAGCCAGTTTAGCGCGCCATCCGAACGGACGGGATCACCCGCCAAATAGGCATGCCGGCAAAAACCAGGCTTGGAGCGTCTTGAGAGCCTCAGCGTCGCCTCGTTGAACCGAGCCTTGCCGACGCTCGGCAGCGCTGTAGAACACGATGCGAACGCTTCCGTCGAAACGGTGCCGCCTCGCCCGGTAGAACGCGCGTTTTGCCTGGATGGCAGCGCGATGAGCTGGATCGATCAAGGCAGGCAGGAACACGGCCGGTTCGGCCACGGCAAGGCGCCAGTTCCGCTCGATGGCATAAGCTCCGCCGACCGCGCTGAACTTGGCGCGCGGATGCTGGCGGTGACCGAGTTCGCGGCCGAACGCGTTGACACGTCGGACCCACTGCTTGCGCGCAACCTCCGGCGGTTCCACCCGGCGCTGAAGGTGCTGGTGCCGGTCTGGGCCGGCGGGGTGGACCTGGCGCCGAACGCATTCCGGACGACTTTCATCGGAGCAGAGGCCGATTCCTCGGATGCGTGGCTGATGCAGCGCGCCGTTCTGGCGGTCACGCGGGCGGACACCCATGCGGGCCTCAAGGGCGCGGGGGCGGAGCTTGCGGCGGCCGGGCAGTCGGTGGGTGCGCGGGCCTGGCCGAAGTTCATCATGCAGGCCGGGGAACAGACCGTTGAAGCGCAAGCGCAGATCATGCTTGCCGCTGCTCCCGCGGCGGCCACGCAGCCGCAGGTTCCAAACGCAGCGTCTTCGGCCGAGTTGGGCGACGCGGCGCCCTACTCGCCGGATCGCGAGGGATGGCATGATTATACGCAAGTGTCGAAGGAGGTGTGTCCTGCCGATCTGCAATGCACGAAGGAAGAGATGGCTGACTACATGTCTCGCTTCGGAGTGCCGGGGCATGACCCGTCAATCCCATTGCAGAACCAGCATCCTTATTGGGTGCATGACCCAAGCACTGGTGCGCCTGTCGGAATGGTTATAACCCGCATTTCGCCTGACGGACTTACGGTCATAAATACAACGCTGAAAATGCACATACTTTACAACGGCCAAATCGTGCGGGCAGCTACGCAGGAAGACGATGGCTTATGGACTGTCACGATACATGGTACCGGAAACAATGTGTTACCAGGAATGGCCACCCTAAACCAGGATGCCGGGCCAGGCATCTTTCAAACCATGGACGATGCGATGCGAAGTTACATACAACACCATGAAACGCACAATTAAGCTCTGCTTATCGACGTTATGTGTTTGTTTGAGCTTGTTTGCTCTTTGGATGTACAAGATATTAAATAGCGGAAAATCGACTGAGACACTCACGCTTGCAAACGTGCCAATACATGCAATCAAGTTGGAAGCGAAGAACGGTGATCGCATGCTTGTGGTTCGTTTCTTCCAGGATTATGCGCTGGCGCACGCTCTGTCGTGTCGTGTCGTGCCGTATGATCCTGAACTCAAAAGCATCGGCGTGGAAATTTCTGGCCCAGGTGCATCAATAAACTCGGTAAACGCGTTTACCGAGGCTTCTTTCGACACCGCATTCTACGCCGAACCAATGGGAACACCTCAAGGAGCGGTCGATGCGCTCGCTAACGATGTCATTCAGGCGGCTCAGCGTGTCGTGGGTCTCAATGTCATCCCAGTGAACTGAGCTTGCTGAGCTAGGGACCGGGTATCCCGCGACGGAACGGCAACAAGAGTTGCCAAGCTTGAACACAATGACCGCTGAAGCACGACAACCCGCGGCACCGGATTCCAAGACGGCAGGGTCTTCCTCGATCAATCCATACGAGAATGAGCCCGCGCGTCACACCCTGGCGTAGCCGGACCCAACCCGCCCAGCAGGCTCGCGCCGCAAAGCCCGCAGCCCGGCGCTTCCACGGGCAGGCGGCGCGGGTCTATCATTGCCGCACGCATCCAAGGAGCCTTGCCGTGACGATTCCGGGGACAGTCCTCGCTCACCGGCACGCGCGGGGCAGGCGCTCCGGCGCATGAGCCGCATCGCCTACGTCAACGGCCGCTACCTCCCGCAAGGCGAGGCGAGCGTCAACGTGGAGGACCGCGGCTACCAGTTCGCCGACGGCGTTTATGAGGTGCTCTACAGGGCGGGCGGCCGCTTCCTGGACGAGGCGCTGCACATGGCGCGGCTGGAACGCTCGCTCCGCGCCATCGGCATCGCGCCGCCGATGGGGCGCGCGGCCCTGCTCCACGTGCTGAACGAGGTGGTCCGCCGCAACCGGCTGCGGGACGGCCTGCTCTACATGCAGGTCACCCGCGGCGTGGCCCGGCGGGACCACGCGTTTCCAGCCCGGCCCGTGCCGCCGGCCCTGGTGGTGACGTGCCGCCGCACGCCGCCCTACCCGACGGACGTCGCCGCCTGGGCCGGGTCGGCGATCACCGTGCCTGACGAGCGCTGGGCCAGGTGCGACATCAAGTCCACCGGGCTGCTGCCCAACGTGCTCGCCAAGCAGGCGGCCCGGCAGGCCGGCGCAGCCGAGGCGATCCTGATCGACCGCGACGGCGCCGTGACGGAAGGGTCCTCCACCAGCGTCTGGGTGGTGGACGCGGCGGGCGTCTTGCGGACCCGGCAGCTCGGCCACGCCATCCTGCCCGGCTGCACCCGCGCGTCCCTGTTGCAGCAGATGGCGGAGGACGGCGTCGCCGCCGAGGAACGCGCGGTGTCGGAAGCGGAGCTGCGGCAGGCACGCGAAGTGTTCATCACCAGCGCCACGTCGTTCGTGAAGCCCATCACGCAAGTGGACGGCGTGCCGGTCGGCGACGGCCAGCCCGGCCCGGTGACGCGCAAGCTGTTCGAGTTGTTCGCACGCCACGCCGACGGCGGACGCAACGCTCCCAGGTGAACGGGACGGTCGATTTGACTTCAGAACGCTTGCATGGCGGGTCTCGCTTGCTACATTCGGCAGGCGCGTGCGGGACCTGTGTGCCCGTATCGGTGTCACCTGCTTGGACTACCGGCTCGAACAACAACAAGATGGAAGGTTTGGCATCATGGCCAGCGAGAAGTCGCAGAACGTGCAGGACGTATTCCTGAACCACGTCCGCAAGGGCAAGGCGCCCGTCACCGTGTTCCTGGTCAACGGCGTCAAGTTGCAGGGCATCATCACCTGGTTTGACAACTTCTCCGTGCTGCTGCGTCGGGACGGCCACACCCAGCTTGTTTACAAGCACGCGATTAGCACTGTGATGCCGGGCGCTCCCATCCAACTGTTTGACGCGAGCAAGGCCGAAGCGGCCGCGCCGCTGCCGGCAACCCATGCACGGGAGATGGAGACTGCTGACGCCACAGTCTAACGGGACCGATCACCCGACCCGGGCGGCCGTCATCCTGCCGTGGGAGCATCCGCACCGTTCGGATGCGTCCCGCGCCGCGGAAGCCAAGCTGGCGGAGGCGGCTGGGCTCGCCGCCTCCATCGGCCTCCACGTGGTGCACACCGCAATCCTCCCGCTGCGGACCCGACGCTCCTCCACCCTGCTGGGGGAGGGGCAGTTGGCCACGCAGGGGGAGGCAATGCGAGCCGAGGAGGTCACTGTCGCCATCGTGGACGCCGCTCTTTCCCCGGTGCAGCAGCGCAACCTGGAACGCGAATGGGGCTGCAAGGTCATCGACCGCACCGGGCTGATCCTGGACATCTTCGGCGAGCGCGCCCGCACCCGGGAAGGCTCGCTGCAAGTCGAGTTGGCGCACCTGGACTACCAGCGCAGCCGCCTGGTGCGCTCCTGGACCCACTTGGAGCGGCAGCGCGGCGGCTTCGGCTTCCTCGGCGGCCCCGGCGAGACCCAGATCGAGGCGGACCGCCGGCTGATCACCGACCGCATCGTGCGGCTGAAGAAGGACCTGGAGCAGGTCCGCCGCACCCGCGGCCTGCACCGCAGCGCCCGCACCCGGGTGCCGTTCCCGGTCGTGGCCCTGGTCGGCTACACCAACGCTGGAAAGTCCACGCTGTTCAACACGCTGACCGGCGCCGACGTCCACGCGCAGGACCAGCTTTTCGCCACCCTGGACCCGACCATGCGCGGCCTGCGCCTGCCGTCCGGCCGCCGGGCGATCCTGTCCGACACGGTGGGCTTCATCAGCGAGCTGCCGACCGAGCTGGTCGCCGCCTTCCGCGCGACCCTGGAGGAAGTGGCGGAGGCGGACGTGATCCTGCACGTGCGCGACGTGGCGCACCCGGACAGCGCCGCCCAGCGCGCGGACGTGATCGCCGTGCTGGAAGGCATGGAGAAGGACGGCACGATCGACGCCGATTGGCGCAGCCGTACCATCGAGGTGCTGAACAAGGCGGATCTGCTGGGCGGGGTCGGCCACGTGCCGCCACGCCAGGATTGCGTGCCGGTTTCGGCCGTGACCAGGGAAGGCTTGCCGGACCTGCTGGCCGCCGTGGACAAGCGGATCGCCGCGGGGATGGAACAGGCCGACTACGCCATCGCGCCCGACGACGGCGCGCGGATCGCCTGGCTGTACGAGCACGGCCAGGTCATGGAACGGGCGGACGCGGACGACGCCGTGCGGATGCGCGTGCGCCTGCTGCCCGCCGACCGCGCGCGGTTCGAGCACCGTTGATCGACGAGGCGGCGTGGGCCGAAATCGTCCAGCTCCTTCGCGCCGCAGCGCGGGTGGAGGTCATGCCGCGCTTCCGTAAGCTCAGCCCTGGCGCCGTACGGACCAAGAGCGGCCCCAACGACCTGGTCACCGAGGCGGACGAGGCGGCGGAAGCGCTGATCACCCAGGGACTGCACCGCCTGCATCCCGGCTGCGTGGTGGTGGGGGAGGAGGCCTGCGCCGCCGACCCGGCGCTGATGAGCCAACTGGACGGCGCCGAGCTGGCCTTCGTGGTGGACCCGATCGACGGCACCTCGAATTTCGTCGCCGGGCTGCCGCTGTTCGGCGTGATGGCCGCCGCGGTGGCCAGAGGCCAGGTGGTTGCCGCCGCCATCCACGACCCGGTGGGGGACGACACCGCGGTCGCGCTGCGCGGCGGCGGGGCGTGGCTCCTGTCGCCCAACGGGGAGCGCACCCGGCTGCACGTGTCGGAACCCCGTCCGCCGGCGGCGATGACGGGCTGCATCTCCTGGCGCTACATGCCGGAACCCATGCGGGGCCGGGTGGTCCGCAACATGGTCGGGCTGGGCGGCGTGTGCGACTACCGCTGCGCCGCGCACGAGTACCGGATGCTTGCGGGCGGCCATTGCGACTACCTGGTGTTCAACAAGCTGATGCCGTGGGACCACCTGCCAGGCTGGCTGCTCCACCAGGAAGCCGGGGGCTACTCGGCCAAGTGGGACGGTTCGCCCTTGAACGTGACGGACCGGGGCGGCGGCCTGGTCTGCACGCCAAACCGCAGCAGCTTCGAGACGTTGCGTGACGCCTTGATGCAGGAGTGACCCGCGCACTCAGGCGCTGATCGTCCCCTCCATCACCCGCACGCAACGTCCGCCGACATGGGCGCTGAGCAGAGCACCGCCGCGCTTGACCGTGCGCGTCAGCAGCGTGCTCGGCCGGCCCATGTCGCGGCCCTGCTCGATCCGCAGCGCCGTCTCGCCGTCCGGACCCGCCGTGCCCAGCAGGGCGGCGACCGTCACGGTGGCGCTGCCGGTCGCCGGGTCCTCGCCGATGGTGGGGGACAGCATGCGCGAGTGCAGGTCAAACCCGCCGCCGTCCCGCGTGTAGAGGTAGATGCTGTTGCGTGCGCTGGGCACGAACGTCCGGGCGTGCGCGCCGGCATCGAGGCGTGCCCGGCGCAAGGCCTCGCGCGTGGCCACCTCGACCAGCACGAAGCGCACGCCAACGGAGGCGGCCACTGGCGCGTGATGGGTGGTGACGATGTCGGCCGCCGCCAGCGAAAGGCACGCGGCCACGGCCTCGACGGCAAACGTCTCCTGCACGTCGAGCGGTTGCGGCGCGGTCAGCTCAGCGCCGGCCACGGCGGCGCCTTCCCGCAGAACGTCCACCGGGACGAGGCCCGCCTGTTCCTCGAACAGCATCCGCGGTGCTGGATCGCCCTCGGCGGCCAGCACGTAGGCGGTGCCGACATTGGGGTGCCCGGCGAACGGCATCTCGTGGAACGGCGTGAAGATGCGGACCTGCGCCGTGTGCGCCGGGTCCTGCGGCGGCAGCACGAAGGTGGTCTCGGAGTAGTTGAACTCGCGCGCGACCGCCTGCATGGCGGCCGTGTCCAGCCCGGCGGCGTCCAGCACCACCGCCAGCGGGTTGCCGCCGAAGCGTTGGTCGGTGAACACGTCCACGGTGACGTAGCGGCGCTGCATGGTCACGGCGTCCTTTCTGCTTGCTTGACCGCTTGCCAGGCGGCTTCCATCGCGGGGAGCCCGGCTTCGGCCGGGGTGCGCCCTTCGGCGGCGAGCCGTGCCTCGACCCCTTCGAAGCGCCGGGTGAACTTGGCGTTGGCCTGGCGCAGGCACGTCTCGGGGTCCAGCCCCAGCTTGCGGGCCAGGTTCGCCAGGACGAACAGCATGTCTCCCATCTCGTCGGCCAGCCGTGCCGGATCGGCGCCGGGCAGCTCGGCGCGCAGTTCCGCCGTTTCCTCCGCCAGCTTGTCCAGCACCGCCGCGGCGTCCGGCCAGTCGAAGCCGACCCGGGCGGCGCGGCCGGTCAGCTTGCCGGCCCGGGTCAGCGCGGGCAGGCCGACCGGCACGCCGGCCAGGACGCCGCCCACCTTGCGCGCGGCGCGCTCGGCGGATTTCCCGGCTTCCCAGAACCCGGGCGTTGCTTCCGCCCCCGCGAACACGTGCGGGTGGCGGCGGACCATCTTGTCGGCGATGCCCCGGGCGATGTCGGCGAACGCGAAGCGGCCGGACTCCTCCGCCATGCGCGCGTAGTACACCACCTGGAACAGCAGGTCCCCCAGTTCGGCCGGCAGTTCGTCCCAGTCCCGCCGGGCGATGGCGTCGGCGACCTCGTAGGCTTCCTCGATCGTGTAGGGTGCGATGCTGTCGAAATCCTGCATCCGGTCCCACGGGCAGCCATCCGGCGCGCGCAGCCGGGCCATCACGTCCAGCAGGCGGCGCAGCTCGGATTCCGCGGTCGCGACCGGTTTCGCCATGTCCACGACCTGTAGGTCCGGGCGCTTGGGATGGAGGCGCCGCCCCGTCTCACGAAAGCCGCGTCGGCCGTAGATGGCGATGTTCTTGGCCATCAGCGCGTTGGTGTAGAGCCGCAGTTCCGGCACGCCCCAGGACGCCGCCAGCCGCTCGGCGCCCTCAAGCAGCGCGCGGCCCAGGCCGCCGCCCTGCGCGCGGACCCGTAGCGCCACGTTGTAGATCATCGCGTGGTCCGGGTGGCGCTCCACCACCAGCACGCCGTCCTCGCCGAGCAGCCAGACCTGGCCGGCGGCGATGCGCGGCCCCCAAGGCTCGTCCAGCGGCTGCGGGCGGAAACCGAGATCCCGCTCGTACACCGCGTAGGCTTCGGCAGTGATGGCGGCGACGAGCGTCTCGTCCGCAGCGGTCGCGGGGCGGATCATCCGTTGGCGCCGCGGATTGCCTCGCACACGGCGCGCGTCACCTCGGCGGTGGTGGCGCGGCCGCCCAGGTCCGGCGTCAGCAGCCCGGCGGCGCACACCTGCTCCACCGCCGCCATCAGGCGCCGGCCTGCCGCAGCCTCGCCCAGGTGGTCCAGCATCATCGCGGCGGTCCAGAAGCTCGCGACCGGGTTGGCGATGCCCTTGCCCGTGATGTCGAAGGCGGAGCCGTGGATCGGCTCGAACATGGACGGGAAGCGGCGCTGCGGGTCGACGTTGCCGGTGGGGGCGATGCCGAGCGAGCCGGCCAGCGCCGCCGCCAGGTCGCTCAGGATGTCGGCGTGCAGGTTGGTCGCCACCACCGTGTCGATCGTGCGCGGCTTGTTCACCATGCGCACCGTCATCGCGTCCACCAGCTCCTTGTCCCAGGTCACGTCCGGGAAATCGGCGGCGACCAGGGCGGCGATCTCGTCCCAGAACACCATGCCGTGGCGCTGCGCGTTGGATTTGGTCACCACCGTGAGGTGGCGGCGCGGCCGTGCCTGGGCGGACTGGAAAGCGAAGCGCATGATCCGTTCGACGCCCACGCGGGTGAAGATGGCGACCTCGGTGGCGACCTCCTCCGGCAGGCCGCGGTGCGCCCGGCCGCCGACCCCGGCATACTCGCCCTCGCTGTTCTCCCGCACGATCAGCCAGTCCAGGTCACCCGGGCCGGCATGGCGCAGCGGCGAGGTGACGCCGGGCAGGATGCGGGTCGGGCGGACGTTGGCATACTGGTCGAAGCCCTGGCAGATCGGCAGGCGCAGGCCCCACAGGGTCACGTGGTCCGGGATGTCGGGCGCGCCGACCGCGCCGAAATAGATCGCGTCCGCCCCGCGCAGCTGGTCGAGCCCGTCCGCCGGCATGAGCGCGCCGGTGCGGCGGTAGCGCTCGCTGCCCCAATCGTAATGGTCGACCGTGAGCGCGAACCCGCCGTCGCGGGCGGCAAGGGTGTCGAGCGCCTCCAGCCCGGCGGCGATGACCTCGGGGCCGATGCCGTCGGCGGGGATGGCGGCGATCCGGTGGGTGCGCATGGGGCCGGGCTTAGCCGCCCTGGATGGCGGCGGCAATCTGGCCAGCCGCGGGACGGCCGCTCCATCCCGTCCGACGTGGCGGCCTTGTCATGCGGCACGTCCTTTGCGAGGTGAGCGCGTGCACCGGAGCCGCCGCATGATCCGCCCCATCCTCGCCTGCCTGCTCGCCTTGGCGCCGCTGGCCGTCCAAGCCCAAGGCGCTGGCCAGACCACCCTGCGGATCACCTTGCGGGAGGAGCCGGACATGCTGGACCCGACCCTGGCGCGCACCTTCGTCGGCCGCATCGTGTTCGCCGGGCTGTGCGACAAGCTGTTCGACATCGACGACAAGTTGCAGATCGTGCCGCAACTCGCCACCGGCTACGAATGGGCCGACCCGAGGACCCTGGTGATCCACCTGCGCCCGGGCGTGCTGTTCCAGGATGGCACCGCCATGGACGCGGCCGCCGTCAAGTACAGCCTCGACCGCCACCTTACCCTGGCCGGCAGCGCCCGACGCAGCGAGATCAGCGCCATGGACCACGTGGACGTGGTGGACCCGGCGACCGTGCGCATCGTGCTCAAGGCGCCGTCCGCCCCGTTCCTGTCCCAGCTCACCGACCGCGCCGGCATGGTTGTCTCGCCGAAAGCGGCTGAAGCCGAGGGGAAGGATTTCGCCCTCCATCCGGTCTGCGCCGGGCCGATGAAGTTCGTGGAGCGCGTGGCGCAGGACCGCATCGTGCTGGAGCGGTTCGCCGATTACTGGGACAAGGGCCGCATCCACGTGGACCGCGTGGTGTACCAGCCGGTGGCCGACAGCTCCGTCCGCCTGGCCAACCTGCGGGCGGGCAGCGTGGACATCGTGGAGTACGTCGTGCCGACCGACACGGACGCGGTGAGGCAGGACGCCAAGCTGCGCCTCGTCGTGTACGACGGGCTCGGCTACGAGGGCATCACCTACAACGTCGGCAACGGCCCGCAGGCGGAGACCCCGATCGGGCGCAGCGCGCTGGTGCGGCAGGCCTTCGACATGTCGATCGACCGCGATGCGCTGATGCAGGTCGTCTACAACGGCATGTATCCGCCCGCCGCGCAGGCGGTGCCGCCGGAAAGCCCGTTCTACGACCCGGCGGTCAAGCCCGCCCCGCACGACGTGGACCGGGCGAAGGCGTTGCTGAAGCAGGCGGGAGTGGCCGTGCCCGTCCCGGTCGACCTGATCGCCCCCAACAGCCCGGACTCGCGGCAGATGGCGGAGGTGATCCAGGCCATGGCGTCCGAAGCCGGGTTCGACGTCAGGATCACCACCATGGAGTTCGCCTCCTCGCTGGACAACGCGGAGCGGGGCGCGTTCGAGGCCTACCTGCTCAATTGGTCGGGCCGCGTCGATCCCGACGGCAACCTGTATTCCTTCGTGCACAGCGGCGGCACCCAGGACTACGGCCACTACGCCAGCCCGGCGATGGACAAGCTGCTGGATGACGCAAGGCTGGAAGTGGACGCCGCCAAGCGCCGGGCGCTGTATGCCCAGGTGGCGGTGCTGGGCCAGTCGGACCTGCCGGTCTCGTACCTCTACACCAACCGCTACTTCAACGGCCTGTCCGCGAAGGTCGGCGGCTTCCGGCCAGTCCCGGATGGCCTGATCCGCCTGCAAGGGATCACCCTGGCGCCATGAGCCCCCGGCTGCGCGGCCGGCTGCTGCAACTCGTCCCGACCTTGCTGCTGGTGAGCCTGCTGGTGTTCGGCCTGCAACAACTGATGCCGGGCGACCCGGCGCTCGTGCTGGCCGGGGAGGAGGGGAGCAACCCCGCCGTGCTGGCGCAGATCCGGGCCGAGCTGTGGCTGGACCGCGCCTTGCCGGTGCAGTACGCGCACTGGCTGGGCGGCCTGCTGCGGGGCGACCTGGGCTATTCCTGGCGCACGCATCAGACCGTGGCGGCGCTGGTGGGGGCGAAGCTGCCGGTGACGCTGCAACTCGGCGTCATGGCGTTCGGCTTCGCGCTGCTGATCGGCGTGCCGGCGGGCGTGCTGTCCGCGGTCAAGCGCGGCACGGCATGGGACCACGCGGCGAACCTGATCGGGCTGGGCGGGCTTTCCGTGCCGAACTTCTGGCTCGGGATCATGCTGATCCTGCTCGTGTCGGTGCATCTCGGCTGGCTGCCGCCCTCCGGCTACGTGCCGCTCACGGACAACCCGTGGCAGTCGCTCGCCACCACGGCCATGCCGGCCTTCGTGCTGGGCAACGCGACCGCGGCGGTGCTGATGCGGCACGTCCGCAGCGCCATGCTGACGACCCTGGACCAGGACTACATCCGCACCGCCCGCGCCAAGGGCCTGGCGGAACGGCGCGTGGTGATCCGGCACGCGCTGCGCAACGCGCTGGTGCCGGTGGTGACGCTGGGCGCGCTGGAGCTGGGCACCCTGTTCTCCGGCGCCGTGCTGACGGAGCAGGTGTTCAGCATCCCTGGCTTCGGCAAGCTGGTGGTGGACGCCGTGTTCACCCGTGACTACCCGGTGGTGCAGGGCGTGGTGATGGTGACGGCGACGTTGTACATTCTGCTCAACCTGGGCGCGGACGTGCTCTACACCGCGGTCAACCCGCGGCTTCGGGTCGCGTGAGGACATCTCGGACCGCTGCGGAAGGACCCTCTCCCTTTGGGGGAGGGCAGGGTGAGGTGCCTGGCCCGGCGGCACCCTCTCCCACCCCTTTCCCGGAACGAGAAGGCTCTTCGTCCCGTCCTCCGCGAGGGCCGTTCGGCATCGCGGTCCGGCGGTTCTCGCAGCGGCCCGCCGCGGTGTTCGGCCTTGCCGTCATCGTCCTGTTCATCGCCGTCGCCGTCGCGGCGCCGCTCATCGCTCCCTACGACCCGGTCCGCCAATCCTATGCCGTCATCCGCAAGGCGCCTTCCGCCCTGCACTGGTTCGGCACGGACGAGAACGGGCGGGACGAGCTGGCGCGGGTCATGTTCGGCGCGCGGGCAACCCTGCTCGCCGGGCTGGTGTCGGTCGCCATCGCAACGGCCGTGGGGGTGCCGCTCGGCCTGCTCGCCGGGTTCGCCGGCGGCTGGGCGGACGCGGTGATCGGGCGGGTGGTGGATGCCATGCTGGCCTGCCCGTTCCTCATCCTGGCAATCGCGCTGGCCGCCTTCCTCGGCCCGTCGCTCGCCAACGCGATGGTGGCGATCGGCATCACGGCGACGCCGACCTTCGTCCGCGTCGCCCGCGCCGCCACGATCGACGCCGCCGCCAACGATTACGTCGAAGCCGCCCGGGCGCTCGGCAACCCAGCCTGGCGGGTCGCGGTGCGGCACGTGCTGCCGAACATCCTGCCGCCGATGCTGGTGCAGGCCACCCTCGCCATCGCCGCCGCCATCATCGCGGAGGCGAGCCTGTCCTTCCTCGGCCTCGGCCAGCAACCGCCTGCTCCGTCCTGGGGGTCCATGCTGAACGCGGCGCAGCGCTTCCTGACCCAGGCGCCCTGGCTGGCCGTCTTTCCGGGCGCTGCGATCTTCCTGGCCGTGCTCGCCTTCAACCTGGTCGGCGACGGCCTGCGGGACGCGTTGGACCCCCGCAAGCGTTGACCAACGGCACCCACTTGTGTGTCATCGGTCCAACAAACGGGGAAGAACGTCATGCGCGCCTGGGCGGTGGTCGAGAACGGGGCTGACCTTCAGGAGATCGAGCTGCCGACTCCCGAGCCGGAAGGCAAGCAGGTGCTGCTGGAAGTCACCCATTGCGGGGTCTGCCACTCCGACCTGCATGTGTGGGAGGGCGGCTACGACATCGGCGGCGGCAAGCGCATGTCGCTGAAGGACCGCGGCGTGGTGTTGCCGCTGGCCATGGGGCACGAGATCGTCGGCCGGGTGGTCAAGCTCGGTCCGGACGCCCAGGAGGACGCCCATGGGGTCGCCATCGGCGACGTGCGCGTGGTCTATCCCTGGGTAGGCTGCGGCCATTGCGACCGCTGCCTCGCCGAGGAGGACAACATGTGCCTCCAGGGCCGTTCGCTCGGGATCTACCAGCACGGCGGCTATGCCACCCACGTGCTGGCGATGGAGCCGCGCCACCTGATCGACCCCGGCACGCTCGACCCGGCGGTGGCCGCCACCTACGCTTGCAGCGGCATCACGGTGTATTCCGCCATCAAGAAGGTGATGCCGTTGCCGCCCGACTCGCCAATCGTGCTGGTCGGCGCGGGCGGCCTCGGGTTGAGCGCCATCGGGATGCTGAAGGCGATGGGACACCGCAACATCATCTCGGTCGACGTCAGCGAGGCGAAGCGCGAGGCCGCCACCGCGGCCGGTGCCACGGCCGTGGTGGACGGGGCAGGCGAGGGCGGGGCCGAGCGGCTGATGCGGGCCGCCGGAGCGCCGATCCGCGCGGTGATCGACCTGGTCAACGGCACGGCCACCGCCCGGCTGGCGATGGCCGCGCTGACCAAGGGCGGGCGGCTGGTGCAGGTAGGGCTGTTCGGCGGCGACATGACTCTGATGCTGCCGGTGATGGCGATGCGGGAGATGACCGTGGGCGGCAGTTACGTCGGCAATCCGAAGGAATTGCGGGAACTGGTGAAACTGGCGCAATCCGGCGCGCTGCAAGCGCTGCCGGTAGAAACGGTCCCGCTTCCAGAAGCCAACGCCGCGCTGATGCGCTTGCGGGACGGCAAGGTGACCGGCCGCCTCGTGCTGCGGGCGGCCTGACGCGTCAGCCGGGCGCCGCGCTGCGTGGGCGGGAAGCGGCCTGACCCTCGCCTACCACCTTGGGAGCGGACGCCGTGTTGGCCGGCGCACCGCTGCCGACCCGAAGCAGGGTCGCCAGGAACGTCCGGCCCCATAGCGCAGGCGTAGCGCCATCGATGGCGCGCCAGCACGCCTGCCAGCGTTCCTGCCGCTCGGGCAGGGCCATGCGCAACGCGCTGTCCAGCGCGTCGGCCAGTTCGTCCGGATCGTGCGGGTTGACGATCAGGGCGGCGCCGAGCTGGCGCGCCGCCCCGGCGAAGCGTGACAGCACCAGCACGCCCGGGTCCTGCGGGTCCTGCGCGGCGACGTATTCCTTGGCGACCAGGTTCATGCCGTCGCGTACCGGCGTCACCAGCCCGACCCGAGCTTCCCGCATGTAGCCGGCCATGGTGGCGCGGGCGCCGGCACGGGCGGTGATGCGCAGCGGCGTCCAGTCCGGCTCGCTCCATTCGCTGTTGATCGCGCCGCCCTCGCGGTCCAGCGCCTCGCGCAGCACGCGGTAGGCGCTGACGTCCTTGCGGCTCTCCGCCGCCACTTGCAACATGGTCACCCGGCGGCGCCAGTCCGGCCGGGTTTCCAGCAATCGGCGGAACCCGGCGAGACGCTGCAACAAGCCCTTGGTCGGGTCCAGGCGATCCACCCCGAGCACCAGCTTCTGGCCTTGCAAGCTGCGCCGCAGCCGCTCGGCCGACGCACTGCGGCAGGCCGTCTCGGCCGTCGCGGCGAACTCCCGCGCCTCGATCTCCACCGGGAACGCGCCGAGGCGGACCCGGCGGCCGTCAACGTGCAGCCACCCGCCAGTCAGCCGCGTGGCCCCTGCCAGGCGATGCGCGGCTTCGGCGAAGTTCTCGACGTCGTTCTGCGTCTGGAAGCCGATCAGGTCGGCGGACACCAGGTCCCGGATCAACGCGCCGGCTTCCGGCACGCTCGCCAGCATGTCGGCGGAAGGGAATGGGATATGCAGGAAGAAGCCGATCGGCGCCTTGACGCCCCGGGCGCGCAACAGGGCCGGCATCGCCATCAGGTGGTAATCGTGGATCCAGATGATGTCATTCGGCCGCAAGAGCGGCGCCAGCGTGGTTGCCATGCGCTCGTTGACGGCGCGGTACACCTGGGCATTGCGCCGGTCGAAGCTCATCAACTCGGGCATCGAGTGAAGCAGCGGCCACAACGTGCTGTTGGAGAACTCGTTGTAGTAGCGGTCGTGCTCCGTCTCCGACAGGTCCACGGTGGCATACTGCACGCCGCCATCCTGCACCGACTTCACGGAGTGGTCGTTGGAGATCTCGCCGCTCCAGCCGAACCACACGCCGCCCCGCTGGGCCATGAGCCCGGCCAGCGCCACTGCCAAACCCCCGGCCTGCGTTGCGCCTCCCGGCGCCGGCACTCGGTTGGAAACGACGACGAGACGGTTCATCGGACCTCCAGCAGCGCCACCGGGAACGTGGCGAGAATGTCGGCAACGAGCATTCGCCCCGTCACCTCGGCGCTGCCATGCTTGTTGTCGCCAAGTACGTCAACACTGCGGCGTCCCACGAAGTTGCGAGGCGGCGTGAGGAACGTGCCATCCCAGACAGACTGGTCGGGTAGCGGATGGGCGCCCGTGCCGGAAAGCCCGGCGGGCAGCCGCGTGACCACCGTCATGCAGGCCCGGCCCTCATGCACCCGCGCGAAGGCCAGCACGTTGTCGGCCCGCGGCCCGTCCACCCGGATCGGGGTGTAGCTGCCATCGGTGAACAGCCCGCCCGAGGCGGCGCGCAGCTGCAACGCCCGCGCGATCACGGCCTGCTTCACCCGCCCGTCCCGCCAGTGGTCCAGCAGCGCGGCCGGGGCTTCCGCATCGGCGAGCGAGGCCTCGCGCGCCGCGAAATCCACCGGACGGCGGTTGTCCGGGTCCACCAGGCTGAAATCCCAGTATTCCGTCCCTTGGTAGAGATCGGGCACGCCGGGCGAGGTGATCCGCAACAGCGCTTGCGACAACCCGTTCACCGCGCCAGGGCTGGCGATGCGCTCCACGAAGTCCGCAATCTCCTGCAATTGGCGGGATACCCGGTCCGGCGCCATCACCTGGTGCAGGAACTCGCGGCAGGCGGCTTCGTACTCCGGATTCGGCACCGCCCAGCCCGTGTGGCGCTTGCCTTCCCGCAGCGCTTTCTCCTGCCAAGCCGCCAGCCGTTCCTCCAGGGCCGCCACGCCCTCGGCGTCGTCCGCCGCCAGGCCAAGCGGCCAGGAGCCGATCAGGCTCTCGTAAAGCATGATCTCGTCGCACATGTCCGGCGCCGGGCCGCCGAGATCCTTCTTCAGCGGCGCGTTCAGCCGGGTCCAGCGGGTCAGCGCGGCTTCCCACTCGCCGGGAACCTCGCTGATCACGGCCAGCCGGGCGCGGGTGTCCTCGCCGCGCTTGTGGTCGTGCGTCGCGGTCGCGAGCAGCGCGTGGGGCATGCGCTTGCGGCGTTCCCGCATGGCGGCGTGGTAGGCTGCGGGCGACATCGCGAACTGGGCCGGGTCGGTCCCCACCTCGTTGCGCGAGATCAGCCGCCCGTAGCGGTAGAACGACGTGTCCTCGACGGACTTGGCGGCGGTCGGCGCGGAAAGCTGCTGGAACTTCACCATCGCGCGCAGCCGTTCCTGCCGCCGGCTGCCGGCCCGCACCTGGCGGATGCCCTCGCCCGAGAGCCAGCCGCCGATCAGCTCGAGCAGCTCCCGGTCCGTCGGGCGCACCGTGCGGCGCGCTTCGGCCATGGCCCAATCCATCTCCCGCTTGTCCGCTTCCGACATGCCGGCGAGCCCGGCGTAGATGCGGTACACGTGGAAGTGGACCAGGATCTCCGTCAGCGTCCGGCGGATGGCGGTCAGCGTGTAGTCGCGAGTGGACAGCTCCCGCCGGGCGATCCGGTGCAGCGCGGCGGCGGTGGCGAACAGCTCGCTCGACAGGCTTTCCCGCAGGATCTGCCGCCTGGCCGCCGTCGCTTCGGCCTCGAACGCGGCGGGCCGGCCAGTCAGGCCGCTCCACAGCGCCGTGAGCGGCGCCTCCCCCGCGAGGTCGTGCAGCACGGCGGAAACCTCGTTCATGTAGTCGTAGCCGGTCGTGCCGTCCGTGTGCCAATCGGCGGAAAGGGTCTCCTGCGGCGCCAGGATCTTCTCGACCCAGAGCCCGGCAGGCTCGCCCCGCAGTTCGGCTGGCCGGTGGAGGTGCGCCGCTTCCAACTGGCGGCGCAGCTTGCGGCAATAGCCGCGCGGATCGGCCAGCCCATCCACGTGGTCGATCCGGACGGCGTCGATCATGCCTTCCGCGTAGAGGCGCAGGATGGTGCGGTGGGTGTCCTCGAACACGCCGGGAACCTCGGCGCGCATCCCGGCCAGCCCGTTCACGTCGAAGAAGCGGCGCCAGTTGATCTCGTCCGTCGCCGCGCGCCACCAGGACAGGCGGTAGTTCTGCCGGTCCAGCAACCGGTGCAGCCGGTCCTGCCCGGCTTCCGTCGCCGGGTCGTAGGCTTGCAGGCATTCGGCGATGGCCTGCGCGTAATCGGGCGAGCGCAACGCCTCTCGCGCCGCCGCCGCCTCACGGCGCATGGCTTCGCGGTTGGTGGTGGACAACTCGCCGAACGCCCGTGCCGGCTCTTCCAACGGTCCGCCCTCCGTCAGCAGGACGGAGGGATAGTCGCGCGGGTTGATCGGGAAGCGGTGGGTGTAGTAGCCGGCGAACAGCCGCCCGTCCTCCGGGTCGAACTGGAGCGTCAGCTCCTTGTTCTTGAGGCAGTCGCCATACGGCGAGCCGAGGAACGGCGCCAGCATGCGGCCGCGCAGGGAAGCGTCCGGCGGGTCCCAATCGATGTCGAAATACTCGGCATAGGCGCTGGACCGGCCCCACTCCAGCACGTCCAGCCACCACTCGTTGTCCGAGCCGCCGACGCCCATGTGGTTGGGCACGATGTCGAGCACGAGGCCCATGTCGTGCCGGCGCAACTCGGCCACCAGGCGGCGCAACGCATCCTCCCCGCCCAGCTCCGGATTGACCTGGTTGTGGTCCACGATGTCGTAGCCGTGGGTGGACCCGGGACGGGATTTCAGCAGCGGCGAGGCGTACAGGTGGGAGATGCCGAGCTTGGCGAAATAAGGCACCAGCGCCGCCGCCGCGTCCATGGTGAAGTCTTTATGGAATTGCAGGCGGGCGGTCGCGGTGAATGGCTTCATGGTCGGTTCCTGGCGGCGTCAAGGTCGCGAAGGCGGGACGCGACCGCCGGGTCGTCCAGCAGGGTGGCGGCAAGGCCGGGCAGGCGCCGGCGCCAATTCGGATGCTCGTCCAGAGTGCCGGGGAAGTTCGGCTGCTCCGGCAAGGCCAGCGCGTCTTCCAGCGGCACGATCACCAGGTCGCACGCCGCACGGGCGACGTGGCGGACCGCGGCGTCCACGGCCTCGCCGGGCGCATCGGGAGGAGGCGGGTCGCCCTGCGCCGCGCCGCTCGCCCGCATCGCGGACCACAGCATGTGGCGGTCGCGGTGCCGCTCGCTGCTTTCCCGTGACACGCCGTCGGCGTCGAGCAGGCCCAGGCGGTGGCGCCAGGCGGTGTCCCGCCCGCTCCACCAGCCCGCGACGGTCGGCAGGTCGTGCGTGCTGGTCATCGCCACCGCGCCCCGGTTCCAGCCGGATGGCGCGGTGAAACCCTGGTCGTCCGCGCGTTCGAACCACAGCACCCGCATGCCCATCATGCCGGCCCGGCTGATCCGTTCCTGGAAGCCGTCGGGCAAGGTGCCGAGGTCTTCGCCAAGCACGACGGCATGGTGGCGAAGCGACTCCAGGCGGATCAGACGAAGCATGTCGTCCACTGGGAAGTGCAGGTACACGCCGTCCGCAGGGCTCGCGCCGTCCGGCAGCACCCAGAGCCGCGCCAGCCCCATGGCGTGATCGATCCGCACGCCGCCAGCGTGACGCATGGCGGCGCGCAGCATGTCGACGAAGACGCTGAATCCGTTGAGCTGCAAGCCGCGCGGGGAGAACGCCGCCAAGCCCCAGCTTTGCCCGCGCGTGTTCAGCAGGTCCGGCGGTGCGCCGACCGTGAGCCCCAGCAGGGTTTGGTCCGGCCGCGCCCAGCACTGGCTGCCGCCGGAATCGACTCCCACGGCGAGGTCCGAGATCAGCCCGATCGCCATGCCGGCCTGCTTGGCCGCGCCCTGCGCTTCGCCGAGGCTGCGGTCCGCGATGAACTGGTAGAAGGCGTGCCTGGTGACCTCGCCGGCATGATCACGGGCGAACCGCTCGACCGCCGGGCCGGCCGCGTCATGGAGGCCGCCGGGCCAGTCCTGCCAGTGCCACGGGCCGCCGTCCGCCGTGACGGCGGCATGCAGCGCCTCGAACCGGGCATGGCCTTCCAGCCCGGCGCCGCCGTGCTCGCGGAAGCGCTGGAACTCGTCCCAGAGCGGCCCGCCGGCCTCGGCCTGCGCGGCCATGGCGTCCAAGCGTTGCAGACGCAGCCGGGTGGCGGCGGGCCAGTCCACCATGTCCGTCCGCTCGAGCCGGGCAGCGTCCCCACCGGGCAAGTCAAGGGCGGAATGCAGCACGTTCAGCAGGGTGCGGCTGGATGGCGAATACGGGCTGAAGCGATCCGTGGAAGCAGAGAATTGCGCGTGCGCCGGGCTGATCGCCACCGCCGACGCGCCGTGGCTGGCGGCGTTGCGGACGAAATCCGCCAGCGCGGCGTAGTCTCCCAGCCCGCCATCGCCGGGCCGCCGGAGGGAGTAGATCTGCGCCGCGAGCCCCCAGGGGCGATACGCTGGTTGGCCCGGCGCCGCGTCCGCCACCGTCCAGCACCGGGCGGGGGCCACCGCGAGCGTGATCTCGGACCGCCCGGTCCGCAGCGTGTGGTAGCCCGGCTCATCGGGAAGCCGCACGGCCGCCCCATGGCCGGAATACGTTTGGCCGCCTTCCAGTGCCATTTCCCACGCTGCGTCCGGCCCGGGCAGGTGCAACGTGCCGCCAGCATCGCCCGTCAGCAGCGGCGGCAAGCGGCCGGGGTTGCGCAGGGAAGCGAGGCTGTCCGAGATTTCCCCGTCGCTGCCTGCCGCCAGGCCGAGCGCGCCGAGCACCGAACGCAACGTGTCGTCGCCGACGTCGTGCCACTGGCCGTGGACGTCCTTCCACCGCAGCGCCAGCCCGCCGGCCTCGGCAAGTTCGTGCAGGCTCACTTGCCGGATCTCATCGGGACGGCTCGATCCAGGCAATCGCCGAACGCTCAAGCAGGGAGCCGTACATCGCCGCATCCCATGCGCCCACCGGCGACTCGAACAGCGTGTCGCCTCCAGGCTGCGGCAAGGCCGGCTTCTCGTCGCCGAAATTGACCGCGATCGACAGCGTCTCCCCCGTGCCCAGCGTCCACCGTGCGACCATCGCGGACTTGCCCAACACGCTGACACCGGCGCTGCGGCACCCCGGAATGCCGGGCACGACCCGGGATCGCCGGATTTCCAGCAGCTTGCTCATGAACCCGCTGTCACCGCTGAAAGCCGGGATCGACGCCTCGAAGGTCGAGGAAGCGTTCGGGTCGGGGATCTTCTCCCGCCGCTCCGGGTCCTGGAACGCCGCGAAATGCTTGAACTCGGAGCGCCGCCCCTCGCGCACCAGCTTCGCCAACTCCTCGTTGTGGCTGGTGAAGAACAGGAACGGCGTCTTGCTCGCGACTTCCTCGCCCATGAACACCATCGGCACGAACGGCGCGAGCAGCAGGAGCACGGTGGCCGCCCGCAGCGATCGCGGATCGGCCAGCGTCGTCAGCCGGTCGCCCATCGCCCGGTTGCCAATCTGGTCGTGGTTCTGCAGGCAGATCACGAAGGCGGTGGTCGGCAGATGGGCGGACGGCTCGCCGCGCGGCTGGCCGCCGTGCTTGGACACCTCGCCTTGATACACGAACCCTTCCGCCATCGCCCGGGCAAGCTGGTTGATCGGGTCCTGAAAATCCTCGTAGTAGCCTTCGCTCTCGCCCGTCAGCAGCACATGCAGGCAGTGATGGACGTCATCGGTCCATTGCGCGTTGAACAGGCCGGGAGCGAGGTGCTTGGCGGCGTTGCCTTCGTGCTCCAGCACCAGGTGTACGTGCCGGTCCGGCCCGACCGCGCTGCGAACGGTGCGGGCCATCCCGTCGAGGAAGTCCGGCTCGCTGATCGCGTGCACCGCGTCGAAGCGCAACCCGTCGAAATGGTACTCCTGAAGCCAGTAGAGCGCGTTCTGCTCGAAATACTGCCGCACCTCCTGCCGGCGGAAATCGATGGAAGCGCCCCATGGCGTCGAGATGTCGTCCCGGAAGAAGCTCTTGGCGAAAGCGTGGATATACGCGCCGTCCGGGCCGAAATGGTTGTAAACCACGTCCAGCATGATCATCAGGCCCAGGCCGTGCGCCGCGTCCACCAACGCCTTGAGTTGGTCGGGCGTGCCGTAGGCCGCATCCGGCGCGTAGGGCAGCACGCCATCATAGCCCCAGTTGTGCGCCCCGGGGAAATCGGCGATGGGCATCAACTCCACCGCCGTGACGCCCAGCGCCGCCAAGCGCGGCAACTGCGCCCGGATGCCATCAAAGCCGCCGAACGCGCCCGGATGCAACTCGTAAACGACCGCCTCGTGCCATGGGCGGCCGCGCCACCCGGCATGCTGCCACTCGTAGCTGCGGGGGTCGACGACCAGGCTCGGGTCATGCACGTCACCCGCCTGGGCGCGGGATGCCGGATCAGGAAAAGCCACCCCGTCCGGCAGCTTGAACCGGTAGCGCGCGCCAGCCGCGGCCGGGAGGTTGGCCGCGTGCCAGCCGCCCCCTTCCGCCTCCATCGGATGGTCCGCGCCGTCCAGTTCGAGCGACAAGCGCTCGGCGGACGGCGCCCAGATGCGGAACCGCGCCGATGGGCCATCGAGGGTGGCGCCGAACGGAAGGGGGTGGGCGAACCGTTCGGTCATGCAGCACTCCGGGCAGAAGCCGCGGAGAGTTACCCCGCGACGAGGACGATGGTAGCCAGCGGCGGCAGCGTCAGCGAAAGCGAGGCGGGCAATCCATGGCTCGGCGTGTCCTCGGCTGCCACGACGCCGTGGTTTCCGACACCGCCGCCGCCATACACATCCGCGTCCGTGTTCAGGATCTCCCGCCAGGCGCCCGCTTGCGGCACGCCGAGACGATACCCGTAACGCGGCAGCGGCGTGAAGTTGCAGACCACAAGCGCGGGAGGCGATCCTTCCGCCAGCCGGAGGTAGCCGAACACGCTCTGGTCCGCGTCGTCCAGCACCACCCATCGGAAGCCATCCGGCTCGCAGTCCCGCGCGTGGAGCGCGGGATGGCCGCGATAAGCGGCATTCAGGTCACGCACAAGCGACTGCATGCCCTTGTTGGCCGGGTCGTCCAGCAGATGCCAGTCCAGGCCGTGGTCGTGGTTCCACTCCCGCTCCTGCGCGAACTCGCTGCCCATGAACAGCAGTTTCTTGCCGGGATGCGTCCACATGAAGCCGAGATAGGCCCGCATGTTGGCGAACTTCTGCCAGCGGTCGCCCGGCATCTTCCCGAACAGCGAGCCCTTGCCGTACACGACCTCGTCGTGGCTGACCGGCAGCACGAACTTCTCGCTGAAGGCGTACACCAAGCCGAACGTCATCTCGCCGTGGTGGTACTTGCGGTAGACCGGCTGCTCCTCGACGTAGTGCAGCGTGTCGTGCATCCAGCCCATGTTCCACTTGTAGGTGAAACCCAGGCCGCCCTCGTCCGCGGGCCGGGTCACGCCGGGCCAGGCGGTGCTTTCCTCCGCGATCAGCACGGCGCCGGGCACGCGCTCCGTCACCGCGCGGCTCAACTCCTGCAGGAACGCGACCGACTCCAGGTTCTCGCGCCCGCCATACTTGTTCGGCACCCATTCCCCCGGGTTCCGGCTGTAATCGCGGTAGAGCATGGAAGCGACCGCGTCCACCCGGATGCCGTCGCAGTGGTAGTGCTCCAGCCAGAACAGCGCCGAGCCGATCAGGAACGCGCGCACCTCGTTGCGGCCGAGGTTGTAGATCAGCGTGTTCCAATCGCGGTGGAACCCCTCGCGGGGGTCCTGGTGCTCGTACAGCGCCGTGCCATCGAACTGTGCCAGGCCGTATGGGTCGGTCGGGAAGTGCGCGGGCACCCAGTCCAGGATCACGCCGAGCCCGGCCGCGTGGCACCGGTCTACGAAATGCGCGAAACTCTCGGGCGAGCCGAGCCGGGAGGATGGCGCGAACTGCCCGAGCGGCTGGTAGCCCCAGGAGCCGCCGAACGGGTGCTCCATGATCGGCAGCAATTCCAGGTGGGTGAACCCCATCCCGGCCGCGTACGGCACCAACTGGTCCGCCAGCCGGTCCCAGCCGTCCACCCCCATGCTCGCGGCCGGCGACCATGACCCGGCGTGCACCTCGTAGATCGCGACCGGCGCGCTCTCCGCCCCTCGCGCGCCCCGGCTGGCCAGGTACTCCGCGTCCGTCCAGGGGAATGGCGCATCGTCCGCCACCACGGAGGCGGTGAGCGGCGGGATCTGCGCTGCCCAGGCAACCGGGTCTGCCTTCAACGGCAGCATCTCGCCGTGCGGGCCGAGCATCTCGAACTTGTAGAGCGTTCCCGGACCGATGCGCGGGACGAACAGCTCCCACACCCCGGCGCCGTGGCGCTTGCGCATGGGATGCCGCCGCCCATCCCAGGCGTTGAATTCCCCCACCACCGACACCCGTTGCGCGTTGGGCGCCCACACGGCGAAGCGGACGCCGCTCACGCCCTCGATCTCGGCCGGATGCGCGCCGAGCGCGTGACCGAAATCCCGGTGCCGCCCTTCGGCCAGAAGGTAGATGTCCAGGTCGCCCAGGACGGACGGGAAGGCGTAGGGGTCTTCCGTTTCCCAGCTTACGACGCCCTGCCCGACGCGCAGCCGGTATGCGCCGTGCGTCTCCACCGGCCCGGCGAAGAACCCGGCCGGGTGCAGCCGCCGCAGTTCCCCCACGGCCTGCCCGGTGGCGCTGTCCACCACCGAAACCGTGTCGGCGCCCGGGATGAACGCGCGCACGCTGCCGTCATGCGGGCCAAGCACGGCGAACGGATCGCCGTGCCGGGCATTGACGATTGCCTCGATCGCGCCGGCGTGGATGCCGAGATCGTGGATCGCATCAAGCATCGGCGCCCTCCGGCGGCAGGTTCAGCAGGCGGGCGGCGATGTCGTACAGGCCCTGCAACGGGATGCCCAGCCAACTCGGGCGGTTCGCGGCCTCGTAGCGTATCTCGTATGCCGCCTTTTCCAGCAGGAAAAGGTCGAGCATGGCCGCTTCGCCCTTCTCGGTCACCCATTTCTGCGGCGACTCCGCCAGCACGGCGCGGTACGCTGCCAGGAAGGCAGCCTCCGCTCCTGCCCGGAAGCGTTGCAGGATCTCTGCCCGCCGGCCGCTTGCCGCGGGGGCGGCGGCCACCCGGCCGGGCAACGCGGCAGCCGCGGCGTAGTCGAACGAGCGCAGCAAGCCCGCCACGTCCCGGATGGCGCAGGACTTGGCCCGGCGCTGCTCCATGGTGCGGGCCGGCTCCCCCTCGAAATCGATCAGGAACGCGTCCGATTGCACCACCAGCACCTGGCCCAGGTGGAAATCCCCGTGCACCCGGGTGCGCAGGGAGCCCGCTCCCGACGCCGCCAGGTGCCGAGCCGCGTCCCGCAAGCCGTCGGCATGGCCGGCCAACGCGGCCGCCCGCGCCTTGGCCACGGCGTTGGGCCATTCGGTCACCCGGCCGAGCATGCCAAGCGCCAGATCGATCTGCTCGATGGCGCCGGCCGCCCATTCGTCCAGCACGCCCGCATCCGCCGGCTCGGGGGTGAAGGCCGGGTCGTCGGTCGGGGCGGAGAACACCGCGTGCAGCTCGCCGAGCCGGTGGCCGATCGCGGCGGCGAACACGTTGTAGGAGGCGAAGGCATCCTCCTCCTCGCCATCGGTGGTGGACAGCTCGTCCACGGTGCGTTCGAGGAACTCCAGCGTCCAGCCCCAGCCGTCGCCCTGGTTGCGCACGAAACCCTGCACGATTCCGATCGTGTTCGGCGTTCCGTCCGGGTCCACCCGCACCACCTCGCCGTAGAGCGGGGCGGTGTTGCCGAACCCGCGCTCGGTCAGGAAGCGGGTGATCTCGCCTTCCGGATGGACGCCGGCGGTCACGCGCCGCACCACCTTCATCACCAGCGTGTCGCCCACGATCAGCGACGAGTTGGACTGCTCGGCCGACAGCCGGCGTATCTCGGCATCGTCCGCCAGGTCCAGTTCGGCCATCAGCGAGGTGGGCCGGAACTCCAGCCGCCCTTCCTCGAACTCGACCACCTCGCTCCCGCGCAGCCCGCGCAGGACGGCGCGGGTGAACTGGTCGATGGCGAACGCGTCCGTCAGGTAGCCCACCCGCGGCCCGAGCCGGGCGCGCGCCATGGCAAGCTGCGCGGGCAGGTTGCCCACCGCTTCTTCCTCCCACACGATGCCCATCGGCAGCGCGTAGCGTTCCGTGCGGTCGCCGAACGAGACCTCGGCTTCGGTTATGAAGATCGCGTCCGGCGGCGGGTTGATCAGCGCGAAGTAGGCGATGCGAACGCTCGTCAGCGTCTCGGTCTTGGAAGCGAACCAGCGGCGCTTGGGCAGGTAAACCGGCAGCGCCTCCTTTTCCAGCAGGTTGCGGCCATAGCCGGGCTGAACCTCCTCCAGCGAGGATCGCAGCACGATGGTGGAGAACTCGGGCAGCGCTTCGGGCTGTGGCGTGTGCCAGGTGGGCATCTGTGAATCCGATGCGAGAAGGAACCAGTAGAATGCGTAGGGCGGCAGGGTCAGCAGGTAGGAGAGCTGCCCCACAGGCGGGAAGACCGATCCGCCGACGATGTCCACCGGCACCCGTCCGGCCAGGGCGGACAAGTCCAGCTCCACCGCTTGGGCGGACCGCGACAGGTTGGACACGCAGAGGATCGTCTCCTCCGTCCCGTCCTCGAACGTGTGCTCGCGCAGGTAGGCGAGCACCTTGCGGTTGCCGGGATAGAGGAATCGCTGGGTGCCGCGGCCAAACGCGTGGTGGCGCGACCGCACGGCCAGCATGCGCCGCATCCAGTTCAGCAGCGAGTGCGGGTCGCTGGCCTGCGACTCCACGTTCACCGCCTGGAACCCGTAATGCGTGTCCATGATCGGCGGCAGCACCAGCGTCGCCGGGTCGGCGCGGGAGAAGCCGCCG
Organism: uncultured Acetobacteraceae bacterium; assembly: GCA_964245075.1. Lineage (GTDB taxonomy): Bacteria > Pseudomonadota > Alphaproteobacteria > Acetobacterales > Acetobacteraceae > LMUY01. The sequence continues at coordinate 56,016 of CAXTLC010000022.1, forward strand.
TTGCGGTCCACCGACCACTGCATCGGCGTGCGCACGCCGTCGCGGTCGCCGATGAAGATGTTGTCGCCCATGCCGATCTCGTCGCCGTAATAGATCACCGGCGTGCCGGGCATGGAAAGCAGCAGGCTGTTCATCAGCTCGATCCGCCGCCGGTCCCGTTGCAGCAGGGGCGCCAAGCGGCGGCGGATGCCCAGGTTCAGCCGGGCGCGCCGGTCGGCGGCGTAGGTTTCCCACAGGTAGTCGCGCTCGCCGGAGGTCACCATCTCCAGCGTCAGCTCGTCATGGTTGCGGAGGAACACCGCCCACTGGCAGTTGGCCGGGATCGCCGGCGTTTGCCGCATGATGTCGGTAATGGGGAAGCGGTCTTCCCGCGCGATGGCCATGTACATGCGCGGCATCAGCGGGAA